>CAZFTS010000005.1:73181-105393 GCA_964521685.1 uncultured Muribaculaceae bacterium
ATTTTGTTAAGACATTATTAAATATTTAAAATTCAATTATATGTATCAAAATTTTCAGGAGTTCCTAAAAAAGGAGATTAACGGTATAACCGAAGCGGGCCTTTATAAAAAGGAGCGTGTGATTGTTACGCCACAGCAGGCTAAGATCAAGGTCAATACCGGTCAGGAGGTTTTAAACTTCTGTGCCAACAACTATCTTGGGCTGTCAAATAGTCCGGTTCTTGTGAATGCTGCCGTTAACGCTCTTCAGACCAAAGGATTCGGTATGTCAAGCGTCCGTTTTATTTGCGGCACCCAGGATCTTCACCTGGAGCTGGAGCAGAAGATCGCTCAGTTTTTCGGAACCGAGGATACCATTTTGTATGCAGCATGCTTTGATGCAAACGGTGGCGTTTTTGAGCCTCTTCTTGGAGAGGAGGATGCAATTATCTCCGATGCTCTGAACCATGCCTCTATTATTGATGGTGTGAGACTCTGTAAAGCACAGCGTTACCGTTATGCCAACGCCAACATGGAGGAGCTTGAAAATTGCCTCAAAGTTGCACAGGCCCAGAGATTCAGGCTCATTGTTACTGATGGAGTATTCTCAATGGACGGCAATGTTCCCCCTCTGGACAAGATCTATGAACTGGCAAATAAATACAACGCAATGGTCATGGTAGATGAATCACACTCTGCAGGCGTTGTAGGTGAGACAGGCCGCGGAACAACCGAACTGTTTGACCTTCGCGGCAAGATAGAGATAATCACAGGAACACTCGGGAAGGCATTTGGCGGTGCAATAGGCGGATTCACAACCGGTAAAAAAGAGATAATTGAGATGTTACGTCAACGTTCAAGACCATATCTCTTCTCCAACTCTATACCTCCAATGGTAGCAGCTGCAGGAAGCGCAATGTTTGATATGATGTCAAAGACCAATGAACTGCAGGACAAACTCCACAAAAACACAAAGTATTTTGTTGAGAAGATGATGGCGGCCGGATTCGATATCAAGCCTACACAATCGGCAATTTGCGCAGTGATGCTATATGACGCAAAGCTCTCCCAAATTGTTGCAGCAAAGATGCTGGAAGAGGGAATTTATGTCATAGGATTCTACTTCCCTGTCGTTCCGAAAGACCAGGCAAGAATCCGTGTGCAGATAAGCGCCGGACACGAAACGGAACATCTTGACAAATGCGTTGCCGCATTCACAAAAGTGGGCAAAGAGCTGGGGATAATTTAAGTTTTCGATTTAACAAAACTGGGTGTCCGGAAATAGGTTTTCGGACACCTTTTTTTATATCCTGTGTTCACATTTCACAGTTTTCAGATCAAATTTGATAAAATTCTAAAAATTAAAATATTGAGGAAACCCTGCATTTGCCGGGCAAAACGGGGTTTTTAAGAAAATTTCTTAGAAAAAATCTCTGTAAATATTTGGTTTATTAAATTTTAATAAATAAATTCGGAGGAGTTTTTCTGATAAAAATCAGATAAAGTTTTTATCCAAATAATATTCTTTTTTAACAGGAATGAGCGGTTGGAGAACATCTTTTTGTTTATAGAAAAATGAGAATGAGAACGCAAATATTCTTATTAATCGCTCTGACGGTGTGCCTTTGTTCATGCAAAAACACAAAACAGGGCAAGCAGGTTGATAATCCTGATTTAAAAACAATCGATATTGGTAAAAGCGTAGGCAAGGGGAGAATTGTTAATATTTCTGAAATTGCCACCGACATAAAATATGTTCCACTTGAAACAACCAAAAGCTCTTTAATTGGCAAAGGTGCAGTAGTGTTCTATGAAAATGGACGTATTTATGTCAGATTTTCAAGAACTATCTTACAGGTTTTTGATTCGACAGGAAAGTTCCTTTTTACTTTTAACAGAAATGGCAGGGGGCCTCAGGAGTATACAGATGGGCTTATTTTAATAGAAAAGGGAACCGGTAATATCAATGTTTTTGAATCGAAAGGAAACATAGCATCTATAAAGAGGTACAGCCCGGAGGGTACATTTTTAAGTAATATTTTACTTAAAAATCCCGTTGATTTAAGCACTAGTAGAGTAGAGCAATTATCAAATTCATTGTTTTTAATGAGGATTTCCAACAGAATAACCAAAAATGATATTGAGTATTTTGCACTTGTAGTTGATACTCTTTCCAATATCAGACAAATGATTCCGACTCCCGATATAAAGATGAATAAATCCAGTGAGACAAAATATGTCGGTAACAGAGTAATTAACAATCTAGGTTCAAATCTTATTTTCGTCAATTATTATAATGATTCTTTAAGAATCTGCTCTGGTCTGGGTAATGCAATCTTTTCCATTGACCATGAAAAAGGGACATACCCCAGATATCATATTGATTATGGGAAGTACAGGGACTCTGACAATAAAAAATCCACTTCATCAGAAAATCCTGGTAGACCAATTACAATAAACAGTCATTATTATATAGAGAATGATAATTTTTTATTCTTATACGTTCAATTGGGCGAATATGCACACGAGCCATTTGTTGGTAAAAGGTGGTTAACTTTTGATATGGTAGTAGAGAGAAAGGATGCATATGGGTTATTTAACAAGAAAACCGGTGAATTTACTTTACTCAACCAACCGATAAAAGGGATCCCCGGATTTCGGGATGATATTTTAAATGGGCCTCCCGTGGTAGTACACCATCTTTCCGGAGACAATACTGGCTCTCATATGATTTTAGCTACCGACTTTAAAGAGTATGTTTCCAAAAACAGTACATCTCCACAATTAAAGAAAATTGCTGATAATTTAAAAGATGAGGATAATCCTGTAATAGCTCTGTTTAAAGTTCGATAAGAAAACTTAACAGAGGCTACCTGAAATTCAGATAGCCTCTGCTTATTTATTAGTCGTCAAATCTGTTTTCCCATTTTCGCTCAAACTTGCGGCGCCATCTTTCATCCCAGTTGCCCCAATCTTCATTGTAGCTTCTGTCTTCGCTGTTAAAGAACCACTCTTTTCTCATAACATGTTTGAAATCATGTCTCAATGGTTCCTGAACAACAACCTCCACATCATTGGGGATATAAATTGTGATCCTCTGATGGGTTCCGTTCCACTTATTCTCTTTGCTGAAGGTTTTTGATTTTATTGTCAGGAGAGAGTCCTGCAATGTAAATGACGGGAGCTCTTTACGTGCTTTATCCAATGCTTCGGCATAGGAGTAGGCATGGGCATAGCTTCTGACTTTCAACAGAGAGGGCTCATCGGCACTCTGTTTTACAACCCTTATTGAAGGGAAGGAGACTACGGTTCCACCATCGACATTTTCATCCATCCACATAATTGAGAAATCTGAGTATCCGGCATCCATAAACACTCTTTTCAAAGGAACGGGGTTTGTGTGTTCGAATTTTACATAGATTGTGTCGTGATGTTTTGCGATTGGTGTCTCTGTGATTTCACGGGCCTCATTCCAATATGGGCGGCTTGCCCTTGATACACTTATGGTAAATCCAATTATTGATGTAACCCACAGTAGAAGGATAACGATTCCCGGACGTACTCTTGGTGAACGAATTCCGAATAGGATCTGAATTCCGCCCCATAACATCCCAACAAACGGCAGGAAGATAATTCCCATTAAGGCTATCTTCATAAAGAGGGTATTCTCGATACCGAGTGTAACATAATCGAGCAGATTCAGCGGCAAAACTCCTTTAAATATCTCTACTCCAAGAAAAACAAAGGATAGTGCGGCCATTGCTGAGAGCGAGATAAATATCAGAACTACGGAGAATGCTTTGGCCAGAACCAGAGCTATTCCCTCCAGCGCCGAGGCTCCTTCACGACCGGCTCTTTTAATTCCGCGGCTTGCTCTTTTCGCCTCTCTTTTAATACTGCTTTGTATATTTGAGAGATCCATTGGTTCGCCATACATTGAGCACCTCTGTTCAACTGTCTTAGCCTCTGGAATAACTATCCACATAACCAGATAGGCTATAACCATAACAGATCCTCCAAAATGGAAAAACGGGAATGCCGAGAAGCCAAATAAGAGAACGACAAAAATAATTCTGATTAGAGTTACATCAAGACCCGAGTAGGCTCCTATTCCGGAGCAGACTCCTCCAAGAATCTTGTTGTCTGTGTTTCTGTAAAGCTTCTTGGGAATATAACGGGTTTGACGGCCGGTTCCTGCACTTCTTGTGTCACTCTGCTCGTCAAAAATTGTCTCAGGTCTGCCCAGAATCGAGATGACCTCTTTTATAATTTCGGCAGATACAACTGTATTTGAACCGCATTTCTCAACGAACAGCTCTGCGATACGCTCTTCTATCCCCTCGATAATCTCGTCGCCGTTCTCCTTGTTGTCATAATAGTCGTGCAGAACATCAAGGTAACCTTTAATGAGAAGGAATCCCTCCTCCTCAACCGTAAAGGCGAGATTGCCAATGCTGACTTTTATAACTTTTTTCATTTTACCTCTTTTTTATGTCTTAATAATGCAAGTGTCTCAACTATCTCCTCCCATGCAGAGTCCATCTCTGCAAGCAGTTCTCTCCCCTTTTCTGTTATTGAATAGTACTTACGTGGCGGACCCTGTTGCGACTCCTCCCACCTGTAGCTTAACAGTCCCTGGTTTTTCTGACGTGTAAGAAGCGGATAAAGTGTCCCCTCCACAACTATCATCTTCGCATCCTTAAGCTCTGCAATGAGAGATGAGGCGTATGCGTCGTTGTTGCTGAGTATGCTTAGTATGCAATACTCCAGAACCCCTTTACGCATCTGCGATTTTAAGTTATCTGTGTTTATTTCGTTCATGGCTCCTCTATTTATAATATGTAGTAAATCTTTTGAGATTCTCAGCCGTTACGGGCAAACCTCTCATTTCACACTTCTGGGCTGCTGTATATGCCACAGGTGCAACTATCCAGATAATAATATATGCCCAGAATCCTGCTCCACCAATTATGAGGGTTATTACAAACAATACCCTTATAAGAACGACATCCACATTCAGGTAGTGGGCCAGGCCGCTACATACACCTCCGACAGTTTTATCGTCGGGATCTCTGTAAAGTTTTCTGACCGGAGCAAAAGCCGGTTGTTCTCCCTTAAAACCAAAATCATCTTCCATTGGCTCGCCGTCTGGCATACCCAGCTGTCCGATAATATTGTTGACCATGGTAATATTTACAACCTCAAGTTTTGAGCCCAGAGCTTCGGTAAATAGTTCTGCGATTCTCTGCTCAAGGTCTTCCATAACATCTGAAGACTGCACTCCCATTTTGGTTCTCTCTTTGAACCTGGAGAGATAAAGATTCAATTTCTGATAGGCATCCTCATCAATTACAAAGGATCTTCCGCCTATACCTACTGTCACAACTTTTTTCATTTTTTTAAAAATAATATTTAATACCACATAGAATTCGGTACTGCAAATATATGTAAATATTTTATTACCTTGTATCACATAGTACTATTTTTTTAATAAAAAAACGCGTTATTTTCATAACGCGCTCATATTCTGCGAGAAAATTTTTCGAAAATTTTCTAGTTTTGTGTCCCGCCTTGTGGTTTCGGAGTCTCCGGAGCAGGTGTTGTCGGGAATTCAGGCTGCCCCTGTACAGGTGCGCTATTCTCGATTCTCTCCTGAATTGAGTTTTTCTTTTGAGTATTGCCTGTAGATACAAATGCTGTTGCTAAAACACACAGAACAATTATTGCAATTGCAAGTGTCCATGTTGCTTTTTCAAGAAAATCTGCTGTCTGACGAACCCCGAAGGTCTGGTTTCCTGATGCGAAGTTTGCAGCAAGTCCGCCGCCTTTTGAATTTTGTACCAATACGACTATTGTGAGCAAAACGCTGGCAATGACAATAATAATAGCGATAACTGTATACATTTCTATTATGTGTTATATTTGTTCTTAATATCTTTTACAAGGGTCGCAAAGTAAGCACTTTTTTCCGGAAATAACAAAATTAGTTTTGCATAAACATCTAAGGCTCTTTTGTAGAAACCCTGTTCCACATATATTGTTGCCAAAGTTTCGGTATAGAAGGAGGCATCTTCAAAGTTTTGATCCTCTTTAAGCTCCTCTTCCGGAATTGGTTTAATGCTCTTCCCGCTCATTGCCGATCTCAGGAGTGAAGGCTTCTCTGCAATAAAGCTGTCCAGTGGCTTAGATGTGTCAAGCTCAATTTGTTCAAAATCTTTTTTACTGAAGTAATCCCCTCCGGCCAGCACAAATTTCGGTTTCTGTTCAGTGATCACAAATGAGTTTCCTTCAAGAAGAATCTCATCTCCGTCTATCCCCTCGTCATCGAATTCTATTAAATCTTCCGATTTATTAATCTGTGGTTTTGGTTGTTGCGGTGCAAGATTAACCTCTTTGAGGGCTCTAAGCTCTTTTGATTCAATAACCGGCGGTACGATTTCCGGGGTGCTCTCTTCCACTACCGGAGCACTATCTACAACGACAGGTGCGTTCTCAACCACTATAGGTGCGTTCTCAACCACTATCTGCTCTTTTACTGCCGGTTTGATTTGAGGAATTTCTGCCGGGAGCTCTCTGTTATTTGAATATCTGTAAATCTCATAGAGTTTGCTTCTGGACCAGACGTGTGATGCGGCTTTTGTCAAGTAGGCCTCTCCAAGTTCGGCCTCCATTGAGCACATAGTTCTGTATGCCTCAATGTAGCCTATTGAAAACCAGGGATATTTAGTTATATACTTCTCTATGACCGATATATTGTTTTCTGCCATTTTACCAGTTTGCTACCGTTGCATTAAAAATCTCCTCAGTAAGCTTTTCCACAATACTCTCAACAAGTCTTGATTCAACCGCGTCCAGGGATGATGTAGATGGATAGTCCTCAAAAGCTACAAAGTTTTTCTCAAAGTTCTCTTTCGGGTATTTCACATTTGTAAAGGTGATCTTTACAGTAACCGTTAATCTGTTCTGAGCAGCAACCTCTTGTGCGGTAACTGCGATTGACGATGTTTCATAACTTGTTATCTGCCCCTCTACAAGAAGATCCCCGCTTTCATTCTCGATTTTGAGTTTGGTCATCCGCCTGTACTTATCTTTAAGAGTCTCGGTGAGTTTATTGCTTAACGCCGGATTTATTCTCATCGCTCTGTTCTCAATGTTGAAGACTGTGATCGATGCCACATCGGCAGCAAGCGAAGTACTTGCGAAAGAGTAGATTCCGCAGGAGTAGAGTGTAATGGCGATTAATGTTAGTATTGCGATCTTCTTCATAAATCAAGGTTTAGCTCTTTGATTTTTCTGTAAAGAGTCCTCTCCGATATCCCAAGTTCCTGAGCGGCAAGTTTTCTCTTTCCGTTGTTTCTTTCAAGTGCCTTTCTGATAAGGTCGGCACTTACCTCCTGAATTGACAATGATGCTCTCTCGTTTAAACCCTCTTCATTATCGAAATCCTCTTCGTAATCGACAACGGAAGTCTCATCAATTGACCCAGAAAGGTTTTGATTTGTAGAGATTATTGACGGAGGTGCTACCGGCTCCTTTACAGCTCTGTTTTTAAGCTCCTCAACCTCCTGTCTGAGCTGGTAAAGTATTTTGAAAATAATATCCCTGTCTGTCAGATAGTCCTGTCCATGTCCCTCCGTTCTCATAGGCAGATGGTTCGGCGCCTCCTGAGGCAGATACTTCTTAAGCAGATCCAATCCGATTGTTCTGTTGTGCTCAATTACAGATATCTGCTCGGCAATACTCTTAAGTTGCCTCACGTTACCCGGCCATCTGTATGCCTCCAGCGCCTGAACGGCATCGGGGGTCAGGCGAATGGGGGGCATCTTGTATTTATCGGCAAAGTCAAGTGCAAATTTCTTGAAAAGCAGATGAATATCCTCCTTTCTGTGTCTTAAAGAGGGTACGGTTATAGGAACGGTATTTAATCTGTAATATAGATCTTCCCGGAATTTGCCCAGCTCGATGGCCCTGACAAGGTTGACATTTGTTGCTGCAATTACCCTTACATCAGTCTTTTGAACCTTGGAAGATCCTACCTTGATAAACTCTCCCGATTGAATAACTCTTAACAGCCTTACCTGCGTGGAAAGGGGTAACTCTGCAACCTCGTCCAGGAAGAGCGTCCCGCCGTCGGCAACCTCAAAATACCCTTTTCTTGTTTCGAATGCTCCTGTGAATGAGCCTTTCTCGTGGCCAAACAGTTCTGAATCTATTGTCCCTTCCGGAATTGCTCCGCAGTTAACTGCAATGTACTGATTATGCTTTCTGGGGCTGTTTATATGGATGATTTGCGGTATTACCTCTTTACCCACCCCGCTCTCTCCGGTAATAAGAACTGAAAGATCGGTTGTTGCAACCTGCACGGCAACCTCAAGCGCTCTGTTAAGTGCCTGATTATCTCCAATTATATCAAATCTTAGTTTTGTTGATCTTAAATCCATAGCACACAAAAATAGATAAAATTTATACCTTTGGGAAATTTTAAAAGGGTAAAATGAAATTTCTGGCAATTATACCTTCAAGGTATGCTTCAACAAGGTTTCCGGGAAAACCACTTGCCGATATTGGTGGCAAACTGATGGTTAAAAGGGTGTACGAACAGTGCAGCAAAGTGTTCGACCATGTCTATGTCGCTACCGATGACCAGAGGATTCTTGATGCAGTTGAAAACTTTGGTGGAAGAGCAGTTATGACCTCCTCCGAACATCCGAACGGTACAAGCAGGGCGCTTGAAGCTATGTACAAAATAGAGAATCTGCATGGAGAGAGATGCAGTTACGTTATAAACATCCAGGGCGACGAGCCCTTCATTGAACCGGCTCAGATTTCTGAATTGCTCTCTTGCTTCGATTTTCCTGATACAGAGATAGCAACCCTTGCAAAGAGGTTTGCTCCGGGAGAGGATATCTTCAACCCCAATTCACCTAAGGTTGTATTTGGACTTAACGGTGAGGCCCTCTATTTCAGCCGCTCCCCAATTCCGTTTGTTCGGGATCACAAGACAGAGGATTGGTCCGATAAAGTTCCATTCTACAAACATATTGGTCTTTACGGATATAAGAGAGAGGTTCTTGAAAAGATCGCTTCACTAAGTTCAACTCCTCTTGAAACAGCGGAAAACCTCGAACAACTGAGGTGGCTGGAGAACGGCGTTCGGATAAAAGTGGCAGAAACTCTCTATGTTTCTCACTCTATTGACACTCCCGGAGATATTGAACTTTTGAGATCAAAAGGGGTTATTTAAATAGGGTTCTTAAACTTTTTTATATATATTTGTCGCTACGGCTTTCGTAAATAAAGCACCGTTGCAAATTAAACTATTAAATGAAATAACAACTAAATATAATTCTAATGAAAAAAGAGCTTTTTAAAATCTTAGCGGTTGCAATCCTTGGAATATCAATGATCTCTTGCAGCAACCCTTCAAAAATGGCTAAAAACTCACAACTGGTTACAGTTGAAAGCAATCCGAAAATTCTGGAAGTTGTTGCCGATCAGATATCTGCAACATACACAATGAACTTCCCGGATAAGTACTTCCATTCAAGAGCTATTCTTGAGGTTGTTCCTGTGCTTGTATATCAGGGTGGTGAGGTTGCTGCTCCTGTTCAGAAGCTTCAGGGTGAAAAGATTACAGACAACTATCAGGCTATTTTCCAGATGGGTGGCAAAGTGACAAACACTGTTAAGTTTGCCTACAAACCCGGAATGGAAAAGTCTCATCTCGAGTTAAGGGTGGCAGTATGGAATAAAGATAAAAAGTACGACTTCCCTGCTCCTTACAAACTTGCCGATGGTGCAAACACAACCTACAAGCTGGTTCACACAGAGGGAGAAACAGTTATTACTTCAAACAACTACAAGAAAATCCTGACAGAAAAGAAAGAGGCTCAGATTCTTTATGATATCAACAGCCATATAGTTCGTCCTAAAGAGCTTACCAAAGCTGAGATTAAAGAGTTTGAACAATTCCTTGCCAGCGTTGAAAAAGATGTCAGAAGAAATGTTAAGAGCACCGATATCGTTGCCTATGCCTCACCGGATGGTCCTACGACATTAAACTCAAAACTTTCCGACAAACGTGGCGAGACTGCAAAGAGTGCTTTTGACAAGATTACCAAAAAGGCCCCTATTGGTGCTCCGGTTAATGTTGAGACAATCGCAGAAGACTGGGATGGGTTCCAGGAGCTTGTTGCTGCCTCTTCAATTCAGGACAAAGAGTTGATTCTTCGTGTTCTTTCGATGTACAGCGATCCTATGATCCGCGAGAGGGAGATCAAAAATATGTCAAAGGTGTTCAAAACCCTTGCCGATAAGATTCTTCCTGAACTCAGAAGAGCTCGCGTTATAGCAAATATAGATTACACGAACTATAACGATGAAGAACTTAAAGATCTTGCAAAGAGCAATATCGAGATCATGGATCTGGAGGCTCTTCTTTATGCAGCTACTCTTTTTGCCGATTACGATACACAGGCTGCACTGTACAAAAAAGCCGGTGACAAATTCAAATGTGATCGTGGCTACAACAATCTTGCTGCAGTTTCACTAAGTAATAACAAGGTTACCGAGGCTAAAGTTGCCCTTGCAAAAGTTGGAAACAAAACATCTGCATACTACTATAACAACGCCGGTGTTGTTGCCCTTCGTGAAAAAGATTACAAAACAGCTGCCGAGATGTTTGCAAAAAGCACACTTCCTGAAGCAAAACGTAACACAGCAATTCTCGATATCCTGAACGGTAAATACAGTGATGCGGTTAATAAACTTGCCGGAACCAAAAACGAGAACGAAGGTCTTGCCTACATTCTTACCAACCAGCTGGACAAAGCTGCTGCTTCAATCACTTGCAAATGCCCTCACGCATCTTACATGAAAGCAATTATCGCTGCACGTCAGGGTAAAATGTCCGATGTTGCCAAGCTTCTAGAGGTTGTGTACAAAGATGAGGCGCTTAAAGCCCGCTCACAGAATGATATAGAGTTCGCAAAATTCCGCGAATAATCTCAAACAATACTACACAAAAAGGCCGGTTGAAATCAGTTTCAACCGGCTTTTTTCTTTGAAAACTTACTAATTGGAATACTCCCAGTTCTATGGAAAAGGGGTGATTTAGCCTGATCAAATCTTAAATAATTTGTTATATTGAGAAAGAGTTAAAACTTCATATTGATCAATATCAATATCATTAGGAAGTTTATCTCGAAGAACAGGCAATATGTATTGACAATTTGTTTGAAGAACTATTTCAGTTAGTATGTTTTCAATTTGATTATCGTGTATATTTTCAATTTGATCATTAAGAATAAAGTGCAAACATCGAATATTCATATTGTCTGCAAATTGTATGTATGCAAGGTCAAACGCTGCTATTTGTCCTTTCTTTTTTCCTGTTCCAGGGTTTCCCGCAACTGGAGTAATCTTAAATTCATAGCCTTTATCAGTCGGATCTGCACTTAATATTTCCCTTTCTCCATAAAGATTATAGGTTACGTTTGAAAAATACTCATTGAATTTTGCAACTCTCCTTTGTATTAACTCATCCTTTGAATTAAGATTTTCATTAATTTGGCTAAGTTTTTGGTCGATTTCTGCAACATTCCTAATTGATTGTTCCCAAAGCCTTTTCAATTCTTCATTTTTCCCTTTTTTCTCAAACTCCGAATTTAGTTCTGTGATTATTTTCTGCAAATCATCTGTTGCTCCATTTTTTCTCAGATTAATTGCAAGATTCTTTTCTCTTGATAACAATAGATTAATCTCCCTTTTTATCGCTGCAATATTTTTATCCAAATCTGGTAATTCACGTACAATATATTTTAATTTCTCATCAATCATTTGATTATGAAATCGCAATGTGTCTTCAAATGATTTATGAAGATTTGGAATTAATGCTTTTGCTTCATAATAGAGATTCTGGATTTGGGTGATATCAATATTTGATTTCTCGCTTTGCAACTCTATCTTACTTTCAACAATTAGCTCTTTCCGCATTTCTAAACGACTCAGTTCGGTTGAGTATCTATTTAAATCGAATTTTACTTGATTCAATTCAGACAACTCCTTTTCAAATGAAGGGTTTATATTGAAGGTCTCTTTTTTTATTGTTAATTCCTGAATACTCCTTTCAATTACCAGAAGTGATTGCTCAATCATTGATAGAGTACTTTCTTTCCTTAATCTAGTTTGAAGATTTTCTTCAGTTTTTCTATCTCTATTTAATTTGTCCTTATAAGTATCTATGTTTAGTTCTATTCCTAGCCAAAAAAGGAACAGCGGCTCATATTCATCCTTGGTTGTCGTGGGATGTAATACCATTAGCGTTTTTTGAAGTCTGTTCTTTTCATCTCTGATATTTTTGGAAATGATTTGTCTGAAAGTGGGTTTATCCTCCTCCGAGTTAAAAATACGTTTTTTTAGTTCTTTTGTTAAGGCATCTTTTTCTTTATACGGTTCTCCATTAATCTCTATAATTTTATCGCTCCTCGTTAGGAAGTTCCTTTTTATACAAATTTCATTCAGAGGATTTTCCAAATCATCAACTAATAACAACGTGATGATGATATTATTTTGCTTAAGGAAGTTTTCAACTTCCTTATTTGTGTTTTGAACAAATTCTGTATCCTTATAGATATTATCGCCTTTTCCTCCTAGACAATAGTCAATCAACCTTATAACAGTTGTTTTACCAACATTGTTTCCTGATTCCTTTTTATCTATTGTATTAGTCTCGTCAATAATAAGGTTAATTCCTTTGTGAAATATTATATCTCTCACAATGGTATTTCCATTCTCTATTTTAAGTGACTTTAAAAACATTTTTTTATTAAACCTTTTTTATTTTCTATGAGTCCCAAAACAAACAACCAATCTAATGTCAAGGCAAATAAGTTCATTGAAATTTTTTCTTTCTTACTTACTTGTTGGTACAACGAAAAGAAGTCATTTCCTTTGTTATCTGTTGATTTTATAGTCTCAATAATAACAGCTCCAAGGTAATAAATCTTCCTCTGTGGATGTATATCTTTGCCTAATATCATTTTATTTTTGGAGGTTCTTCTAAAATTTTACAACGAATAAAAGCATCAACCAATATAACAGAAATACCGAAAGATATGTCTTCTGGATAAATGTTTGTATCTTCGACCAAAGATAAAAACACATTCTCAATTTCTTCAATAATATCGTCAGCTTTATCTTGAATTATTGGCATTGGGTTTGAAACCCCTTGAATATATTTGCCTTTCGTTTTCAAATATACAGTACGAATATTACGTAATAGATTTTCTTTCTTAAAACTCCCTTGAGATTCTAATTCCCTGTATATGGAATTAATCTTTCCATAATATCCTACGTATTCTTCAATTAAGCATTTATTTCTTTTGATATTGTTATAGCCGATCTTATCAGAAATATCGAATGTATGCAAACTTTCTTCGTTAATTGTATAATTTCCAAAGTCAGCATCTGCAATCGCATCGATTGCTTGTATTAATAACGATGGGTTTCTGAGTTGTTCATGAAGAAATTTACTTTCATGGTTCTTCTTCCATTCTTTCAATAAAGTAACAGAATATTTAGTTTCGTTTTCTTTATTGTCAATTATTGTATGGCACTCATCGCATAATAAAATTAAATTATCAAAATGAGCCCTTTCTTTATCTGTCATTGATCTGTTATATCGAGGACCCTCTCCGCTTGCGGCCTCTATATGACAGATTTTACTTATAATTGATTTTTCATCGCGAGCAATTAATAACCTTTTGCAATCAGGTGCTGCACACTGATTTCCTGATAATCCATATAATCTTTTTAAGGTTTTTTGAGTATAATTTCTGGCTTCAGCACCCATAACTTGGAGTATAAAACATCTTTGGGTTGTAAAGTTAGAAAAACTGTTCCTCATTTTAATGTTTTTGACAAAGAATTAATTATTTGTATATTAGTCTGGTTAACGTCTTTAATCTTTATTTGAAGGTTTGTATTTGAAGAACATAAAATAATCCTACACTTCTATAGAGATGTAGTTGTTATAGTAAAAAGCTATAAGCGACATCAAGAGTATTATTCAGCAGAGGGAAGAAATTCTTTTCAAATTGATGGTAATTTATGCCTACTTTTCAAATTCAAGCTATTATCTTCCTTGAATCGAGACGTAAATATTCTTTGACCAGAGTAACCAACAAGGTTTTTGGGAGAGACAGCACCGCAGGGCTTAAGGCAAGGCAGTGAATTGCGTCGTAGGATCTTCTTAGTATAAATGCGTCTGACTGAGCCCGAAGGGCGAGTTAGCCACTCCAAATAAGTAATACCAAACACCCAACCAAGAACATTGGCAAGATTAGTTGAGTTGCAAGGTTAGTCGAGTTTCAGGACGGCCATGAATGCACTTTGCGGAACCTCGACGTTACCGACCTGACGCATCCGCTTTTTGCCTTTCTTCTGTTTTTCCAGAAGTTTGCGCTTACGGGAGATATCTCCGCCGTAGCACTTTGCGGTTACGTCTTTACGGACGGCTTTTACGGTTTCGCGGGCAATGATTTTGGCGCCGATGGCTGCCTGGATGGCTATGTCGAATTGCTGGCGCGGGATGAGCTCTTTGAGTTTTTCACACATTTTGCGTCCGAAGTCGTAGGCGTGGTCACGGTGAATAAGGCATGAGAGGGCATCTACCTGCTCAGAATTTAAAAGAATGTCAAGCTTTACCAGAACTGCCTCTTTGTAGCCGGTAACATGGTAATCGAATGAGGCATAACCTCTTGAGACCGATTTGAGTTTGTCGTAAAAGTCAAATACAATCTCGGCAAGCGGCATGTCGAAGTTGAGTTCAACCCGTTCGCTGGTAAGGAAGTTCTGGCTTACAAGAATCCCTCTTTTGTCGAGACAGAGTTTCATTATTACTCCAAAATACTCTGAACGCGAAATAACCTGGGCTCTAATGTATGGCTCCTCAATGTAGTCAATAAGTGTCGGGGCAGGAAGTCCGGAAGGGTTGTGTACATCCAGAACCTCTTTCTGTGTGGTGTAGACTTTGTAGGATACGTTTGGAACAGTTGTAATTACATCCATGTCAAACTCCCTGTAGAGGCGCTCCTGGACAATCTCCATATGGAGCAGACCAAGGAATCCGCATCTGAAACCAAACCCGAGAGCAAGCGATGACTCAGGCTCAAAAACAAGCGAAGCATCATTGAGCTGAAGCTTCTCAAGAGAGTTGCGAAGATCTTCATATTCATCGGCCTCAACAGGATAGACCCCGGCAAAAACCATTGGCTTAACCTCTTCGAAACCCGCAATTGAACTGCTGCATGGCCTCTCCCGATGGGTAATTGTATCCCCCACCTTCACCTCGCTGGCGGTCTTAATCCCGGAAATTATGTATCCCACATCTCCTGTGCTCACCTCTCCGGTAGGGATCATCTTCAGCCGTAGCTTTCCAACCTCATCGGCCTCGTACTCCTTCCCGGTATGGACAAACTTTACCTTATCCCCTTTGCGGATGACTCCGTTTTCAACCTTGAAATAGGCAATTATCCCCCTGAATGAGTTGAAAACCGAATCAAAGATAAGCGCCTGCAAAGGAGCATCTTCACTCCCTTTCGGAGAAGGAACTCGCTCAACAATAGCCTCAAGAATCTCAGGAACACCAACACCGGTCTTTCCGCTGGCAAGCAGAATATCTTCATCCTTGCACCCGATAAGCTCAATGATCTGATCTTTAACAGAATCTATCATTGCAGCATCCATGTCAATTTTATTCAACACAGGTATTATCTCAAGATCGTGGTTGATAGCCAGATAAAGATTGGAGATAGTTTGCGCCTGTATTCCCTGTGTAGCATCTACAACCAGCAAAGCCCCCTCGCAGGAGGCAATCGCACGCGAAACCTCATAGGAAAAATCAACGTGGCCCGGAGTATCAATAAGGTTTAAAATATACTTCTCCCCCTTGTATTCATAATCCATCTGAATAGCGTGGCTCTTTATGGTGATCCCCTTCTCCTTCTCCAGATCCATCGAGTCCAGAACCTGGTTTTCCATATCCCTCTCCGTCAGAGTTTTTGTGACCTCTAACAGCCTGTCTGCCAGTGTGCTTTTCCCGTGGTCAATATGGGCAATAATACAAAAGTTCCTAATATGCTTCATCTTACTATTTAAGCGACGTTATAAGCTGCAAAGATAAAAATAATTCCAAATTTATAAGTTTGATACTATCTTTGCGCACATAGTAACAAATCATAAGAGAACATAATGGCAGATATTACAAAATTACAGGAGATCGCATCTCAGGTAAGACGAGACATTGTACGTATGGTTAATATGGCCGGCTCGGGCCATCCGGGCGGCTCACTCGGAAGCACAGATATTCTCACCTCGCTATTTTTCAGCGAGATGAAACACTACCCAAAGAACTGGAGAAGAGACGGGAAGGGGGCAGATATGTTTTTCCTCTCGGCCGGGCATCTTTCGCCTGTTTTTTACAGCGTTCTCGCACGCTCAGGATACTTTCCGGTTGAAGAACTTAAGACATTCCGTAAACTGGGTTCAAGACTCCAGGGGCACCCATCGGTAGAGAGAGGGCTACCGGGAGTTCATGTAGCATCGGGTTCACTCGGACAGGGGCTCTCTGTTTCATGCGGAGCAGCAATTGCGAAGAGAGTTTCCGGAGAGGAGAATTTTGTATTCACACTCATAGGAGACGGAGAGAGCGAAGAGGGGCAGATATGGGAAGCGGCACTCTTTGCAGCACAACATAAACTGGACAGACTAATAGTCATGACAGACTGGAACGGACAGCAGATAGACGGTCCTGTAAGCAAAATCCTGAATCTTGGTGATCTTGAGGCTAAATGGCGCTCTTTCGGATGGAGCTGCCGGGTTGCGGATGGCAATAATATTAAAGAGGTTATTGAAGCAATAGAGTGGGCCAAAAGTTGTGCCGGAGACGGAATTCCAAAGATGCTGCTCATGCGGACGGATATGGGTAAAGGGGTCGATTTTATGGAGGGAACCCACCACTGGCACGGAAAAGCACCAAATGCCGAACAGACAGAGAAGGCACTTGGCCAACTGAAAGAGACACTTGGTGATTTTTAGTCAAATCCATTAATGATTTACAATTCAGATAATCAAAAAGAAAATGAAACTGGCAGATAAATATATAAACAGCGGAAATAAAGATACCCGGTCGGGATTCGGAGCCGGATTACTCGAAGCCGGAAGAAAAAACAGCAATGTTATTGCCCTCTGCGCCGATCTTACCGGCTCGCTCAAAATGGATGCATTTGCAGCGGAGTTCCCGGAGAGATTCATTCAGTGCGGTATAGCCGAGGCAAATATGATTGGAACTTCGGCAGGACTAGCCATTGCAGGTAAAATTCCGTTCGCCGGAACTTTTGCCGGATTTGCAACGGGACGCGTTTACGACCAGGTGCGTCAAAGTGTGGCCTACTCCGAGACAAATGTTAAGATTTGCGCATCACACGCCGGGATAACTCTGGGCGAAGATGGTGCAACCCACCAGATTATGGAAGATATAGGATTGATGCGTATGCTTCCAAACCTCACCGTTATCAACCCTTGCGATTATAACCAGACAAAGGCTGCGACAATAGCCGTTGCAGAGCATCACGGCCCTGTCTATCTGAGATTCGGCCGCCCTTCTGTGCCGAACTTCACCCCGGCAGATGCAAAGTTTGAAATTGGCAAAGCCCTGAAGATAAGCGAAGGAGGCGATGTTTCAATCTTTGCAACCGGACATCTGGTTTGGGAGGCAATTCTCGCAGCAGATATGCTGGCAGAGGAGGGAATAGGTGCAGAGGTGATAAATATTCATACAATTAAACCTTTGGACAAAAAAGCTGTCTTAGAATCGGCAGCAAAGACAAGAGCAGTAGTAACTGCAGAGGAGCACCTGATTGCCGGTGGTATGGGTGAACTCATTGCCGGAGTACTTTCGTCGGAGATGCCTGTTCCTGTTGAATTTGTGGCTGTCGATGACCTCTTTGGACAGAGTGGCGATCCTGCCGAACTGATGAAAGAGTACAACTTATCGGCAGCAGATATTGTGGTTGCCGTTAAGAGGGTGATTGCAAGAAAGGTATAAACTTTAACCTGTACATTTACAGCTATATGGACGATAAGGATCTCCTGGCATTATTCAGAGAGGAAGGGAAAGAAAACTACGCCTTCAACCTTATCGTTGATAAATACAGTGAACGGTTATACTGGCACATAAGAAAACTTGTGGCATCACATGACGACGCAAATGATCTGCTCCAAAACACTTTAATAAAGGCTTGGGGGGCATTGCCGCAGTTCAGGGAGGAGTCGAGATTGTTCACATGGCTTTACAGAATAGCCACCAATGAGACCCTTACCTATCTGAAAAAGTCGAAGATGAAGGCCTTTTTATCGTTAAGTGACTACTCAAAACAGGTTGAGAACCAGGTTGAGGCAGATCCATTCTTCAACGGAGATGATGCCCAGCGCACTTTCCGGAAGGCCGTGATGAAACTGCCTGAAAAGCAGAGAGCTGTCTTTAATATGAGATATTACGACGAGATGAAATACGAAGAGATCTCTGAGGTTCTGGGAACTTCGGTGGGGGCACTAAAGGCCTCGTACCACCACGCTTTTCAGAAAATACAGGACATTTTAAGAGATTCCGTTTAATCCTTTTGCAATTTTTAGAGTCAAACAGATATGAAAACTAAAATTGATATTAACGACCCACGCTTCAAAGAGAATCCGTTCACAGTACCGGAGGGCTATTTTGTTGAGGTAAGAGTGGCCGTTTCCAACAAAATTTCTTCGGGCAGTGCGAACAGTCCCGTGGGTTTGTGGAGTGTTGTTAAACCGCAACTTAGTCTGGTATCTGCATTCGTTCTTATATTCTTTATAGTGTACGGTGCATTTACAATCTTCTCTCCCGAGGTTACTAAACCGGAGATAACGACCCTGAGTGCCAACACCGGTACGCACATTTTTGAAGGGGGATACCTCAAAACCTCATTTATCGATTTCTTCGATGCTGAGACAGACACCCTTAGCAGCTTACACGGAGAGATAGATCAGGAAGATCTCATAACATACATCAGTGAAAACGTAGATATTGTAACACTGGCATCAATTGAATAATATGCCGTTTATAAATAGAAAAATAACTGCCATGAAAAGAATCTTATTTATACTGACAATTGCTCTGCTCCCGTTATCTGTTTATGCTCAGAATGACCCGGGTAAACAGCAGAGACTTCAGAGAATCCAGCAAATTCAAAGTGCCAAGATCGCCTTCTTCACAGCCGAAATTCAGCTGACCCCAAAGGAGGCCGAAGAGTTCTGGCCACTTTACAATGAGTACTGGAAAGAGCGTGATGCCCTTATGAGAAAAACTCAAAAAGCGATGTTAGAAATTCATGCATCGGTCAAAGGGGGAGATGTAAAACAGGGTCCCGAACTTGTGAAGCTTCTGGAGTCCTATATCTCCAGCAGTACAGAAGAGGGGGCTATTCACAGAGCATATTACGATAAGTTCTACAAAATTTTACCAATTGAGAAGGTTGCAAAACTATATGTTGCCGAAGAGGAGTTCAGAATGAAGATGATTTATCAGCTAAGAGGAACAGGGACTCCGCCACAGCCTGTTCAGAAATAACAGATCAGAGAGTTTTAAACAATTTTAAATAGTAGTCTCCAACAAGTGAACAGTAGGCGTGAGAGTAGTACTCTCCGCCTTTTTCCTGCATAATAAGCTCCTCTTCAATCGTTTCTCCGGATTCTTTCGTGTCGGCATCTCTTTTTGAAAACTCCATCAAAACCCTTTTTGGCTTTTTGTTGGCCAATGTCTTAATCCGGCATTTCCTTAACAACCTAAACGCTTTACCGATAGCCTCCTCTGTAAATAATTCGGCCTCATTATCAGGAAGAACCAACGCCAGAACACCTTGGTCTGAAAGCAGGATTTCTGCCGCATTTAATATCTCTTTAAAAGGTAAAATATCATTATGCCGGGCATCGTTTCTTCTCTGTCCCGGAGCCTTCAATGAAGAGGTGAAATATGGCGGATTTGAGAGGATCAATGAGAATTTGCCGTACAATTTGCCCCCCTCATCTTTGATTAGATTTTGAAGAGATATGTGCCTGGATATAAGCGATGCGGCCCATGGTGATGCCGAGAAATTAAATGCTGCCTCCTGGGAAGATAGCTCATCAATATCTATCCCGATTATTTCAAACACGCCACTCCCAGCGAACTCTTTTTCAAGCCTTTGTGCAGTGATCAGGGCTATAACCCCGGTACCGGTTCCTATATCAAGAACCCGGAATGGTTCGTCATTTTGTTTTGTGAAATTGTTAAGATTGACCCAGGCGGGAAGTAAAACCCCGTCGGTATTGACCTTCATTGCAGATTGCTGCTGTCTGACGGTAAATTTTTTAAATAAGAAACTCCCCATCTTTCATCTCCAAAGTCCTGTCGCTCATTCTTGCAAGATCTCTGTCATGGGTTACGATAATGATTGTCTGCCCGAATTTGTCACGGAGATCAAAAAAGAGTTTATGAATCTCTGTCTTTGTAACTGTGTCCAGATTTCCCGATGGTTCATCGGCAAAAAGAACTGCGGGTTTATTAATTAATGCTCTTGCAATTGCTACTCTTTGTTGCTCCCCACCACTCAGCTCCGACGGTTTATGGGTAAGTCGCTCTTTAAGACCCAGAAATGTGAGTAGCTTTTTGGCATCCTCTTTGGCCTTTCCCATGCCCGAACCCGCAATCAGAGAGGGAATGGCTACATTCTCAAGTGCCGTAAATTCGGGAAGCAGATGGTGAAACTGAAAGACAAATCCTATCCTTCTGTTTCTGAAATCGGCAAGAGCATTGGATTTCAAAGAAAACACATCTGTTCCATCTATAAACACCTTTCCGGAATCCGGCAAGGAGAGTGTACCAAGAATTTGGAGCAAGCTGGACTTTCCCGCCCCGCTTGCTCCAACAATACTTAGTACTTCAGAATCTTTTGCTTCAAAATCTATTCCTTTAAGAACAAGAAGATTACCGAAAGATTTTTTTATGTTCTGAGCTTTAATCATTTGATTATTACTCATCCTTCTCGTTTGCTTCGTACTCCTTAAGCAACTTCTCCTGAACATCGGCAGGTACCTGTTGGTAATCGGCGAATATCATTGTGAATGTGGCTCTTCCGGATGTGAGCGAACTTAAGGTTGTAGAGTATTTATGCATCTCAGCAAGAGGAACACGGGCTTTAATAACCTCAAATCCCTTTTCACTGCTCATACCTTCGATCATTGCCCTGCGGTTCTGAAGATCACTCATAACATCACCCATACAGTCGCTCGGTACCAGAACTTCTACATTGTAGATAGGCTCCATAATCTTTGGACCTGCCTTTTTGAAGGCCTCTTTAAATGCATTCCGTCCTGCAAGTTTGAATGAGATCTCATTTGAATCAACCGGGTGCATCTTTCCGTCATAAACGAACACCCTGATATCCCTGGCGTAAGATCCTGTAAGCGGACCCTCCTCCATCTTCTCCATAATACCTTTCAGGATTGCCGGCATGAAACGGGCATCAATTGCACCACCCACAATACAGTTGTAGTACTCAAGTTTTCCACCCCAATCCATTGGGTACTCCTCTTTGCCCTTTACGTTAAGAACAAGCTCCTTGCCTTCAACCTTGAATTTATTTCCGGCAGGAACGCCTTCAACTACTGGCTCAATTAGAATATGAACCTCACCAAACTGACCGGCACCACCCGATTGTTTTCTGTGACGGTAATCTGCAAGAGCAACCCTAGTAATTGTCTCTCTGTAAGGAATTTTTGGGGATATAAGATCTACCTCTATTTTGTGGGTATTGTTCAGGTGCCATTTGAGGATATTGATATGGTGTTCACCCTGTCCACTTAAGATGGTCTGTTTCAGCTCTTTTGAATATTCAACCTTAATAGTCGGATCCTCGGCGTTAGCTCTGTTAAGGAGCTCTCCAAGTTTCTCCTCATCCTTCTCAACCTTTGCTTTAATGGCTGTTCTGAATTTTGAAGGAGGGAATAGAATAGGCTCAAACGCCCACTCTTTAGACCCACTGTTAAGTGTCTGATTGGTCTTTACCGATTTCAGCTTAACACTGCAACCTATGTCACCGGCAACGATCTCTGTTAACTTCTCTTTCTTCTTTCCGGCAACGGCATAGAGGGTAGATATCCTCTCTTTTGCTCCATTCTCATGGTTAATCATATCTATTGCCTCGGTAAGTTTACCAGACATAACCCTGAAGAAAGACACTTCACCAAGGTGTTGCTCAACAGCCGTTTTGTAAACAAAAATTGATGGCTGTCCGTTTACGTCACAAGGAACTGTCTCCCCTGTTTTGAGCTTCTGAACGGTTTTATCCGGAGATGGGCCAACATTGATAATGAACTCCATTAGCCTTTTAACACCGATATCCTTCCTTCCCGACAGACAGAACAGAGGCATAACCTCTCCGTTTGCAAGCCCAATCGAAAGACCTTTTCTAATCTCATCTTCCGTAAGAACTCCTTTGTCAAAGAAGATCTCCATAAGAGTCTCATCGTTTTCAGCAGCAAGCTCTGCCAATGTCTGATGCAACTCCTCGGCCTGATCCTTAAGATTTGCAGGGATTTCATGCTCCTCTCTGGTTCCGTTTTCATCCTTGAAAAGATACATCTTCATCTTCAGAACATCTACAAATGAGTTGAATCCCGGGCCAACCTCCACAGGAAACTGCACCAGAACCACCTTTTTACCGAAAGTCTGTTTCAGGCTCTCGATTGTGTTCTCCCAGTTGGCCTTCTCGTGATCAAGCTGATTCACTCCCAGCACAAGTGGCTTCGAATGCTTCTCGGCATATCTTGCAAGAATTTCTGTCCCTACCTCAACACCCTGTTGTGCGTTTACGATCATGACACCAAGATCTGCCACTTTAAAAGCCGATATAACGCCTCCAACGAAGTCATCTGACCCCGGAGTATCAATTATATTCAGTTTGTGGTCCATAAACTCTGTATAGAGCAGAGATGGATAGATAGACCTTTGGTAGATCTGTTCAATTTCGGTATTATCACTTACTGTTGTTTTTGCCTCAACCGATCCTCTTCGATCAATAACCTTACCTTCAAACAACATGGTTTCCGCAAGGGTAGTTTTACCAGACTTCGTATTTCCTATCAGAACTACGTTGCGGATGTTTTGAGTGGGATAGACTTTCATATTTGTTCAGTTTACATATTAATTATGACTTTTAAAAATAGAAAACTCAAATTTAGAAAAAATTATTTAAACAGCAATACTATCAATTGCCTGCACCATGCTATCCATTGATTCAAAGCCTGATGGCCCGTAAGTATCCTCATACGAAACACCCCTTCTGAGCAGCCCTGAAGCGTGTTGTAACCTGTACATAGATAACAATGTGAAAGTTGACATCCCGAAGTGCTCTTTAAGAGCTCTCTCAATGAGCTTCGCCTTTATTCCGGTATCTGCATAGATCACCTCCGGTGTCATTTTAGCATCCAGATACCCCTTCTCATTTTCCAGAATATGAAAAATGATCTCAATAATTTTATTCTCCTTTATTCTCATATATCCTGATTTTTCTACAAATCTAAACCCTCTTATGTTATAAATACAAGTTTAAGGTTGTTATTTATACGATTCTGACTAAAAAATATCTCTTTTTAAAAAATATTGACAAAAACAACACTGTTTTCATGTGTTTTTAACAATTTATTATTGTTATTCAACAGTGGTGTTCTAAAATTATATTTGTTTTATATGAACTGTGATCTTATAAGAGAGCGAATTAAACGGGAACGTAGAGCACTTGGCTTTACCCAGGAGTATATGGCAGCCACTCTTGGTATCTCTGCCAACTCTTACAGAGAGATCGAAAATGGAGCAACAGTACTTATAAATCCCCGCCTCGAAGAGATCGCAAAAATTCTGAAGACTCCACTCGAGTCCCTGATCTTCGGGACTCTTACCAATGAGGAGCATCTGAAAAAGATTGAAGAGATTGAGAAGGAGTATCAGGAGCGGGAATTATCACTTAAAACCGCTCATAAAATCCATATTGCCGAACTCGAAGGCGAAATCAACATCCTTAAAGCAAGTCTCGAGACCAAAGAGAGTATTATAGGAGTTCTCAAAGAGCGTCATCCGGATTACTAAATTTATATAGCTTTCTTATATATAATTAATCCAATAACCTTAAAGTATTCATCTGCTACTTTTGGGCTAGTCCGCATACTCATTATAGACCAACAATAGTTGCCCTATGACTATTTCAAATAATTTTTTAATCTTTTTGTTGTTGTATCAATTTTAATAGAGATAGTAGCCCTGCTTGCATTTCCGCTGTTTCACACCTGTGCAATCAGCGTTTTGTCAGCATTTTGTCAGCGTTTTGTGTGCAAATTATTAAATTTAATTATTTAGATTTGTTCAACTAGTTGAATTATATACTATATGATATAACAATGTTTAATGATTGGTTACAAAACAAATGTTTACAGTCCTGCAAACTGAAAAACCGCTTAACATAATTTTAAATAAATCAAATGAACAGATTTAATTTTTTCACGTTAAGTATTGTGACAATCCTCTTCTCAAGTCAGGTGTTTTCACAAACGGTATCCGGAATTATTCTGGATGGGAAAGATAAGAGTCCGGTTTCTCCGGCAAATATTATCTCGCTGAGAGTAGGTGATTCTACTTTTGTGAGCGGAACAACCTCAAATGAAAAGGGGGTGTTTACAATAGATATAACAGGTGCAGAATTATTAATGGTAAGTCATATCGGATATAAATCAAAAACAATTACAGTAAGGGAGATCGCAGATCTTAAGTACATTTACCTTGAAGCAGATACCAACACCCTTAAAGAGGTTGTAATCCGGGGAAGGAATGATAAAATCAAATTCTCTGAGAATGGACTTATCTTAAATGTTCAGAACTCAGTATTAAATAAAATAGGAAAGGCAGCAGATGTACTGGCAAGAATTCCGCTTGTTGTTGCAAAGGGGAGTGATTATACAGTATTTGGGAAAGGCAAACCTCAGATCTATATTAACGACAGGCTCCTTAGAGATAATATAGAATTACAGCAAATTAGCTCTTCAGAAATAAAATCAGTTGAGTTATTATTGAGTCCGGGGGCGCTATACAGCTCTGAAACAGGAGCAGTTATCAAAATTACATTAAAAAAGCCTATTGGTGATGGCTTAGGATTGTTATTCAGCACAGGAAGTGATATAACCAGAAAATTTTCTTACGATAACACCCTTTCTCTCAATTACCGGAAAAAGGGACTGGATTTGTTTGGTAGTATCTCTGGCTTTAACCGGAAATCTCTTGAATATGTCGCAATTAATAACTTAATGAATTTTCCCGGAGAAAATTTCTCCGTAACAGGAATGACTAATCAGCTGGTTCATGGAAAAAGGTGGCTTTCAACAATCGGATTTAATAAACAGATCAAAAAGATTCACTCTTTCGGAACAAAGTATATCTTCTCAGATATGCCTGTAGACAACCGTCACATTTCACAAAATTATAATAGTTATATAGACAACGTTTTTACAAGGGAGACACAATCTGTTGATATACGTGAAGGCTTTGCCGGCTACCACTATCTTAATGCCTATTATCTTGGAAAATTATCTGCCGAAACCTCTGTTAAACTTGATTTTGACTACTCCTCCGGCGATTCTAAAGAGAGGGCAGATATTGCAAAAACGACCTCCAACAATACAACAAACATTTCAACATTAAGTAAAGGGCAATATAACCTGATTGCCGGAAAGCTGAAACTTGATTCCGACCTTTTTAAAGGACAACTAACATATGGTGGGGAGTACTCTCACACAGAGGATAATCCTGAATTTTCTGTTTTGCAAAACACTCCAAGCAATGTTTTACTCCCGGTAAAAAACAGGTCCGAGCAGAATTTGCTTGCCCTTTTCGCATCGTATAATAAAAACCTGGAGAAGTTTTCGTTTGAAATAGGGCTTAGATACGAAAACAGCAACTTCAGCTACATTGAGAATGGCCTCCCAAACAATTTAAACAGTAAATCCTACAACAGATTGTTACCAAGCTTATCATTAACCCTAAACGGGAAGAAAATCCGCTCGTCACTCAGCTACAGAAGCACAATAAACCGTCCATCATATTTTCAACTGGCAAACAGCGTAAACTTTATTAACGAATACATATATTCAGCAGGGAATCCATATCTGTTACCAACTAAAAAAGACGAGATTAACTATACATTTTTCTGGAAGAACTACTATGCCATAGTGTCGTATTCTTTTCTTTCAAACAAGATTATCCATAATCTGACACAATATGGGACACAGAATATAATTCTTAACCAACCGGTTAATGTAGATAAAAGCAGGGTTTTGGCTCTTGCTTGCGGATGCTCCATAGAGAAAGGGGTTTGGCAGGCAGATGTAGAGTTTTCGATGCTTAAACAGAATCTGCAAACCGGATCACCTGTCGTCTGTTATAACAATCCGGTATTTCTTGCAAGGATTCAGAATAGTTTTAACCTCCCGGAAAATTTCACAATCCTTTTTTCTCTTTCCGGTAATACAAAGGGAAGTTCGGATATTACGGAGTATCAAAGTAAGTACAGGGCTGATGCCGGAATTATTAAGACAATGGTTGATGGGAAACTCAGGTTAAATGTATTAATCAATGATATATTCAAAACAGATTTTGAAAACTGGGAGATGGGTGTAAACAATATTGTACTTAATCAGAGGAAAAATTCCGACACCAGAGGAATTACCATCTCGCTAACTCTCCGGTTAAACAGCGCAAGGAGCAAATATAAAGGGACCACAGCTACCGGTGAACTTGACAGGCTCACTAAATTTTGATATATTGCGGGAAAAATCGGGTTATGGTCAATACTCTTTTAAACTTCCTGGACAGTACTAAAGTAGAGGCGGGGTGCGATGAGGCGGGAAGGGGTTGTCTTGCAGGGCCGGTATATGCTGCGGCGGTTATCCTTCCAAGGGATTTTTACCATCCTTTGCTTAATGATTCTAAGAAAATGACACCGGCTTCAAGAGAGCTGCTCAGAGGGGTCATTGAGAGGGAAGCGGTTGCATATGCAGTTGCACATGTGAATGCCAAAGAGATTGATTGTCTGAACATTCTTAAAGCTTCTATCTTCGCAATGCATAGTGCTCTTGATAAGCTTAAGGTGATGCCGGAGCATATTCTTGTAGATGGGAACCGGTTTATGAAGTATGGAACCACTCCTCACACCTGTATCATTGGCGGGGATGGTAAATATGCCTCAATTGCTGCGGCTTCGGTTCTTGCAAAAAGTTACAGGGATGAGTATATGATTAAACTCTCAAAGGAGTTTCCACATTACGGATGGGATAAAAATATGGCCTATCCTACCAAAATGCACAGAGAGGCCATTGAAAAATACGGGATTACAATCCATCACCGGAAAAGCTATAAGCTGCTTTAACCGGGTATTCTAGAGCTCTTTTACGGCAAATCGCCCCACGGCAAATATTGAACATGCCGTAAAAACGAGGGCTACCACAATTTCAGGGGTAATCTTACTTACATCTGTAAACAGATTTCCGAATGTAGCCAATGCTTTAAGAACCTCGGTATAACCACCAGCTATTACAAAAAGCAATATACCTGCAATTGTAAAGATGAGCATGGTTAACTTAGCTCTGTCTCTTTTTGGTTTAGGCTCGGGAAGGCAGTCCAGTGTTGCAAAGATTCTTTCCGAAAACCCCCCATCTTCAACGGCTTGTTTGTGGTCGTCAAAAAATCTTTTTATGTTATCATCTTTCATAGCCTATACTTTTTAAATGATCTGAAAGGTTTGTTTTAGCACGCATCAGGTGAGACTTTACTGTGTTCTCATTTATTAGAGTAATGTCAGATATATCTTTTATGCTTTTATCCTCCATATAAAAGAGAAGGATGCAGCTGCGTTCGTTTTCGTTAAGTTTTGAGAGAGCCATGTAGAGCTCCTGATTTTTATATTTTGAGTCGGTACTCTCTGCCGAGAGTGCTGTTCTCTCTTCGAGTTGTGTCGTTTTAAGTTTTTGTTCTGCTCTTTTACTGTCGCAGAAACAGTTGTAGGCGATTCTGAATAACCATGTAGAGAACCTGGATTTACCGTTAAAGGAGTTGAGATTGAGGTAGGCCTTTATAAATGCCTCCTGGGCAATATCATCGCTAAGCGCGGTATCTCCTGAGCAAAGGTTGGTCAGGAACCGCCTGAGCGGCTCCTGATTTGACCTTACATGTTGTTCAAACTCTGCTTTTGTCATTCCACGTTTTAAACTATTTCAACCAGAGAACTCACTACTTTTTCGCGTCCTCTTTCTTCTTGTTTATCAGATATCCCGCAAGCTGGCCAAGACCAATGAAGAGGGGAATAAATCCGAATGCTGCAAACTTCAACTTGTCGAAAAACAGGTAAAAAGCTATGAACAGTCCTATACCAATTCCTATCATAATCAGTGAAGAAGTTAGAGGATCTCTCTTTCTTTCCGGCATGCTATTTTTCAGGAATTCCGGCGAGAGCTCAACTCCTTTATCTATTGCCCTCATTATTACCTCATTTTTTGATTTTTCATTCTTCATTTTTGTATAAAAAACTATGAAGATAATTGCAATTACCATTAAAAACGGAGTTACTACTCCGAAAATTGGTACTAAAGTGTTTTCCATGACTCTTAAAATTTATTGGTTTGCCGTTAGACGGATGTTATCTTAAAAAAGTTGCAGCAAGTTGTGAAATTTTTTCGACATGCTCTCTTGCATTTGCAATTGCCTTCTCTTTAGATGGTTCGTATTGCAGCACCGAGAAGAGATGTTCTACCCCTATCCTCTCGAGTTCTCTGTCCGTAAGCAGATTCTCCCCGCATATTACCCAAAGTCTCTTTTTATGCTTTAGCGCTAAGGTCACAACTCCGTCAAAAAGTTTTCCCGAAATGCTCTGCCCATCTACCCTTCCCTCTCCGGTAATTATTATGTCGGCCTCCTCTATTTTAGACTCAATATCCATAAAATCAAACAAAACTCTCCATCCGCTTAACAGATTGGCACCCAGAAAGGTCTTAAGTGCAAACCCGACACCTCCGGCAGCTCCTGCCCCGGGATAGTCCGAGTTGTCGTGTCCAAAGTATCTGGCCGAAACCCTTGCAAAATTGAGCATCCCCTCTTCAAGCGCCTCCACGGCCGTTGAGTTTGCCCCCTTTTGCGGTCCGTAAATCATTGTTGCGCCATAGGCTCCGGTCAGTGGGTTGTTCACATCGCAGGCAACATCAATATGCAGATTCCTGATATAGGGTGGTACAGAGGAGTCATCAATACCGGCAATGTTATTGAGATAGGCTCCGGTCATAAATTCGCCTCTTTTGGCAGGAGCCCCTTCACTATCAAGAAAAAGATAACCAAATGCCTCCAACATCCCCGCACCTCCATCATTTGTAGCGCTGCCGCCAATTCCAAGCAAAATGTGTTTATACCCCATGAGAGCTATCTCGTTCAAAACAACTCCGAGGCCAAAGCTGCTTGTTTTCAGCGGATTCCTCTCCCATTTCTGAAGCATCTGCAAGCCAGTCGATTTTGCCATCTCACACAAAATCCTCTTTCCAGTTCTCAAAACAGGCACCTCGACTCTCCTTCCCAAAGGGTCAAGAGTAGGCAGATAGATCTTTTCATCACTCAGATGTTCCAAAACCTCAACTGTTCCATCACCGCCATCGGCCAGAGGAAACTCCTCAATTACAACATCGGGCCTGACCTCCCTGAACCCTGCAGAGATTGCAGATGAGGCCTCATTTGCTGTGAGACTGCCTTTGAATTTATCTGTTATTATAAGAATTTTTGGCATAAATCTTTGATAAAGCAATTAATCTGTTAAAAAATGTAAGATTTAATTATCTTTGTTTTTCGGCCGGATTCCGGTTTTTTGTTTCAAATATCCAGTGCAATTTAAAAAAATCAATCAGATATTAATCACAACCAGTAAATTTAGTAATAAAAATGAGAAAAAACGGTCTGTTAATTTTGTTTGCCGCTCTGATATCTCTTACTCCGGTAAGAGCCGACGAGGGTATGTGGCTGCTTCCGCTTATTGAGAAGCTGAATATTAAGAAGATGTCCGAATTGGGGATGAAGCTCACTGCAAAGGATATCTATGATATTAATAACTCAAGTCTTAAAGATGCTGTTGTACAGTTTGGAAGAGGTTGTACAGGGGAGCTCATTTCCAAAGAGGGGCTGCTTCTTACCAACCACCACTGCGGTTATGGTACTATCCAACAGCTGAGTACTGTTGAGCATGACTATCTGCAAAACGGATTCTGGGCAATGTCAAGAGATAAAGAGATTCCTGCTCCGGGACTCACTGTAACTTTCCTGGAGAGCTTTACCGATATCACTGCCGATGTTGAGAAGGTTGCAAAGGATGCCAAAACCGACGCAGAGAGAGAGCAGATGATAAAAACCTTTACAGATGAGATGGTTAAAAAGGCTGTTGGTGACAATAAGTTTCTATCGGGAAGAGTTACTACCATGTATGGTGGCAATGCTTTCTATCTTATTGTTTCCAAGACTTTTAATGATGTGCGTTTTGTGGGTGCTCCACCGTCATCAATTGGTAAGTTTGGTGCAGATACCGATAACTGGATGTGGCCTAGACATACAGGCGACTTCTCGATTTTCCGTGTATATGCCGGTAAAGATAACAATCCGGCCAACTACTCTCCTGACAATAAGCCATATTCACCAAAAAGGCATTTGTCTGTATCGTTGAAGGGCGTTGAGCAAAATGACTTTGCAATGATTATCGGTTATCCAGGCAGAACCAGCCGTTTCATGACCTCATCCGAGGTTGGTGAAATGAGGGATATCACAAACGCTATTATGATTCATGCAAGGGGTATCCGCCAGGATGTACTTATGGAGGATATGGTTGCCGATCCAAAAATCCGCCTTCAGTATGCAAGTAAATATGCAAGCTCATCCAACTTCTGGAAAAAATCAATAGGTATGAATGAGACCTTTGCAAAGAACAGTGTTCAGGAGCGTCGCGCTCAGGAGGAGAGGGCATTTACCGAGTGGGTTAAGCAAGATCCCGAGCGTGTAAAAAAATACGGGAAGGCTCTTGAATATATCAACACATCGGTGGCAAACAGGGCAGAAGCGCTTTATCTGCTAAGATATCTGCAGGAGACTCTTGGAAATATTGAGCTTACCGCTGTGGGAAGCCACTATGTTCCGGTTGCAAACGCTCTTGCAAAAGGTGATAAAAACGGAGCAATGGAGACTGCCAAAGGTCTTGAAGGTCGTATTAACAATTTCTTCATCAACTACTCCCTGCCTACCGACAGAAAGGTTGCGAAGGCACTTATCAAGGTTTACAAAGAGAAGGTTAAACCTGAAAACCGCCCATCTTTCTATGCAACAATCGACTCAAAATTCAATGGCAATATCGATGCCTTTGTAGATGACATGTTCGATAACAGTGTCTTCACCTCCGTTGAAAAGATCAATAACACTCTTGCCAACAATCCTGAGTCAATAATAAATGACCCTGCACTTGTTACCGGAAAGAGCATCTCCATGCTGATGCCGGCTCTTAATGCTGCCGTTACAGCTGCCAGTTCAAATTTTGCCGCAGGACACAAAGCCTACATCGCCGGTCTTCTTGAGATGAAAAAGGGCGTTGCAATGTATCCAGATGCAAACTCAACAATGCGTCTGACCTATGGTAAGGTTCTGAACTACTCTCCAAAGGATGCCGTTCTTTTCGAGCACGTTACAACCCTGACAGGTGTAATGGAAAAAGAGGATCCAAACAACTGGGAGTTTGTAGTTCCTGAGAAACTGAAAGAGCTGTACAAAGCAAAGGATTTCGGAAGATATGCACTGCCTAACGGCGAGATGCCTGTTGCGTTTCTTACTAACAACGACATTACCGGCGGTAACTCCGGAAGCCCTGTCCTGAACGCAAAAGGAGAACTTATCGGATGTGCATTCGACGGAAACTGGGAGGCAATGAGCGGCGACATCATCTTTGAACCAACCCTTCAAAGATGTATCAACGTTGACATCCGCTATGTCCTATTCATTATCGAAAAGTTTGGCGGAGCCAAACACCTTGTAGATGAGATGACAATCGCAAAATAA
>CAZFTS010000006.1:0-102543 GCA_964521685.1 uncultured Muribaculaceae bacterium
ACCAACCCGAATCTGCTGTTTATCATAAAGAATCGGTGACAACCGGTGTGGAGAGTCCCTTGAAAACTTACTATATAAACAGAAGCCGGCTTATTTTTACCCGAAGAAATATCCGCGGTTTGGCCCTGTTTATAAGTCTCTTCTTCCAGATATTCATCTCTCTTCCTAAAAACACCCTTCTTTTTTTGCTAAAGGGGCAATTTGGTAACACAAGAGCATACTTAAGAGCCTATTTATGGAATCTTACGCATTATAAGGGAATTAAAGCAAATCCACACCTTTAAAATAGAAATATGAGAATAGGTATAGAGGCTCAACGGATTTTCCGAAAGAAAAAACATGGCATGGACATGGTTGCGCTGGAGCTTATCAAAAATCTCCAGGAGACAGACAAAGAGAATGAGTATTTCATTTTTGTCAAACCTGACACCGATAGCGGATGTGTCAAGCCAACACCCAATTTTCATATCATTGAACTAAAAGGGGGGCCCTACCCAACCTGGGAGCAGATTGCCCTTCCTGCCGCCGCTAAAAAATACCGGTGTGATGTCCTTCACTGTACAAGCAATACCGGACCACTCTTTTGTAAAGTTCCAATGGTTGTAACTCTGCATGATATCATCTACCTCGAAAGTGTCTCGATTCTCAAAAAAGGTGGTACCTGGTATCAGAAATTGGGAAATATGTACAGACGGTTTGTTGTTCCGCCGGTGGTAAGAAAGTGCAGATGGGTTGTTACAGTCTCTGAGTTCGAGAAAAACAGGATCGGCACATTCATGGGGCTAAAGAACAATCTTGTTGCAATTTACAACGGAGTGGGCAGCCATTTTAAAAAGGTAGATGACCAGGCGATTCTGAAGAGCTCTGCTCAGAAGTACAATCTGCCCGAAAACTTTATCTTTTTTCTGGGAAACACCGATCCCAAAAAAAACACCCCCAACGTTTTGAAGGCATTTTACCTGTTCAATTCGCAATCGGCACTTAAATACAAACTTGTAATGCTCGACTTTGACGAGGATGAACTGCGGAAAATTCTATCGGGTATAGGATGTGATAATCTAAGGGGGGATATTCAATTAACCGGATATGTTCCCAACAGTGAACTGCCTGCAATTATCAGCCAGTGCAAACTGTTTCTCTACCCATCCCTCAGAGAGAGTTTTGGTATTCCAATCCTGGAGGGGATGGCCTGCGGAGTTCCGGTAATTACGTCAAACACCTCTTCTATGCCTGAAGTTGCAGCAGACGCCGCCCTGTTTGTCAACCCCGAAAATCCGGAAGAGATTGCATCGGCAATAGGTAAAGTACTTGAAGATCCCACTCTATACCAAACACTTTCCCGAAAAGGGATAGAAAGAGCATCCCGTTTTTCATGGAAGAAGATGGCTGAAAGTTATCTCGAACTTTACAAAACTGTTCACAATTAATCTTATGCAAATTATGGAAATCCTGTTTTTTGTATCGGTTTTTATCGTCTTTTACACTTATATCGGATATGGAGTAGTTCTCTATAGCCTTGTCCGGTTGAAGCGGGTTTTTATGGGGAGGATTGCAGAGTCAGAGGCAGATTATGAACCTGAAGTCACAATCCTTATAACTGCATACAACGAGAGGGAGAATGTTGTCCCAAAGGTTGAAAATACCCGATCACTGAATTACCCCAAAGAGAAGATAAAACATATGTGGGTGACCGACGGCTCGAATGACGGCACACATCAAATGGTGGCGGAATACCCCGAAATTGAGGTTCTGCACCTGGATGAGAGAAGGGGTAAAATTGCAGCAATGAACAGGGCAATGAAATTTGTAAAAACCCCAATCGTAATCTTTTCGGATGCCAACACCTTGATTGGAGCAGATTCAGTCAGGGTAATTGCCAGGATGTTCGGTAATCCGAAGACAGGCTGTGTTTCGGGTGAAAAGAGAATCAGAGTTTTAAATGAAGATAGTGCAGCCGGCGCCGGAGAGGGAATCTACTGGAGATATGAGTCAACACTTAAAAGGTGGGATGCCGAACTCTACTCCGCAGTCGGTGCCGCCGGAGAGCTCTTTGCAATCAGAACTGAACTTTACAACGAAGTTGAGCCCGATACTCTGCTGGACGATTTCATTATCTCGCTCAGAGTAGCAATGCAGGGCTTTAGAATAGATTACAATCCGCAGGCATACGCAATTGAATCACCTTCGGAAAATATCAAAGAGGAGCTTAAAAGAAAGATCCGCATCGCTGCCGGAGGAATACAGTCGGTTGTGAGGCTCTACCCTTTGCTAAACATATTCCGCTACGGAATACTCTCGTTTCAGTATATCTCCCACAGAGTACTCCGATGGACACTCGCTCCGCTTCTGCTTCCTATTATATTTATAATAAACGGAGTGCTTGCCGGCGGTTCACCTGTTTACATGGACACTTTTGTTTACGGGATACTCTTCGTTGCCCAGGTAATTTTCTACCTGATGGCTCTCCTTGGCTGGTTTCTTCAAAGCAGAAAGATCAAGGTAAAGATCCTCTTTATCCCCTACTATTTTCTGGTGATGAACTATGCTGTTTACAGAGGATTTTTCCGTTATATCGGCAAAAAACAGAGCGTAAACTGGGAGCGTGCTAAAAGGGGCTGATGGTTACAGGGTGTGGCCCGAACATGGCGTTAACAACATAGAATTCAGAATATTTATTAAGGTCATCAATTCTGATTTCCCGCTCTTTAATAACCCCCTCCCTCAGAAGTTGCTCCCGTTTTGTCCCCTTTAATAGCGGGGTTGAAGGGGTGTAAAACTCTCTTCCATCAAAACAGATAAAGTTACAGTAAGAGGTATCCGTTACATAACCATCCTTAATGATAAGAACATCGTCGCAGTCGCCCCGTTGTTGAAAAAGTGCCTCGATAGCACCTCTAGATTCATATTTAAAACTGTAGTCAACCCCCGAACCATCCACCGGCCTTAGAGTGTGAATCTCCCTCATTTTATAGGGTTCAAAACTGAAACCAAGAATCTCTTTCGAATAGACAACCCGAAGCTTATAAACTCCGGTTGCCCGCCTGAGCTCCGCCTCTGAAAGCAACTCTATGAAAGGATATCTCTTTTCAACCCCGAAAAACTTCATGGCAGTAACCCTTGCCCGTTCAATATGCAACTCAAGGTTTTTAATCAACCCATCCTCCACCCTTATCGTCTCAATGAAATTCATCATGAATAAGATTCAATAAAAATTATCTTTAGGAGATTGCATTTTGAACACTATACTTTAAGCGGATTCTTTCTGTGGTAAAAAAAATATTGGTTAGTTTGCCTAGATCTGCGTATTATACTATTTCCCCTCTTTTTTATTTATCTAGCTCCATTCTTATATGATTTAATATACCAAACCACCATTTGATAACCTTCTCTTCACTATCAATTTTATGAATGTTAGTATCTGATTTAGACCAATTTCCATTCATTGCAAAATGAATTTTTTTGACATCAAATATCCTTTGTTTTTCACTTTCCAGAAGATCTATAAAATCTTTTTTCTCTAAATCAATTGCATATGAAACAAATGTTTTTTCAAGAGCTTGGCTTGATGTTATATGCCAATGTGGTTGTGAATGTATTTCATTGGGATTGTTGAAATCGTCCCATTCAGCTCTAAATAACTGATATTTATCTTCATCCAAGGCCTTCCCTTGAAACACACACAAAGAAATATTTATATAATTTTCTATGGTTTCAGTTATATTACTGATGCCTTTTATTTCCAAAAAAATCCAGTAATCATCAAACCATTTTAACACTTTAACCTTTTCATATGGTAGATCAAATCTATTCAATGCCAGTGATGTCCCCTCATTTCTATAAGCTATCACTCTTGATGTTCTCCTTTCTTCTTTAATATTAAAGAAACCATCAAAGTAAATTCCGCTTTTACTATTCAACTCTAACACAAGTTTGTCTAAATCAATCATTTCTAATTTCCGGGTAGATTTTTACTAATTGATTTTTAGATAGTGTTTTAACAAACATATTTCCCTTTGATAGTTCTCTGCCAATTTCAACAAGCTTATAGTATACTTCAGAATTATTAATATTAGGAGAATGAGCATCCGGTAATGGAATCATTTTAATGTAATTATTCCCTAAATCATACCACTTCCCACCAGCTAATTGCTTAGAAAAGACGGATAACAAATGATCAAAATAATCACTGGAGAATACTGCCAAATAAAATAATAAATCTTCCTCAGACATTTCCTTTTTCGGGAAAAAAGCATTTCCTTCTATTATTACTGCATCTCCGACATTGTCATATCCAAACGAATTTGAGTTGCCAAATCTGGTTGAATACAGACGCTTCTCCGTTGAAAACTGCCAATTTCTTGGTCTTGTTAAAGCCCACCATTTTTCACGACTTTCACTTCTTTGTAGTAGCTTTGGTTTATTCGGTAGCAAATGGTTTTGAGCAAAAGTAATCCGATTTAATTCAAATTCATCTTGGATCATTAATCCACTTTCATTATAAGGATACCAGACATATTCTGTAATATTGATATTCCCTTTATTAATTGCAGAATTATTTAATAATCGTCGGAAATATATTTTCTCATCATCAGGATAATCAAAATATTCTTTTTTTGATATAGTAAAAACATCTTTAGCACCCAGTAAAGCTCCCTGATAAACTGTAAATAATTCTTGAAGCTTTAATAGATTTCTTGCTATGGTGTAAATTTTGAGATCTGCAATAAACTTATTCTCACTCAATGAAATAATTCTCCAACTGTTTTCTAAAATCGGAAATTTATCAGGGATGTAAATACTGTACGAATTATTAGATATCGCATTTTCATTATTTGCTTTTAACTTTCTTAGTTCCCTCAATGCTTCCTGCGCTACTCCTTTCTCATTTTTTGTCCAAATTAATTGGGGCGGAACGTTTATTCTACTCTTTGCTCCTACAACAATACTTACATCTGTAAGGGCATCTTCAAAAATGTAGTTTCCTAATTTCCCAATTATTTTGAATTTTGAAACTTCAAAAATATGATTTCGTAATGTTTTATATATATCTAAAGTGAAAATTGAGCTTGGCAAAATACATCCAAAAACCGCATTCTCTGATAATGAATTAATTGCTTTTAAGAAAAAAGCGCTAGCCAGATTAGGCCTACCATTTTTTATAAAGTCGCTTAATGTGGACTTAATAGTTGATTTTATCTCTTTATCTTTAATGAGTTCGAAAGAAGTAAAAGGGGGATTCATTAACAAAACATCATTTGTACCCCAATCCTCAGTTAATGAATCATCAACCACCCTTAAATCAATTTTAAGAATATTATCCCATTGAGTTCTGTTTTCGTAATTTAATAAGAATCGAGATGTTTCTATTGCATTTCTAGAATTGTCAAATCCTTTAATATTAATATTTCCAGTATAGTTTCTATTTTTGAGTTGTTTCAGTATTTCAATTATAAACTCGGAAGAACCACATGAAGGATCTAAAATTGAAATTTCATTTAATGCGCTTAAATTCAGATTGTTTAAACAATTCTCTACTATTGTTCTTGCTAAATATTGTGGAGTATAATGAATGCTAGTATATGCGATAGATTCACTAGTTAATTTACTGGAAACACCTCCGAATAAATCTCTCTGCGGATTAAAAGATATTACATTTCTATTGGCTTCTTGGAACAACCGACCAGAAGAATGTCTTAATATTAAGTCTAAATTAGGTTTTGCTGTTTTTACTCCTTCCCTGATTTTTTCAACAAAATAATCAAAAGAATAGGGTAAGGCTATATTTTCAATTCCCCATATTTTCCTATCAATATTATTATAATCCTCTTCAATAGAAACTAAAAGTGTAAATAATAGATTTAAAGCTTCCAGTGGCTCAGAACTTTCTTGTGTAATATTTCTTAATTGATTAAATATGTCAATTATAAAAGGCACAATATCACTTTCTGTTTTATATGATTTATTAAAAATGTGATTATAAAACTGATTGAAATTAGAAATAACCTTATCTTTTTTTACTATTTCTGTTTTATTCTCATACCAATTTCGTATAACAACATCGTCAGCAATAATTTTCAAAAAATTTTTTACATTTGATGACCATGCGATTTTATCTAATTCATAATCAGAGTCATCAAATGACTGCAAACAAAAATCAGAATAACCGCCATTGAGCATAAGAAAGCGTTCTTCTGCTAAAACAGGATTCAACTTAATTGGCAATACTCCAAATTGTTTAGTCCATATATCGTTGTTTGATATATCCATTATCCACTATTTTTCGAGCTACGAAATTACTATTAGTATATACTTTACGCAAATTGAAATAGCATAAATTTTACTATTATACAGGTATAACATAAGAGTAATGTCCATCTATCTAATTCGCTGATAAAGTTAGCAAATATTTGATAAAAATTCGCCAGGTCGTTTCCGATCTTTTTGGAAAATTCTTGATTAAATATGACAAACAAGTATTGGAACTTATTTTGTTTAGCTTCTATTCCAAAACATCTTACTTTACATTATCGGCACAAAAATTTTGAACGGTAAATAAATTTTATCCAGCATCTCGTTGTACTCCTCCTCCGGGTTGCTGTTAACCGTTATCCCGCCTCCGCTACGGTACCAGAGCTCTCCGTTTTCATCCTTTTCGATAAACCTTATCAGTACTGCCGAATCAAATATCTTTCCGTCAAAATAGCCGAAAATACCCGTGTAGAAACCTCTCTTCTCTCCCTCTGCTCCGGCAATAATCTTCAGCGTTGAGTGTTTGGGAGCCCCTGAGACCGATCCGGCGGGCAACATGGTGAATATTATATCACCCAGAGAGTTGAGATACCCCTCCGGGAGCAACCCTCTTATATCGGAACTGACCTGCAGCAACTCTCCATCTTTTGTGCCCACTTTGTCAATGTAGCGGAACCTCTCTACCCAAACCTCTTCCGAAACCTCCCCAATGTCATTTCTGATGAGATCGGTAATGGTGTAGTGTTCGCTGCTCTCTTTATAATCATTTAAGATCTTGCTTTCGGCATCGGGGACTGAGGCTTTAATTGTCCCCTTCATTGGTCTTGACGATATTATCCTATCCTCAATTCTTACAAATCTCTCCGGTGAAAAGCAGACAAACGTCTCCGGAATAGAGAGTGCAAACATGGATTCCGATCTTTTAAAAATCTCTTCAAATGAGAGGTTCAGACCAATTTTTGTTTTGCAGGTAAGGTTCACCAGGTACGAGTCACCTCTGAGTAGACCTTCACGCACCTTCTGGAATTTCTCACTGTATTCCCCGGGTAAAACCGGCTCCACCATTACAATCTCAGGTATTAGTTCCTCCTGTTTATCTTCAGTAATGAGATTTTTCTGCCTCTTCTCTCTTTTATAATTTGACACACTACCTACTCTGAAGAGAATTTCATCGCAATCAAGAGGATCCTCTGCAAAATAGCCCTCCTCCAGCTCAAAATCGACAGCAAAAAGAAATGGGTTTCCAGATGCTGCATATTTATTAATAAGCTCTCTGAGAGCTGTTGCCGGTATTTTTTTTAGCATAAATTCTGTTCACGACAAATGGTCTGCGGACAAATTTAACAAATTATATACTTTTGTGGCATGAACAGAGTTCTGCTTATCAATAATTACGACTCGTTTGTTTACAACGTGCTCCATCTGCTTAAACGGGTCACCGGATACGAAACGGATGTTGTGATGAACGACTGCATCCCGTTCGAAGAGCTGGGCAGATACAGCCATATCGTACTCTCTCCCGGACCGGGAATCCCGTCGGAGGCCGGGCAACTCTTAAAGCTTATTGATTCTTCTTATAAAACCCACTCAATTCTGGGAATTTGTCTTGGCCACCAGGCCATTGCTCAATATTTCGGAGCCTCCCTTTTAAACCTGAGCCATCCGCTTCATGGTCACAAATCTATCCTGACAATACTGGACAAGGCCGATCCGCTTGTGGGCAATTTGCACGAGAGGTACCCGGGAGCCGCCACTGAGGTAGCCCTCTACCACTCCTGGGCGGTGGATAGAAGCGGCTTTCCTTCCGAATTGTCAATCGGCTCGGTGAATGAAGATGGTATTATAATGTCCCTTTTTCACAAAAGGCTCCCAATCTTTGGATTACAGTTCCATCCCGAATCTGTGATAACAACTCACGGCCAGGAGATAATAAAAAACTGGCGGAACTATACGCTCTTATGATAGCTTAACACTGCCCACGTGTTGAGAACGATTGCAAAACCCGATAGCACGATAATCTGCCTGGTAAGATCGGCAATTCCGCTCCCCTTCAGAAAGAGCATACGCATTATCTCCGTGAAATATTTCATAGGATTCAGCGCTGCAACCGCCTGAGCCCAACCTGGCATACTGCTGACCGGAGTAAAGAGTCCGCTCATAAGAATCATAATGAGAAGGAAAAAGAACATTACAAACATTGCCTGTTGCATTGTTGCCGAATTTGTAGAGATAAGCAGTCCGAAACCGGAAACGACAATCAGGAAAAGTGTCGAGAGCAGATAAAACTCAAAGATGCTGCCTGCCGGGACAATTCCGTATAGTAGTTTTGCCAGAATAAGAGTGTTGGTGAGAATTACAAATCCGATAATCCAGTAGGGAATGAGCTTTGAAAAGATAAACTTAAATTTACTTACCGGTGTTACATTGATCTGTTCAATAGTGCCGGCCTCTTTCTCCGAGACTATGTTGAGAGCAGGCAGAAAACCTCCGATTATAGTAATAATTATAACAATGAGTGCTGGAACCATAAATATCTTATAGTCCATTGCAGGATTGTATTTTATATCGGAGATAATCTCTATTCCCGGCTTACTTTTTGCTGTGACCCCTTTTTGAATACCTCCCTGTTTTAAGAGATCCTGCGAGAAATCGTTTACCACCAATGCCAGATATGAGGCAGCAATACTTCCTCTCATTCCATCGACCGCATTTGAAGCTATAAAGACATCTTTTGATGTGCCATTTATGAGATCTCTCTCAAACCCTTCGGGAATCTCCAGGATTATATCTGATTCCCCCTTCTCTATGCCATTTATTGCCTCTTCATAACTATCTGCATATACGGGCTCACGGAAGTACTCCGAACCTGATGCCTTTGATATAAGAGAATTGGAAAACGAAGATCTGTCGGAGTCAACCACTGTGAATCTTATATCTTTTACATCCAGATTTGCTGCCCACGGCATAAGTATCATCATGATAACAGGGTAGGCCAGAATAAGTTTCGGCAAAAACTTGTTTCTTGCAATCTGTTTAAACTCCTTTTCTAATAAAAATCTGAACATAATAATCAGTTTTACAATTATTTAATATAGCCTACTCCAGCCTGTCTTTGAAACTTCTCAAACTTGCCAGCATAAAAACAGTTGCCATTGAAATGAGAATCAATATCTCTTTAAGCACATATTCCAATGGTAAACCCTGAATCATAAATTTTCTCACTGCTGCTATATACCACTTTGCAGGAATAAACTGTGCAATTAGCTGGAGTATTCCGGGCATATTTGATATGGGATAGATCATTCCGGAGAGCAACATCACCGGCATCATTAAAACCAAGCCCGAAATCAACATTGCTGCAACCTGGGTTTTGGCAATTGAGGAGATGAGCAAACCCATGGAGAGAGAGACAAAAATAAATATCAGGGATGTTATCACCAGCCAGAAGAGGCTTCCGGTTACCGGTACCCCCAGAACAAATACCGAAAGCAGCAATATAGTGGTAAGGTTTATGATTGAGAGGGTAAAATAGGGAACACTTTTGGAGAGAATAAGCAGAAATGGTTTAACCGGTGATACCAGCAGTACCTCCATTGTACCTGTCTCTTTCTCCCTTACAATCGAAATGGATGTCATCATGGCACAGATGAGCATGAGTATTAGTCCCATCACCCCCGGTACAAAGTTGTAGGAGCTCTTCATCTGAGGATTGTAAAGAAGCTTCGTATTTGGCACGGCAACTCCTGACATCTGCCCTAATCCCGAAAGATCGGCAGAACTTGCCCGGATTATTGAGGATGCATACAATATGAATGCAGATGCCATATTCGGATCCGATCCATCGGCGGTAAGCTGAATTGCTGCAGATCCTTCATGCAACAATTTCTCTCTGAAATTCTCACTGTAAGTTATAATGAGAGAAACATCACCACATTTGAGCATCTCATCGGACTCTATCTCGTTATTGACGTATGCAAATGGTGTAAAGTACTCTCCGGCGGTTACTCTTTCGGTGATAGAGAGAGTCGCCTCATCTCTTGATGGGTCATTGACCGCAATGTTTACATTCTTCACATCATTGGTGAGTGCAAATCCGAAGAGAATAATTTGAACAACAGGCATCAGGAGCAGTATCATCACAGTTCTGTAGTCTCTGAAGATGTGATAAAACTCTTTTCTCACGAATATTAAAAACTGTCTCATTTTTTTGATTTTGCCAATTGGTAAAAGAGGTCATCCATACTTTTTGCCCTATATTTGAATTTGAGGTTTGCCGGCGTCTCCATAGCTTCAATCTTTCCATCTTTCATTATTGAGACTCTGTTGCAGTACTCGGCTTCGTCCATATAGTGGGTGGTTACAAATACAGTAATTCCGTTTTCGGCGGCCTGGTATATAAGCTCCCAGAACTGCCTTCTTGAGGCGGGATCGACTCCTCCGGTCGGTTCGTCCAGAAATACAATTCCCGGATTATGCATAATGGCAACCGAGAATGCCAGCTTCTGCTTCCACCCCGCCGGCAGAGATTTTACAAGTGTATTCTTCTCCTTGACGAACCCCAGATTCTCCAGCATCATTGCTGTCCTCTGTTCAATATCTCTCTCCTTAAGTCCGTAAATTCCTCCGAAGAGTCTGAAGTTCTCCCAGACCTTAAGGTCATCATAAAGCGAGAATCTCTGACTCATATATCCAATATTCTCCTTGACTTTGTCAGGCTCCTTTGAAATATCGTATCCCGATACCCACCCTTTACCCGAGGTCGGTTTCAGAAGCCCGCAAAGCATCTTCATCGCAGTGGTTTTTCCTGCTCCGTTTGCACCCAGAAATCCGAATATCTCCCCCCTTTTTACTTCAAAAGATATTGAGTCAACAGCAGTAAACTCCCCGAATTTTTTTGTCAGGTTCTCTACGTAAATCGCAGATTCATTCTCATTACTTTGCATACTTCTCATAATTTTTTTGCCGATGCAAACTCCATATAGCAATCTTCAATACCCGGCTCTATCTCTTTAATATGAAAATCGACGTAACCTCTCTCTTTTAAGGCATTTATCAACCTCTTTGTTAAATCATGACTGTAATCATTAAAGTCAACCTTCACATGATGTTCATGGCCAAAAGAATAAGCACTTTTAACAAACTCAAAACTTCTAATTTCATTTAATAGCTTCGGCATATTTTCACCCCATACTGCCAGCAATTTGTTCTTAAATGAAGCGACTATCCCGGCAGGGGTATCGCTGGTTAAAATGACCCCCTCCTTAATAAGTGCAATCCTGTCGCAAAGCAGTGCTTCATCCATATAGGAGGTAGAGACAACTATGGTTATTCCCATCTTTTTTAGTCTGTCCAGCATTTGCCAGAACTCCCTCCTTGAAACAGGGTCAACTCCTGTGGTCGGTTCATCCAGAAAGAGTACCGACGGTTTGTGAATAAGGGCGCAACTCAGGGCCAGCTTCTGCTTCATTCCTCCCGATAATCTTGACGCTTTTCTTGAACCGAAAGGGGCAATATCCTTGAAGATATCTTCAATAAGATAGTAGTTCTCATCAATGGTGACATCAAATACAGAGGCAAAAAAGGTGAGGTTTTCATTTACGGACAGATCACCGTAGAGTGAGAACTTACCGGGCATATAGCCGATAATTTTTCTGATCTGTTTGTGCTCTTTTCTTATATCAAACCCCTCAACACACACATCGCCCGAGTCGGGTAGAATAAGGGTTGACATTATTCTGAATAGCGTAGTCTTTCCCGCTCCGTCCGGCCCTATCAGTCCAAACATCTCTCCCTTTTTAATCTCCAGGGAGATGTCGTTTAATGCCATTACCGAACCATACTTTTTTGACAGGGAGATAATCTCTACTGAATTTTCCGGATTTTTCAATTTTCTGTGAGTTATTTGTTTATAAACTTAACGTCGCCGTACATTCCGGTTTTAATATAACCGTCATTAACTACATCAATTTTTACGGCATATACAAGGTTGGATCTCTGATCCCGGCTCTGAATGTTCTTTGGTGTAAACTCAGCCTCTTCCGATATCCACCTTATCACACCACCGTAATTCCTGGCACTCTCCTGGTCGAACCCCGTAAAGACTTTGACCGAATCTCCGGTTTTAATCTTTTGTACAAACTCATTAGTCACATATGCTCTTAGTGTAATATTGTCAAGGTGGGCTATTTTAAACAGTGGCTGACCGGTTCCCTTGAACTCTCCCCTATTTGCATATTTAACCATTACCGTACCCGATATTGGGGCAGTTATTATACTTTTTCTGATTAAATCTTCGGTCTGTGCAATCTGGATCTCGATTGCCGCCCCCTCTTTATCGGCTGAGAGATTCCCCTTCTCGAGTAACGATTGCTGGGCATCAATCTGTCTCTCAAGGGTAGATATCTGAGCTTTTACATCATCCAGAGTTTTCCTGTTTCCTGCATTAGAGCTTATCAGCCTCTCTGCCCTATCACTCTCTATCTCCAGATTTTTGATCTGCTGTCTTAATACTGCTATCTGTTTTGAAACATCTGCCCTGCGGGCTTTTACAGCAAGATTGCTTTCGAGTAACCTTCTTTTCTGAAAGTTCAGTTGAATTGTATCTATATAACCAAGAATATCACCACTATCAACTTTATAACCCTCTTCAATATTCAGTTGCATGATTTTACCGGTAGCTTCGGCAGAAACAATTATCTCTGTAGACTCGAACCTTCCGGTTGCATCATATTTTCCATCTCCATCACTGCATCCTGTAATTGCAGACAACAGAAGTATAAAATACCATCTTTTCATCTTTATATTTATTTAATTGTTTAATATATAATTCAGTTCATACTCTGCCATTAATAGCTCAATTATCCGTCTGCTTTTTGTACATCTGGCATTATCAAGCATGTTAAGCTCTTTAATATAATCCGATACCGAAATTGATCCGGCCTCCAGTTTCATAAGCGATGACTCTGCCAGACGGCTCCTGAGTTTTACCATCTCTTCATCTCCTGCAAGCAACTCTCTTATTTTTTGGATCTTTTCTGTTGTCCCTGCACTTTTGCTATTAATATTATAAAGAAATGTCTCTCTCTGAGTCTCTATACTGCTGTATCTTATATCCTGTAATCTCTTTTCGTTTTTACTTGTATAGAGAGATCCGATATTCCAGACCACCCGTACTCCTGCAATATAAAAGCCTGCGAACTCATCTTTTAACATGTTGAGACCCGGCCTTCCGTAACCCAGCTGGACAAAAGCTCCGAATTTTGGTCTGTTTCTTGAGTCTATCATGGCTTTCTCCTGATTTACTGCCTCCTGTCCTAACCCAAAAAGAGCAAGCTCCGGCCTGTTAATATGCGTATCAGCTTTTTTAAATGTTTGTTCAGGAGTAATAAGTAGTGTTGACTCATCCATTGCCACTCCTGTCATAGAAGATAACATAGCGATGTAACTTTTTCTCTCCGACTTAAGCTCTCTCGCTCTTTGCTTAAGAGATATTTTTTCAACCAGAACAGCATCCAGATCACTATTGTTTGCAACACCCGACTCGATAAAGGCCTCTACCCTCTCCTTAATCCTGTCCATCTCCTTTTCGGCTACTGATATCTCTTTAAGATAGCTTTCAACCAGAAGAGTCCCAAAGTAAAGATTTTGGATCCGCTCTTTAAGAGTGTATAATTCAATATCCAGCTCTTTTTTATCGAAAGCAGCTTTTATATCTGCCTGCTTTTTCCCGGTTTTTGCAACTCCACCATCCCAAATTGTCTGTTCTACATTTAAAACTGCTGAGTATTGATCTTTACTCATTGGGTCAATTGCCATGCCTGGTACAAGAATTGGAACCGAAGTTACATCAGATTGATAGCTCCCTTTTAAAGATAGAGATGGCTGAGGCAGATGGCTTTTCTCTATATTGCTTATAATAAATCCTTTTGAGGATTCAATCAGACCATATCTTTTCACTGCCGGGTAGTTCTCGGTAGCCAATGCTATACACTCCCCGAGTGTATACTCTTTTTTTGCCTCCTCAGGGTGCATTGCTGCTGCAGTTAAAGAGCAGAGAATTAAGATGCAACTAATAGTAATTCTGCTTTTTAAGGTGAATTTATTCATTTTATTGTGTTTTTTTGTTATCTCTTTTCAATTGCAATACCGCCCCAGACTGTGCGGAATACCTCATCTCCTCTTCCCTTTGCAAATCTCATAAACTCTTCAAAAGTAAAGCCCCTCACATGTGATATAAGCGGTTGGGCAACAAACATGAAGATATTCAGAGATAAGATGTTTAGAAACAGGTCAAATGCAGTTGTCTCCCTAATCCTTCCCGCTGCTATTTCATTTTTTATCTCTGCATCCAATCCGCTTAACAAAGTGCCTACAGTCTCTTTAATCTTCTCGGCTATTGCGTAAAATCTGACCGGATTTGTGGTCATTTCATTAATGATAAGAAAGGGAAGCCGTGGATTTTCTGATATTATCTCCAGATGTCTGAAAATAATCCCTTTAACAATCTCTTCGAATGAGTTAGAACTCTCCTTTGTTATAAAAACTGCCGAAACAAAACTCAGAAACTTCTTTTCAAAAAGTTTTTCAAAAAGTCTCTCCTTTGTTCTAAAGTAATAGTGTATCAAGGCCTGGTTGCAACCGACTCTTTTGGCAATCTCTGTTGTAGAGGTCAGAGCATATCCCTTCTCCAGAAAAACATCTTCTGCTATTGTCAGTATCATCTGCTCTACATTCTCGCTTTTTTCTCTTGGAATCCGTTTATTAACCATATTTAATATGTTTATTTAATAGCTCTATTAATGCTGCAAATATCTGTAGAAAAATCTGACTTTGCAACAGGCAGGCCATTTTTTTGTATATTTACACGCAAACCGGTGAATTGAAATATTATGAGATACAAACTTTTAATCTTTATTATACCTTTAGTTGCCTCTTGTATTAAGGCTCCGAAGATTGAATATGTCTCTGAACTAAAAGTCCCTTATGACTTTGACTGGAAAGTCATCGAAAACAAACAGGTAAAAATAGAAACTACCTCAAGTGTAGTCAATGAGAAGGGTGATACAATAGGCACACTTATGCCTCCGGGAGATTACAACCTCATTGTAGCTAAAAACAGCACACTTACAATAGTACAGACACCTGTCGCACCTCAGACCAAAGCTATCGGAGGAGCCGTAAAAGAGGCGATTTATTTCCCTGCCAAGGGTAAATATGCAACTATGATGTTTGAAGATCTCTTCCCCTCAAAAGGAGATATGGATATGAATGATGCAGTGTTCGGAATAAATATTGAGTATTATCTTGATAATCAGGCAAGAATCCGGGCGTTTAGGATCAATATCCAGCCAAGGGCCATTGGCAGTTCTTACGGTCTCATTGGCCTTGCAGCTTCAATCTACACCTACCCGGGCATCTCATTTGTGGACAAAATTACACACTCTTCAGATTCATATGTAAGTGATCTGTTTAATGTAACTTTCTCAGGAAGCAGCTACTCTGTTGAATATGGTAATCTCTTTGATGTGATTCCGATTACAGGAAACTTCAGAAATTACTTTAATAACACAAAAGATCTTTTTCTGAATGTCAGAAATGTAGATCCATTTACAACAACCGAGGAGTTCTATGTTGATGTTGAGTTAAAATCAAATGCAATTTTTCCAGTTAATCGTTTAACATTCCTTGAACCTTTGCAGGCAAATTTTGTTAATATTGAGATTTTTGGAATTTTTGGAGGAAGAGGTAAAGAGGTGCATTTTAAAAACGGAAGGGCAACAAACTATTTTTACCACCCCTACTTTATAGTTACCAACACTACAAACTTTTCGACTATAGACAATTGGGTCTGGGCGGTTTTGAGCGATCAGTCAATAAGACACCCTCAGGAGTTCAAAAAAATCTACAATGCATATCCAAATTTCAGAGTATGGGCTGAGTCGGGAGGCGGAAGCGGTACAGGCTGGTACACTCCTGCGGTTCTCGATAGCCTTCATACTGTAGGCGATTTTGGATATGTAAACTAACTTTCAGTTAAATAGACAAAAATAATTGTATTAAATCGGAAATATTTTTTACTTTTGCAAATAAATTTATTAACAACTGTTGATAACACTGTATGGCTATGAAAATAAAAACATTATTACTAATGATTCCTGCTTTTTTGATACTTTCCTGTATAAAAATGCCGGATTCAAATATCGGGCCTGAAAAAGATCTCGTAATCAGTCCCGACTTCGACTGGAAAACCGTTAAAGAGTTGAATATTACCGTAACAGTTACTCCTGTAGATGCTCAAAGTACGGACAAAATACACGTTATCCGCATTTACAATTCAGCACTTCTAAACTCGGGAGCCCTTATGGCTACCGGAGCTGCAAAGCCAAATGCATCATATACCGTGAAGCTCTCTGTTTCCGCACCTGTGGAGAATATTTATGTTCATGAAACCAAACCGAATGGTCTTGTAAAAGTGACAAAGGTTCCCGTTAGTTCAAATATTTTAAGCGTTGCTTTTGATAACAAACCATCTGCCGACATCTTTTTAACAAAGAGCGGCGCAATTGCTCATAACGCATCCTTTACATCTCCGTCAATAGCAATTCCTACCGGATACGACCAGATAATTAACAATAACAACTCTATTAACACACTTGGATTCAACACCGGCGAGAGCTCTGCTTACGGAAACACTTACAAATCTTATCTGATTCCTGCCGGATTTACCAGAACATCAAACATTAACTTCAGCAATTACAGATCACATGCTATTGTTTACGTTCAGGGTACGCTAAACATGAGTGGAGAAATTGACCTGAATAACTCTTCCATCGTTGTCCTGAGTGGAGGACGTGTAACCTGCGCCGGTGTTAATACCGGAAGTTTCACAAACACAAGCAGTAATCCAATACCAATTATCTATTTGCAATCCGGTGCATCACTAACCTCTGCCAAGCATATATCACTTAATAACACCGTTATCGCTGTAAATAAGGGAACAATGATTGTAGACGGAAACAATTTTGATCTTGATGTTAATAATAGCAGTAAACTTTATAATGAAGGAACAATCAGTATTTTGAATAATAAATCTGAATTATTGGCAACTAACGGAACTCAAATATTTAACTCCGGTATAATTGAATCTCCGGATATAGAACTCTCATCAAATGCGACACTGTTAAATGATATTACAGGAGAGATAAATGTAGGCAAGTGGTATCAGACAAACGGGACTGTTCTTACAAATCATGGAATTGTTGTAGCTACTACATATTTTAAAACATCGGGTGGCGGTACCGTTTACAACTATTGTAAAATACTGTCGGAACTCTCCGATTTAACCCAGATTACAGCTTCTCTTGAATCTGGTTCCTACTGGAGCGCGCAAAATCTGAAAGTTAATAATTCAAATATTACCATGATTGGTGGCAGTATGTTTCAAACTGCAAATGTTTCGGATATATATGCAATGAATCTGCACTCCTCTTCAACGGCATTTGCTCTGTTCAAAAATACAGGTAATATGCCGGATCTCAGGTGGGCGGCAACTCAGTTCAACGGAAATATTGAGTATGTGCAAACAACTCTGACAGAGGGAACAGGTGCCAATGGCAGAGGGTTGTATCAGGCCTCCTTCATCAATGGTGCATTGTTGAATAAAGAGCAGACAAAGAATATACCGGGGACAACTTGTAACGGCTCTTTCGGACAGATAGATCCGGACGATGACGATGACGATCCTCCTGGACCTGACCCTCTTTATGGTGTATTTTTTCCATCCGAGACTGGTTGGGGAACATATGCATTCGAGGACCAGTGGCCTCAAAAGGGTGACTATGACCTTAATGACCTTGTTACAGCCTTTCGGGTAAGCTTTTATTCGAACTCTTCAAACCAGATTGTTGAACTCCATTTTGACTATAGAATCACTGCAGTTGGTGCAACTTACAATATTGGAGCCGCATTCCAGATGGACAATGTTTTAGCTTCAAATGTAACGTCTGTATCTGGCAGTCTCCTGGGTGGAAGTACATCTCCATTTGAGGTAAATATAAATGGAACAGAGTCAGGAATAACCTCTGCAGTTATTCCAATATTCAATAATACAAAGACTGTGGTTTCTTACTCTGGATTTCTGAACACAGAGCGCGATTCATATGTTTCGACAGAGCAGAAGAAGATCATTGTGAAATTTACAAATCCAGTTCCACAGTCCTCTCTTAACATGGAATCATTTAACTTTTTTATAATTGTAAATGAAAGAGGTAGGGAGATCCATCTTCCAGGCTTCTCCGGAACATCAAAATTCAACGCTGGTCTTGCATCGGGTGCAACCTTACATCCAAGTGATAATTTCAAATATTCCGATGGTATGATGTGGGGTCTTATGTTCCCTGAATCATTCAGCTATCCTCTTGAGAGAGCATCAATTATTAATGCTTACAGACATTTTGCCGCCTGGGCCACATCTTCAGGAACTCAATATCCCGACTGGTTTATGGACAAGGAAGATTACCGCGTTGATAACCTGATATATTAAACAGATAATAGTAAAGCTGTACAGTATAATGCCGGTCAATAAGTGCTAAAGCTTTTGACCGGTTTTATTATTGATTTGATTCTGATAATTCCGGGAAAAATAAGAACTGTCATAGATTTAGTCTTTACATATCCCAGATAACCATTCTTTATAATGAATCCCAAAACGTAGAACCTTGTTTTAAAATTAAGAACACCTGCCTGATATGCTACCCCACTTAATATGTTTGAAATCAATTTCTTTGTAACAGACTTAAGATGTTGTGCCGATTTTGATGTTTTCTCCAGTTCATTAACAATCGTGAAATAGGAGTTAACTCTTTTTATAGAGAAGCCGGCTGTCATTGTAGAGTTTGCCCTTAATCTTCGTTTAAAAAAATCTTTCGGGATATAACCGACTCTTTTTGCATAAAAATAGAGTTGGGTAAAGAATAGTTCATCTTCATGTACAATCCCGGGATAGAATCTAATCCCGTTATTTATCACTAGTTCTCTTTTGAAAAAATGCATCCAGGGTGCAACTCTGAACAGATCTTTATCCAGTAAAAGATCCATGATGTAAACACCATTGAAAACATCATCGCCTATAATACCTTTTCTGTTATAATTATAATCTTTAGCATTTAATCGTGAATCATCACTAAATGACACGGCATCAAAAAAGAGCATATCAAGAGAATCTTTCAGAGCTCTGTTATAACACTTCTCAAGCGTATCAAAATCCAAAACATCATCACTATCCATAAAGTAAAGATAATCTCCTTTAGCTATCTCAAGAGCTCTCTGCCTGGCAACTGAAGAACCCATGTTAGGCTGATCCAATAGAGTTACTCTTGAATCATTATTTTCAAACTCTCTCAGAATATTAAGACTTTTATCTGTCGATCCGTCATTTACAATAATAAATTCAAACTCTTTAAATGACTGGTTCAAGATTGAGGAGACCGCTTCAGACAAAAATGAATCAGTATTATAAACAGGCATTATTACACTAACAACCGGTTGGTTCATTTTTTTAGAATTAGTCGTGATAAACTATGGAATCCTCATGAGGGAACATAATTCTTTTTAACTTATCTTTTAAGAACCAAAGAAAAGCCCTTAATGTAATTGCTAGTTCCTTTCGAATTGAAAATGGTGGAAATAACTTGTGCACCATATCTCTTGTCCAGACCTTTGTAAAATAATCACTGTAACCCGGGTCTGAGGGATTAATAATATATTCAAAACCATCTTTCCATTCAATTTTAATATTCTGAATATTGTTTCTGTACATTGTAAACAATCTGAATGGCAAAGAGTAGTAAGGGAGAAAGGCAGAAAAGAGATTACCTACAAGAGGGTTGAATCCGTATGGGAGTTTTGATTTTTCATAAATGACAAGCTTATTATCTATCTCAAGTAATACCCATTTATGAGAAGTCTTCGGACAAAAAAGCTCCCCAATGAGACTTGGTGTCTCTACATAACCTCTTTTGGAGACACGAAACATCTCCTTAAGAAATTTTTCAGGGTCATCGGCATGTTCAAGAACGTGAGTGCAGACTATATAATCAAACTCATTTTCTTTAAACGGAAGATTCTCACCTGCTCCCTCAATCAATGTCTGATGTGGAAACACCCTCAGCGAACCGTGTCTCTGACTATCGTCAAACAAATATTTATCTATCAACACATTGGCCCTTCTTGTGGGATCATTCCCAGGTCCAATATCCAAAACCCTGAAGGATTTTTTAATGCGAAGATTATTCTTGTTGTAAGGTGTTCTTTCTATCATATTAAAACAGATTCGTAAAATTAAGTAAAAAATGAGAGAAACCTCTAAAACATTGAACAAAACAATTATCTTCTTAAAAGAATATATTGTAAATTTGTGTAAAACCTATACTGATAAAATTTATGTCTCTGAAAATTGCATATTGCTTACCATCCCTGTTTTCTGTTGGCGGTATGGAAAAAGTTCTCACACTAAAAGCTAACTATTTTGCAGAGGTCTTTGGATTTGAAATCACAATAATTCTGACAGATGGAAAAGGGCTGGACTACGCATTTCCCCTTTCAGAGAAGGTTAAGGTAATTAATCTGGATATCAACTATAAGGACATCTGGGGCTATAAGTTTTTACATAAATTTCTTTTATATACATATAAACAACAAATTTTTAAAAAAAGACTCAAAAAAGCACTCTTTGATATAAGACCGGATATCACAGTATCAATGCTCAGGAGAGAGATTAACTTCTTGCCTGGGATACATGATGGAAGTAAGAAGGTTGGAGAGTTACACTTTAATAAAAATAATTACAGAGATTTTAACACAAACGGATTTTTTGGCTGGTTTAAAGGGGTTCTCTCCAAAATCTGGATGAAGCAATTGATAATTAACTTAAAAAAAATAGACAAATTTGTTGTTCTCAGTTATGAAGATATGGAGCAATGGACTGAACTCAATAACGTTTGTGTAATTTACAATCCATTGGCAGAATTCCCTGAAACTACATCTGATTGTAAATCAAAAAAAGTTATAGCAGCAGGAAGATATGTTAATCAAAAAGGCTTTGATATGCTTCTGGACTCTTGGAAAATTGTATGTAAAAAGCACCCTGACTGGATTCTTGAAATTTATGGGAGTGGAAATAAGGATATTTATATTTCTCAGATTAAAGAGAATGAAATAGAAAATAGTTGTTTTGTACGCAATGCGGTCCTTAATATAAATGAAAAGTATATTGAAAGTTCAATTTTTGCATTTAGTTCCAGATTTGAAGGTTTTGGTATGGTACTTACAGAGGCTATGTCATGTGGTATTCCTCCTGTTGCTTTTGCTTGTCCATGTGGACCTAAAGATATCATTACAGACGGGGTTGATGGAATTTTAGTAACGCCGGAGAGTGTTGATGAACTGGCAGATAGAATATGTTTTCTAATAGAAAACGAAAACTTAAGAATAGAAATGGGCAGAAAAGCAAGAATAAAAGCTGAACAATTTAGAATTGACATCATAGCCCAGGAGTGGAAATCTCTTTTTGAAAAATTAGTATCATCTGATAATTAAATGTTTTTTGACAATTGAATTATTATATTACCTTCGGAGTTAATTAAACTAAATAAAACTTATCAAGATGGCTATTAAAGTTGTCTTCTGTTTGCCGTCTCTTCATTTCGTTGGTGGAATGGAAAAGGTATTAACAATTAAAGCAAACTACTTCGCAGATGTTTTTAATTATGAAGTAATAATTGTTTTAACCGATTCTAAAGAAAAAACCCCCTTCTTTACTCTTTCAAATAAGATTAATGTTGTAAATTTTGACATAAACTTTGAAAAAATCAGGCACTATCCTGTATTTATCAGAATTTTCCCATACTTGTATAAACAACTTATTTATAGAAAACGGCTTACAAAACTTCTTATGGGAATAAGGCCGGATATCACTGTTTCAATGCTTCGGAGAGAGATAAATTTTATCACATGGATAAAAGATGGAAGTAAGAAGGTTGGAGAAATGCAGTTCAATAGATTAAATTACAGAGATTTTGATATTAGTGACCGATTCGCACTGATTAAAGGATTTCTTTCTAAACTCTGGATGAAACAGCTCATTTTTAATCTTAAAAGAACAGACAAGTTTGTGGTTTTAAGCAAGGAAGATATGGAGCGATGGCCTGAAATCAAAAATATTACTGTGATTCATAATCCAATAGACAAATTATCTGATAAAATCTCTGATTGTTCTTCAAAAAAGGTTATCGCGGCAGGGCGGTTTGTAGAACAGAAAGGTTTTGATATGTTAATAGATAGCTGGAAAATTGTAAATAGAAAACATCCGGATTGGACGTTAAGTATTTATGGAGAAGGAGACAAAACACTATATAACAAGCAAATAGCGAATAATGGATTAGAAGGAAGTTGTACCACAAACGAAGTTCAAAGAGATTTAACTGAAATGTTCTGCGAAAGTTCAATTTTCGCTTTCAGCTCAAGATTTGAGGGGTTTGCTCTTATTCTGACAGAAGCTATGTCTTTCGGAGTTCCACCTGTTGCTTTTAGCTGTCCGTGCGGACCTAAAGAACTCATTACAAATGGGGTTAACGGATTGCTCGTTACACCTGGCAATATAACTGAATTTGCGGAAAAAATTTGCTATCTAATAGAGAATGAGGAAATTCGCAAAGAAATGGGAAGAAGTGCACGTGAGCGTTCAAAGGATTTTACTATTGATAAACTTGCACAAGATTGGGACAATCTTTTTAAATCACTTTTAAAAACTAATCAGATAACCTGAATATTAAAAAATTATTCATATGATACCTCAAATGGAACCTTGGTTTGGTGCCGAAGAAAAGAACGCGCTTAATCAATATATGGAAGAGGGTGGGTGGTTGACAGAATTCAAACATACCGCTGAATTTGAAAAGAGAATCGCCGGTTTTACAGGAGCCAGGCACTGTTTTGTGGTTAATAACGGCACAGTAAGTCTTACATTAATGGCAATTGCAGCTGGAATAAAAGCAGATGATGAAGTAATCGTTCCAAACTACACTATGATTGCTACTCCAAATTCTGTTAAAATGATAGGTGCAGTGCCAATATTTGTTGATGTAGAACGCGAAACATTATGTCTTGATATAGAAAAAGTCAGAAAATCAATCACAAAAAAGACCAAAGCTATATTTTTTGTGAATGCTAATGGTAGATATCCTAAAGCAGGAATAGACTCCTTTGTTTCATTATGTAAAGAGTATAATTTGGCGTTTCTGGAAGATTCCGCCCAATCACTTGGCTCATTTTATCCTGATGGGAGACATCAGGGAACAGTTGGCCTTTCAGGTAGTTTTTCTTTTTCTGCTCCCAAAATAATTTCTACCGGGCAAGGAGGTGCTATCGTTACAAACGATGATGAAATGGCATTCAAAATTAGTCGCTTAAAGGATTTTGGACGAAGTGGCGGTGGCAATGATGTTCACGACACAATTGGATACAATTTTAAGTTTACAGAACTCCAGGCAATAATTGGAATAGAACAGATGAAAAAGCTTGAATGGAGGATTAATCGCAAAAAAGAGATTTTAAAACTATATGAAAAATATTTAAGCGATTCAGATAAAGTGCAGCTTTTCAGTCATGATTTGACACACACTACTCCTTGGTTTATAGACACTTTAGTAGATGATAGAGAGAAGCTTATTTCATATTTATCCAAGAATGGTGTTGGGACAAGAATAATGTATCCTCCCATTAATAAACAAACAGCATACACAAATATATTTGGAGTGCCGGATGATACCAAATATCCTGTATCAAATCTGGTTGGAGATAAAGGTCTCTGGCTTCCATCGGCATCTCAGCTTACTGATGAAGATATTATATATATTACACAGCTGATCAATCAGTTTTATGCAAACAACTAATTCATTATATTTGTCTAAAATAATAATCAACAGTATGGAAAAATTTTATTCAAAAATAGATGAAGATAAACTAATGCATGTTATTTACAGATCTGTAGATACAAATGGACGAGTAGATATCTCCCCGGAGAGTGAGTTCCTACAATTGGCATGCCTTAAAATGCAGAAGAACACTACTTTCAGACCTCACAAGCATATATATTTCGAAAAAAAAACCAATATTGCCCAAGAGTCCTGGGTTGTAATTAAAGGAAGTGTAAAATGCATCTTTTACGATTTGGATGACAAAATTCTTGCCGAGTCAATATTATACCCAGGAGATTGCTCTATAACCTTTTATGGTGGGCACAATTATCTGATTCTTGAAGACAATACTTTAGTTTATGAATATAAAACCGGGCCATATCTGGGACAACAATATGATAAAGTATTCATCTGAAATTAATAATACATCTTGTATATTAATGATGTAAAAAGAAATAATAAATTTCTATCAAAACTTTAAATTCAATAAAATCATAACTATGAAAAAGGCATTTATCACAGGCATAAACGGTCAGGATGGAAGTTATCTTGCAGAACATCTTTTAAACTTAGGATACGAAGTTCATGGCACTTTACGTAGAAATTCAGTTCCTGAAAATCAATCTTACAGACTTGGTAATGTTGAGAATAAAATTCACACCTATTATGCAGATTTATTAGATCAAACATCTCTTGAGAAGCTTTTAATGCAGATAAAGCCGGATGAAGTGTACAATTTAGCAGCACAAAGTCACGTTAGAATAAGTTTTGATATTCCTCAGTTCACAGTTCAGGCAAATGCTATTGGAGTTATCAATCTCATTGATGCTTGCAGAAGAATTGTTCCAGAAGTTAGGTTTTATCAGGCATCTTCTTCAGAGATGTTTGGATTGTCTGTTGAAGAAGATGCTTTCCAAAGAGAAACAACAATTATGAATCCAACCTCTCCATATGGTTGCGCAAAAGTTTTTGGATACAATATTGTAAGACACTATAGGCGTGCCTATAACATGCATGCATGTAATGGCATATTGTTTAATCACGAATCACCAAGAAGGGGAAGTAACTTTGTAACAAACAAGGTTGTAAAGGCAGCTTGCAGAATTAAACTTGGCTTACAGGATCGTTTAGAATTAGGAAATATGGATTCATACAGAGATTGGGGTCATTCAAAAGATTACGTTAAAGCTATGCATCTAATTGTAAATTATTCACAACCTGATGATTTTGTTGTTTCAACGATGGAAACCCATTCTGTCCGGGAAATGTGTGATGTTGTTTTTAAATATCTGGACCTTGACTACAGGGACTATGTTTATCAGAATCCTATATATTTAAGACCAGAAGAATTACCTTATTTAAGAGGAGACTCTTCGAAGGCAAGGAAATTACTTAATTGGAAACCTGAATATACCTTTGAGAAACTAATGTTTGAAATGTGCGATCACTGGATGGATGTCCTTCAGGGAAAGCAGTCATTGCTTTAATTTTTATTTATTTTCCGGTATTAGTTCTCTTACAATCTTCTCCATCTGTATATCCCATGAGAGTTTTCCCATAATACTCTCCCTTATTTGAATAGGTGTTAACTGAAGTGATTTTTTGAACTCAATAATTTTTCCTATATCTATCGGGCTTTCATCTGCCGGTGCTTTTAAAACATATGGCATCTGGTCAAAATCCTCATCAGTTTCTGAATAGATAAAAGGGATTCCTCTTGCCGCATACTCCCTGTTTTTAAGGGTTTTTATGTTTACAATCCCAGTCCGATGTCTTGCCAGGCTCGCTATGCCAAAGTCTGTCAGATTAAAAAATTCATCCAGTTCATCAGAGTTTCTGTTTCCATAAAAATGGACATAATCGTTCATTTTCATTGAAAAGGTCATCTCTTTAAGTTTTGCCAAATCTGCCTCTGCTCCTGCTCCTACTATATGAAAATGGACCACCCTATCTTGATTTTTATTTTTATAGTAATCAGCCAGACCCGCAATTACCCTGTCATAGCCATGCCAGAAATGGACCTCTGCGACTCCTAAAAGATTGAAAATATTATCTTTTGAATATTCTCTGTCTGCCATTCTGACACTTGAGAAATCTATCCCATTTGAGATATTTATTGTCTTAACTCCATCTATGAACTCAAGGTTGGTAAAGGTAATTATTCTGTCAAGCCTGCCTTTCAGAAAATTTCTGAATATCTTATTTAGAAAAAAAATAGGTTTATATAAATAATACTCTCTTTCTGTCTCTTTATCATACGGATATGTAGGATATTCCATGACAATTATAATCCCTTTTCTCTTTAATTTTGACAACATTCTCAAAAAAAACGGATTTGAATTATAGAAACTCCTGATATAAACAAACTGTATATTGCTGGAGATAATATATCTGATTAAATTCCCAAAGCATAACCACTTTCCAAATCTTGAAATCAAACCATTTCCAAAATTATCAATCTCAATACCGGAGCACAATCTCCTCTGGACTCTTTTTTCATCTATTTCTATATGGCATAATTGCATTTCCAATCCGCTATTCTCAAGGGCATTAATTTGACTGATAATTTTTTTGCATATTCCACTAAATTCGTTTAGTTCGAAGAAGTGAATAAATAGTCCCTTCATATGCTAGATTGCTTTAGGATTGCTATCGGAATCTCCTGTAAAGAAAAAATATCTTTTGAATCCTTTTATCGCTTCTGCAACTCTTTTAATAAGTGCTTTGAAAATTGGACCATCTGCTCCGATTGATTTTGTACAAGTAATCGCTCTGGTTTTACGTCCTCTTTTAAATGAGATCTTTCCAAACTGTTTCAGGTCATATGCCATAGAGCCATCCTCTCCTCTTGTTATATGAACTCTGTAACCCCCAATTTTGCGACCCAATTCAACAGAATGTCCGAAAACAGCCCCTCTAACACACCAAACAGGATTCTTAAATGAAAGTAAAAAGAGATGGATATCTCTTATAAGCTCGTAAATAGCCAGCCAATATTTTGGGTACTGCTTACTTGGCACATAACTGTACGAAGCTGATACGGCAACAACTCCTGGTTTTTCAAGTTCTTCAATCATCTTTTCTATGTATTGATGAGGGTACATTGTATCTGAATCTATACAAAGATAGTATTTACCCTTTGCTTCCATCAGACCTTTGTTTCTTGCAAATCCCGGTCCCTTTTTTTTCTCAGTATAAAATGGCAACCCGACAGCTCTGAATACATCAGGTGTAGCATCTGTTGAATTGTTGTCAATCCCAATGATTTCAATAGGATATTTACTGTTTGATTCACTCAGCGACCAGATACAGCTTAGAAGACGTATCTCTTCATTATAGGCAATAATAGCAACTGTTGCAACAGGGTTTTCGCTCTGTATTCTTTTGAGATTTCCTCTGATTTCATCTATTACTATTTGAGGGGTTTGAAAAAAGGGTTTTTCAAACACTGAAAGATATTTTGTATACCAACTCATTTTAATAATTATTAATGACAGTTTTTCATCTTCGTTAATATTTTCGAAGATCAAATATTTTCTACCAAAAAAACACCCAATTGGTAGTTTATAAACAAAATTACCTTTTTTGTATTTGTTTAAAAAATATTTTTTACCCTGAAATAAAATCTTTATTAATTTCTATATTTGCAATAAAAAAATGGTATACAGCACTATTACCGATGGCTTGGGTAACATTCTTTTCCAAATTGCTGCCGGATCCTCTCTGGCTCGAAAAAATAACAGCGATTTTTTAGTATGCTTAACTGATATTGAAATTCCAGGAGGTATAACTTTAAAAAAGCATATTGAACCATTCCGCTCAAATATTCTTCGCAAGATAGAATTCGTAGATGGTATTCCAGATGATTCTGTTGAATACATTCAACCAGGGTTTGAATTCAGGGAGATTGAATATTTTGACAAAATCAGATTGACAGGATATTATCAAAGCGAAAAATTCTTTGACAAAGAACACATTAGAGAGTTGTTTTCAATTGACGAAGAGACTATTTCTTTCATTAAAAAAACCTATGGTGATCTTTTTAAAGAGGAGATTATATCTCTGCATGTCAGAAGAGGAGATTATATTAAAAGACCATTAAGACAACCTATCTGTGAAATGCCCTATTTTAACAGAGCAATCAACTATCTGGGCCGGGATAAAAAATATCTTATTTTCAGTGATGATATTGAATGGTGCAAAAAGAAATTTAAAGGCAATAATTTCTATTTTTCATCAAAAGAATCTCCTGTTGTTGATCTTTATCTACAATCGTTTTGTACCCATAATATAATAAGCAACTCTTCTTTCAGTTGGTGGGGCGCTTGGTTAAATCCAAATCCATCAAAAATTGTAATTGCCCCAGTTAAGTGGTTTGGATTACAGATGACCCATTATAATCTAAAAGATTTAATTCCAAATGATTGGATAAGAATTAACAATCCAAGAACTCTCTATATGAAGCTAAAAATATCTTATAGATATTTCATTGACTTATTTGTCAGGGCCAACTGGAAGTTTATAAGAATCCGAAACCGAATTAAAAATTCCCGTTTCTTTTCCAAATAATTTATAATTTTTTTCTTTTTAATATTGTGTTAACGAACTCTCTAACACCAATAAGTTTATCTATCTCCAGGTAAGAATATAATATTGAAATTGCAACGATTATAATTGCAAGAGGATAATATATACCATCTAGTTCGCTTTTTAGTACTATATATAAAAGGGACATCATAAACGTGCTAACGATCAATATTTTACCCAAAGACTTATTGATTGAGAATTTGTAAAGTTTGTTTGTTACAATAACAATTACAATAAAATAGAGCAAATTCATAGACAGGATAGCCCAGGACAAACCATTAAGTCCGTCAATTTTATATCCCAGAACACTGAAAAGCAATATACTTGCATTCGAAAAAACTCCCTCCAGAAGAAAAAACACTCTCTTATCCCCTTTAGCAAACGATATCGCTCCTATAGAATATGAAGCTGCCTTAAACATCATTCCAAAAGCAAGAACTCGAAGAAAGTCGACAATAGTCAGAAATTCATTTGAATACAGCAATTTAATAACAATAGGAGCCATTAATGAGAGTAATAAGAGAACAGGAGTTGCTATCAACATTGTAATCTCACCCTGTTGGTTTACCATCTGTTTAACTAATTGATTGTTATCACTTATTGCCGACAACCGTGGATAATAATCTACTGCCATTGCAGTAAATACAAGCCCAACAGACTGAGAAGTAATCGCCATACCAGCCTGATAAAGACCTAAATCTCCAATTGATCCATTATTACTTATGTATGTATTTACAAGAAAGTGCACAAATGAACCAATAAATACCGACAACATCATGGCAACACCCAATTTCACCATATCAAGACCAGATAAAAAGCTCTCCTTCCAGCTAATGGAAACATCCTTAGTCTCTATTCCTGCAGTATAATAGAGACTAAAAAGATATGTAATTAATGCAGATATAATCAAAGCTGGCACAATTCCTTTTATCCCAAAAATGTAGTAGAAAGGAACCGAAACCACAATTGCAACCAAGGAACCTGATAGTGTGTAAAGAGCATATTTTTTCAGATTTCTGGTACCCTGTAAAAGTGAAGCGTTTCCAGCTGAGAGAGAACCAAATAAGAGCATAAATGCCAGAAAAATGAATGGGACTGTATTCTCATAACTTTTAAAAGTATAGAGACTTAACAGAGGAGAAAAAATTAAAACCCCGGCAAAACCCAGGAAAGATGTTAGATAAAGCCACCTTTTAAAAACTTTAATAATAGCTGCCAATCTCTGCTCATCACCTGATTCTTTAGCTTTTGCAATATCTCTTACAGCAGTAAAACTAAGTCCGAGACCTGATATATTACTTATCATTGATATAGAAGAGATGTAAAGGCTGTTAAGACCAACACCTGCAGTACCTAACAATACAGCAATTACCTTTCCTCTGACAAGGTTTAAAAAAACCTGTATTACCTGAACACCTCCAAACAAAGATGTGGCCTTTAGTATTGTTCTGTATGAAGTTTCTTTTCCCAAGCGACCAACTATCCTTTTTGTGTATGGATAAACTCTTTTGATGCTCCTCTGGTTCTGAAAAGATTAAAAAACATTAATATAAACAAGACAGGAAGTTTTTTTATCGATCTGATTGTCCTCTTAGTGACAAGATAATCCGGAATTGCCAATGCAAAAGTAAAGATTAGCAATATTAGAAGTATCCACCACTTTATAGAACTCACCCAATTATAAAATGTTAGAAAAAATGCAATTATCAAAATAAAACCAAGAATTAGAACTCTGGGTAGAAGAGCCCATTGAAGTATTTTATCTATATAATCTAAATTACCGCTGAATATTGCTCCTGGTATATCTTTAATTCCCTTAGCAAAAGAGAAAAATTGTGCAGACAGCCATCTTCTTCTCTGATTATAGAATCCTTTCTCTTTTCGGGTTTTTTGATCATAAACTTTTACATAATCCAGATACTCTATAAAAATTCTCTCCTTTAGAAGCAAAACCTCCAGCTCCTTATCTTCTCCTGTCGTTTTTAAATGCGCAACCAGCATTTTAAAAAGTTTAAAATCAAATGCCATACCAGAACCAATAAGCGCAGATGAAAGACCCAAATTTACATGTCCCCTTCTGAAAATAGAATTATTAATCTCCTCACTGATTGCATCAAGAATCGCCACATCCGTATCCAGGTTTTTAGGGATTCTATGTGCCTGTATCGCTTGACAACCTGAGTAATAACAATCATTAATCTCATTCAGAAAGTTAGCTTCAACAACATTATCGGCATCAAGAATAACTACAATCTTATAATTGTCTTTTGAGTGGTTGTCAACAGCAAAATTAAGAGCTTTCGCCTTGGAACTTATTTGGGTATTTAATTCTAAAAGTGTTAGCGGAAGTTGAGACAATTTTTCATTTGTTTCAATTTCCATTTTATCAGAAATAACAATCAAGTCAAATTTTTCCTCCGGATAATCCTGATTTAAAATTGAGTTGACAGAATCCATGATAACTTTATCTTCCATGTAGGCTGGAATAAGAATTAATATTTTATTTTTCTTTGAGCTACTTGTATATTTTTTCTTAAATCCCCATAAAGAAAAAATTGCAAATAATGTAAGATATGCAACAGAAATCGCCAACAAGGCAAATAATATATTATCTATTAAAATTAATCCCTCTTTCATATTTTTACTTCTGATTAAATCTTGATTTTTGTGGAATTCTCTTCAAGTTCTTTGTCAAAAACCGGACTTAAAAAAATAAATGTCATCACAATATAAATTAGTATTGAGTTTGGAAATTGTCCAAATATTTCAAGACTGTAAGCAGCTAAAGATACGCCAAAAAGCCCACATACAAATGCCGTTATTATTCCTCTTAATTCTGGATTTTTAAGTTTTGAAATCGTGAGATATATACCATATCCTATAATATAAAGAAGCATCAGAATATATAAAAACATACCTACCAATCCGGTTTCAACCCAAAGTAGAACATACCAGGAATCCTGGGGGATTTTAGACAATACCGGATGCGGAGTATATAAAACTGCATTTCCCCGGGACATTCCTATACCAATACCCAAAGGTTTCCCAATCATTGCAGTTCTCAATATCCTCTGGTTTTCAAGTCTTACATTAAGTGAGGCATCATCAGGATTAAATACTGACCTCATCCTTCGTATGTAAGTATTCCCCTGTCCAATGTAAGTAAAGTTAAGAAACCAAAAGCCAAGTAACAGTACTGCAAAAGTTGGAATAATAACTTTAATGTTTCTGGACAGTAGCGTGAAAAGAGTTAGCCCGGAGAAAGGGATTATGAGTGCACCTCGTGTTCCGGATATTATCATTCCATATCCACAAGCGGCGGCAACAATCAGATAGAAATTTCTTAACCTCTTACTTTTAAGCTGAAATGCTGTTATTGCAAAAATTATCATTGAGAAGGCAATTCCTGAACCAAAATTACCCGCGTCTGTGAAAAATGAGAAGTATCTTATACCTGTATGAATGATATGAGTATTTGCCCCTCCCTCTGCCAACCATATCCGTTCTGCATAGTCAAACCCAATAACTTTTTGAATAACCGCTTTAAAAACAGCAAGGAGACAAAAAATAGCCCAGATAAATAAGATTTTTTTCAGGTCTTTAAAGCTTCTTAATATAATTGAAGCCAAAGCTGTAACTAAGAAAAAATATACGCCGATACCCCTAACGTTAACAATCCAGGCAAGTGGACTGGATGATTCCGGATTTAAAAACTGAAAAAGACAAAACAGGAACCAAAGAAAAGCAATTAATGTTATTCTATTTAAAGCGTTACTTAGTTTAGTCTCTTTATCACTTTTAAAAACCTGAAGAGAAATTATAATTACAACAGATGATAATATTATATCCATTGTAATCCCAGGAGCAATACTTATATAGCGAGAAAGTCCTGAAATAAAATAGTTTGCAGTAAAGATGAGCAAGAATGAATAAAAGGGCTTTTCAAGTAAGAGCAGCGCAGCTATTATCCCAAGCGGAATAATTGAAAATACAAGACCAACAATATGACTAGTGTTTAGAGTGATCCTTAAAAAAATTGAAATAAGAAATATCAGAAAGGCAAATACGAATGCCTTATTAAAATTTTCAAATATTGTTTTTTTCAGGTCCACAACTTTTTTACTTAGATGTTAATCCAAACTGCATAAACTTGTACACAATTGATCTGAACTTTGTTTGAGGAGGTAACATCCCAAGGAAGCTCTCTGCCTCTTCCCTTTTGGTGTTTGTCAGATACAACATAACCGGCGTGTTATTAGACTGTTCTTTAAGCCTCTCAAATGCAATTTTATCAATATCACGCCACACCTTATCGGCCCTTATGATAACAAGATTAAGAGAAGCTTCTCTTAAAAGGCCAACAGGAATGGCCGATTTTCGGAGCGACTGGTGTTCAACAATTATCACATCCTCGTTCTCGTAATCATACAACTCAGAAAGGTTATTCGATAAAATATACTCTCTGGTCTTATCGTCCAGGTTTTCATGCCACGATATTATTCTGACCCTGATACCCCTTTCATTCCAGTACTCGCTCAGTTGAGATATGACTGTACTTTTCCCTGTCTGCTCCTCTGTGCTTATAAAATTGATTATATTCGGACGCTCTTTAGGGTTGAGATAAGGAACTATCGAGTTGGCCATATAGTTTGTAGCTATTCTTTGATACTCATTGTTGTATCCTCTATATCTAAGTTTGCTCTTTGCTGGAAATGCACCAAGTACCGTAGACGGAATCATCCTCTCTGCCCTTATCCTGTCCCGGACAGTTCTGTCAAAGAATTCCAGTATAATAAAGAAACCCAAAATGATGGCAATAGTACCAAAGAAAGTAATAATTATAATCAACCTTCTTGCATTCTTTATCGGTGAAACAGGGAAAAGCGGAGGATTAATTGGCTTAAACGTAGCAGCGGTCATCTGAAGATTTTTCTGTCTCATTAATGCTGTATTTAAGCTTTGTAAAACTGACAAATAGGAGTTTTCGGTAAATCCGATATCCCGCTCCATGCGTTTGATAGTTGACCCGACTGGCGAAAAATATACATATTGCTCATCCAGGCTACGACGAACCTCTTCCATGACGGTTAGCTCTGCAGCAGACTTCTCGCGTTGGATAAGTTGGACTATCCACTCCTCAACAAATGAAGCAATTGCAATACCTTCTTTTGTATATCGCATTTCCTGATCTTTTGTGGTAAATGTTTTCAGATCTGCTTCAGCATTTTTTAGATCTAGTTTATATTGCTCAATAACAGGCAAGTATGTTGATATTGAATCTCTCTGGAAAAGCTCCATTCTTGCAATCTTTTCACTAAGAGCAGATATATTGGATATTTTATTCATAAACAGACTGTTATTCTCAATCATCTTAGTCTGTTCCTTTATCTTTTCGTCAAGGTTTCTTACTAGTTCACTTGCACTTGTATATTTTAGCAAAATATCGTAATAAAGCAGGTCATAGTCCCTGGCAAGGGCTGTGATCTGTTTTGTCTGCTCACCATAGTTAATAACTTTTTTATCTATATAATATTGAGTAAGGGAATCCTCGGACATTCTCAGTTTTTTCGCAAGATCGGCAAGCATCCTTCTGAAATACTCGATAACATTATTTGTCTCTCCGAAACGAAGGAACTCGTACTGTTTAACAAACTCTTCCAGAAGAAGTATCAGTGTGTTGTGAGCAACACCGGGATCGTTGGCTGCATATGAAATCTCAAGCATATCACTATTGAAGATCCTATTGACTTGTATCCGGCTCAAAGAGGTATAACTATAGTATGGGTGATACCAGTTGAAAAGGCCGTAAACGAAGTTTGTCGGAGATGCCTTTTCATATTTATTAAGATTTTCAAGAGTCTTCTGCTCCGAAGATTTGTCTATAAGGGCTCTTACCTCTTTGGGAGTTATCCTGAGAACATTCCTGTAATTTTCAGCTTTAATATAATTGTTATCTACGAGAGAGTCGCCCTTCATCATGTGTTGTGCATATAACCTCATAGAGACTTCCCGAAGAGTAGCTTTTGATTTAATAATACTTATTATATTATCCATCCCGTTACTTACGCTGTTCCAGTCAATACGACCGACACCTTCCGTCCCTGATTCAATGGTATAACCCGAGGCAATCCCAGTATAAATAGTTGTGTTTACCTCATAGATCCTCTCCATATTTCGCGTCTGGTATATTGCTATTAAGGTAGTGATGAGCGGTATAAGGATCAACCAGTACCTTATCCTGTATAGCATTTTCAATATCTGCGAAAAAATTTCCATTTTCTTCTTTTTAAAGAGTTGTTACTAAATATCTTGTATCAAACCTTTTTTTAACGGTTAATTATTTTTGTGCTTGAGAGCACCTCCATCTTAAGTAATGCTGCATTTAACTCCGATTTTACCCTTTCCAGCTGAAGCAACGCCTGAACCTGTTGTCCCTTTGCATTAGTCAATGCACTTTGAGTCTTAGCTCCTCCCAATATATACTCGTTTCTTGCAGATTCATATTGCCCGTTTGCAAGAACATACATATCTACTGCACCTTTCAGGTTATTAAGCATCTCCTGAGTCTTTGCGTACAACTCAATAAGTCTGAGTTTCTGCTCATCGAACCAAAGTTCCCTCTCTGTTCTGGTCTCTTCAATTTTAAGATGCTGCCTTCTGATTCTGTTTCTTCTGTCAAAAAGCTGATCAAGCGGGACCCTGAGCACAATTCCAACGTTGTACCACATTTGAGCATTACCTGAGTATTGATATACAATAGGATAATCTACTCCGATATTTGTATATGCATTCATTGCCATAACTCCATATTGATATGATGCATGAAAGCTTATATATTCCTGCCATCTCCTCCTCTCTGTTTTTAACATAAGCTCCTCTCCCTCCATTCTATAGTTGTAAAACTGAACTGTTGAACTGTTTCTTATACCCTCAAAAAGAGTCTCCAGGGGAGGCAGTGTAAGTGATAACAGATCCTCCTCCGAAGTATTCTGGGCTTTTACTCCCGGTACACAGAACAATGTTACTGCCAATATCAATATTATCTTTTTCATCTCTTATGAATCTAAGTTAAACGTTCTCTTTCTGAATAAATGCCGTAAATGTTTTAAAGATTATTTTCATATCCATCCAGAACGAGTAATTTTTTACATAATATATATCAAGTTGTTTCCTCTCTTCTGGTGAGAGTTTTCCGGAATCTCCTCTTTTTTCAACCTGCCACAATCCTGTAAGACCACTTGGCCCGAGAAATCTGTCAATGTACTGGTCTGATGTAAGTTTTTCCGCTTCGTACAGCGGTAAAGGTCTGTTGCCAACGATAGACATATCCCCTTTTAAAATATTGAAAAGCTGAGGCAGCTCATCAATACTATACTTTCTTATAAATTTTCCGACACTTGTAATTCTCGGATCATTTTCATATTTTACAAAGTTGTTTTTCTCCTTCATGTTCTTCTCTCTCAAGAATGAGACCTCTGAAACAACTTCGTCATCCGAAACAAAAAAGTTTTCCTCCATGCCTTCTCCCATTACCGGAATTGTAATTTCGTCGTTATAAGTATAATAACTATCTTGTTCTGCCTCTTTATACTGGTTCATATTCATAAACTCCTTAAGTCTCTGATCGGCATCCTTATACATAGATCTGAACTTAAGAAAGTCAAAGACAATATAGTTACTCCCAACCCGTTTGGATTTATAAACAATCGGACCCTTACTCTCAAGGGCTATTGCAATGCCCACTATTATCAGAACAGGTAAGAGAATTACAAGTGCGATTAGCGAGAAAATGATGTCAAAAACCCTTTTCCAAACCGGACATTTATAATTCCCCAATGGGAGCATATCTTTTGAAGAAGAGGCTATTAAAGTCTGATTTCTTGAAACAAATTCAATACCGTTTCTCAATCTCTCCTCGCTTACGTTAGGGGGAATAGTATCGTTAATTCCGGCTCTCTGGTATGCAGGTATGTCCTCCTTATCAACAGATTCTGTAACAAGAACTACATAAGCATATGGTAACTTTCCCTTGAGAGATTCAATCCTCAAAGAGTCTGTTTTTATATTTCCTTTTTCATAGAGAATCATTACAGGAGTACCTGCCTCCTGCTCTGAAATTTTTCTTGAAGCCTCTTCAATATCGGCTGCAACCTCTAACTCCCTTTTTAAAAGGATTCTGAAGTGGTATATGATCTCTTCACTTCTTCCGATGTATATTGTAAATACTCTCAAGAGACAATTTTTTTAAGTCTGACTTTTAACTCCATAGGATTAAAAGGCTTTGATATGTAATCGTCAGCCCCTCTTTCAAGCAGTGCAATTTTCTGCGAAGTGCTGTCTTCGCTGGAGAGAATAACAAATGGGATTGATTTGAAAAGATCATTCTTTTTCACATAATCTAAAAAATCTACACCCGACATATTAGGCATATTTATATCTGATATAATGAGATCCGGAAGATGTCCCTCCTGAAGCCAGGCAATAGCTCGAATGGGGTCTTCAAAATAGACACACTCAAAAGTCTCTGATATATAGACCTGTATAACTTTTGCTATTGTGGGTTTATCGTCCACTATCAACACTTTCTTTTTCACGGTATAGTAATGGTTAAAGTAATATTTCTTATTTGTAAAAGTATTGATAAATAAATTTTGAATTATCCTGGCAATATGATAATTATTAACAACAATTTTTTTTTTATTAACATGACCTGTATTATAGTGTCAGATTGAAAATAAATCAATTAAATTTGCGTTAAACATTAACTATTTTAAACTATAACTTGTATGGGGGTAAAAGCTATAAAGGTTTTTTTTAATGCTTGGGTTGTAGTTTTCGGATTTCTCTCTCTTGCAGTCTCGTTCATAATATTTACAGCATACCGTATCGACCCTGAAATTTATGTGTGGCATCAGTATCCCGTGATGTTTTCTCCATTTATAATTCTCTTTAATATAGGCCTTTTAATATTATGGATAATCAGAAAAAAATTCTGGGCAGTTATTCCGGTAATCTCTCTTGTTTTAAACTATAAGTTTATTATCTCAATAATCGGGTTAAACTTTAGCAATTCAGGTGTTAATGAATTTAAAGGCAATAAGATAACAATTTCTACTTTTAACGTCAACTACTTCAGTTATAAGAAGGAGGTCAACGCTCCACAGATTGCAAAGGAGATGTATGAAAAGGGGGTAGATGTTCTGACTATGCAAGAGTTCGAACCAACTGTCTATTTTAATATTGATGAGCTAAAAGGTGAATTTGACTCAATGCCATATTCTGTTATAGATTTGGGTGACTATACAATCGGGATGGCTATCTTCAGTAAACATCCTATAATTCACAGTAAAAAAATCAATTTCAAAAACACCGGGAACGGAGCGTTGTGGGCAGATATCCTTGTTTATGGTGATACTATCAGGGTAATTTGTGTACACTTGCAAACAACAGGATACTATTCTACTTACGGTCACGGCGTACGTGCATTGGTAAAAAAAATGGAGGAGAATTTCAGAATGAGAGCTGCACAGGTTAAAGAGGTCAGAACCCTGATTGACTCTACATCGCATCCGGTAATTCTTGCCGGAGACTTTAATGATACTCCGCACAGCTATGTTTACACAACAATGAAGGGAGAAGATCTTGAAGATAGCTTTGAAAAGGCCAGGTTTCAGATGGGGGGTACTTTTTTCAGAACATTCGGGTTGTTAAGAATTGACTATATATTTCACAGCAAACACTTTAACACTCTGACATACTATAGTGAGCGGTCAGATCTCAGTGACCATCTTCCTATTTTTTCGGTGTTGGGATATAAAAACTGAACACAGAGCCCTTACCCTCCTCCGATTTAAACCAGAGTTCGCCTCCGTTTCTCTTAACAAATTCATTGCATAAAAGTAGCCCGAGTCCTGAACCCTCTTCATTTCCGGTACCAAAACTTGTAAAGTGAGTATCTGCTTTAAACAGAAGCTTTTGCTTCTCTTCGCTAATACCGGCCCCCTGATCAATAACATCAATTACCACCCTCTCCGACTCCTCTTTAATCACAACCTCAACTTCTGAACCGTCATAACTGAACTTCACAGCATTACTAAGAAGATTCCGCAGTGCGGTTTTGGCCATATCAATATCAAGCCGGGCTATTCTGGTAGTTGTTCCGGTAAGATTGATTGTGATGTTTTTAAGTTTTGCAACCCCTCTGAGTACCTCAACAACTCCTCTTACAAGATTCATTATATCTACATCATCCTGGTAAACAGTGCTCAAACGCCCGGTCTGACTCTTTGTCCATTTCAAAAGGTTATCCAACAGAGTAAAACTATCATCGGTAAGACGGTTCGCCATTATAAGCAGATCATACATGTCGGGGTCCAGACTCTCTTTAGGGATTCCGTTTATGAGAACCTCCATTACCATCCTGATAGAGGCTATTGGAGAGCGGAGATCATGGGCTATCACCGAATAAAGTTTATCTCTGCCAAGAATGGTTCTTTTAAGCTCTTCAGTCTGGCTGGAAATGGTTCTTTTGGCGTGAATAAGTGAAATCTGGTGATTAATACGGGTCAGGAGTTCATCTTTGTTAAAAGGTTTGGAGACATAATCGGCAGCTCCAAGTTTGAATCCCTGGACAATATCTTCGGTTGAGTTCAGAGCAGAGAGGAATATTATCGGAATCTCTGCCTTGTCGGGCATCTCTTTGAGCTGTCTTGCAACCTCGTGTCCATCCATAATGGGCATCATGATATCGAGCAGAACCAGATCAGGATTCTGCTTTATGATTATATCCAGTGCATCCTTACCGTTGTATGCAGTCAATGTTTTGTACCCCGCCTTTGAAATGAGCAGTTTTAGCAGAAGTACGTTAGCATCTACGTCATCAACAATAAGTACCGTAAAGTCAGAATTATTAATGTCCATTATATTAATCCTTTAGGTTTCTGAAATACTCAATGGTTTTAACAAGGCCCTCTTCAAGCCCGATTACAGGTTTCCATCCCAATATTGCCATTGCAAGAGAGATATCCGGCTGCCTCTGTTTAGGATCGTCGGCAGGTAAATCTTTGTTGATGAACCTCGATGTGGAGCCGGTAAGTTTAACTACCTTTTGTGCAAGTTCCTTTATTGTAAACTCATTTGGATTGCCAACGTTTACAGGCCCAATTACGGTATCGTCCGTTGCCATTAACCTCATCATTCCCTCAATCAGATCATCAACATACTGAAAACTTCTTGTCTGACAACCATCCCCGTAAAGAGTTATATCATTGTTATTGAGTGCCTGAACAATAAAATTTGACACAACTCTTCCGTCGTTTGGATGCATATTGGGGCCGTATGTGTTAAAAATTCTTACAATTTTTATTCTGACTCCGTTTTGTCGGTGATAATCCATAAAAAGAGATTCTGAGCAACGTTTTCCCTCGTCATAGCAAGATCTTATTCCTATTGGGTTTACATTACCCCAATAACTCTCTTTCTGAGGGTGTATGATAGGATCTCCGTAAACTTCACTTGTAGATGCCTGAAGTATCTTCGCATTAACCCGTTTGGCCAGCCCGAGCATATTGATAGCCCCCATGACAGAGGTCTTAATTGTCTTTATTGCGTTATATTGATAATGGACGGGAGATGCAGGGCAGGCAAGGTTGTATATTTCGTCAACTTCGGCATGATAAGGGTTTATCACATCGTGCCGTACCAGCTCAAATCTGGGATTCCCTATCAGGTGCATTACGTTTCTTTTGGAACCGGTGAAGAAGTTATCAAGACAAATTACGTCATTTCCTTCATCTATAAGCCTATTGCACAAATGGGAGCCAATAAATCCAGCCCCTCCGGTTACCAAAACTCTTTTCATAGTAAAAAATTATCTTTGCCCTGCCTATCTGGCAAAACAAAGATAATAAAAAAAGAATAATACTAATTTAGATTCTATTTTCTTAAAGATGAGATCTCCTTGATTGCATTTATTGCAATATCAATCTCTTCCTCTGTAGTAAAGGCTCCAATACTCATCCGAACTGTTCCGTGTTTATCAAAAGTCCCTATTTGTTGATGTACAAGCGGAGCACACTGAAGGCCTGTTCTTACAGCAATATTGTAATCTACATCCAGCATTGTTCCCACATCACCTGCTTCAAACCCTTCAATATTAAACGAGAGGACAGGATTCTGGTTCTCCCTTCCGTTTGCACAGTATGTAGTAACTCCATCAATCTTTTTAACAGCATTAACAAGTTTATCCCACAAATCCATCTCTCTCTTATGTATATTCATGATCCCCTCCTGGGTAATCCACTTTACTCCGGCATACAATCCACCAACACCAAGTAAATTGAGTGTACCATATTCGAGTCTGTAAGGATACTCTTCAAGGTGACCTTTATAGGCCGATCTTACTCCCGTTCCTCCAGCTCTCGTATGCTTAATGTTTACACCCTCTCTGACATATGAACCTCCGATACCGGTTGGACCCATCAGGCACTTATGTCCGGTAAAGCAATAGACATCGATATTTGATGCCTGCATGTCCAGATCGACCGAACCAGCACCCTGGCTTCCGTCAACAACGAAAAGGACACCCATCTCTTTGCATATTCTACCGATCTCCGTAATTGGTTGAATTGTACCCAATACATTTGAGCAGTGGGTTACAATCACAAATTTTGTGTTCTTTTTAATCGCTTTTCTTACATCCTCAGGATCAACATAACCATCATGATCAAACGGGAGGTAGGTAACCTCGATAAGTCCGTTTTGTTCGTGTACATAGAGGGGTCTGAGTACCGAGTTGTGCTCCAGCATTGTGGTTACAACATGGTCGCCTTTCTCAACAAGGCCGTTGATGATAAGATTGAGCGAATCAGTTGCATTATAGCTGAAAGTAAGCCTGTTGTGATCTTCACCTCCGTTAAATAGCTTAGTGAGCATCTTCCTTGTACCATTCACAACTTCTTCTGTTTCAAGAGCTGCGTCAAATCCCGATCTTCCGGGACTTACGCCTTTGGTACGGTAAAATGAGTTCATGAAATCGTAAACAACATCCGGTTTTGGAAAACTGGTCGCAGAGTTGTCGAGATAAATAAGTTTTGCCATCTTATAATAGTTTTAAATATAATTTATTTTTCCATAACCAAAGCATCGGCAACCACCTCTGCAATTGTTTTTATCGTTACTCCCAATTTATAAGTGTGGTTAATCTGGAGTAGCTGATCGACACAATTATGGCACGGAGTTATTACAACCTTTGCACCTGTCGCTAATATCTGTTTTGCCTTAATCTCCCCGATTTTCAGTCGTCTGTCGTTGTATTCACTCATGGCCAGACTACCGCCGCCACCTCCGCAACAGAAGTTATCTTCTCCGTAAGGGGTCATCTCAACTACATTGGAAACAGCGCTGTTTACAACAAACCTAAGCTCCTTCATCAGACCACCGTTTCTTACAAGATTACAAGGGTCGTGAATTGTAAAGATTTGATTGTTTAGGGTTTTATCCAGTTTGATCCGTCCCGATCTGATGTACTCACCCATCAGTTCAACGACTGTTATATTATCGAAATCGTATCTTGTTTTGAGATAGTTGGGCCCCTCCCAGCGATGTGCTCTGGAGCCGTGACCACACTCTCCGAGTATCAATCTCTTACCTCTGAGTTTATGAATCTCATCGTAAAGATATCCGGATATCTGAGCAGCCTCTTTAAGGTTTCCATTGAAGAATCCGTAGTTGGTCACATCATAAAATTTGGAAGAGAGGGTCCAGCTCTCGCCTGCTGCATAGAATACTTTTGCAATTGCACTTATAGAGAGTGGGAAAAACTTGGGTTCTCTTGGGTTTAGTGTATAGAATATCTCTTTATCAAATTCATCAAGAGGTATTCTGGCATTTTCGTCACCCATCTCATCAATAAGCTCCTCTTCCATCCATTTTATCGTATCGACAAACTCTTCGGTCGGAATTGCCATATTGTTTCCGGTGTTGATTGCCGCATCAACGGTTGATTGAAGCGTTTGCGGAACCATATCCATCAGAGCCAGCATCTCCCTCCCCTTTCTTACAACATATGGTATGTCGACACCAATAGAACAGTGTTTAACGCAACGCCCGCACATTGTACATGCTCCGAAAAGCAGGTCAACCATCTTCTCCTCCATCTCGCTGTTTAACTCTTTAGCACCGAAAATTGCCGGAGCCACTTTCCCGGCTTTCGTGTAGTACCTTCTGTAAAGCGAAGAGACCAGATCTACCTTAACTGACGGTACAAATCTGGCCTCTTTGAATGCTTTAAAATACATACAACTATCGGCACAAAGCCCGCATCTTACACAGGAGTTCAGGTTTGTTATCAGCTTGCTGTCGCCACCCGGTTTTAAAACCTCAAGGGCAAGCTCTCTTTTATTATTTGAAATATTGGATGTCATAGTCAGCTTTTATGAAGGGTTGGCCAGGCATTTCTCCTTCCGTAGAAAAAGCCCAGATGAATTCTGGCGAAGAAAAAGTATAGCAGATGTTTTGTCTTTCCCCAAGGCATCCACAGAAAGAGAATAGCCATAATTAGAAAATAGATAAGCTCTGCATTGGTATTCAGATAGATTATTGCTGCAATCTGAGAAAGGGTCGAAAGCAGGTTTGAGATATAATCGTCAGCGCAAGAGAGAAATCTTAATTCGGCTGATGCAACTCTTTTTATAAGGATTGACAACCCCGCTACAGCGGTAATAATTAAAACAATAGTAAGTATCTTCCCTATAATGTCCGGCGTTTCAATACTTGTTGTTACAGAGATAACTGTCCAGACAAAAAACAGAAGCGATGTAAAAATGCCGGCATGGTAAAGAAGTCCTGCTACATAGGTTGGCAGATGCAGATATGCCGACTCTTTGGCTGTCGGAGACATTGCCCCTGTAAAAGAGTATATTATCCCCTTTTTTACACTTCCTGTCTCCTGAGAGAGGTCCTTTGGCATACCAAGAGAGAGCAGATATATCAATCTGTAGATAAAAACAGAAAGACAAATGAAGGCACTAATCAGCGCCGTATAAATATACCATTCCATAAAAGAAAATTAAACGCAACCGTCGGGTTTAGGTAATCCCGCAACTTTACACGCACCTCTGGCCGGTCCTAAAGGGAAAAGCTCATAAATTTCACGCAGCTTTAATCCTGTCTCCTGACATATCTTTCTGATCATAGGGGCGTTTCCTGTCTCTTCAAAGTTATCCCTGATAATTTTGACAATTGCCCAGTGTTTCTCGTTCATCTCTTCAATACCATCTGATTTAGCAAAAAGTTCTGCAACCTCCTTGTTCCAGATAGCGGGATCGGTCAAAAATCCATCTCCATCCACATCGAATACTCTTCCTTCAATTTCCAGTTTAGCCATTTCTCTTTTTTTATTTTTAAATTAGTGCCGACGAAGTTATGAAAAAATATTAAACACTTGAAAAAACTTTCTTATTACTTATTTGTTAAAACATTTATATTACTATTTATAACCTAAAAAACCGATTATGACCGATCTTGAAATTGCCAGAAAAGTTGAAATGAGACCCATTGGCGAAATAGCCAATAAGCTGGGGATCAACCCTGACGACCTTGAATTATATGGAAAATACAAAGCGAAACTACCTCTGAAATACATCGACAGAGAAAAGTTCGGAAAACTGATTCTTGTGTCTGCAATATCGCCTACTCCTGCAGGTGAGGGAAAAACTACCGTCTCTATCGGGCTTTCACAAGCTCTGAACAGAATCGGAAAAAGGTCAGTTGTTGTACTCAGAGAGCCATCTCTGGGGCCTGTTTTTGGAATAAAAGGGGGAGCAACCGGAGGCGGATACTCTCAGGTTCTGCCAATGGAGGATATCAATCTCCATTTCACCGGTGATTTCTCGGCTATCGAGAAGGCTCATAACCTACTTGCTGCCTTAATTGACAACAATATCCAGAGTAAAACCCGTTCGCTTAATCTCGACCCCAGGACAATTTCATGGAAGAGAGTAATGGACATGAACGACCGCTCTTTAAGGTCAATTGTGGTAGGTCTTGGAGGAACAACTCACGGGATTCCACGGGAGACAGGTTTTGACATAACCGCAGCCTCCGAAGTTATGGCAATACTCTGTTTATCAAAAGATATGGAAGACCTTAAGAACCGTCTTGGAAACATCTTCATAGGATATACTTTTGACAAGAAAGCCATCTACGCAAAAGATCTCAAAGCTCATGGAGCAATGGCGGCACTTCTGAAAGATGCCATTAAGCCAAATCTGGTGCAAACAGTAGAGGGAACACCCGCAATTATTCACGGAGGACCTTTCGCAAATATTGCTCAGGGTACAAACTCGGTTATTGCGACCCAGACATCTCTCTCGCTTACAGATTATACCGTTACCGAAGCCGGTTTCGGCTTTGACCTCGGTGCCGAGAAGTTCCTTGACATTAAGTGTCGCAGTGCAAAGTTATCGCCAAATGCTGCAGTTCTTGTTGCTACCATAAGAGCATTGAAATATCATGGCGGTCAACCGCTCAAAGAGATCAAAAACCCCGGAGTAGAGTTCCTGAAAAAAGGAATCGGCAACCTTGAAAAACATGTTGAGAACATAAAACAGTTTAATCTCGCCCCGGTTGTGGCTATAAATAAATTTGCCACCGACACACAAGAGGAGATAGATTTTATAGTAACCTCTTGCAAAAGCAGAGGTATTCCTGTAACCGTAGTTGATGTATGGGGCAAAGGTGGCGCCGGTGCCGAAGAGCTTGCACATATGGTTGTTGAGGCAGCCAAAGATTGTTGCCCACTCTTCTCTCCGCTCTATCCGCTGGAAGAGAGTGTAGAGAATAAGATTGAGATAATCTCTAAGAAGATCTACGGAGCCGAGGCGGTCGATTATACTCCGAAAGCAAAATCGGCCCTTGCAAAGATTACAAACCTGGGGCTTACAAATCTTGCAATTTGTATGGCAAAGACCCAGAAATCACTCTCGGACAATCCGGATCTGTTGGGAAGACCAAAAGACTTCGTAATTACCGTTCGGGATATAGAGATAGCTGCCGGTGCAGGATTTCTTGTACCTATAACAGGTGAGATTATGAGAATGCCGGGACTTCCCGAGGAGCCTTCATCGGAGAGGATAGATATTGATAACGAAGGAAATATAAGCGGACTGTTTTAATCTGCATTAATCCTTACAGTGTCTTGAATAGAGCTCATCTTCAATATCTTTAAAAGAGAGATTGCAATATTCAAGAAGAACAAGCAGGTGGTATATGAGATCGGAGCTCTCGTATACCACTCTTTCTTTATCCCCTTTTACCACCTCTATTATTGTCTCTGAGGCCTCTTCGCCAAGTTTTTTGCAGATTTTTTCCACTCCCGAATTAAAGAGCGAAGTTGTATACGAGCCGGATGGCATCTCTGCATGGCGTTGTTTTACAACAGATTCAAGCCGTTTTACAAATCCTTCGCTATCCCTCCCTTTAAAACAGCTTACTGTTCCGGTATGGCACACCGGTCCGGCAGGATCTACCCTGATCAGAAGAGCATCTGAATCGCAATCTGTATCTATACCTTTTATCTTAAGAAAATTTCCGCTGGTTTCCCCCTTTGTCCACAACCTCCCTTTTGACCTGCTGTAAAAGGTAACCAGACCACACTCTATGCTCTTACTAAATGAGTCCCTGTTCATATATCCCAGCATAAGAACCTTTAAACTTTTATCATCCTGAATGATTGCAGGAATAAGTTCCGTTTCATTTTTAAATACTATCTCTCTTAATCTTTCCATGATCTCTTTAATTAATCTATAGCCTTACCAGAACTCCCGATTCAAGAAGATATCTCTTTAAACCGGGTATCCCTATCTCTCCAAGATGGAATACCGATGCTGCCAGTGCCGCATCTGCCCCCCCATTTTTGAAAACATCTGCAAAATGCTCCATTGTGCCGGCACCTCCTGATGCAATAAGTGGTATTCTTAAGTCTTTACCCAGCTGTTCAAGGGTTTGGCATGCAAATCCGCTCTTTGTGCCATCGTGATCCATTGAGGTAAAGAGTATCTCGCCGGCTCCTCTCTCCTGAGCTTCAAGTGCCCATTCAAACAGCTCCCTGTTTGTATCCCTTTTACCTCCGCTGCTCTTAACGCTCCACCTCCCCTCTTCAAGCTTAGCATCAATTGCAACTACCACAAACTGGGAGCCGTAACGTGCCGATATTTTATCTATAAGTCCCGGATTTGAGATTGCCGCACTGTTGAGCGAGATTTTATCGGCCCCCGATTCTAGTAACCGTGCAGCCTCTTCAAGAGATGAGATACCTCCTCCAACCGTGAAGGGAATATTTAACTCCAGGGCAACTCTCTTCACAAGTTCGCAAAATGTTCTCCGCCCTTCAAGAGTGGCACTGATATCCAGGTAGACCAACTCGTCGGCTCCCTGTTGTGCATACTCCTTTCCCAGAGCTACAGGGTCTCCCACCTCCTTGAGGTTAAGAAAATTGACCCCCTTGACAGTCCTTCCGTCATGAACATCCAGACATGGAATTATTCGCTTTGCAACCATAACATCAATTCTGAATAGCTAATCCTTTTTTCATAAAATGCCTTTCCTGCAATGACTCCGTCTGCTCCGGTTTCGTACATTTTTACAATATCTTCAAGGGATGAGACCCCTCCGCTGGCAATTATTACTATCTCTGGGAATTGCGTTTTAAGCTCTCTGTAAATTTCAAACGACGGTCCCTGCAGCATCCCATCTTTTGAGATATCTGTGCAGATGACCTCTTTTAACCCAAAAGCAGAAAACTGAGAGATCAGCTCAAAAATAGTGAGCTCACTCTGCTCCATCCACCCTTTAACCGAGATCAAACCGTCTTTTATATCGGCACCCAGAATAATCTTTTCACCGCCGTATTTTCTTAACAGATTTTTAAGCAGATCGGGTTTTTCAACGGCGATACTCCCGCAGATAACCTTTTTTGCACCACAAATGAATGCCGATTCGGCTGCAGCATCACTCTTTATCCCACCTCCAAATTGAATCACTGCCGCTGTAGCGTCAGCCACCTTTCGAAGCGCTTCCAGATTGACGGGCGAGTCTGCTTTAGCCCCTTGAAGATCTACAATATGAAGTCTGCCGAAACCATATTCCATAAACATTTTTGCCGTTTCTGCGGGATCTTTACCATAGACCATCTTCTTTGAATAGTCACCCATGGTTAGCCTTACACACTCTCCGTCAATAATATCTATTGCCGGTATTATTTTAAAATTTTTCATCTATCTCTCTATCTTTAAAAAGTTTCTCATAAGCCTCTCACCTGCCTCTCCGCTCTTTTCGGGATGGAATTGCGTTCCGTAAAAATTACCCTTTTCAATCACCGAAGAGAAGAGCCTCCCGTACATTGTCACAGCTTTGGTACTGTACCCTGTTTCGGGTGCAAATGAGTGGACAAAATAGAACCATTCACTCTCTCCGAAACCCTCAAGCAGCAAAGAGTCTTTGCCGGTAACCCTGTTCCACCCCATATGGGGAGTTTTAAGCCCCTCTCCGCCAATCCTCACAACCCTGTTATCAAACAGCCCCATAGCCTCTGTATCACCCTCTTCGCTATAGCAGCAAAGCACCTGCATACCTATACATATCCCCAGAATCGGCTGTTTAAGACCCTTTATTATCTGTTCAAGGTTCCGCTCTTTAATTCCCTTCATCACAGAAGATGCCTCACCCACACCGGGAAGAATTACATGGGAAGCGTTTTGTATAACAGAGCTGTTACTAGTGATAGTGTAGCCCTCTCCGCACCTTTCCAGCGCACAACACAGGGAGAAGATGTTTCCGGCTCCGTAATCAACAATGGCTGTCATAACCCTCTACCTCCCCTTTGCTGCTTGGAATTGAGTAATCATCCACACTATTTGACAAGGCCATTCTTAGAGACCGTGCAAACGCCTTGAAAATTGCCTCGGCTTTATGGTGATCATTCTCTCCGGAAGCCGAAATATGCAGAGTAAATTTACCTGAGGATGAAAGTGTTGAGAATAGATGCCTGAACATTTCAGTCGGGAAATCTCCAATCTTTTCACCTTTAAACTTTACATTCCATACAAACGTTGCTCTTCCTCCCAGATCGATAAGCACCTCTGCTCTGGACTCATCCATTGGCAGGACAAAACCATATCTGTTATAGCCCTTTTTAAGGATGACAAGTTTGCTGATCCCCTCTCCAAGGACAATCGCAACATCCTCAATTGTGTGGTGTTCATCTACATTAAGGTCCCCTTTTGCCTCCAGGTCGAAGGATATACCTCCGTGAACCTTGATCTGATCCAGCATATGGTCAAGGAATCCCACCCCGGTAGAGATTGATGTATCCTGACAACCTTGCGGATATATTTTCAGAGAGACAGTGGTCTCCTTTGTTACTCTTGTCAATTCTATGACATTATCTGTTTCTCTTTTTTGTGATCCTCTGAGTACTGATAAAAGAAGAGAGTTCTCAAGCGGTTTCCCTACTGTAATCCTGAGTGTCCTCTCACATCCGGGAACAGATCCTCTCTCTCTTGTTACAATTCCTGCATCAAGTAACTTATTATAAACCAAAGAGGGGTTCTCAAACTTAACCAGTATGAAGTTTGAATCGCTTTTGTAAATCTCTATGACTCCCGGAAGAGACTTTAGCTCTTTTGTTAGTCTCTCTCTCTCGGCTTTTATGGTTGTGACCGGGTCGCCTGCTCTATCTTTGAGCGCCTTAACTGCAAGCTCCTGGCTTACTTTATTGATATTATAGGGGTATTTGACCTTTGCCATATAGCCGGCAATCTCTTCGGTGGTGATTGCAAAGCCAACTCTGAGTGCCGCCATCCCTTTTGATTTGGACATAGTCCTTAGAACAACCAGATTCGGATAGCGGTTAATGTACGGGATAAAACCCTCATCGCCGGAGAAATCTATATAGGCCTCATCTACAACAACAATCCCGTTGAAAGAGTCCAGCACATCAACTATTTCGCTTTTATCCAGCAGGTTGCCAGTCGGATTGTTCGGAGAACATATGAATATCAACTTTGTTTTGCTGTCACACCTCTTTAGAATACTTTTGCTTCTGAAAGAGAAATCCGGCTCCAGCGGTGACTCTCTGAACTCAATATCATTCAGATATGCACATACTTTATACATTCCGTAAGTGGGGGCTATCGAGACAACATTATCTACACCCGGGTTGCAGAAGATTCTTATAATCAAATCTATTGCCTCATCACTCCCGTTGCCTGCAAAGATGTTTTTCTCAGTTATATTATCTGCCGCCATAGCAGCAAACGCCCTTTTCAGCTCACGCTGATGAGGATCCGGATAACGATTGTATCCTGTAGTGTATGGCAGTTCATTAGCATCCAGAAAGATTGCACATTTTATATCTGACTCATCCCTTGCCGTAGAGTAGGGATCAAGTGCTCTTACATTTTCTCTTACAAGGCTGTCAATATCCATTTCTCTGATTTTAATATTATTATTTGTAATCATGTTGTATCTGTATATATTTCTACTTAACTCTTTTGATCTTTTTTTCTTATCTCTTTAAGTCTTATCTCTACGGCGTTTTTATGTCCTTCAAGAGATTCGTTCGCCGCCATAATTGAGACAGTCTCACCCAGAGAGTTCATACCCTCTTCAGTTATCTCCTGGTAGGTTATCTGGTGCATAAAGCTCTCTGTACCCAGGCCCGATGCCGACCTTGCCCATCCACCTGTAGGGAGGGTGTGGTTTGTCCCGGAGGCATAATCACCCATACTCTCGGGCGAATAGCTCCCGATAAAGATGCTGCCGGCTGCCCTTATTTCTGCAGAAACTGACCACGGCTTTTCAGTTGAGATAATAAGGTGTTCGGGAGCGTATTCGTTGGCAAACCCTATAATATCTTCCATTTTATTAAAAATTATTGCCATACTACCGGAAAGTGAAGATTCTATCTCCTTTTTGCGTGAAAGTCTCTTTTTCTGAATATTAACCTCATCGACTATCCGTTTTGCAATAGATTTTTCATTAGTCAGAAGGATAACCTGTGAATCAAAACCATGTTCTGCCTGCGACAAGAGATCGGCAGCAACAAATGCAGGATTTGCACTATTGTCTGCAATTACCATCAGTTCAGAGGGTCCTGCTGCCATATCTATTGCAACATCTTTTGAAACAAGCTGTTTAGCTGTGGTTACATACTGGTTTCCCGGGCCGAAAATCTTATTAACTTTTTTAACACTCTCCGTCCCGTAGGCCATTGCGGCAACTGCCTGGGCACCTCCGGCCCTTACAATGGTGTTTATGCCAAATCTTGAAGCTGTATAGGCTATAACCGGATTTACCATTCCGTTTAAATCGGGAGGAGTGAATAGTACAACCTCACGGCATCCGGCAATTTTTGCGGGAATGGCCAGCATAAGAACAGTTGAGAAGAGGGGTGCTCCTCCTCCGGGAATGTATATACCAACTCTCTCAATCGGAAATGAACGTCTGAGACATCTGACTCCGGGAATAACTTCGAGATCAATCTCTTTTGGCAATTGTGCTCTGTGAAACTTTTCAATATTAACCGCAGCACTCTCTATCGCTCTTTTCAGATCATCCGGTACAAGATCTTTACAACTCTCTATGTACCCCTTTTCAACTATAAGAGAGTCGGGAACTATACCATCGAATTTTCCTGAGTACGAAAGCACTGCCGAGTCGCCATATCTCTTTACCTGGGAGATTATCTCCATTACTCTCAGCTCTACTGTGTTGGAATTTGCGGCTACTCTTGTAGCAAGCTCACTCCAGCTATCTCTGTCGGGATTTTCAAATATCTTCATTTTAATACCTGTTTATTGATTTAAGGAAGAATCTTCTCAAGAGACAAAACCAGAATTCCCTCTGCTCCTATTGCCTTTAACCTCTCCATTTTTGGCCATAACTCCCGCTCCTCTACCACAACGTGAATCGAACACCACCCCTGCTGGGCCAAAGGCAGCACGGTAGGGCTTCTCATTCCGGGCAGAATTCCGGTTGCCTCATCTAGTTTCTCTAAAGGAAGATTCATAAGCAGATACTTCATTCCCCGGCTTCTCTCCACCGATTCGAACCGAGAGATAAGCTGTGTGACTGTTGCCCTCTTCTCTTTGTCCAGTGATGGGTTTGCAATAAGAACCGCCTCCGAGAAGAAAACCTTTTCAACCTCCTTTAATCCGTTGGTTATAAGAGTTCCTCCTGTGCTTACAATGTCGAATATGGCATCTGCCATCCCAACCGAGGGAGCAACCTCAACCGATCCGGTTATTGTGTGAATCTGAGCAGATATCCCCTTAGATTTAAAATACTTTTTAAGAATTGCCGGATAGGATGTTGCCACCCTCTTACCGTTGAAATACTCCAATCCGCTGTATTCCGATGACTTAGGTATTGCAAGAGAGATGCGGCACTTGCTGAATCCCAGCTTGTGCATAATCTTTGTGTTGGCACCCTTCTCCTCTACTTCATTCAATCCCACAATTCCAATATCTGCAACACCCATTGCCACAGCTCCCGGAATATCGTCATCCCTTAAAAACAGCACCTCCATAGGGAACTCCCCGCATTTAGCAAGCAATTTTCTTTTGCCCTCCTCAATTGAGAGTCCCGCCTCCATGAGCAGGGTTATACTCTCTTCACTCAATCGGCCTTTGGCCTGAACCGCAATTCTTATCATTGTAAAGTGTTTAAAAAAAAAGAGGGCTCACCTTTCGGTAAGCCCTCCTGTACTAATTATATTTATCAATATTATCCTGAATAAACAAATAGCCATTCCGACCTACCGGGTTTCCGTAGATGATGATGATGCACAGAATGGATATTTGAATATAGATTCATTTTCGTCTTTTCAGTGTGGCAAATGTAAAGTAATTTTTTTCTATCTGTAATAAAAAAGTTGAAAATTTTTTAATACACGTGAATACTTCCCTGTGCTGCAGGAAGATAGTTTACACCAATCCAGGTTATCATAAGCAACAGGAATGCAAAAGGTAACAGCCAAAGCAGATATTTTATGGGAAAATTCCGCCTTCTTGAATGAATAAAAACAAGGTAGGCCGATGCCGTGATAAAAGCCCATACCTCCTTTGGATCCCACGTCCAGTAATCTCCCCATGCCTCTTTTGCCCAGATTGCCCCCATAAGCATCCCCAGCATAAGGAAGCCGAATCCGACATAAACCAAGTTGTCAATCAGAGGTAAAAGTCTCTCATTTTTAACTTTTATCTCCTTAATGGCAATGATGGATGCAATTGTTGCCGCTCCGAGCAATGCATAGGAGAGGATATAGACCGTAACATGAGGCACAAACCATACGCTTTGCAGTGCCGGCATCAGGTTGGTCCGGTGCAGTTCCGGTTTAAGAATATTTATAACTATAAAAACGGCAGAGACCAGTGTGCTGTATCCGGCAAGCCATTTATAACCCCAGCGGAGATATGTTGTAAAACCTACAAGAATAATAAATAGTGAGTACCAGAGCCTTGTATCGCCCTTTGTTCTGAGCGGGGGATAGCCCTGATCAATCCACAATCCGGCAATGAACGCTGAAAAAACTGCAATTCCAGCTCCAATCAGGATTTTTCCTGCAGTAGCTTTTTTTGAAAGATAGAGTGTTGCAACTCCGGAGATCCATAAAAGAAGCGCACCTGATGCAAAATATATAAAATGGTTCCAGTTCATGATCTGCCTCCTTTCCAGATTAGCATTACTGCTCCGGCCATCAACATTAAAATACCTGCCAATGCCGGGATAAACCACGGATCGTAAACCAGTTCAAATACCGACCACTCCGAATCCTTACCCATAAGGTTGTCGTAAGAGTGCTGGTAGATCCTCCAGCTGCCGGCTCTCATTGGGTGGTTTACAGAGATTGTACCCCTCTTTTCCAGCCCGCTCTTCGTGTAAACAATAACCTTTGAATTGAAGGATTCCGGCTCCGGAAAGGTCATAACAGCACAAAGCCGGTCGTCTATACTGAGTGTTTTATGAGGCTGGAAGCTATTTCCGCAACTGACCCAGCCAGCTATAGTCTGCCCACCCTCTTTCGCTCTAATGGAAATATATGCTGCAGGGGCAAATCGAGGTTTGTACAATATGGAATCGACGGAAATTATTCTGTTGTCTATCTCGCCTGTCTCTCCCACCGTAGCCTGAATATAATGAGGTTTTCCTGCTGGAAGGGCCGTCCCGTCCATTTGGTTTACAATAGCTATCTTGGGAGGATACTCATCAATGTGGAAATCATCGAGGGTTATCGCAACCGGGAGCTCAATAAGCGTCTCCCCGCTAATACCTCCGGATTTTTGAGCTCTCCACTCCGTTCCCCCTTCGTTAACCCGCATAAAGTATCTGAACTTATCGGCAGATCCCGGTCCTGAGGCAAACATCAAAATAAGAAGTCCGGCATGGTTTAGTATAAATGGAATATCCCTGAAACCTGTTCTCTTAATTTTAAGCGAGATCACTGCCGTAAGATTCATCATTATCATTAGCCATAACAGAGCAAACGGCCATGAGTTTTTAATTGTATTCTCGGGTATCAGCCCCATCAGAATTGCAATTATGGTAATCTCCGATAATAGAATTACGGAGAGTGTCCCGGAGGCTGCAACTTCAAGGAGTCGCCCTTTTCTCACAAAAAAAAGCATCCCCACCGCTAAGATTATCAGCAGATTTACCGGGAATGTAATTATTGGTTTACTGAAATTACCAAGCATAAACTGCAGGGCTACACCAGCAATTATTACCGCCAGGGAGATAACAATCTCCTCTACAATACTCTTTTGTTTTCCTTCGCTTTGGCCAGCCATTGAGGTACGGTTGTAGTCATAAAGTTATCTTTATCGGACCTCAGTTTTTGCATATCAAGTCCGATGAATTTCTGAGCCTTTTCTTTTGTAGAGATATCTGGAACAGGTATCTCCTCTTTAACTCCCATGCCGGTTAAAATCTTATTGATCTCGATCTGTGCCTGGAAACTCTTGTCAAGGCTGTGAGCCAGAATTCTTTGAGTTTCAACGGGTGCATGGAAAGATGCTCCGTGCGACGCTACTGCAAAATCCCATCTCCATTGAGCAGCTCTGATAAGTTTGAGAGCCGGGGCCATCTGCTTGTCGGAGGCACCTTTATCCCATGCAAATTTTGCCGCAATATGGGCTTTTACCAGCTCCTTCTCCACTCTGTCTCTTGTCTCAAGAATCTTATCCTGATACTCGTAAACATATTTTATTAAATTCTCTTTACTGTCCCTGTGGCAGGTCTGGCAGGTTCTGTCAATGTTTAACAGCGGTGAAGTTACATGGTGGTCGCTGTACTTGATTGCCCCATCAGATTTATACGGCATATGGCAATCGGCACAAGAGAGACCTCTCTGAGCATGTGGTCCCATCATGAAAATTTCGTAATCGGGGTGTTGTGCCTTTAACATTGGTGCTTTACTTAGTGTGTGTACCCAGTCTTTAAACTCTATCTCATCGTAATAGTTTTCAATCTGCTCCATTGACATCCCCTTATCCCACGGGAAGGTGAGATATTTTCCGTCTCCCTTGAAGTAGTACTCAACATGGCACTGGGCACATGCCAGAGAACGACGCTCCTGAATTGTGGTTTTGCCAATATCCCTTCCTTGTCTGTCATAGGCCTCAGCCAATGCCGGCCTTGAGATCGCAATATTCATATTTTCGGGATTGTGGCAATCGGCGCAACCTATAGGGTTTACAATGTCACTTCCGAAAACCGACCATTTTGATGAGTAGAATTTTTCAATCCCGACCTCTGCCATCATTCTAGGAACATCCGGGCTTTTACATGCCCAGCAGGTTGCCGGCTGCAGATTCAGATCTTCGGTTACCGGAGCTCCCGTTCTGAGTGTTTTAACAACATCATCAACGGCGTATGAGTGACCTCTCGGGGCGCTGTAATCTTTGGCAAAAGCATATCCTGCCCACAATATTACCATATCCGGTCTCTCTTCCAGAACATCTGTTACTCCGTTTCCGTTATGTTTGCTTTTGAACTCCATCCCGGCTGTCTGCTTCCAGGTCTCATACTCTCTGGGATAGTTTTCACCCCAGACCGGACTTCTGGATTCAATGCCTTTAATCTCTACCCTTTTGTTATTGAACAGGGTGGCAATCTCGGCCCTCCTCTCGGTAACCGATGCTGCCAGTAACCCGAGCAGAAAAACAACCACAATTGTTCCTGCAAACAGAGTCCACAATAGTGCAGCTCTGTGTTTTTCGAAGAATAGTTTAAGTTTCATAGAGTTAAATTATTTTTTCATTATCTTTTTCAACCATTGTGGTACAGGAGATTCCGGCAAAGGAACTATTGCATTGGGACTCATTGCCAGGTTGGAGATTCTTCCGTGGGGAACCTCTCTGTGGCAATCCCAGCAGGCCCGTGACTCTCCACTCTCAACCTGAGAGTATTTTACCATCCCTGTCTTTACAAACTCGGTATTGAGCTGTGTGTGACACCTTATGCAGTTCTCCATTATGGCTCCGTAGCTTTCGGCCCTTGGTCTTATTACCTGAGGTTCCATTCTCAAAGTAAAGATTGCTGCATGGTAAAGCCCGTCTTTGGCTTTAAACGAGTAACCGCGGATAAAATTATCCTGGGGAACATGGCAGTCGTTGCAGGTTGTCCATGGCTGGTGAGAGCTCTTTTGCCAGGATTGGTAGTATGGTGCCATGATATGACAGTTTACGCATGCCGATGGATCATCGGAGAGGTAAGAGGGCATTCGTGACACATAAATGAGATACAAAAAAATACCCGTCATCACTCCCAGAAGAATAACGACAGGCACAATCAGACGCCGGGGAAACTGCTTTTCCATAGGCTTTATTTGTTAGGTCTTGATAGCAAATATAATGATTATATTTAATAAAATCAATATCCCGTTCTGTAGTCCAGATCAATGGCAGATATCCCCTTTGACATCCACTCCGGCATTGGCTCTCCTTTAAGGTAGTGGTTAAAGAACTGCATCATCCGCTTCTGGAAATCGACTTTGTTATTCGTTTTCTGAGGCCAGTGAACCTCTCCGGTATAGTTGAGCAACCAGGCTGGCTTTTGCAATCGTTTGAGAGCCACAAAAAACTCAATTCCCTGCCACCATGGAACGTGGCCATCCTGATCGTTGTGCATTATAAGAATCGGAGTTGTTACCTTATCCATTGTGAAAAGCGGAGAGTTCTCGATATATCTCAGAGGTGATTCCCAAGGTGTCTTACCTATCCTGCTCTGCTGGTGTTCATACTGGAATGAGCGGTTGAGACCGGTTCCCCAGCGTATCCCGCCGTAGGCACTGAACATATTTACAACAGGTGCTCCCGATTCAATAGCTGCAAAAAGTGTGGTACGGGTAGCCAGATAGGCAACCTGATATCCTCCCCAGCTGTGTCCCTGAGCCCCTATCCGGGCGGGATCAACATACCCCTTTTCAATTAATGCATTAATCCCCGGCATTACCGCATTAAAGGCACTCTCTCCCGGATATCCCTCTTTGTAAACAATGTCCGGATTGAAAATTATATAGCCGTTACTGTTGTATAGATGGTAGTCAACTGTCGAACGGTGAGCCTCCGGAATTCTGTGCGAATAAAGTACAGATGAGTTCTTTTCATAAAAGTTTACAATCATCGGGTATTTTTTTGCCGGGTCAAAATTTTCCGGTTTATAAACCACCCCCTCAAGCTCTATACCGTCAAAGGAGATCCATTTAACCAATTCGGCAGTGCCCCAGATGAACTCCTTTTTTTGTGGATTTGCATCGGTGATTTTTACAACTTTTTTAAATTTGGAGTCGGTGAACCACACATCAGGAAACTCCGTAAAACTCTCGCGAGTAAATATATAACTCTCGCTTTTCTTCGCTTTTACCGGATCGGTCAGGGAGATATTGCCTGAGTATAAGCTTACCGGTTTACTGCTTGTCCCCGGCTGAAGCAGACAATAGGCCGATGATTTATCAATGTTATTAAAGGCACTCAGTAATATATCCGCAGAGAGATTTACCGGCTCGTCTGCTTTATTCTGAACCACTCGGTATGTTATTTTTCTCTCTGAACCGTTACCGGTTATATTCACAGGAGCCTCTTTTGAGTCCGGATCTACTCTCCAGACATCGTATTTATCATTAATCAGAATATATTTATCATCCTTGCTCCACCCCGATGTTGAGTAAGAGGATGGCCAGTCAGGAACATCGTTATCCTGGTCATATGCTTTTATCAAACCTGGTTCTGTGATTTTTTTAACCTCAAGCGTTTGAAGCGAACAGCTGAACCACGCGCTGTCAGGGGCGCTGTACCAGTAAAGATATTTCCCGGCAGGAGAGGCCATTACATCACCGTCTATACCCTCTTTTACCAAGGCGTTTCTTTCAAGAAATGTGTTAATTACAAACAGATCATATTTGGGACGGCCTGTCCACATCTGCTCAATAAGATAGCGCTCCTGGGAGAGCCCGACTACCTGAGATGAATTTCCTTTTAAGATAAACTTTGCTTCTGTAATAAAGTCGTTTGTTATTGTATATGAATCCTCTTTTTCAAAAGTATAGACAGCCTGATAACTCATGTTCAGATCCTGTTTTTTATCGACCACCTGCTGGGTAAACTGCCGCCCCTCCCTCCAGTGCCAAACCTGCACAACCGGAAAATCCTCCTTCTTAATTGTTGTATCCCTTACCTTTGCCACAGGATTCAACCCATAATAGAGCCTTGAACCATCGGGAGAAAAATAGGGAGGTCGTTTGTCCGATACATTTGAGGCAATCTCTTTGAAACTCTTATCCGGAGACCAAACTAAAAGCTTACCATTTGTAATAATTGCCGCTTTTTCCCCGTTTTTGCTGAGTGCAATCGAATTTACCGATGATGCGCCCTTCCATATAGTATCTGCCCTCTCCTTATGAAGAGCCTGAATAATAACATATTTTCCGTTGGAGGCGAGCAGTTTGTTTCCCTCTTCCGATGTTTTGTAAAGCGTAGTTTTTCCTGCCGGAATGGAGATGCTTCCGCTTATATTTTCTACAAAGAGTGTTGAGTCCGATTTATGGTAAATCACAAAACCCTCCCAACCCTCCGGCTGGATAAAGTTTTTCACCTTCTCTATCGTTCTCGCCTCTTTGCTTTTAACAGAGTAAATTACAAGAGACTGCTTTTTTGACTCTCCTCTTGTAAAAAGCAGATATTCCGATGAGGGGTCAAAAGATAGTGCAGATACAGAGTCCGATGAAAATAGTTCGGCCCCTTTGCTGTTATATAGTTTAATTTTGGAACTCCCTTTCCATGGCTCCAGCTTAACGGCAATAAGTGATCCATCGGGAGATATCTCTTTTTGGGTTATTCTGTTCCATTTTACTACATCTTCAATTGTCATCGCTCTTTTTACTGGCTCTACCTCCTTACCCCTTCTCGTTTGAGAGAAGAGAGGGGTTGACAAGATTAAAATCAGAGTTAAGGTTAATAGACGTTTTATCATCTTACAAAGATTTAAATAATTCATTATTAATTAGAAGACAGATATCCCGGTCTCAGTCGTAAATTGTTCAAGAGTAGCAATTCCACGATATGAGTTCCCGTTCTTGTTAAGTTCCGGACTCCATACAGCTATAGAGAGTTTACCGGGTATTATTGCAACGACTCCCCCTCCGACACCGCTTTTACCAGGCAATCCTACTCTATAAGCAAAATCGCCCGATTCATTATACAGTCCGCAGGTAAGCATAAGTGCATTCATTCTTTTTGCACTCCTCGGACCAACCACCTTAATCCCATTCGCCGGATTGACTCCGCTGTTTGCAAGGAAGAGGAATGAGCGTGCCAGCTCCTTTGTGTTCATACTGATACTGCACTGATTACAGTAAATATCAATTATATCTTCAACATCATTTTTGATATTGCCAAAGCTTTTGATAAAGTTAGCAAGGGCTATGTTTCTGTGTGAGTGTTCAAACTCCGATTTCGCCACCTCTTTGTTGTAGTAGATATCTTCATTTCCCGATATCTCCCGAACAAACTCCAGAATTGCCTTTTTGGGCTCGGGATAGAGGTCAATAAGCTTATCTGTTACGACAAGCGCTCCGGCATTTATAAACGGATTCCTCGGAATTCCTCTCTCCTGCTCAAGTTGTATTAGAGAGTTGAAGACAGTTCCTGACGGCTCTCTTCCAACATGCTCCCACAATTTATCTCCCATATAACGGCTTACCATTGCAAGGGTAAAAACCTTTGATATACTCTGAATAGTAAATCTCTCATTAAAATCACCTATTGAATACTCCCCTCCATCCAGATCACAAACGGATATTGCATAGGAATCGGGTTTGACTTTTGAAAGTGCCGGTATATAGTTGGCAACCGAGCCCTCACCCGTATAATTTTTCAATGAGTTGTAAATTTTTTCTGTCTCCTCTTTAAATAGCATCTCTTCCCCTTTTGCCAGTTTAAATGTTAAATTAGTAATTATCTGTACAAAGATATTCAAATAAGATATTTTTGGCAATTATCCTTTTTTATACTAAATTGCAACCAATTGTGAACTGAACCGTACATAAAACCTACTTCATTACGGTCTTTAAATTATTTATTATGAAGAGGTTACTTATTTTATCAGCCCTTTTATTACTCTTTTATTCATGTAATAAAAGTATCCGCAACGACAATCCCGTTGATGACCCTGTTGTTATTTCACTTTCTGCCAATCAGGCAAAACTCTCATCAGAAGGCAATATTAACTCCGTGAATCTTTTCTCGTTGATTGTAGATGACGAAGATAAGTCAGGTAAAAATTCAAATGTAATTATCTCTCCGCTAAGCCTCTATATCGCTCTTGCAATGACCTGGAATGGGGCGGAGCTTGAAACCAAAGCTGAGATTCAGCGGTTTCTCGGGCTTGAGGGTTTAACTGAAGTTGAGGTAAACGAATATTTCAAGAAAATGCTGGATGCTCTTCCATTAATTGATCCAAAAGTAAAATTATCTATTGCCAACTCAATCTGGCACGACAAAGGACTCAATGTTCTTGCCGATTTTAAAAAAAATAATACAACATATTTTAACTCTGAGGTTAGCCCTCTTGATTTTAATAACAGCGGCTCCGTTGATATAATTAATAAATGGTGCTCCGATAAAACAAACGGGATAATCAAAAAAATTATTGAGCAGATTCAGAGTGATGAGGTTATGTTTTTAATTAATGCCCTCTACTTTAAGGCTCCATGGTCTGCTCCTTTTGATAAAAATAAAACAACTACATCTCCGTTTGTTTTGTCAAACGGCAGTTCGGTCAACACCTCTATGATGTCGAAGATAGAGACTGTGTATTATTCAGAAAACAGTGACTATAAAACACTGAAATTGGGATATGGAAACGGCGCTTTCAGTATGATTTTAATACTTCCATCCGGGAACAAAAAGATTAAGGATATAACCGGAATAATTAAAGATCCTGCCGTTTGGAGTTCTATAATCGGAAACAAATTAACCGGGTTGGTTGATCTGAAAATCCCTAAATTTAAATTCGAATACGAAAATCGCCTGGATCCATTTCTTAAAACTCTGGGTATAAACCGCGCTTTTAATGCTTATGAATCGGAGTTGAACAAAATTGCAAATGTTGGTACAGAGAGGCTGTATATCTCCAGAGTTCTTCAAAAAGCTGCCATCGAGACCAATGAAGAGGGGAGCGAAGCAGCTGCCGTTACAGCAATCGGAGTGGGAGTAACCTCTGCCCCTATGCCAAAAGAGTTTTATGCAAACAGACCCTTCATATTTGCAATAACAGAAAACTCCACCAATACCGTTTTATTTATCGGCAAGGTGGAGAATCCTTTGCTAAACAATTAAATGTTTTCTATTTTACTTTAAGTCTTTCGCCGGCATCCTCTTTAACGGCCCTCTTCCAGCGTTCGCTGTATCCCGGCTGTGTAGGTGATGCCGGAATGCTTTTACTGTGACCATTATCGAGGAAGCAACCCGGTGCCCTCTCCTTTTTCACATTTCCGTCAATGAATTTAACCAAAAGGTATCTGTCCAGCTCAACCCACTTATTGAAGAGTTGTTGTGCTGTATTTACCGAATAGTCTGTCAGAAACTCTCTGGCCTTCTCCGGTGAGCTTTTCAGAAGTGCCAGTGCGGCAGCATCAATTGCCGGAATTCTCTCCATTGCCGTTAGTTCATGCTCATTTGCAACCTTTTTTACTTCAGGTGCTATGAGATCGTATCTGAGATATGCAAAATTTGTAATCCTGTTAAAGATCCAGAATGCCGATGTCGGTGAGTAGGTCATCATATTCCCGTTACCTTCACGGAAACACTCCGGAACTCTGAGCGAAGATGAGTAGATAGGGGTTAGTGCCGATGTGGATGCATCGTCAACTCCGAACCATAGTATTCCACCAATCTCATCCGGCAGATAGCTCCTTGCCTGACCGCAAAACCAAAATCCGGTCTGTTGGGTCGCAATTGCTCTTTCGTTTGTATACTTCTCTCCATCAACCGTGAAGTTCATAGGTCTCCATCTGTAAGGGAGTGCATGTCCGCCGGCACCTATATCCTGAGTCATATCAAGAGCTGTCCCCTCATAATGGTCACGCATCACATCGGCAAGCATTTTTACCGACACCTTCTCTTTTGGTTTAATGTAAAGAGGCATTCTGTTTTTCGGATTGTGTCCCATGGCATAATCCAGATAGTTGGTATATGGAACATCTCCAATCATCCCGCCGCCCAGAATATTGAATGCCGACCATACTCTCGCTTCACATCCTCTCATTCCGCCGAAATCAAGCGGAGCGTAAGTGTCTGAGAAGCTAAAATCGGCATCAGACCCTTTATAGAGACCATTCTCTCTTGCAAAAGTGATCACATCCGGAGCATAAAGACAGTTTTCGGGATCATTTTTCGGGAAAGTTGTTATCCTTGCATGGTTTGCGTGTGCAGATATATATCCGTCGGGAATTCTGATTGCTACCCATACTGCTCCCTTATTTACATTTTTCCCGTTAACTATTTTTGTACCTTTACTTATCATCTCAAGAATCCAGGCCTCATTTTTATCGGCAATGGAGAATGACTCACCCGAAGAGTAATATCCGTACTCCTTTACCAGGTCTGCCATAACCTTAATTGCCTCTCTGGCTGTTTTTGCCCGCTGAAGTGTAATGTATATGAGTGAACCATAATCTACAAGACCTGTAGTATCAACCAACTGTTCAAGACCTCCGTAGGTTGTCTCCCCTATGATAAGCTGGTGCTCATTCATATTTCCCACGGTTGTATAGGTTTTTGCAACCTGAGGAATCTCTCCGAGATACTTTCCTGTGTCCCATTCATAAATCTTTAACATGGTTCCGGGAGCAAAACTGCCCCCTTTTCTGAAGTAGAGCTCTCCGTATAACTGGTGTGAATCTGCCGAATATGTCACCATTACGGAGCCATCTTTTGAAGCTCCTTTGGTAACAATTACGTTGGTACATGACTCTCCTGTTACAGGCAGCGCCATGATGAAAATTGCAGTAAGTAGTGTTGCTGTAATCTTTCTCATCCGTTTAGTTTTTTCAATTATTAATTTCTCTTTTTGTTAGTATTCGTAAGCAAACATCACAAATATAATATTAATTTTGTTGTAAAATAATCTATTATGTTAAGGTATTTAAAATCGGTTTCAATAGTGATTGCTCTGGCAGTCAGCATTGAGGCAGGAGCACAAACCCAGCCGCAGGAGAAGAAAAATCCTATTGAAATAGCTGCAGATCAGGCCGATAAATTACAACTCGACCTTAAACTCAACCACAGACAACATTTCCTGGCCGATTCTGTGCTTCAGAAGAATATTGCAGGTGTTATGGAGGAGTTCGAAAAAATGCAAAAGGGCGGTATGCAGAATCCTGAAAGCTACAGGGAGGTTCAGATGAAGTGGTTTAAAAAGACCGAGGATGCTTTCCAGAAGTTCATGACCCCTGAACAGTTTGACAGATATCTTAAAATATCGGGCGTCTCATCAAAAGAGCGCAAAAAGAGAACTCAGCAAAAAACTGAGAAATAGCCCTCTCCCGGGCCATTTCTCAGAACCTTTCGGCTACTGCCCGCCTCTTGTTAAAGTAGGTTATAAATCTGTATCCGGAATTTCTGATTATATCGAGGTAGTAATCGAAATTATCCCCAATCCGGTTTGAAGAGTGGGCGTCGGAACCTATTGATACGAACTCTCCTCCAAGCTCTTTGTATCTTCTTAACACATTTATGTCAAATCCCGGTGCCGTGCCGTTTCTGAATCTGTAGGTATTTGTATTTATCTCCAGCGATTTTCCGTTTTGGGCAAGATAGCTGAGAATTGAATCGAAGTGGTCGGGAAAATCTCTGTAATACAATCCCCTGTCAGAGTAAGGAGAGTATCTTGCAATATAATCGTAGTGTCCCAGGATGTCAAAATCCTTATAAGAGGTGGTCATCTCGTATATTAGCTCAAGATATCTGCCATAGGCTCTTTTTTTATCTTTCCCCTCGTAATAGTCTCCTGGATATGGGTCAACTCCATCAACAAAGTGTACAGATGCTATTATTGTATCAAATTTATAGTTTGCGACAAATCCTGTTATATCTTCAATATTCTCGGGCTGCAATCCTATCTCTATTCCTGTAAAAAGAGAGACCCCCGATTGAGGGCGATATTTTTCTGCCTCTCTCTGTTGCTCTGCCGGATCGAATGCAAAACGGGTATCTCCTCCGGGTGCTTTAAGATCCAGATGGTCGGTAAATGCAATTCCGGATAATCCGGCCCTTTTTGCCTGTTCCATAGCCTCTTTTATCCCCATTGTACTGTCCGGGGAAAAGTTGCTGTGAGTGTGAGTATCAACAATCCATGCCATAGCTTTATGAAAATGTTATAAAAAAGTTCATAAAAAAGTTCCATATTGTAACAACAGCAGTAGCTATTAGTTTAGATAGATAGAATCTTATCCTGGATTCCGGATTCGTTTTTGAAAATTTGATTTTTTCCAGTAACAGATAGAGAATTAAACTGTTTATAGCCAGTCCTGCGACTGAAATCCCGATAAATGTGAGGTACTCTATTGCAATCTCGGGATCATTACTTGCAAAGGTCCACAATCGGTTAAGCAAATAATTGGATGAGGCTGCCGTAAGAAATCCCGATCCGTTCGCAATATATTTATTTACCCTTAACTTTTCTTTAAGTAACCAGGTAATAAAAAAATCTATGAGCAGGCCGGTAAAGCCCACAAAGGCAAATATTATGAATTTCTCAATCATTTACCTATTGTTGCAACCTTCCACTCCTTGTCCATCTTAACAAGGCTAAGTCTGTTGTCACTTCCATTGGGATAGCCCGGTAATTTAACTTCGTAAACAACAATCAGGCTATCTCTGATATAGGTTTTGTCTACTTTCTTTATTTCGAATTTTATTCCGGATGTCTGTTTTTTTATCATCTCTTTAACACCCTTTTCGAGGCTCTCTATACTTTTTAGTGAGACTTTAAGCTCTTCACCCAATTCCGGAGTACAATAACCGGCGGCCTTTTCATAGTCCACCCCGAAATATGCATCAAGGAAACTGGTTGCAACGCTTTGAACCTCTTTTTCGTTTCTGCCACAAGATGTGTTAAAAACAGTAATTGCAAAAAGAAGAAGTGCAAATATTATCTTAATCTTTACTTTAATCATAAACTTGTCTTGTGTATAAATTTATTAATCTGTTAATCCAAAGTTACTACGGTTATTCCCGACCCTCCCATCTGCAGATGCTCATCTCTGAAAGATTTAACTCCGCCCATAGTTTTAAGGTATTTTCTTAACTCCTCCCGCAGTATACCGTTCCCCTTTCCATGCAGAATCCTTATCTCACCAACACCAACCATCACTGCATCATCTACAAAGCGGGTCACAATATCTACGGCGCTCTCAAGCCTCTCACCCCTGATATCGATCGTGGGCTTAAAATTAAGTTTTCTTTGCGTAATATCATCGCTCTCTCTTACCGAAAATGTACCGGAGTTTCTCGCTTTTACGGTAGTCTGAAACTCTTTATTAGAGATTCTTTCAACTCTATCCAAAGATAATTTACTGATAACAGACCCTATAGCTATACTCAGACTGTTACCCTCGACCTTCAGAATCTCTCCCATAAGATCTCCTCCTTTGATTTTTATTTTATCACCTTGTTTTAGTGGCTCCTCTTTTTCTCTGAACCGGTCTGTTTGCTTAACCGGCACAGGTTTTCCGGCAGAAGATTCCCTCTCTCTCTTTTTCTCCTCTCTCTTCTCCTTTCTTCTGATTAACTGCTCCATTTTTGCAGCAATTTTGTCGTCTTCATTTGCCGAAGAGTTTATTACCTCTGCAGAAAAATCGGAGAGCTCCTTTCTCAGGCTCTTCGTCCGCTCTCTTTCGGCCTGATTCTCTCTGATCTCTTTTATTGTCGCCTCTATCTTTTTATTCGCTTCAACCAACAGGGCAGATGCCTCAACTTTTGCCTGCTCTATTATTTTTTTCTTCATTGCCTGAATATCGGTAAGCTCCTTTTGGTATTTATCTGTGATATTTTCCAGAGTTCTGTCTGTTGACTTAATTTTAGCTAACCTCTCCTCCCAGGCTCTTCTGTTTTTTGCTATCTTCTTCAAATGTTTCTCAAGATCTACGAAATCGGTCCCGGCTCTCTCCTCTGCTCTCTTTACTACAACTTCGGACAGCCCTATTTTTCTTGCCAGTTCAAAAGCAAAAGAGCTCCCCGGAATCCCTGTCTCAAGTTTAAACAGCGGCCTTATGTTCTGCAAATCAAATTGCATCCCTCCGTTTATCACCCCCTTACTGCTGCTTGCATAGAACTTCAGATTTCCGTAGTGAGTTGTAATTATTCCAAAGCACCCTTTCTGCTCAATCTCGGTCAGTATTGCCTCTGCAATTGCGCCTCCTGCTGTCGGTTCGGTCCCCGCACCAAATTCATCGATTAGAACAAGGCTCTTTCCGGTGGCCTCCTCCAGAATTACCCTCATATTGTTCAGGTGGGAACTGTATGTACTCAAATCGTTGTCTATTGACTGTTCATCACCTATATCTATGAATATTTCATCAAAAATTGTAAGTTCTGAACTCTCGGATGCCGGAATCAGAAACCCACACTGTAACATATATTGCAACAGTCCTACCGTCTTAAGACAAACCGATTTGCCTCCGGCATTAGGACCGGAAATCAGCAATATCCGCTTTTCATTATTCAGGTTTAATGAGAGCGGTACAATCTCCTTCCCCTCCCTTTTTAATGCCCTCTCCAGAATTGGGTGCCTTGCATTTTTCAGGCTCATCTCCCTTATTTCCGAAATTACCGGCATGCCGGCCTCCATTGAGAGGGCCAGTCTTGCTTTAGCCCATATAAAATCTATCCTTATCAGGATCCTGGATGACATAAGCAGCTCCTCTCTGTAAGGGCGGAGAAAATCGGAGAACAGAACCAGAATCTTCAGTATCTCTCTCTGCTCTGCAAACTGCAGCTCCTTAACAAGATTGGTAAGCTCCACAATCTCTATCGGCTCTATGAAGATTGTTTTTCCTGAAGATGATTCATCAATTATAAGTCCTGGAATTTTTCTTTTGTTGGCCGCAGATACCGGCAGTAACATTCTGCCATCTCTCACTGTTACGGACGAGTCTGAGTCGATGATCCCCTCCTGCTGTCCTTTTTTCAGCAAAGTTGTTATTCTCTTCGATATGGTACTCTCTTTATCTTTTATTGCCCTTCTGATCGTTTGCAGATCTTCACTTGCACTGTCTCTGATCTCACCAAAACGATCCAGTATGGTATCAATCCTTCTTGAAATTTCAGGAAAGAGCATAATTGGCTGGGTCATCCTCCTTAAATATGGATACTTATTCTCTTTGTTGTTATTAAAAAAAGAGACAATCTGCCTTAACGTATCGAGAGAGGTTTTAAGCTTTGCTATTGAGCCTGTATCCAGATAGTATGAGTCGTGTTCAAGTTGCATAAGAAAGGGGGTCGTATCCACAAAACCGGAGTCAGGAAATCCGGATTCGAACATAGTGATTACTCTCATTTCATCTGTCAGAGACAATGACTCTCGTATCTCTTCTCCGGAGGTTAGATAGGGTGTTTCCCGAACCATCTGCTTAGCTGTATCGGTTGAGCAGTATGCCTCGGCCATTGACCTTACTCTGTCAAAACCAAGTTTTTGTTCTGTTCTATCGTTTTTAGTCATCAGTTGGTTTTGAATGAATTCTCAATTGAAATTCTTAGTTCGGTAATGCTGTTCATCTTTTTTATCTCTCCGTTGGAAACAAAAGAGATCTCCCCGGTCTGTTCGGAGACGACAATGACTATAGCGTCACTCTCCTCAGTTATGCCAACGGCAGCTCTGTGCCTCATCCCGTAATATGCTGGAATATGCGGATTTTCAGAGATCGGGAGCGTACATCTGGCTGCAACTATCTTTTCAGATGCTATAACCATGGCGCCATCGTGCATCGGTGCGTTTTTAAAAAAGATGTTTTCAATGAGCCGTCTTCCGATTTTTGCATCTAGTCTGTCTCCGCTTTCTGTAACAAATTCGAGGGAAGAGCCCCTCGCCATTACAATCAAAGCCCCTGTTTTGGATTCAGACATCCTTCTGCATGCCTGAGTAATCTCATTCAGATCTTCATTTGAAATTTTCTTACCCTGAGTCCCAAAAAAGAGGTTAACCATTCTGAGCTTATGGCTTGAGTCCATATACCTTGTACCCAGACGCAATAAAAACCTTCTTATCTCCTGTTGAAATAAGATGATAAGCGCTAGAACACCAACTCCTATAACCTGCCCCAGTATTGCGCTCAAAAGATTCATTCTAAGAGCCTTAACAACGAGCCAGATAAAATAGAAAAGTAAAATTCCGGTAAAGATATTCAGAGCTGCGGTTCCTTTAATTAGCTTATAGGCTTGATAGATAAGAATACCCACAAGCGTGATATCAATAATATCAATCAGCTCTATCTTAATGAAGTCGAACATAGTTTACAGATGACAAACTTACATTTTTTATTCTACAAATGCTAATGTGGCAACGCTCAGCTTTACCCCTCCGGCTTTAACAATCTGTGTTCCGCAAGCTTCGATTGTGGCACCCGTAGTTAAAACATCATCAACCAGCAAGATATGACGGTCAGCAAAAGGTTTCGGATCTTTAAGAAAGAAAGCATCTTCAACACTGCGTCGTCTCCCTTTTCTATCCTTGATTGTCTGAGTGGATGAGTACCTGCCTCGGCAAAGAACTCCTTCAATTACCGGCTTCCCCGTTTGCCGTCCTATCTCCCTGGCAATAACAGTTGCCTGATTGAACCCTCGTTTCCATTTTTTTAGCGGATGCAATGGGACAGGAACAAGCAGATCAACTTCCGAAAAGCATCCTGATTCAACAATCTTTTTACCCAGTATTTTTGACAGATATACCCCTGAGGCCTTATCTCCCGAATATTTAAAGTTGTGAATCAGCTCCCTCCAGTTACTCTCTTTTCGGTAAAGCAGAAGGGTTGCTGCAGATTCAATATCAATTCTCTCCCTGAGTAAAAGCTCTGCCGGATTGTCCCTCCAGCTCCAGAAATAGGATAATGGCATATCTGAAAGACACCTCAGGCATACTATTTTCTCTCCACCTACCAGCAATCCACCACAAACAGGACACACCTGCGGGAAAAACAGATCAAGAATTCCCATCAATAAGTTAATCTATAAGCTTTAATTGCGATGCAACATTGAGTTGATTGTCATTTCTAATCATACTCTCAATCCTTCCTCTCTGAAAATAATATCTGCTTGATATCTCCTCTTCAAGCAGCGGTTTTATTTCCGGTGCCGATTTCATCAACACACTCATTTTTCCGGGCTTCAATCTCTTCTCCAGGATTACCATCTCCTCTTTTATTTCAGGATAGAAGTTCTCTTTCTTAGTGAGCTCGATTAGTTTATCCAACTCCACTTCGGAAGCTGTTCTGTGGTCAAAATCCTTCTCTGATGCCCATTTTGCGAACTCTTCATACTCTTTATCTGTAAGAGAGAATTTTGCAGCTCTATCAATCTTAGGGTTCTCTTTAAAATATTTTATAGAGTAATCATGGAAAATCTCCCCCAAAACCAATGAAACTGCCTGCCTGCTGAATACCTGAGGTTCAATCATAACATCAGGAGTAATCCCTCCTCCATCATAAACTGTCCTCCCCTTAACCAGAGTTTTGAATGGCCTCTTTAGAGAGTCCGGAATATTACCTACGCTTCCATCTTCATTTCTGCGGGAGTAGTCAATCGCCTGAACGCATCTTCCGCTTGGAGTATAATATTTTGCAGTCGTAAGTTTTATTTTGTAGTTATATCCTACGTCTCTGATCGATTGCACAAGCCCTTTTCCAAATGTTCTTGTTCCTGCAATGGTTGCCCTGTCCAGATCCTGCAAGGCACCTGCAACAATTTCTGAAGAAGAGGCCGACGATGAGTTAACCAGCACCACAAGCGGAAGTTTAAGATCTACCGGCTCATCTTTTGTATAATATACTATATCGGCCTGTTTGAATTTCCCTAAAGAGGATACCACCTTCGTACCTTTAGGAACAAATAGAGAAACTATATCAACTGCCTCATCAAGAAGACCTCCTCCGTTTCCTCTTAAATCTATGATCAATCGCTTTAAGTTATTGCTCTTTTTGAGCTCAAAAAGAGCATTCTTTACATCTTTTGCTCCACCTACGGTAAAGCCGGTAATTCTTATATAACCTATGCTATCGGAAATCATTCCAGTATATGCGACATCCGGAATGTGTATTTTTTCTCTTACAATTGTTATATCGGTTGTGTCCCCCCCCCTTAGTCTTTTAATAGTAAATACTACAGAAGTTCCGGCTGCTCCTTTCATTTTTGCACTACACTCATCTACCTTTAAGGGCATAACTGAGTAACCATCAATTTTCAGAATAAGGTCACCGGCATATAGTCCTGCTTTAGCAGCAGGTGTATTCTCATAGATTTCAGAGAGCAAAACACCATCGGAACTTTTTCTGATAAGAGCTCCCACTCCGCCATATGATCCGGTAGTCATTAGTTCAAGGCTCTCCCTGTCTTCTGCCGGAATCATAATTGTATAGGGGTCCAGAGACTCAAGCATAGCATCAACCGCCTGCAGGATGAGCTTATCGGCAGCAACACTGTCAACATATAATAATGACAACTCTTTCAGGACATTCAACTGCACATCCAAACTTCTTCCGGTCTTAAAATTGGCCGATTGGGCAACAATCCTACCCGGCTGTAATAATAGGAGCAGCATCGCTGCTGTAATCATAATCCTCTTCATCACTATCATAAATGTTATTAATTAATACAAAAATAAAGTTTTAGTATCTTTGATCCAATTTTTAATTCTATGGAACTTATATTTGCCACATATAACAAACACAAGCTTCAGGAGGCCAAAGGAATCTTAGGCAATTCGTGTCATTTAATATCTCCTCCGGATTTAGGAATCAACGAAGATATTCCCGAAAACGAAGAGACTCTTGAAGGAAATGCTCTGTATAAAGCAAATTTTATTTGGCAGATAAGCGGTAAAAATTGTTTTGCCGATGATACAGGTCTGGAGGTCAAATCCCTCTCCGGAGCTCCGGGAGTCAGATCGGCCCGTTATGCTGGTGAGGATTGTGACCCACGTAAAAACATCCTGAAACTACTCAAAGAACTGGATGGTGTTAAAAACAGAGAGGCCAGGTTCAGGACATCGGTTGCTCTGATTATTAATGGGAAAGAGTATCTTTTCGAGGGGGTACTTTCCGGGAAAATAATTGAGACACCTTTCGGGTCCGGTGGATTTGGATACGATCCTGTTTTTATCCCTGATGGATATACCAAAACTCTTGCCGAACTCTCTTTTGAAGAAAAAAATCTAATCTCACACAGAGGTGTAGCCTTAAGACGCCTCTCCGATTTTATACAGAATTTATAGGGAGAGAAATATGTCAGACTCCTTTCAGGTCGTTGTTCTTCACGTGGTTAAACATAAGGAATCGGGGTATATTATACAAGGCTACTCCGATCGTAACGGGCGCGAATCTTTTTTTCTGAGGGCCCCCTCAAAAAAAGGTAATTTAAAAGTACTTTCTCAGTTCCATCCGCTCGCCATTGTTGAGCTAACCCTCTCAGGATTCAGATTATCTGAAATACCTGTAATAAAAGAGTTTGACTCGATTTGCAAATTGGCCTCAATCAGGGGTAATGTTGTTAAATCTTCTATAGCTCTTTTTATGAGCGAGTTAATCTACAGAACACTTACAGAACAGGAGCACAATCCCGAAATTTTTCTCTTTTTGCGGGATTCAGTAACAGAACTAGAGAATTTATCTTTCGGTGTAGCAAATTTTCATCTTCTTTTTCTTTTGGGGATGTGTAAAAAACTTGGTTACTCTCCGGAGATAAGTAAAAGTATTACACCTGGTATGCTTTTTGACATTCCATTGGCAAGGTTTCTGGAAGATGGAGAGTATGGTACTCTCTCTTTCGGGAAATGGGAGAGTGATCTCCTGTACCGGCTTAATAATTTGCAGGCATCCGGACTAGCCGATCTGAAACTTACGGGCAAACAACGTTATGAATTTATAGTAGAGATGATTAAATATCTTACTTTCCATACCGGGCATGAAATAAGAGTGGAATCTCTTAATGTTCTAAAAGAGGTGTTTGAATAATATCTATATTTGTCGCATGTCAATTACTTCAAAGCTATACTCTCTTTTCTCTTCAGAGATGCTTAATTCAATTGAAAGAAGCAGAAAGGAACCACACGTTTTTCAGGAGAAACTTTTTAAAAATCTGCTGGAATCCGGCAAAGAGTCAGAATTTTTCAAAGAGCATTCTCTGTCCGGAAACAGCACTTTTACAGATTTTCAGAACAGTATCCCACTAAGGGACTATGATGCTTTTGAGCCATTTATTGAGAGAATCAGACGGGGAGAGGAGTATGTGCTTTGGAATAAACCTGTAAAATGGTTTGCCAAATCGAGCGGAACCAGCTCCTCCAAAAGTAAGTTCATTCCTGTAACAGAAGATTCGTTAAACGGCTGTCACTATCTTGGAATGAGAAAGATGCTAGCTACATATATCTCGAATCATCCCGATTCATCCATATTTGACGGAGATGCTCTTACCCTGGGCGGTAGTGTAAACATTGACGAACTAGGCAGCGGAAATACTTTTTATGGAGATCTATCTGCAATTCTGCTTAAGAACTCTCCATTCTGGGTAGAGATGAGAAGAGTTCCTGCACTCAAAACAGCACTTCTGCCTGACTTTGAAAAAAAGGTGGCAGAAATTTGTAAATCAGCCTCAAAATATAATGTAACAAGCATTTCGGGAGTCCCATCATGGAATCTGGTAATGCTCAGAGCGGTGCTCGAATATACCTCAAAGTCACACCTCCTTGAATTGTGGCCGAATCTTGAACTATTTATGCATGGAGGAATTAGCTTTGAGCCATATAAAAATGAGTTCCTTAAGCTTATCCCTTCGACAGGAATGCATTACATGGAGAACTACAACGCCTCTGAGGGGTATTTTGCATTTCAGGATGAGGCAGATAGCAAATCTATGCTTTTACTCACCGATAACGGTGTCTTTTATGAGTTTGTCCCGATGGATAAACTGGATGATGCTCTTGCCGGAAGGTTTACTACCTTTGAAACGGTTGAAAGCGTAAAAGAGAATATAAACTATGCTATGGTGATTACTACCAACGGGGGGTTATGGCGATATCTGATTGGTGATTGTGTCACCTTTACATCTCTTAACCCTCATAAAATTATGATTACCGGACGTACTCAACTATATATCAATGCCTTTGGGGAAGAGCTCATGATAAATAATGCCGAAAAAGCACTCTCTGTCGCATGCGAAAAACACTCTGCTACTGTCTCCAACTATACTGTTGCACCTAAATTTATGGATAACAATTCAAAGGGATCGCATCAGTGGTTAATTGAATTTGAGTCGATTCCTGCAAATCTGGAATCTTTCACCTCTGATCTTGATGCCGAAATATGTAAAGTCAATTCTGATTATGAGGCTAAAAGGAGAAATAACCTCACAATGGTTGCTCCGGAAATAGTTCCCCTTGAAAACGGAACCTTCTACGAATGGTTACGATTAAAAGGTAAATTGGGGGGTCAGAACAAGGTTCCCAGGCTGTCAGGCAAACGTGATATTGCTGAGGAGATTCTGCAAATAAGGAGTAACCGATTGAATAAGATATAATATTCACCCCGTTACTATTGTGGAAAAAAACTATTATACAGAATTAAAAAAAAGGATATTCAGGATTAGTAATAAATCTGAATTTGACGAAATTACTCTGGAGGTTTTCAACCATCAGGCAAAAATGTGCCCCCCTTATTCCGAATATATCAACTTGATCGGGATTGAACCGGACAAAATCTGTGACCCGGAACAAATACCTTTTTTACCGATATCAATTTTCAAGAGCAGAGAGGTTGTTTCCGGAGATAATCCAATTGAAAAGGTTTTTACAAGCAGTTCAACTACTGGGATGATCCCTGCAAAACATTATGTTACCGATCTTAGTATATATGAAGAGAGTTTTAACAGGGCTTTTCGTATGTTTCTTGGAGAGCCCTCTCACTATACCATTCTTGCACTCTTACCATCCTATCTGGAGAGGGAGGGCTCCTCACTGGTCTATATGACAGACCGGCTTATAAAGGATTCCGGGAAAATATCTTCCGGCTTCTACCTTTATAATTTTTCTGAATTGTATGATACCCTCTGTAAATTAAAGGCTCTCAAATCTAAGACCATTCTGCTTGGGGTGAGCTTTGCCTTGCTGGATTTTGCCGGCAGGTTCCAATTGGACTTTCCTGAATTGACGGTTGTAGAGACCGGGGGTATGAAGGGACGGGGTAAAGAGCTCTCCAGAGAAGAGCTCCATAAAGCAATAAAAAATGGTTTTGGGGTTGAAAAGGTTTGGTCAGAATATGGAATGGCCGAACTTATGTCTCAAGCCTGGTCAAATGGAAACGGGCAATTTAAAACATCTCCCTGGATGGATATTCACATTCGTGATTTATCAAATCCTTTTAAAAGAGTTGGGGAGGGTGTTAAAGGAGGTATCAATATAATTGACCTGGCAAACCTCAACTCATGCTCGTTTATAGAGACAGAAGATATTGGAATGAAAGAGGCCGGGAACATGTTCTATGTCCTCGGCCGTATTCAAAATTCAGAACTGAGAGGATGCAATATTCTGCTTGAGAAATAACACCCTGTTTCTGTTTAACTTCCCTGAAGCTTATTTATTAATGCCTCCGCCCTCTTCTCAAGTTCTGCGCCATCTTTCTCTGCTCCTCTGTTTTTGAAAACATCAACAACAAAGTAGATGTATGCAAGATTGTTTTCAATATCACTCTTAGACATAAATCTGCCCTTATACGGTGTGGCAAACAGTTCGATTGATTTGAAAGTCTCTTCCAGAAATGCTTTAGCAAGAGCAAGACCCTTCTCCTTTGCTCCGGCAGCCATATAGATATCAATACTCTCCATAACTGCAAGTTCATTCAAAGACTTAAGGACCGAGCTGTTAAGCGGGAACTGTGAAGGAATCATAACCTCCTGCATTTTGTCAAGGACCTCAATTGCCTTAGAATTCTCTCCTTTCTTAACCAAAGCCTTCGCTGTCAGGCTGAATATATTCCGTACAGCAATTACCGCATTAAAAGTGAGAAGATTCTGGTAATCAATATTTATATCTGGGTCGTTCATATTGCCCCACTTATAAGTTTTTGTAACCAATTCGTACATCTTATCCGCATCAATCTTCCCGGGATTTCCTATTTCAGTCTTGCTTTTAATAGGAACAAACTTATATGCAAAACCATTGAATTCCAGATAGTCTGCAATACCAATTTCGAGATCCCCACCCATTGCAATAAAGTATATTGGTCTCTCCCAATTGTAGTTTGCCAACATATCCAGAATCATCAACTCCGACTTAATGAGCACATTTTTATTTTCAGGAATATTAAGCTGGATAGTGTCAACAATAAGAGAAGAGTCTGCGGCAGATACTATACCCGATTCTATTACTCTCTTCTTATTGACAGGAATCTGCAGCTGCCTTGCAGGAAAAAAGCTCTCACTATTTCCGGAAGAGACTTTAAATTTAGTATTTGCTCCTGCTACCAGATTTATTACCGCTTTTAATGATACCGGCTTATTGAATTTCTCCATCATGTACAATATATCGTTTGTTCCATAGAGATACTCTTTCTTTGGAATAGAGAACCTTACCGGATCCGATTCATATACGCGGTACTGCATCTGATCAATATACCAATCTGTCCCCAGAAGTGAGGTATTAACAATTCTCACATCAGTTCTCTGCTCCTCAACCTCCTGAAGATACCATAAAGGGAATGTATCATTATCGCCATGTGTCACAAGGATAGCCTGCTCTTCGCATGAATTCAAGTAGTTATATGCCAGATCCCTGGCTGTGTAACGTTCGCTCCTGTCGTGATCATCCCAGTTCTGAGAGGCCATTTGCACAGGAACTAACAGAGCAACTGCACTTACGGTAATAATTGAATACTTCTCAGGAAGATATTTTTTAAGGAAATCGTGAATTGCCATAACAGCAAGGCCAATCCAGATTGCAAAAACATAGAAAGACCCCGCATAGGCATAATCCCTCTCTCTCGGCTGGAAAGGGGGTTGATTCAGATAGACCACAATCGCAATTCCTGTTAAAAGGAACAACAGAGTTGTCACCCACCAGTTCTGTTTATCTTTTTTAAGTTGGTAAAGAAGTCCGATTATTCCCAGAATAAGTGGAATCATATAGAAATGGTTTTTTGCTTTATTATTTACAAGGTAGTCCGGACCTTTTGACTGATCGCCAAGTCTCATTTTATCCAGAAAGCCTATCCCGGATTCCCAGTTTCCCTGGAAAGGATCACCCGGAGTCTGAGCCTGAAAATCATTCTGTCTTCCTGCAAAATTCCACATAAAATACCTCAGATACATCCAGTCCAGCTGATAGTCGAAGAAGTATGCCATATTGTCCTTAAAGGTTGGCATCTTATAATTACTTCCCTCAATCGTCCTGCCTCTTCCCTTTGTATACTGTTCGTAAAAACGTATATGACTTCCGGAGGTACTCCACATTCTTGGGAAAAACATCTTGGTATCGGAGTGATAGTCCGGAGTAACCGGCCCTTTTACACTGACATACTTATCACTATCCTTTGCCCAGTACTCTTTTGTTTTAAGATCATATGTGGATGCATAAGTCTCTCCATAAACCAGTGGATTACTTCCGTATTGCTCACGTCCCAGATATCTGACCAGCGAGAATGGATTGTCCGGTTGATTTTCGTTTGTAGGAGTATTTGCCGAAGAGCGGATAATAATTACTGCAAACGCAGAGTAACCAATTACAATCATTGTAAAAGAGAGGGCAATGGTATTGATTAGCACCTTTCCCTTTTTATATGACCACCAGATAAGGAAGAATGAGGCTGCCAGTAAAAGGGCAACAAACAGTGCCGCACCAAAATTAAAAGGCAAACCGAAGACATTGACAAAGAGCAGGTCAAACAGTGCTGCAAGCTTTGGCAAATAAGGTATTATCCCATATAAAATAAATGCAAGTATCACAGCCGAAATGGCTAACACCATTACGCTTCTCTTTGTAGTAACCGTGTACTTCTTGTAGTAATAGATGAATACCATTGCCGGAATAGTAAGAAGATTCAGAAGGTGAACACCTATAGATAAACCCATAAGGAATGCAATCAGAACTATCCATCTGTTGGAGTACGGTTCGTTCGCCTCCTCTTCCCATTTAAGCATAGCCCAGAAAACTGCTGCAGTAAAAAGTGAAGACATTGCATAAACCTCTCCTTCTACTGCCGAAAACCAGAATGTGTCCGAGAAAGTATAGACCAGAGCTCCAAGCACACCGGCCCCCCAAACAACAATAGAGGAGTTAATCGTCAGAGCAGATCCACTCTTCTCAACTACTCTTCTGCCGAGATGTGTTATTGTCCAGAACAGGAACATGATTGTAAGTGCCGAACATATCGCACTCATTGCATTTACCATCATTGCAGCCTTTTCTGCTCCGGCAAAAAGTGTGAAAAATCTTGCGATTAACTGAAAGACAGGATTCCCCGGTGGGTGGCCTATCTCCAGTTTATAAGATGATGCTATAAACTCTCCGCAATCCCAGAAGCTAGTAGTAGGTTCAATGGTCGAGAGGTAAACGAATGAGGCAACCAGAAGAAGCGCGGCTCCAAGAAGGTTGTCAATCTTTCTGAATTTTTTTAATTCCATATAATTCTTTTACTGTTGAAATGGAGAATAATTAACAAAGATACTATTTTGAATTTTTCTGCCTAAATTTGCGCAAAAATAAATCCAATATGGCAGAAAATGACTGGAAGAGCAGACTTGGGGTTGTATTCTCAACAGATCCTTCGTTCAGTTATGAGACATCTGATTCAGTGGAAAACACAGAGACCCCCCATCCGTCAAAACAAAAGCTTATTGTAAAGATAGACAGGAGAAACCGTGGGGGAAAACAAGTTACCGTTATCACCGGTTTCTGCGGTACAACAGATGATATAGAGGAGTTAGGACGAGTTTTAAGGACAAAATGTGGCACCGGCGGTTCGGTAAAAGATATGGAGATTATTATTCAGGGAGACTTCCGTGATAAAATAGTCACAATTTTGGAGACCCTTGGTTACAAAGCAAAAAGAGGAAATTAATGCAAATCAGGGACACCCTTCAGGTTTGTGACAGCGTAAGCTGCAGGCTCATAGTTCTCGAAAGAGAGTGCGATACCAGCTATGTTATTAACCCACTTCCTGTTAATAAGCTTTGGAGTAGTTATACTCTCTCCAGAACAAAGCCCGCAAAAGAGAGTGATCCAATTGTTACAGATGGATCAAATTTTGCCAATTCCGGAATCATTCTTGGTTTTTTTATACTTATAATATTGTTTATCAAGGAGGTTTCGATAATTACTCCTGTGATAATCAAAACCATGTTCAGTTATAAAAACCATGTAAAACTGGAGCAAAAACTTTCAGATTCAAATCAGAGAAATGTCGCTGCCATCCTCTCAGCTCTCTTTTATCCGGTTTTTGCAGTTTTATTACTTGGTGATTTTTTTTCTGAAAACACAGGTTTACCCTGGTTTATAACTTTTGGAGTTACTCTGGGATTTATTTTCGTCTATTGGATTTACAAGTCTTCTGCTCTCAGATTCGTAGGTTGGATTACAAAAGTTAAACAACCTTTCGCCCTCATTGGCAAAATGGGTTATAACCACCTTATTATATCGGTTATTTTTTCAATTCCGGCAGTAATTGTTTCACTTTTCTTCACGGAAATGAAAGAAATTATTTTTATTAGCATGTTGTCTTTCAGCGCTTTATTTGCAACACTCCTCTATTTGATACGAACATACCAATCAATTATTTCATATCGTTTTTCACATTTTTTCTATATTTTATATCTTTGCATCGTCGAAATATTGCCTTTAGCTCTGTTGACAAATTTTTTACTCTCTTTCCAATAGTATGAAAATTAAAAAGATATTGATATCTCAGCCGGAACCGGCTAATGGATCTCCCTACACAGAATTGATTTCAAAGTATAAGGTCGGAATAGATTTTATTCCTTTCTTCAAAGTGGAACCTTTAGTTGCAAGAGAGTTCCGACTCCAGAAAATAAATATCCTGGAACATACTGCCGTTGTTTTCACATCAAGAACTGCCATAGATGCATTTTTCAGAATAAGCGAGGAGCTTCGTATAACAATTCCGGAGACAATGAAGTATTTCTGTGTTTCTGAGGCTATCGCGCTCTATCTTCAGAAGTACATCGTATACAGGAAAAGAAAAATATTTTTCGGTAGTGGAACTGTTGCATCAATTATTGACGCAATCTCAGTAAAGCACAAACAGGAAAACTTTCTTCTTACAGTAGCTGATAATTGCAAAACAGATCTCAATAAGGTTTTTATGAAGTCTAAGCTAAAGCATTCAAGCGCTATCCTGGTAAAAACAGTCAATAGTGATTTAAGTAGGTTAAATATCTCTTCTTACGATATGTTGGTCTTCTATAGCCCTTCCGATGTAAAATCCCTTAAAGAGAACTTTCCCGAATTCACCCAAAACGGGATTCAGTTTGCAACTTACGGCACAACCACTTTAAAGGCCCTCAAAGCAGCAAAGTTCAATGCCAGCGTTGTTGCTCCTACTCCTGAAGCCCCCTCAATTGCAAAGGCTTTGTTACTCCATTTCGAGCAAAAATAATTTTTGCCAAATAAATCATAAACATGTCTCCTTCAGAACGCTTTCTCTTTCCTAAGAGTAATAAAATATGTTCCATCAGGAGAATTACAGAGATTTTCCGGAACGGATCGGTAATTTACAATTACCCTTTTAAGACTCTGTATTTACCAAACGATATTGCTGAATCAAGAGTAGTGATTTCGGTGCCAAAGAGAATTTTTAAAAGAGCAGTTAAAAGAAACTATATAAAACGATTAATAAGAGAGTCTTTGAGATTGCATCGATTCAGTACGCTCTCCGATATTGGTGTTGACATCTGCATTATTTACACAGATAAAGAGTTGCCATCTTTTAAATTGATTAATCAAAAAATTGAAGATGTATTGGGAAAAATTAAAAAAAGGGTTAATGCGGGTGCTCGCACTTCCGCTGATTCTACTGGTTAAATTTTATCAGTATGCCATTTCGCCTCTCAAGCCGCAAAGTTGCAGATACACCCCGACCTGCTCCCAGTACACTTTAGAGGCATTAAAAAAACATGGACCCATTAAGGGGCTTTGGCTCTCAGTTAAGAGGATTCTAAGTTGTAATCCCTGGGGAGGAAGCGGCTACGACCCTGTTCCCTGACCTTCGTCATCAGTAAAGCCAAATCTTGCCTTTACCCTCTCTATATCGGGTTCTCCCTTTGCAAGAGAAAGTATCTCCTGTTTAGATACCTCCTTAAGATTCAGGAGGACTAAGCCGTCGACGCAATAATTAAAGTCGGGGTCAACATTATAGGTAACTATTTTACAATTTACCTTTAGATATTTTTTTACCAGCGTCGGCAACCTGTATTCGTTATTGCTCAACCTTAACATAAACCTGTCAAACTTTTCAATGCTATCCATTTTACTCATTAACAGGCTCTCCGGAGTAGTTTTGAGATAGTCTGGGAAAAACGGATTTTTTGGAGTCACATATTTCTCAAGTTCTCCGGCAGAGTGTTGTTTCCTGAGATAATAGATCATCAGGCTTCTGTAAAATTTAGGATACCATGCGCTGATGCTTACAGGTCCCAATAGGTAGTTAATATCGCTGTTGTTTATCACAGAGTAGAACAATCCTTTCATTAGTAGCACAAGAGGCAGTGCCTCTTTCTGATAATCAAGCACAACAAACGACCGGCCAAGCTCAAGAGATTTTCCCAATATTTTATGAAAAGGTTTCTCATAATTAAAGAGAGTCTGTGTATAGAATCCTTTGACTCCCTGATGTTTCATAATTTCATTTCCAAAACCCAGACGATAAGCCCCAACCAGACGTGTTTTCTGTTTATCCCAAAGAATCAAATGTTTGTAATAGTCATCATATTCATCAAGGTCAAGAGGTTTTCCTGTTCCCTCTCCGACTGCTCTGAATGCCTCCTCTCTGCGTCTTCCCAGTTCGTGCATCATCAAAGGAATTGATTTTGAATCTGTAAGGTAACAACTGTAATGACCTGTGGTAAAAAGGTGCTTTTCGGGGCTAAGAGCATTTATCTCCTTTTGCATTGCCCTTCTGTTCTTAGGCAAAGCAATCGGAACAGTATTTACAAGTACCGGCTGGGCTGTTTCGTGAGGTATATTGGCCTCCATAGCATAACATCTGGATCTCAGATTCATTCCCAGATCCTCCAAAGAGGCGAATTCGGCAATTTCTGACTGAGAGACAGCCCTTCCGATTGACATCTTTATACATTTGTTCTGTTTATTGAAAAGCTCTCCGGGCAGCCTTGCTGTTCTAAGCATAGGGTGAATCTTTCCGATCCAATGGAAGAAATTTGAATTTGACCCATGGAAATAGACAGGTACAACAGGGACATTTGCCTTCTTTATGAGCTTTATCATTGTCAGAGACCACTCTTTATCTCTGATTACAGAGGTTCCGTAGGTTGTCGATACCTCTCCTGCGGGAAAAAGTGCCAGTGCACCACCGTTTTTAAGAGACTCCATTGCAGCCCTCAATCCTGTAAAGCTACTTGCAAGATTTGGGTTGTCCGAAAAAGGATTAACCGGTAAAAAAAATTCGTTTATGTTTGGAATCTGAAGCAGAATAAAGTTTGATACAGATTTTATCTCCGGCCTTACAGAGCTGAATACATGAAGCATAATAATACCATCAACTGCTCCGTACGGATGGTTCGAGACTACAATAAAAGGGCCATCCTGCGGAATGTTTTCAAGCTCCTTCTCGTTAATGTCGAATGATATATTGAAATCTTTAAGTATGGCGGCAGTAAAATCCCTGCCTGTCAAATGAGAAATCCGGGCGTATCTTTTATTCACCCGGTTGAGACCAATCAAGGCCATTATAGCAGATGCTACGACATCTCCAAACAATCCGCGAAGTTTAAAAGCCTTTTTAACCTCCGCCTCGGAAACCAGTTTGTTTACCATATTCGCTTACAAATATAGGATATTTGTTACTTTTACAAAAAAACAAGTTACACTTTATACTCACATGGAGGCGAGTTTTCCCAAACTATCTTTAAAAGAAAGAATTAAATTGTTACCCCCGCTTCCGGGTGTTTATCACTTTTTGAATAAAGATGGAGTTATTATCTACATAGGAAAAGCTAAAAACCTCCGGAACCGTGTTTCTCAGTACTTTCATTCCCAGGATACCCTCTCTGCAAAAACCAGAGTGATGGTCTCAAAAATTGTCACTCTCGAGCATACCGTAGTTGAGAGTGAGGAGGATGCTTTACTGCTGGAAAACAATCTGATAAAAGAGTATCAGCCCAGGTACAATGTAATGCTTAAGGATGGAAAGACTTACCCATGGATATGCATTAAAAGCGAACCCTTTCCAAGAGTATACATCACCAGAAAGAAGACAAAAGATGGATCAATCTATTTTGGGCCATATAGTGCGGCAAACCAAGCGCACAATTTGATTGAGCTCATATCGAATCTCTATTATATAAGAGACTGCAAGCTCGATTTAAGCAGGAGTGCTATCGAGAACAAAAAGTACAGGCCATGTCTTAAACATCATATTGGAAAATGTAAAGCACCTTGCATCGGAGAAATCTCTGAAAGCGAATATAATAACCAAATCGATAAGATTATATCCATACTCCGGGGGGAGAGTAATGTGCTTATCAGAGATTTCAGAGAAAAAATGCAAATTGCGGCATCTGAGTTGAAATTTGAAGAGGCTCAGGTTTACAAAGAGAAGATGGAGCTGCTTACAAATCATAATAGCAAATCTGTAATTGTCAGTCAGAGCATTACAAATGTAGATGTCTTTTCGTTGACATTTGAAAACAACCTCGCATTCGGTAATTATATAAAGATTGTAAATGGAGGAATAATCCAATCTCTTAATATTGAACTGAAGATGCCTATAGAGGAGAGCGAAGAGAGTATACTCTCGCTTTTTATCACCGACACATTCTCAAAATTCGGCGACTCATCCGGAGAGATTATTGTTCCATTTTTACCTGACGCTGAGCATCTGGCAAAACGGTCTCATATTCCTAAAAGAGGAGATAAACTTACACTTCTGAATCTTAGCTTGAAAAATGCAATCTATTTAAAAAGAGAGCAGATAAAACAGGAGCAAACGCTAAGGCCGGAAGAGCATTACGTAAGAGTTCTGGAGAGTATGAGCAAGGATTTGTCAATGACGGTTCTTCCTTCTCATATTGAGTGTTTTGACAACTCCAACATTCAGGGTAAATATGCTGTGGCAGCATGTGTTGTTTTTAAAAACGGACTACCAAGTAAAAAGGATTACCGCCATTTCAACATCAAGCGGGTAGTTGGAGCGAATGACTTTGCGACAATGAAAGAGGTTGTTAACCGAAGGTACAGCAGGATACTGGCCGAAAAGGGGGATCTGCCGCAATTGATAATTGTCGATGGAGGAAGAGGTCAGCTGAATTTTGCGTGGGAGGCCCTCAGAGAGCTCGGCCTTGAATCTGATATTAAGATAATTGGTATTGCTAAAAGACTTGAAGAGTTAATTATTCCGGGGGACCCGCACCCACTGTTTCTTGACAAAAATTCTGTCACCTTAAGAGTAATTATGCATCTCAGAGACGAGGCTCACAGATTTGGGATAACTCATCACAGGAATAAAAGAAGTAAAGGACAAATAGAGTCGGAGTTAAAAAATATCTCAGGATTAGGCATAAAGAGCGAAGAGAAATTATTAAAGAGTTTTCGCTCTGTTGCTGCCATCAAAAGAGCATCATTTGAGGAACTTGAAAAAATTGCGGGTAAAAAGATTGCCGGTGCCATTATTGAGCATTTCGCGAAAGCTTCAACCATGTAATCCAACCGTTTAAGGAGTTGATCAGATAGAAGATCCACATTAGAATCATTAGTGCCGAGTGTGACTCTCCCGCAGAGAAAGCAATAGTCCACATAACAACACTTATAATATTGACAATGACCCATAGTATCCACTGTTCCATAAACCTTTTCACCATTAGAAACATTGCCATCACGGAAAGTACTGTAGTTGTGGAATCTTTAAGAGGCTGAGGGTCGTTAAAATACTTGAGCAGATATGCTACGAGAATTACAATCAAAACAGACGTTATTGCAACAATTATTCGCTCCTGCTTTTTCAATCTTCTTGCAATAATTGTGACCGATTCCTGCTTTTCTCTCCTTCCAACCCAGCTATACCAACCGATAAACTGCATTGGTAGATAGTAGATGGCATTTAAAGCTGCATCTCCGTAAAGCCCTGCTTTAAAAGATATCCAGGCATACAGTGAGACATTGATTATCCCAAAGAGATAGTTAATGATATTTCCCCTGGCAACCATTACAACACACACAACTCCGGAAATTGCTGTCAGTGAACCTGCAATATCCAAATCTCCCTCAAGAATCGAATAGATAAAATTGAGAGTTATCACTCCTGCAATTAAAAACCAGTCAAATGATTTAAGGGTATTTATTTTCTTAAAATGCAGCATCTTAAAGTGGTGTTTTAAATAAAAATTCAACAAATGAGTTTTTCTCAAGGTTATACCCTCCTCTCAAACCGATCGTAAGGGGGTAAGATATGCCCAATAAATTAACATCCAGCAATATATCACTTCCAAATGAGGCTAATGTCTCCATACTCTTCTCCCCGCTGTTTCTACAATAACTTATAAATGGAATCGCATAAATTCTTTTAATATAAAGAAGGGGTGTTAATGACATGTCTCTGACTATTAATGGCAGAGCATACTCTGCATTTAAGGAGTATGCCCACCGGCTGTACCTGTTTTCATATCCGTCAGGAAATATCATAATTCCAGGCATCAGATAGTTCTTTCCCTCGGAAAATTGTTTTTGATATGCTGTCGACAATCTCAATCCGTGGTTGTAATAAAGCCCCGGAAAATATGAATATACAGAACCGTAAAGAAGAGACCCGAAATTCTCTCCCGAAAAAGGAATTGTTGTGAGCTGAAGGTTAAAACCCACCCCTTTAACAGGGAAAATATCTCTTACTGCCATATTTAAAACTCTGTAGCCGGAGATCCCAAATTTAATGCTTTGAAAATTACTGAATCTGCTATTTTCGTACGAGTAAAAAGAGTCATTCGTATATCTCCATACCAAACTCGGTATTATTCCGGAACTCCACCCCCCTTTGCTATAATCAAGTGGGGCATAAAGTATAAGCTGTGATCCGAAAAAAGGGGATCCGTTTATGGTGTCTTTTTTCTGAAATCTGCCTGTATTTGAGTCATTTACAATGGTGTAATGATATCTGTTTCTTTCATTTAAGTTTGCCGAATACTCTATTACCGGGTAGAGCCCTCTGTAGATCATTTTGATATGTCCCGAATGAAATCCCTTTTTCCATGAATATCCGGCGATTATATTGGCCGTTCCAAGTGAATTTTGTGAAAAGATAACAGCGCCAGGTTTTACTGCATTATAAATACTCTCGTATGAGAGACTCTTAATTGCATCTACGTTATAATATACCGGGGCCCATGAATGTATTTTTATCATGTTAAGCCCTTTTCTGTAAGGCTTTGATAAATATTCCGGTTTCTCAGGCACAAAAAGAGTATCGGCATTATATCCGGCACTTTGACTCAGGATTGATGCAAAATCATCCTTTTTTACATAACTAATTGAAGATGGTTCCCACAACATTAAATTATACTGAACCTGCCTTAAATCGTAGCCCCCCCAGCTAAAATCGGTATAATAAATGGTCTCTTCATCATCTGAAAGTCCAAAGGTTCCTATTCCGAATCTTGAGTTTGTAAGTCGTCGAAAATCCTTGTTTTTAACATTATAAGAGTAAATATTACTTACACCGTCAATTGAAGAGATAAACAACAATTCACTCTGCCTGCCTTTCAGATTAAAAATTGAAACCTTAGCAGCAGAGATCTCTTCACTCCATCTCTTTAATCCTGCTTCATACCTATAGAGGGACAATCCTGCATCTGATGTAAATGTTACATATATCTCTCCGTTAATAATTGCTGCCTCTTTTATCTGTCCCTTACCCGGAGCCTCTATTTCCATTATTGGACACGGGTTATTATCTTTAAAAATCTTGATTCGTGATGAGCCTGTAATCGGGTAATAAACAGAGATAAAAGTGTCTCCGGACTGTGAAATGCATGGATTGAATACCCTCTCTTTGTTTGTGATTTTGTGCGTTTTGCCACTTTTCAGATCATACGAAAACAGCTCAGAATAACTTTCCAGCTCCCATCTTGGTGACTGAATATGCTCTGTCCAGTAAATTTTTTCTCCTCTCTTAATAATTGATGAGTTAACCCTGCCCATATTCCTTAACACCCTTTCATTCACCCCATCTTCAATAATAACCAGACACTTACCCCTATTCAGATCCCATTTCAATGCCAGAATTTTTCCGGGCTCAAGCTCAACAGGACATGAGTAATTGGTGTAATCTTTATTATAAACGGATATTTTACGACCCCTTGTAAAAGGGGCTCGAAGAGAATCTTCTCTCCTCCATTTTTCGGTCATCACCTCTTTAAGCCGCCGGAAATTCTCCTTTTTTGTCAGGCCGGTAAATAGCTTATAACCTTTGTTATCGGCATCTAAATCGTAAAATCTTTTTATAAGATAGTCGGTTGCCTCTCCAAGATAGTTATAATTAAGAGAGTTAACCCGCACGAATGAGCTGAAGAGATATCCGAAACTATAAACATCGGGTACATAATTCTCAAACGATCCCATTGTCCAACGGCTCCAATTTCTGTAATCCCCTTTTAAAAATGCTGCTTTATAATATATGAGATGGTCGGGATCCCGGCCCCTTCCTCCTGACGTTAACTCTGTTTCACTTACCACCGCATCACCCTCAAGTTTCCACCTGCTCATAAAAACCCCTGTTCCGATTGCAGTTGCCTGCTCTCCGGCCAGCCACTTTGCAGGTTTGAATACCCCCTGTTCAAATTTTGAAAGGTGTCCTGTATGCCTGGTTTCATGAATAACAAGGTGCTTCTCCCAGTTGAATATAAAATTATCATTTGAAGGTGGGGTGGTTATAAACTCAACCCTTTTAGGGGCAACGCCAACCATCCCGTTACTCGTTGTGCTGAATGGGTGTAAAACAATATCAAATTTTTTTGGAGTGATATTCAAAGAGGAGAGAACAGGAGACTTCAACGCTTCAAGAAGATATGTATAACGTTTTGCAAGTGAGTCTATCTCTTCAGGGTATATAACTTTATAATTTGGCGTTTCAATGTATCTCCAGCGGACCCGGGCGGGATCTGTTCCAAGGCTGAAAAATTGAGAGTAACATGTTTTTGTTACAAAAATGTTAACTGTTATTAATAAAACAGAGAGGTAGAGTAGCTTGTTTTTAATGCTCATTTTAAACACAAATCACCGGTAAATCCTACCGATTCACCTGCGAAGTTAACAAAAAGCTATCAAAATTTTTAATCCCTTAATTATATGATTTATATTTGCAACAAATTAAGCCAGGAATAGATGAGTATATTATTACAAATTTTTCAAGTTCTTGGCTCGCTTGGTCTTTTTCTTTACGGGATGACCCTATTAAGCGAGTCGCTGCAAAAAGTGGCCGGAGACAAAATGCGAAGCATTCTGGCTGCTATGACCTCCAACTCTTTTAAGCGGGTACTTACCGGTCTGTTCATTACCGCAATTATTCAATCATCCAGCGCAACCACGGTAATGGTTGTAAGTTTCGTCAACGCCGGGTTGCTCTCTCTGGCCCAATCCATTGGAGTTATTATGGGGGCAAATATCGGAACAACGGTAACAGCATGGATAATCTCATTACTGGGATTTAAGGCAGATATTTCTGTCCTTTCAATCCCTCTGATTGGCGTCGGTTTTGCCTTTATGATGTCAAAATCTAAGAAGAGAAAATCTACAGGGGAGCTCATTATAGGATTTGCACTTCTGTTTCTGGGATTAAGCTTCCTTAAAAATTCTGTTCCGGATTTGAAATCAACTCCCGAAGTTCTTGAATTTCTTAAAGAATGGACCAGTTTCGGATTCTTTTCTGTCCTCATATTTGTTTTAATAGGAACCCTACTCACTATCGTTTTACAATCTTCAAGTGCGACAATGGCACTTACTCTGGTAATGTCCAGTTATGGATGGATTCCGTTTGAGATGGCAGCAGCAATGGTCCTTGGAGAAAATATCGGAACAACAATAACGGCAAATCTGGCAGCAGCAGTAGCAAATGTATCAGCAAGAAGGGCAGCATTGGCCCACACTGTATTTAACATATTCGGAGTAATTTGGGTATTAACATTTTATAGCCCCATTTTAAGATTAGTGGCGAATCTGACCCAAAGTTTAGGCGGCGGGGATCCATTCACATCTTCTGAATCTACCCTCTACGGTATTTCAGCCCTCCATACCCTCTTCAATATGACAAACACATTGATTCTGGTATGGTTTACCCCGCAAATAGTAAAAATAGTAAGCTACGTAATAAAGACCAAAAAGGTAGAAGAGGTATTCCGTCTGCAATTTATTCACGGCGGATTACTTAGTACCGCCGAACTATCACTTACTCAGGCAAAACATGAAATTGTAAACTATGCTAGATTATCCCAGAAACAGTTCGAATATGTGCGTACGGCTATAAAGGAATGTGATAAAGAGAGCTTTGAGGGACTATTTTCTAAACTCGAACATTATGAGCAGATAACTGACAGAGTTGAACTTGAAATAGCCAACTATCTAAATAATATCTCTGAGGGGCAGATAAGCGAAGAGAGCGGTAGAAGGTTGCAGGCAATGTATACAATAATAAGCGAAATTGAGAGTATTGGTGATTCAGGTTACAATATTGCCAGAATACTTCAACGCAAAAAAGTATATAACAGCAAGTTCGACGAAAACATGGTAAAGAAACTCGACCATATGCTGGATCTCCTCGAAAACGCCTTTAATCAGATGATTTTCAATCTTGAATTAGGTTACACAAAAATTACCTCAATCAGCAATGCCGAGGATGCCGAAAACTCAATTAATGAATACAGGAACCACCTGAAGGAGGAGCATCTGCTTAATCTCGAAAATAATGTCTATAATTATCAGACCGGAGTCTTCTATATGGATGTTGTTGCCGAGTGCGAAAAAGTTGGAGACTACATAATTAACGTATCAGAAGCAATAATCGAGATTCAATAACCGGATTATCCGTGTTTTACATAAAATCTTCGTTATGAGAAAGGCCTTACTTTTCGTCACATTTTTTCTCTGTGCTATACTCTCCTACGCATCAGGAGACTCACTCAGCCTTATTAGCGGGCCATGGAAAATTCAGGATATAAAAGCAGGAGTTAAACACCGCCAGGTACATTTTGATAATAACCAGATCTTCTCATCCTGTCAGTTTATAAACATAATTGAGATAGATAAATCGTCAAAACATACAATTGAAATTGTAGCAAGCCCTGTGTTAATTGAGACCAGCAAACTTGCAAAAGCCGGCGGAGCTTTTTGTGCAATTAACGGCTCCTTTTTCAAATTCGAGCAAGGAGTCAACACAAAAGATTATAATTCTGTCGATTATATCCGCAAAGAGAACAAAATCCTGGCTCCTAATACCTACACAGGCAAAAGCAGATCAATGCACCAGAGAGGAGCCCTTGCAATCTTTAATTCCAAATTGTACATCCTGAAAGCAGCTGAATTAAAAGAGTGGGAGAAATTAATTCAAGCACAGGAGGTTATTACCACCGGCCCCATCCTCCGGATCGATGGTGTTGATGAAAAGCTTGAACAATCGAGTTTCTATGTAACCAGACATCCACGGACGGCTGTCGCAATAAAGGAGGATGGGACAATAATGCTGTTCACAGTTGACGGGAGAGCCAAAGAGTCTCAGGGAATGACTCTTGAAGAGTTACAGAAAACCCTCCGATGGCTTGGGGCAAAAGATATCATAAATCTTGACGGAGGGGGTTCAACCACAATGTATATAGAGGGGTTCAGCGAAAATGGAATCGTAAATAAACCAAGTGATAATAAGATATTTGACAATAAGGGCGAAAGAAAAGTTGCCAATATAATAATGGTCAGATAGTAAACTTACACAATGAGTAACAGGGCTCTTTTGATTTACACAAATCTCTCAACCTTTGTAAAGGGAGATGCCAATATCTTGAGCAATAACTACAAAGTCACTCACTTAAAGGTAAACAATAAAACAGGTTTTTCGCTCATTCTCTCTCTTACATGCCAGCTCTTCTATCTGCTTTTCAATATCAGAAAATTCCGGTTCGTTTACATCTGGTTTGCCGACTACCACTCACTTTTACCAACGTTAATGGGGAGATTGTTTGGAGTAAAGGTCTTACTGGTTATTGGGGGTTACGACATCTGCCGGGAAAAAAAGTGGAAATACGGCAGCTTTACAAATGGTCCGAGAGCATTTTTTACAATTAACTCAATCCGAAACGCATCTATAAATCTTTGCGTTTCAAAAAATATCGAGCGGATAGTCAGAAAAATTGCACCCAAAGCAACAACCTCTCTGCTTTACAATGGAATCACTCTGGATAAAAATACAGCCTCAACAGAAGAAGAGATCCGGTACGATTTTCTGTGCGTTGCCCTCGTTTCAACAATTAAAGCCTTTTATATCAAAGGAATAGATCGCTATAACTATTTAGCTCAAATGATGCCGGAGAGACGATTCCTACTGATAGGATGTTCTGAATCTATTTTCCGGCTAACTGGGACAAAACCATCCGGCAATATTGATCTTTTGCCCAAAATAGAACACAATTCCCTGGTTCGTTTCTATAAATGCAGTCATGTCTATTGTCAGCTATCAAGAAGAGAGAGCTTCTCTCTCTCGTTAGCCGAGGCAATGAGTTATGGATGTGTCCCATTGATATCCAACACGGGAGGAATGCCCGAAGTAACAGGTAATCTCGGTTTTATTGCCAATGGAGATGACATGCATAATATTACGGATCTGGCAAAAAAGGCAATTACACAAAACAGATCATCTGTATACAGTGAAAGAATTGACAAGAACTTCACAATATCAGTCAGAGAGGATTCACTTAACAAAATATTAGCCACTCTTCTTTAGGAGGATGTGTAAAAAAAGAGATCGACTCTTTTTAAAATCGATCTCTTTTATGTTGACCTACCAGGATTCGAACCTAGACAGACAGAACCAAAATCTGTAGTGCTACCATTACACCATAGGTCAGTACCCTCTATTTTGGGACTGCAAATATATCGCTTTTTTTATTTCCTCCAAAAATATTTAATACAAAGTTATTTCAAAGCAATCTATCTCCCAGCACATAATAGAGTGATATCCAAAGACCGAATCTTGCAGCCCTCCCTATTAACATAAAAATAATGCTTTTTACTACATCTATTCTGTAAAAGCCCAATCCAATTGCAAGGAGATCTCCGATAAAAGGCAACCACGTAAAAAAAGCAATTAAACTCCCGTATCTCTCTATCCTTGCCTTCTGTTTTATCAGATTCTCCTCTTTTACCCGAAACCACCTTTCAATTATATCCCACTTCCCCAATCTGCCAACATAATAAGAGGTAATCCCTCCAAACCAATTCCCGAAAGTCGCTGCAAAAAAGGCCCCGATTGGGTTAACCCCGGCAAGTAGTACCCCGGCAAGCAGGATTTCCGAACTGAAAGGAAAAATTGTAGCTGCCAGAAAAGAGCCAATAAAAAGACCGGGAAGACCAATACTCTGCAGAAACTCTACCATATAATCAACCCCTTTTCTCCTTAAAAAACTCCTTGACTATATCGGAGCACTCCTTCTCCATAATACCAGTCTTAACCACAGATTTAGGGTGTAACAGAGAGGGAGAGAAGAGGGTATAGCCCCTCTTGGGATCGGAAGCGCCATAGACTACCGTTTTAATTTGAGCCCAGTTTAGCGCAGATGCACACATAGAACATGGTTCCAGGGTTACATAAATGGTTGACCTTTCAAGATATTTGCCTCCAAAAGCATTTGTTGCCATTGTAATTGCCTGCATCTCGGCATGCGCCGTGGGGTCATTAAGAGTCTCCGTCAGATTGTGAGCTCTTGCAACTATCTTTCCATCACACACAATTACAGCCCCGACAGGAACCTCATCCCTCTCCCTTGCCCTCGCTGCCTCTTTCAAAGCCTCTTTCATGAATTTTAAATGCTCCTCCATAATTCTGGATGATAATGGGTAGTTGAAAAAGTGTCACATATCATTTACAAATATAAGGAATTCGTTCAAAGTGTTAATTTTAATTCAAAGCAATACAATTATTAATAAATTTGCGTTTCCAAATAGAACGACAGGACAATTTGTCAGGATATCTGAGTGGCATCCAATTTGTGAAACACTCCGTTAAACAATACTAAAACTAATAATCTTAAAAATATTTTTATCTATGAACATCAAACCATTAGCAGACAGAGTTCTGGTCGAGCCTAAAGAGGCCGAAACAAAAACAGCAAGTGGATTGTACATCCCTGATACAGCTAAAGAGAAACCTCAACAAGGTAAAATAATTGCTGTTGGCAACGGTAAGAAAGATGAACCGATGGAATTAAAGGTCGGTGATCTTGTACTTTATGGAAAATACTCAGGAACAGAGATCAATGTAGAGGGTAAGGAGTATCTGATGATGCGTCAGTCAGATGTTCTTGCAGTAATTGGTTAATTGTCTAATTGTTTAATAATTTAAAAAATCTGAAGATATGTCTAAAGAGATAAAATTCAACATCGAGGCCCGCAACCTAATGAAAGAGGGTGTGGATGTCCTTGCAAATGCCGTTAAAGTTACATTAGGGCCAAAGGGAAGAAATGTCGTAATTGACAAAAAATATGGTTCTCCTCAAATTACAAAAGATGGTGTTTCAGTTGCAAAAGAGATTGAACTGGAAGATCGCTTTGCCAATATGGGTGCCCAGATGGTTAAAGAGGTAGCCTCGAAAACCGCCGATCAGGCCGGTGACGGAACAACGACAGCAACCGTTCTTGCACAATCAATCATAAACGTAGGTCTGAAAAACGTAACTGCCGGAGCTAATCCGATGGATCTGAAAAGAGGTATCGACAAAGCGGTAAAAGTAGTTATTGCCTCTTTGAAAAAGCAGAGTCATTCAATAGGAGATGACATCACAAAGATCGAGCAGGTAGCAACAATTTCGGCAAATAATGACTTTGAAATAGGTAAACTTATTGCAGAGGCAATGGGTAAAGTTAAGAAAGAGGGGGTCATTACCGTTGAAGAAGCCAAAGGTACCGATACAGAGGTAAAAGTTGTTGAAGGAATGCAGTTTGACAGAGGTTATATATCACCTTACTTCATGACTAATCCTGAGAAGATGGAAGCCGTTCTGGATAAGCCGTTTATCCTCATTACAGACAAGAAGATCTCCACCATGAAAGATCTGATGCCGGTACTCGAGCCTGTTGCTCAGGGAGGCATGTCTCTTCTGATAATTGCAGAGGATGTCGACGGAGAGGCCCTTGCAACTTTAGTTGTAAACCGTCTTCGCGGAACCTTGAAAATTGCAGCCGTAAAAGCTCCCGGATTCGGTGATCGCAGAAAAGAGATGCTGGAAGATATCGCAATCCTTACAGGCGGTACCGTAATCTCGGAAGAGAAGGGTCTGCGTCTTGATGCCGCAACAATTGAGATGCTAGGAAGAGCCGATAAAGTATCTATCGACAAAGAGAACACAACAATCGTAAACGGTGCCGGCGAAAAAGATGCTATTGACAAGAGAGTTGGTCAGATTCGCAAACAGATGGAGACAACCACCAGCGATTATGACAGAGAGAAACTACAGGAGCGTCTTGCAAAGCTTGCAGGAGGTGTGGCCGTCCTATATATTGGTGCTGCTACTGAAGTTGAGATGAAGGAGAAGAAAGACCGTGTAGACGACGCACTGAGTGCCACCCGCGCAGCTGTTGAAGAGGGTATTGTACCAGGTGGCGGAGTTGCCTACATCAGAGCAATTGAAGATCTTAAAGATCTCAAAGGTTCTAATGATGATGAAACGACCGGTATAGCAATTGTTGCCCGCGCAATTGAAGAGCCATTAAGACTCATCGTTGAAAACTCCGGAATTGAAGGAAGCATTGTTATACAGAAGGTTAAAGAAGGCAAAGATGACTTCGGATTCAATGCACGCACAGATAAGTATGAGAACCTTTACTCGACCGGTGTAATTGACCCAACCAAAGTAACCCGTATTGCACTTGAAAATGCAGCTTCGGTGGCAGGAATGTTCCTGACTACAGAGTGCGTACTTGCCGAGAAGAAAGAGGAGAACCCGGCACCAATGGGAGCTCCCGGAATGGGCGGAATGGGCGGAATGATGTAAAATATAAACATATCCATTTGAAAGGGTGTCATTTTATTATGACATCCTTTTTTATGCTCTTAAGAACCTCCCCAACCTTTTTGGAATTTGTTTGTTTATATTTTAAAACCAAATAAAATATGTTAAAAACAGGAGATAAGGCACCATTTTTCAAAGGTATCTGCCATGATGGAGCAGAGTTAACTCTGGATAGTTTTAAGGGTAAAAAACTGATACTCTATTTTTATCCTAAGGATAATACGCCGGGCTGTACAGCAGAGGCGTGTGACCTGCGTGATAACTACGAAAAGTTTATTTCGAAGGGATATAACATAGTAGGAGTCAGTAAGGATAATGAAAAATCTCACAAATCTTTCATTGAGAAATTTTCACTCCCCTTCCCGCTGATTTCCGATAAAGAGGCAATAATTCTTAAGGATTACGAAGCGTGGGGGCGGAAGAAATTTATGGGAAAAGAGTACGACGGGATAATCCGAAGAACCTTTGTTATAGATGAAAATGGAGTAATCGCAGATATTATTGATAAAGTGGATACAAAAAACCACTCGTCACAGATCTTGAAATAACAGACTTGAAACTACCCGATAACCCAGGCAATCACATGGTTATCTAAAATTTCGTAGAACAGTTCAAACTCCTGTTCATTACCCTCTTTGTCTGTAAATACTGCAGTGAGCTCACCGCTATCTCTGGGTGTAAACCGCTTGATAAAGATCTGTTTTGAAAAATCCACATCTGTCAGGGACATTCTCTTGAAGATAGCCTCTTTGGCGCTCCAGTAAATTGCAAGATGTGTATTCCTCTGTTTATCGCTCAGTGATTCAATCTCCTCTTCGGAGAGGGCTTTCTTCTCAACAGCTGAAAAATTTCTGTCAAGAGATTCAATATCAACACCAACACTATCTTCCGGATGCGTTAAGATAGTCACAAATCTGTTAGTATGAGATATGCTTATCTCAATAAGACTGTTTTGCAAGAAAGGTCTTCCATTGTCATGGTGACCAAGATAGACCTTGCCGTCAAAAAGCTCATTAAGCAACGCTCTTACTGCCAACCGCTCCCGACGTCTGGCACTATTTCTGGTCAGCTGAAGCTCCTCCAGTTCATCTGCCGGAACAGAGCTAAGCCGGAGCAGCTCCTCTTCACTCTCTGAAATCTCCCAGATTGAGATCAGTGCCCCGTTATCCAACTCTCTGCTTAAATAGAGTCCCATTTTTAAGTAATTTTATATAAAGCAATTAATCAGTTTCGTCCCAAATTTCACCCACAATCTCTTCAAGAACATCTTCTAAAGTAACAATCCCGTCAGTTCCACCATACTCATCTACAACCATTGCAAGATGAATTTTTTTCTGACGAAACTCCTCCAGCAGATCATCAATTTTCTTTGTCCCCGGAACAAAGTAGGCCTTCCTTATATGCTTGTGCCACATAAAATCCCGTACACCATCTTTAATGTAGCCGATAAGATCCTTGACATAGAGGAAACCCTTAATATTGTCGAGACTCCCCTCATAAACAGGCAATCTGGAATATCCACACTCTACAGTTTTATTTAAAACATCCTCGGAACTCATTCCGGCCTCAAGAGCAACAACCTCTACCCGCGGCTTCATTATAGAAGAGACGGAAGTATTTGAAAGCCCTGCAATACTTTTTAACAACCTCTTCTCCTCGACCTCCCCTGCATCAGAATGCTCATCTATATCGGTTATATCCTCTATCGCTTTCGCCTCCTTTGTCTCCCGTTTTTCGTCAATTATGGAGGAGTAGCTTTTAAAAAGTTTGCTTACAGGTTTTGATACTATCATCAAAAACAGAGCAATACCCGAAAAAATCCTTAAACTCAACTCTTCACGGGAAGATACAACTATAACTACAACTCTGTTTGTCAACACTATTGCTAAAACAGCGATAGGCACCGAGTAAAGTGGAGATATTGGAAGATTGATTACTGCGAAAATTGCAGCAAGTTTAGATAAAATGGAAAAAAAAGAGACCATTCCCGAAAACCCCTGAGGGTCGGACAATAAATAATTGACTCTGCTTCCGGATTTTGTTTCGTGGCTTTTTGTGGCAACCGGTGACTCCTTAATGTTCCTGAATGAATAGTTAAGGAGCGTAATCAGCGCATAAAGCAGAAGAGAGAGGATGAGCGATATCCCCTGGGAGTAATAGTCATCTAAAGTGCTACTGGGAGGTTCCAAAGCTATATACTAATGGTTTTACGTGCAAATATAATTAAAAAAGTTCTGCAGTAAATTTTTCAAGCATAAAAATTGGATAATAAGACTCTTTAGCCTGTCTCAGACCCATATCTCCAATATCATCCTCTCTGTTTACATATTTGTAGTCCTTTCCGATTGCAGATATAAACTCTCTGTTTATCATTGGGTAAGCACCTCTTGTATCGGAAAAAGCCTTCTCGATGTGAACAATTACAGTGTCGGAATTAAGAACTTCTCCCACGGTATATGCAACGATCTTTCCGTCAACCCTGAGTACACCGCCCTTAACGTTCAGCTCCCCAAAATTACCCAGACACTTCTCCACGGCACAACTCTCCCAGGAGAGCGTTTCATATTTTTTACACTCGACCCTGCGACACCACTCGTGGTTAAACTCAAGAATCTCACCAATCATTGCAGGAGTCACCGATTCATAACTCCAGTTGTAGTTTGTAGTAAAAAAGTTTAGATGATTCCGTTTAGGCTGAAGCTTTTTACCCGAAAGTGTAATTAACTTCTCACTCTCGTATATGTAATCAAAGCTGTCTCTCACCGGTTTATAATTAAACCTACCCGGGTACAGAGATTCAAGATTGGCTCTGCCTTCAGCTGTTACTCCAATTAATCTGAAAGAGGTGCGGTTTAATGCAGCATCTTCGATTAAGAGATCTATAACCTCCTTCAAATCACCCTTACCGGCCGGATAGAGATAGTTATATTCACCCTCCCCGCCCGTTCTCAACAATAAAAAATCTTTGTACCTTCCTATTTTGGATTTATAAATACCATCCCAGATAAAAAGATTTGTAAAACAATACTCGGCACCTCTGAAATCAGAAATTTCCAGCAACGAGTTTACCCATAACTTATCACTAAGTTCTATTCTTTTGAATTCCAACATAAAACAATTATTCTGAAAGCCACTTTTTAAGTGTCTCCAACGCCTGGTCTCGCATTGGTTGAGGCAAAGTAGATATTCTTGCCCTGTGACTTCCTTTTGGTTCAACAAAAAGAACAATGTTTTTGCCTTTTGGTTCAACAACCTTAACAGCACTCCATGGATCAAACTCTCCGTAAATGAACATCATCCTCTCTTCAGCCTTCTTAACAAATCTTTTAAGCTTTTTATAAAGGGCTTTGTCAAAAGTGAATTTTTTATCGCCCGGTAGGAATATTTTATCCAGGTAGCCCTTAGAATTTTTTATTGCCAATAGCCCCTTAAAAGGTTTTGTATCATATCCGTAATAACCAAGCTCTTTAGCTGCCTGAACAAAAAACGGAGATGTATCACTCTCTTTTACAAAATAGTCCGGAGAGCTTATTTTTATAAGGTATTTAAAAATCTGTGACGCCGATGAACCCCGGGCAGGCACCTCAGCAATAGGACTACCCCACTGCCAGAATGCAAACGGAAATTCCAGAACTGAGTAGTCATAAACCTCGTTCAGCGGAATATTAAACTTATAACCCTTTGCATTACACAACGAATCAAATTTCGGCTGCAGCTCAGATCTTCTCTCCAAAACCTCTCTCTGAAATCCAGACAGTTTTGCCCTCTCTTCAGGAGTTCCGGCAAAATCTCTTAAAAACGGCTCATGTCTGCCATCCTCCTTCCCCTTACACAAAGGGGCAACATACGGAACGGTAATATCTACATCCTCAGGAAAGAAAGCCCTGTAGATAAGTGCAGTCTGCCCCCCCTTGCTTATCCCGGTTGCAATCCACTTACCCTTGTAAAACTTCTCAAATGCAAGCTTAACATTATGCAGATCGTTTGCCGAATTTTCAGCGGTAAGATATTTCCAATCCTTTGACTCCGGTGTGGATTCCAGAAAATAACGATGCTCAACAAAAATTACATTAGTGTTCAACAGCCTCGATATCTCCTCCCTGTAAGCAGGGTTTGCAGCATAAGCAGCACCGTAACCCTCTGTAACAATAACCGTTGGCCTGTCAAATGAGATGTTCATCAGAAACACCCGCTGTTTAAAGCTCCCGGCAGCAGGATTTTTATGATCTATCGGCTGATTGATATACAATACATATTTATCATTGTAATGACGGCTTTCCAGCCTTTTAACGCCACTTACCCCGTTGATAGCCTCAACCCTGTTTATAAGCGTATCGGCACTACTGCCATACAATGAGAGTGAAGCAAAAAGAGATAGTGCCAGAAATGCACCGCAAAAGATCGCTTTTGAAAATTTGGCTTTGATATTTAACATAATGCTAATATTTAAGGGGCAAAAGTAAAGAAAAAACCTTACTTTTGCCCAAAATTCGAGACTAAATGAGCAATTTTGTTAAAGAGCTAACATGGAGGGGGATGGTCCACAATATTATGCCCGGGACCGAAGAGCAGTTACAAAAAGAGCCGACAGCCGCTTATGTGGGAATTGACCCGACTGCCGACTCCCTGCATATAGGACACCTGGTTAGTATAATGATGCTTAAGCATTTCCAGGCTTGCGGACATAAGCCGATTGCACTGGTTGGAGGTGCTACGGGAATGATTGGAGATCCATCCATGAAATCTTCCGAAAGAAACCTTTTGGACGAACAGACACTCAGACACAACCAAAACGCAATAAAGGAGCAGCTCTCAAGATTTCTTGATTTCAACTCCGACTCGCCTAATGCAGCGATTCTTGTCAATAATTATGACTGGATGAAAGATTACACCTTTCTCCATTTCATAAGAGACATTGGTAAACATATCACCGTCAACTATATGATGAGCAAAGATTCGGTTAAAAAAAGAATCACCGGAGATGAAAGGGAGGGAATGTCATTTACCGAATTTACATATCAGCTTGTTCAGGGTTACGATTTTCTCTATCTGTTCAACAATTATGGCTGTAAATTGCAGATGGGAGGAAGCGATCAGTGGGGAAATATTACGACCGGAACAGAGCTCATCAGAAGGAAAGAGTCAGGCGAGGCATTTGCCCTTACCTGCCCATTGATTACAAAAGCCGACGGAGGCAAGTTCGGGAAGACTGAACAGGGCAATATCTGGCTCGACGCCAAATATACAACTCCATATGCCTTCTATCAGTTCTGGCTGAATGTCAGCGATGAAGACGCCGAAAAATATTTGAGGATATTTACAATGCTCTCCAGAGAGACCATCGAAAATGAGACCGTAAAACACCGTGAAACCCCCCATTTAAGAGAGCTCCAGAAGCTTTTAGCCCGCGAAGTAACAACTATGGTACATGGGGTCGAAGAGTACAACAAGGCTGTTAAAGCCTCGGCTATTTTATTCGGAAATTCCACTTCGGAGGCTTTAAAGGAGCTTGATGAAAGAACCTTTCTAAGTGTATTTGAGGGAGTTCCACAATTTACCGTCTCACGGGATGATCTTGGCAGCACTCTTCTTGACCTGCTTTCCGTAAAAACAGCAATTTTCCCGTCAAAAGGTGAGTGCCGGAAGATGATTCTGGCAGGAGGGGTGAGTGTGAACAAATCAAAAACAGAGAGTGCCGAAGAGGTAATTGACTCCTCATATTTGCTAAACAACAAGTACATACTTGTGCAAAAGGGCAAAAAGAACTATTTCATTATTAAATCAGAGTAAAATGGAGAGCGAAAGTACAAGACAACAAAAGGTATCCCGACAGCTTCAGAGAGATCTCTCCGAAATATTCAGAGAGAGGGGTACATCAACATTCCGTGGGGCGATGATAACCGTTACCTCCGTAAGAATCAGCCCCGATTTGTCTGTTGCTAAGGTGTTTATTAGCATATTCCCATCGACCAAAACAACCGAACTATTTAAGCTGGTTCAGGAATCTGCCCGGAATATCAGAGGCGAACTTGGAAAGAGGGTGTCAAAACAGCTGCGGATTGTCCCGGATCTTCAGTTTCATATAGATGACTCCCTGGACTATGTTGAACATATTGATGAGTTGTTAAAAAAATAGATAATAAAAGAAACGTTGCAACTTCCCATCTTCATAGCTAAAAGATACCTCTTCGCGAAGAAGTCGCACAACGTCATTAATATAATCTCTCTCATAAGTGCTGCAGGGATTGCCATAGGCACTGCTGCTCTTATTGTAATCCTTTCGGTTTATAATGGTTTTGAGGGACTTATTATGTCTCTGAACGATGTGCATGAGTCTGACCTACTTATAACTCCGGCGAAGGGTAAGACCTTTGTCCCGCAGGGTGAAAAGTGGGACTCACTGCGTAAAGACAATGCTATTCTCTATCTCTCCGAAATTGTCGAGGAGAATGTATTTGTTAAATACGGCGATCAGGAGTCAATTGCAACAATTCAGGGTGTAGACAGTACATACGAAGAGAATACCGGGCTCAGTAAATATATAAAAGAGGGTAAATTCTCTCTATATCATGGAGAGGTACCCCAGGCGATTCTCGGACGCTCTCTGGCATACCATCTGGGGTTACGTGTCCATTTCACCGACCCACTGGAGCTCTACTTCCCATCCCGGAACAGACCCTTTTCAATGGTAAATCCGGCATCGTCACTGAACAATGAAAAGCTTTTTCCCTCAGGAATATTCGCTCTTGAACAGGGGTTTGACAAAAAATATATCTTCATCCCTATTTCAGTTGCCAGAAACCTGCTTGAGTATGAAAATGAGGTTACTGCAATCGAACTCTCATTAAAAAACAAAGATGAGATCCCACGTTTTAAAAAAGAGCTTCGCAAAACACTTTCGGAAGATTTTCTGGTAAGAGACAGATATGAGCAGAACGAGACACTCTACAAGATGATGAAATCGGAAAAACTTTCGATCTATATCATCCTCCTTTTTGTATTGGTTATCATTTCGTGCAACCTCTTCGGTTCACTATCAATGCTTATAATCGAAAAGAGAGAGGATGCCGCAACATTCAAAGCCATGGGGGCCAAAGATGTACTAATAAAAAGAATATTTCTTACCGAGGGTTGGATGATCTCCCTTCTGGGGGTGGCTGCCGGCACTATTACCGGATTGCTGCTTTGCTTTATACAACAAACTTTCGGAGTTATTCCCATGCCCGGAAACTTTATTATTGAAAATTATCCTGTAGTAGTAAAAAGTTCCGATGTTATTATAACTGTCTGTGGAATAGCGCTTATAGGGTTCTTTGCCGCCCGGCTGCCACTCACAATCGTTAAAAAAATCGAAAATTTTTAAAAAACCGTGCAACGTTTTTTGCAACTGCTGCATCTTTCAGATGTAGGTTTAGGTTTTAGTACACAAGAAAAGGGGTCGATGTCTGTAGCAGGGGGTCGGCCTTTTTTACATTTAT
>CAZFTS010000007.1:0-100387 GCA_964521685.1 uncultured Muribaculaceae bacterium
TGAGCCCGAAGGGCGAGTCAGCATTTTACATGAAAAGACAAGACAGCAATAGCCTAACACTCCCCTACAAACAACCTTGGCAAGGTTACCCAACCTTTACGCATTCCGGATCCTCATCATCAATTTTACCTGACCAGAGGTATTTGTTTGTCTCTTTAATGAGGACACGCGACAATAGCAGAACTGCAATCAGGTTAGGGATGGCCATAAGGGCGTTCATGCTGTCTGCTATACTCCATACTAAATGAAGGTTTAGTACCGATCCGCCGAAAACGGCAGCAATCCAGAATAGTCTGTAATATATTATAAGTTTCTTGCCTCCAAGGTATTCCACCGCTTTCTCTCCGTAATAAGACCAGCCGAGAATAGTTGAGAAGGCAAAGGTTACGATTCCCACTGCCAGAATAACAGGGCCGAAAATCGGAATCTTTGCAAATGCGGCCTGGGTGAGCGCGCCTCCCTGTGTGTGATCAATTTCCGGGTAGGCTATAACTGAACTCACAAGTACAAGACCTGTTAAAGCACAAACTACAACTGTGTCCCAAAATGTGCCGGTTGATGAGACAAGAGCCTGACGAACAGGGTTTCTGGTCTGCGCAGCAGCTGCAACAATAGGAGCGGATCCAAGTCCCGACTCATTAGAAAAGAGTCCGCGTGCAATACCGAAACGCGCTGCCATCATAACAGTTGTCCCCACAAACCCCCCTGCAGCTGCTTTTGCAGAAAATGCCGATTCAAAAATGAGTGAAAATGTCTCTTTTAAATATGGCGCATTAATATAAAGTATTACAAGACAGCCTAATATATAGAAAAACGCCATAAAAGGCACCAGAGTTCCGCAAACTTTAGCAATTCCTTTTACTCCAAAAATAATTACAAGAGCCGTTGCTATACTCATAAGGATACCGCTCAAATATGGTGAAACTCCGTAAGTCTGATCCAATAGCATTGATATTGAATTGGCCTGAACGGTATTGCCAATTCCAAAAGCAGCAATGGCAGTAAAAATACAAAAGAGAACTGCAAGCCACTTCATCTTCAAACCTCTCTCCAATGCATACATCGGCCCCCCTATCATGGTTCCGTCAGAAGTCTTAACACGATATTTGATAGCAAGCAGCCCTTCGGAGTATTTGGTCGCTATTCCAAGAACGCCGGTCAGCCAGCACCACAAAACAGCACCCGGCCCCCCAAGAGCAACAGCAGTTGCCACTCCTACAATATTTCCTGTTCCGATAGTTGCTGCCAATGCTGTGGCCAAAGCTCCGAACTGACTTACATCTCCGCTACCAGATTTATCTTTGGTAACCGATAGTTTAATGGCCTTAAAAATCTTTCTTTGAGGAAATTTGAGAATAATCGTGAGATAGAGGTGAGTTCCTAACAATAGCACAATCATCGGCCAGCCCCATAAAAATGAGCTAACCTTCTCGACAATGGCAGAGAAGTTTTCCATAATTTAAGTTTAAAGTTTCTATTAAAGTTGAGTATCTTTGCAAAGTTAAAAAAATAGAGAAACCTCACAACCATTTGAAAAAACAACTTTACATCATATTAGCCTCCATATTTGTCGGCCTTGGAACACTTGGGATTTTTATCCCCCTCCTTCCTACAACGCCCTTCCTTCTGGCAGCCACCTATTTCTACATGAACTCTTCCAAAAAGAGACTCAGATGGCTGTTACGCAACAGATTCCTTGGCCCCTATATAAGATCATATCTCTCTAAGGAGGGAATTCCGTTAAAACTTAAAATAAGAACATTAGCCCTTTTATGGCTGACAATTCTTTATGCCATCTTCTTTGCAACAGACAAAATTCATGTACAATTGATTCTGGCAACTATTGCAACCGGAGTTTCAATTCACCTGATAGGAAAGAAGACCCGGAAAAGTTAAAAAAAGAGCCCCCGCAAAGGAGCTCTCACACAAACATAATTGGGTTTTGTCATTACTAACCAACAGAATGCAAACTTATTTAATCATCTTCGACAGATAGTCGAAAAGTTCATTACTTTTTATGTTTATTGCGACTATTTCCCCTTTACTGTTAAGCAGATAGTTATTTGGTATAGCAGTAATGGCATATATCTTAGCCACATGATCTACAACATGTGCCTCACCTGAAACATTTATCCAGGGAATATACATAGATTCTGAGGCACTTTTCCAGTCATCCATTTTAGAATCAATAGAAAACGAAAAGATTTCAAAGCCTTTATCTTTAAACTTTTCATAAACAACAGGTAACTTTTTCATCTCTGCACGACACGGACTGCACCATGAAGCCCAGAACTCAAGAAGGACAAACTGGTTTTTTGATACCGATTCGCTTAACCTTATTTTAGTACCTTCTAATTTGTAAGCATCAAAATCTTTGTAAGGTGCACCGGTTACCAACCCTTTTTTTATCCCTGCGAGCTCTGTCACCTCTCTTCTGCTCTTCTCAATACTGAGCAGATCGTAATTATCTGGCAGACTCTTTTTAATCTCTGCCAGAGTCTTCATACTCTCATCCGAATAGTCGGCCAGTTCGATAAAAGCAAACAGCCTTACATAATTATCCTTATGACTCATAAGGGATTTAAGATACTCTCTTTTGATTCTGGAAAGCTGGCCTCTTTTTGAAGATAATAACGATTTAATATTGGTACTCTCCTCTACCGACAAACTCTTTGCAATATTTCCTTCAGAAAGTCTGTACATCTCTTTGTTGAGTTCAATAACCTCATCCAGTTTTTCCCATCCGTAAATCAACTCATTGTAATATCCGCCGGAAATAGAGTATCCCTTTTCACGAGTATAATCCATCTTCAGATCTGAATTTTCAAGAATTATTTCATGGCCGGCTCCCATAAATGAAAGGTATGCCATCCTGGGATGTTTTACCCCATCAGTTTGAAGGTTGAATTTTCCACCCTTTATATCTGCTTCGTTTATAATGTCTCTCTCCAGATTCGCTCCGGTTGCAGATAGATAGATTTTCCCATCTAATTTCATCCCGAAACTACCGGAAATAGTTACCTTATTGGTTGTGAACGATGTCACAACCAATAAGATCACAATAGCTTTTAGTATATATTTCATTTAAATTGACAATGGTTTATCCCATACTGTAGATTTATAAAGTATCTGAACAGGTCTGGAGGTAATATTTTCAAATTTTTTAACAGGTTGTATGCTTTGGTTAACACCAACTTCAGCACAATTATAGATATAAAATCCACCCTTAAGAGCATTTGAGCTGTTTTGATCATAAAAACCGACATAAAGCTCCTTCATATCATAACTTAGAGACATTGTTGTAATAGTTTTTCCAGCTCCTAAAGTAATGCCTGGGTTATTGGGCAGTTGATTGTTTGGTGAAGTATTTTTTGGGTACCAAACATAAACCTTGTTGCCATCGGCATAGTAAACGTTGCTGAATCGTGCATTTGGCACAATCTCCATACCTCTTTTAAAAGTAATGGCAGATGTTGCATTGTAAACATTTTCTGCAACAGTTGTAAATCCGGTAGAATAATCTGTTGTAAATTCAACAAACTTTACTCTGAGTGGATTTGATTTATCCTGGGCAAGTGCAAAAAGATTATAAGGAGTACCTCCGTAAAAATCTCCGTTCATTCTGAAAACTGAGAGGATATTCATATTTTCGTAAATATTCGGTCTGTAATTATCTCCGAAATTATTTTGGGAGGCATTAATACCCGACGTATTATTAACCGGTTTACTGCTGTTATGATAAGGAATTATCATCCATATTTTTGAGTTTACGTAATCTACAAGAGCCTCTCCTCCGTTTATGTTTGCACCTTGTGTATATATCAGATTTACAAATGAGTCATCAAAAGTGTTATCTCCCCATGTATCCATTCTGTATATCAAAAATTCAGGTTTCTGATATCCGATGCATCTCCCTTTTGATGTATAAATGGTAGATCCGGTCAAATATGAGTCAAATGCAGATACTTTTTTAATATACTCACCGGGAAATACATCACTGAATGGGACAACATTAAAAATTTCCAGGGTATTAGGATCTGCAATATAGATTTTCTCTTTTGTGAAGATATGCAACTGTGCATCATTCTTACCGTATGTAATAATAGATTTTACAACTCTTACAACATCTTTTATGTTATGTTTAGGGTTAATCTTGCTTATAAGATCTGTAGCAAAGGTAAGCTCCTTTCCTTCAAGAATATCTGTCTGAGAAAGAGAGCGGGCAAATGCGATATTCGCCTTTCCCGTATCATCATTACCGACCACAAAATAGCCCGAATCGTAAACTCTGACCGCTATCTCCCATGTTTTGAAAGCGCTGTAATCTTCGTTCTGAACCTCTAATCTCAATCTGTAAGTTCCGAATTTCGGAAAGTTATACTTAAGAGTGGCACCCTCACCTATATTCATTATATCACCAACTGTTCCAGACTGAATAAAATTGGCAGTCCAGATATATTTAAGACTTTTTGATGGAACCGATTGTGTGACAGTTGGTGTGAATACAAACTCCTGACCTAAATCAACACTGAGTTTTTCAGTTGGAGAGGTAATAGTAATTTTAGAAAAACCACTATTGTTTTCCGGATAGATCATTGTGGAGAGATCCTTAACACACGAACTAAGAAATATTATAAATGATAAATATATTATTTTTTTCATATTCAATTATTTAATTAGTTGAAATTTGGTTTGGAAATTCCGAGATTCAGCTGAGGATTTGCCTGAGAATAGTCCCACATTTTTTGCTGGACATATCTCATAAAGGTTACCCTGTAAATATTTAAAGGATTACTCTGTCCCGAGTTAGGCAATTTGTCCAGATTTTTACCCCATCTTGCAACAATAATATCATATGTTCCTTTGTTCTCCATATCCATCTCCCAGAAATATTTGAAGAAGAGCTGACCTTTTAGCTTTGAAAATGCCCCGTAACTAAAAGATTGCCACCAGGCTGGAGTCGAAGGCAATTTATCGTCAAAGGTAATTGTGTATTCAGCATGACCTCTGATATCAAAATCGTCACTCTTTAAAAGTTCCATAGTAAGTATTGCTCTTATGCTTTCAAGTTCCGGATCTCTTTTTAAGGTTACAGGTATTAAAACACTCACACTATCCTTTGCCAGTATTACTTCGGCAGGAACAGAATAGTAGCTCTCTTTTGCAGCAGTAAAAACAGAATTTGCATATTTACTGTTAACCACTCTGAGATTAATCTTTCTGTCATAAGATTTCGGAACACCCATGAGGTTACATTTTATAAAAAATGTATATTCAGTAATACTTTCAAATCCAAAATTGTAGAAAATTGAATCCGATACTGGAGTATAATCCAGATATACACCATCTTTCTGCGTTATATCATATTGAAGATAATCTTCATTAACGCATGAGAAGAGCAATAAGGAAAATAATATATAAATTAATTTTTTGTTCATAACTAACTATTTTTTAATTGTTTCTGTAATCAAACTCTTCTACCGGAATTGGAAGTACATATATTTGGTCGGATGCAGGTAAAGTTTTAAGATCGGTATTGGAGATAATATCCATATTCATCTTTTTCATATCAAACCACCTTTGTCCCTCGCCAAAAAACTCCTTGTGCCTTTCGTTGTATAGGACATCCAAAGTAAGCTGAATGACCGGATCTCTATTCTCAAGATTGGTCAATCCTCTCGAATTTAGAACCATATTAAGATATCTTGTAGCCTCGGTAATGTTATTCTCCTTTAAATAGGCCTCGGCAATAATATAGTACATCTCAACAGAACGTAAGATTGATATTCCCTCAGTTAAACCTCTGCTCTCAGGAGTATTGGTTGAGGTATTTTTCATTAGCCAATCTACATTTTTAAGCAGATAATTTGTTGTACCTCCATCAAAGAGTGGTCTGAACCAGTTTAGTCTCATATCAACTCCTGCATTTGAGTTCAGATATTTAGAGTAAATATTCTGGTAAACAAGCGGATAATTGCTTCCAAGAGCTGTCTGGTATGGAGCCATTCCTGACCAGGAAGCACCGGTTCCCAGACGTAACATTGTAGTGCTGAAATAGTCTTTGGAGTAGATTCCCCAAATAGTCTCTTTTGGAGAGAGTGCACCTGAAATAATATTAGTTACCTCATCTTTGTTAACCAGTGGGAATTTGCCCGACTCAACAACTTTCAGAGCTTCAGTTCTGGCATTCTGCATATCCCCTTTTGTCCAATAGACCCTAGCAAGCAGAGCAGTAACAGCATAGTAGTTGAAATGTATCTGACGTCCCTTAAGGAAGGCCGGCTTAATGTTGGCATCGGTTAATCTCGGATAGGCTATATTGCCTTTATCGGCCTCAAGTAATTGCTGAGCTCTCTTAAGGTCGGTAATTATTGAGTTATAGACTTCGTTGACTGTAGAAAATGGAGTGTGTTTGAAAGAGTACTCTGTTACATATGGAATTCCTCTTTCGCTACCCGATTTTTCGACATGTGGGGCAAAAGTTCTTATCAAATCAAAAAGTAACATTGATCTGACCCCGTAAGCCTCTCCAAGATAGATGTTGTATAAAGGGAATATTGAAGGATCCATCTTTTCGAGATTCCCGATAATATTATTTGAATGCCCTACAACCTCATATGCTTTTGTCCACATTTCTGATATTATGGTTAAGGCATCGTTGTAATTATACTTCGTAAGGTAGTGTCTGGGTACAAACTGACTGGTTGCCTGCAGATTTTGTGCTAAAGCATCAAAAACTCCCCAGTTGAAGTACTCACCGTAAAGTGAGCTGGATTTTAATTGTCCGTACAATCCCCAGATTGCATCTTCGCATCCTTGGCTATTGCTGAACATATCTTTGTCAATTACTTCGGCCTTTGGATTTATATCCAGAAATTTATCACAAGACGAAAGTAAAAGAGCTGCTGCTAAAAATAGTGATAATATGTTTTTCATTTGAGATTAATTAATTTGGTTAAAATGTAGGACTGATAGTAAAACTGAATCCTCTGGCAAAAGGATAACTTAAACCTCTCTCCTGTTTTATTGTAGAGAATCTTGCAACATCATTCATTGAGATGCTCAGATTTAGTCTTTTACAACCGAATTTATTAAGTATTTTATTATCAAATTCATATCCTAGTGAAATGAAAGAGATCGATAAATAATTCTCCTTTTCTACAAATCTTGAAGTGTGGTAGTTGTTGATTGTGCCGCTTGAGTTTGGAATAAGAGTTAGATAATTGACAATATCTCCCGGCTTTTTCCACCTCTCGGTATATGCTCTTCTGTCTGAGTTGTACATTGGATTAATCTGCTCAATTCTTTGAGCTCTTGTTGAGTTATAAATAAAACCACCATAAGAGTAAAGCATACTTATATTCAATGAAAATCCTTTATAGGTTAAAAATGAAGATAAAGAGCCTCTCATTGAAGGTGTTTTATCACCAACAGCTATTTTATCGGCAGGATTATATGTAAATGTATACGCACCATCCTTTGTTATATATATCTCACGACCGGATGCAGGGTCGATACCTGCCGATCTCACAACATAAATCATGCTTGGAGACTCTCCCTCAATATAAAGCTCCATCGGAGATCCTCCAGAAACAGCTGCGTTATTATCATTCTGGTTTTTAAGCGAGTTCCCTATTTTTATAAGTTTATTCACATTACGGGCTGCAGTTGCATTCAACCTCAGGAACCAATCACTGTTCTTGATCACAACACCCGAGAGAGTAATTTCAAAACCTGTATTTGTCTGTTCTCCCACATTGTTATTTACCAGTGTTACACCGGAAGATGGCGGCATAGAGATTGGAACTATCATATCAACAGTTCTGTATTTGTACCAATCGAAATTCACGTCAACCCTGCTTTTGAAAAAAGTTGAAGTCAAGCCAATGTTTGCAGATTTGGTTGTCTGCCATTTAAGATCTGAGTTTCCCATAGTTATCGGACTTGCACCCAGACCATATTTATTCACCAGATTGGAGGCATACTGGAATGTTGTGATAGCCTGATATGAGGCAAAGTTTATACTACCTGTATGTCCGTAACTTGCTCTTAGTCTCAAAACATCAAAGAATTCAAGATTTTTGATAAACTCCTCTCTGTGAAGGTTCCAACCCGCACCCACACTCCAGAATGGTGCATATCTGTTTTTTACCCCAAATTTTGATGAACCTGACAATCTGTATGATGCATCGGCAAATACTCTGTTTCGGTAAATAATATTTGCAGATGATGTAAAGGCAGCTGATGCACTCTCTGAACTGATACCCTCAGGTTTCCCGTAGACAGGATATGAAGATGCAAAAGTAGGGTCAACCAGTTTATCGTTAAAAAATCCGATCGCCGAGAATGTATATGGGTTGGTATTATCTTTTCTTATCTCGGTTCCAAAGTTTGCTGTAAACATTGAGCCCTTACCATCAAGATCTTTACTGAAGTTTGCCGTACCTCTGAGCAGATATTTGTTTGACTCGGAAGCACTAATGGAATAAGAGCCTTTTTGAGTCGCATCGACAACAGCTGCATAGGAATTAGACAGAGGAGAGATATACTGATCACTTCTTGAATCACTGTTTGTAACTGATCCGAATCCCGTCAGATACAACCCCTCCATTATATTCCATCTCAGATTCAATGATGCAACCAACTCCTTTGATTTTGATTTTGAGAATGAAGAGAGTGTAGACTCATAAATTGGATTGAGCAGATTATAGGATAAATTAGTTATCAACTCTCCGTTAGCATCATATGGCGCATCATACGGATTTGCATTGACAAAACTTTTAAATGAACCATATTTTGAACTGTTATTTGAATTCTGACTATAATCAGTTCTCAAGGTTGCAACCAATTTGTTTTTAACGTTGTATGATAAGAAGTAACCAATTCCGATATTATCTCTGGTATCGTCTTTCATAACCCCTCTGCTTCCGCTGTATCTCATTGATACCTGGTAGCTTAAACCAGATCCTTCTCCGGAAACGCTAAAGTTGTGCTGCTGAGAAAATGAGTTTCTCAATGGTTTTGATATCCAATCTGTATTTATACCACTGTTTACTTTTGCAAGTTTTTCAATGTATGTAAGGTACAAATCGCCGGTTTTATCATCATAAAGACCAGATAGTCTCTCAAATTCCAACTTTTCTGTTGCATTCATCAAGTCGTAATCAGAAAGGTCAGGAAGTTCAACTTTTCCGGTAAGATTATACGATACCCTTATCTGCTTTTGAGCCGATTTCTTCCTGGTAACAAGAATCACTCCATTAGCAGCCTGTTCACCGTAAAGGGCAGTTGCAGATGCATCCTTTAATACGGTAATTGATTCTATTTCAAAAATATCTATATCATAAAGTGCTCTGACCGATGATTCAACACCATCAATCACTATCAAAGGTGAGTTTAACCCAATCTGTCCTGAAGTGTTCAATGAGGTTGTACCTCTGAGAATAATCTCGGGAATTGCATTGGGATTTGAGCCCTGTTCATTATTGGGCGTAATTGAGATTGCCGGGTCAAGTACGGTTAATGTGTTAAAGAGATTTGTTGTTGAGATTGAACGCAGCTGATCTCCGCTGATGGTCTTAACCGAGCCGGTGAAGTTGCTCTTATCTCTTTCAAAGTAACCAGTTACAACTGCGTTTTCAATAAATGTTGCGGTTTGTTTTAATATCATAACCGGTTTGATTTGATCTACTGGTGTCTCAACTGTCTCATATCCGATAAATGAGAAGATGACTATAGCATCTTTTGGGATGGCAGTACTGGATATGGTGTATTTACCATCTGCCTCAGAGTATGCTCCGATTCTTGTCCCTTTAATATAAACATTGACGCCAACCATAGGCAAATTGCCTTCATCCGTTATTGTCCCTGTTATAACTCTCTTTTGAGCAGCGCTTTGGGCGCCTTCAGCTTTTTTAATAATCACCGTGGTTCCCTCAAGTTCATATGAGAGCTTTATCCCGGATATCTTAAGAATTGATTCCATGACATAAAATAGTCCTGAGTTCTCAAATTTTACTGAGAGGTTTTTAAGCTCTTTAACATCATCGGAATTAAAGATAAACTGGTAATTTGTTTGAGTGCGAAGAATCTCAACTATTTGTGCAAAAGTTGCATCTTTTACATCAATATTTACTTTAGGTTGAGAGTTTTGAGCTAATAATTTCTGTCCGGTAAACAGACTAAAAACTAAATAGAGCATTACAGCAACCCTGCATTTACTGCAGAATAGCCGGAGATTAGTTCTAATTTTTAATTTTTTTGGCATAATTTATATAGTTAAGTAAAGTTTATGATATGATAATCTTCCTGTTTTTATATTCATATTTAATCTTTCCGGTTTTGTGCAGTTTATAAATGATCTCCTCAAATCCTGTTGTTCTGTCGAAATACAAATAGAATCTCTCATTTTTAACAGTCTCATTTTCAAATGACACATCAACTTTATACCATCTTGAAAGCTCGTTAATGATATTTTCAAGTGTCTCGTTTCTGAAAACGAACTCTCCGTTTTTCCATGCAACAACCCTCATTATATCGGCATTTTCAACCAAAACTGTTCCACTGGCTTTATTAAGGCTGCAGCTCTCTCCCGGGTTCACTTTAGTTATAAAACCTTTATGTATGAACTCAATACTTCCGCTAATCAATGTAGACTGAGAAACGTTCGATTCGTAAGTTCTGATATTAAACTCGGTTCCTAGTACCTTTACTTTGGTGTTTTCGTCAATATTTACGATAAATGGCTTATCGGGATTATGAGAGACCTGGAAATAGGCCTCACCCTCTACATATACTGTCCGTTCCTTCTCTCCGAAGACAAGCGGGAATTTCAGTTTTGTCTCAGAGTTGAGCCATACCTTTGTTCCATCTTCAAGGTTTAACTGATATTCGGCATATCTTGGAACAATAATCTCGTTGTACTCTAACAGTTGTGCAGAAGCCCTGTTTTTAACATCAATCGTAAGAGTTGTTTTTTTGTTTTCAACTTTTTGTTTTACAGGCAATTTTGACGACAGCTCTTTTGTATCTTTTCCAAGGTTAATATCTCTTCCGTCGGCTAAGAAAAGCCTGGCTCTCTCTGTACCCGGTTCAATTAGAGGTAACTCCTGACGACCTGTCCGGTCGGTAAAGAGTAAAATTGAGAAAAAGAGCAGAAGTGATGCGGCAGCAACGGGAAGAGCTCGCTTTAAATATCTCTTTCTGGATCTGATTATTGGATTGGTATTCCGCCACGCTTTATTTACATTCTCAAAAGTGATATTCAAATCATCTTCCGATGAGTAAAATTTTACGGCATCCTTTAGAAATTTTTGCCTTGACCGGCTTTTTGAAGCCCATTCAGCGATTTCTGCCTTTTCCTGTTCGTTTGCGACACCGGAGATAAGACGATTAATTTTGTTCCATTCGATAGCCATATGTTGTCCCCTTTAGTATTAGGACAACAATATACATTAATCGGGTACATTTGAGAAGAGAAAAATGAAATAAAACTCGATGGGAAAATTCTCCCTGAAATATTTATAGGCTCTTTTTATGTGTGTATGAACAGTAAGCTCAGATATATCAAGCTCCTCTGCTATCTCTTTGTAAGACCTGGATTCAAATATTCTTTTTTCGAGAATACTCTTTTGAGTTCCCGAGAGTTTATTCAGGCACTCTCTTACCCGTGCGATAACCTCCTGATTATCTTCGTAAACCAAAGTATTCGAGTGGATAATGGATTCCGCCAGCTTTATGTTATTTGAATCAATTACATCCAGATGTTTGAAAAAGTTCAGACATCGATTTTTAACACTGGCATACAAATACTTCTTGAGATCGGTCTCTTCGCCAAGCGTCGGAGCAATCTCCCAGAGCGAGGTAAATGAGTCCTGAACCAGATCCTCTGCAATTTGCCTGTTCATAACAAAGGAGTTTGCAAACAAAACCAGGTTTGAATAGTTACTTTTAAAAATAAACTCAAAAGCGTAAACAGACCGGTTTCTGAATGCATTAACTATATCTTTGTTATTCAGATTGTTTACCATCACAAAAGCAAATGTTGGTTCAAAGGTAGTTATTTTTACAAACATCCAGCATAGAAAAAAGGGTAACAAAAAACGATATTGTCACCCTTATCCCAACCTGAATTAAGATTCTGTAAAGTAATCTGCTTAACCTAAAAGCTCTTTAACAACAGCGATTGCTTTGTCGTAATCGGGCTCGATAATAATATCCTTAGTGATCTCGGTATATTTTACAACTCCCTTTTTATCAACTATTACCACACCTCTGGCCAGAAGTTGGTTCTCTTTTACAAGATAGCCGTAGTCAAGTCCGAATTTTGAAAATTTATAGTCTGAAAGGGTATGGATGTTGTTTATCCCTTCGGCAGCACAGAATCGTCCGAGAGCAAACGGGAGATCCTTTGAAATTGTCAATATCACAACATCGTTTGATAGTTCTGTTGCTCTCTTGTTGAATGCCCTTGTCTGATTTGCACATACCGGAGTGTCAATTGATGGAAAAACACTTATGACCACTACCTTACCGGCAAAATCGGATAGCTTCACATCCTTAAGTGAATTGTCCGATGCAATAATTTCGGGGGCTTTATCCCCTGCTTTAACAGGATTTCCAACTAATGTTACAGGATTTCCTTTAACCGCAAAAAGATCATTTCTCTCGATCACTGATTGATTGTTCATTTTATTTTGTTTTATATTTTACTAATGTTTCTCTTGATAATGATGTTAAAACAGATTCTGTAAAAAAATGTTTAATTTTGAAAAAAATTTTAACGATGAGCTTTAAATTAAGAATAAATATCTCCGGAATTCTGCTGTTGGTCGCACTTACAGTTATGGTCGCACCCTCATGTCAGAAAGAGCCGACACCTGATCCGGATCCTGCAGAAACCGACCCGCTGGCATCAATTAAAACTTACACCTATGCCATAATGAACGATATTTATTACTGGTACAAAGAGGTGCCTAAAAATATCAACGCCAAACCTATTAAAACCATACAGGCATACTTCGACACGCTTCTGGTTCCAGTGGACAGATGGTCCTGGATGATGACCGGTCAGGAGTATCTCAGTTCCGAAACAGGAATTGTTGAGACGTATGGGATAAGTTTGTCTCAACCAATTGATTACTACAGTGATTACAGCATAAGAGTCAGATATGTACATCCGAACTCTCCAATGGCAGATAATGGGGTAAAAAGAGGATACGAATTGACACAAATTAATGGTATTGCTGTTATGTCTCTTGTCAGTAATAATACATTCAATAGTGTCTTTGCGCAAAAAACAAATACATTTACGTTCAAAGATTATGAACAAAAATCATTTAGTTTTACTGCTACTGCGAGAGAGGTTAGCACCAGGTCTTTTCTTAAGACTCAGGTTATAACTCCGCAGGATTTTCCGGGGCTGCCCTACAATGTCGGATACTATAATTACCTCTCATTCAAGGCTACAATGCTTTCAGATATTAATAATGCAATGGCAACATTAAAAGCGGCCAACATTAAGGAGCTTATACTTGATCTGAGGTACAACGGGGGAGGTGACGGGAAAGCAACATCGCTGCTTGCAAACTATCTTGCACCGGTATCTGCAAATAATAAGTTACTTGCAAGAAGGGAGCACAACGATAAGTACAGATCGTGGGATTCGGATGCCCAGACACAAACAGTGATTGAGAGGCTAAGCGGATCACTTGATCTGAATCGTCTGATAATTCTCACATCCAAAAGCAGTGCATCGGCAAGCGAAGTTCTTCTGAACGGTCTTAAACCGCTTATGACAGTTGTTCACATTGGGACAACAACTTACGGAAAACCTAACGGAATGTATGTTTTACCATATCCTGAAGGTAACTACGACTCTCCAACATATGTGTTTTTACCAATCTGCTTCTTTAGTGTAAACAGCACGGGATACGGACATTATGTAGATGGAATTGTGCCCGACCACTACCGTCCCGATGATCTTTACCACGACTTTGGATTGCAGGAAGATTGGGTAAAAGCATCTTTGCAGTATATTGCCACTGGAACATTCCCTGCCCTGCCTCCTAAACCGGTTGGAGTAATGGCTGCAGGTGGCAATAATAAGATAGATCTGCCGGAAGAGGGCGAACGCTATGGAGTTTACCGCGTTAATACGCCTGAACGTTAATTCGCCCAGGTAACTATTAAAATCCGTTCAGTTTCATTAATACTGTTGGCAACAACAGCAGAAATCCTGTTACGATAAGAATCAGAATAAACGGCAAAATAAGTTTGAACCATTTGCTGTATGGTATTCTTGCAATAGAGAGTACTGCAATGAGAACTCCCGATGTGGGTGTTATCATATTTGTAAAACCATCTCCAAACTGAAATGCCAGTACCGTTGCCTGTCGCGAAACCCCTATCATATCGGAGAATGGGGCCATTATCGGCATTGTTATGGCAGCTTTTGCACTTGCCGAAGGAATCACAATATTTATAAAGGTCTGTATCATGTACATTACCCCCAGTGATGCCGCTTTTCCTGTATCCTCCATCGCTTTTGACATGCTGTAAAGTATTGTATCCACAACCTTTGCATCTTCGAGAATAACAATGATACCTGCAGCCAGACCAACAATAAGTGCAGCTGAGAGAATATCCCTGGCGCCCTCAGTAAGTTTCGCAACTATCTCATTTGCACTGTAATTTGCAGCGATACCGCTTAAGATTCCCAAAGCCAGAAAGAGAGCAGATATTTCACCAATATACCATCCATATCCCATAACCCCGGCTATAAGAAATATAATAGTGAAAAAGAGCAGATTAAGCACAAAAAAGTGAACCGATCTTTTCAGACTTCTGTAACCCGACCAGGCGAACAGAAGTGTAAGAACCGGAATAAGAAATGGGATATCCAATGATGTATTACCCACTTTAACAGTAGTATGATTATAAAAAACCGAGAAAAGCACAAGTGCTGCCAAAGTGATGAAATAGGCTATCCAGCCACTTTTTGGAGTATGATACTCAATAGACTCCCCCTTTTGTTGCTCAAGTCTCTCCCTCCAGTATGAGTCCTCTGTAAAAACCGTAGAGAGTTCCGGCCTCCGTTTCACTCGTGAAGCATACCAGAGTACAACTCCGATGGTAATGATATTCAGAATTATCCAGCAGAAGAGTCGATACTCTATTCCCGAGAATATTGGTAATCCGGCAATATCCTGGGCAATTCCGATAGTAAATGGATTGAGTATCGCACCCGAAAAACCGACATGTGCAGCAACATAGACAAGAGCAACACCCACAACTGAGTCATAGCCCATGGAAACTGCAAGCGGAATTATTATAACCGTAAAAGCAATGGTCTCTTCGCTCATTCCGAAGATTGCGCCAAAGAGGCTGAACATTAACATAACCAAAACTATAATAACATTATTCACCCCAATCTTCTTAAGAATCTTGTGCCTCTCCAGTGTTTTTGTATAGGAGAGAAAGGAGTAAATACCGGCATCAATGGCTTTGCAGGAGTTTACTACCCAGAAGGATGCTCCTATAACTAAAATGAAGACGATTATTCCCGCCTGACGTGTAAAACCTTTGTAAAATGAGGTGAGAACCTGCCAGCTTTGCGGATGGCTGTCGACATATTTAAACTCCAGTGTATCTTTGTTGTATTCGCCTCCGGGAACAATGAAAGTAACCACTGCGCTAACAACTATAAGTGCAAAGATTATCACAAATGTGCTGGGAATTTTAAATTTTTTCTCCTTCATTTTATCTGATTTTGATTTAGACAAAAATGCTAAAATTTTTCCATTATAATTGAATCAGATATTTTTAATCTTAAATTTGTAAAAACAGATAAACAATGAAAAACAGATTAACTCTCACAACACTTCTGGCTCTTTTCATCCTGTACCCCCTTTCGGTTTATTCGCAGGATCATAAGGCAGTCATTGAAAAAATAATAGAAATCGGCAGGCAAGATAACCGCACAATGCACCATCTCGATATTCTCACCAACAGAATCGGGGGACGGCCAATCGGCTCGGATGCATACGAAAATGCAACCAACTGGACAGCCTCTCTGTTTAAAAAATGGGGGCTTGAGGTTCAGGTAATTGAGGTTGGAGAGTTACCTGTAGGTTTTAACAGGGGACCCTGGTTCGGGAAGATGCTGAGTGAAGATGGAATGACTCTCCACTTTGCTACACCGTCGTATACTTCCGGTACAAAGGGCGTTCAGAGAGGGCATGTTGTAATGGAACCAAAGACAAGAGCGGAGTTTGAGAGGATGAAGGGCAAGCTGAAAGGTGCATGGGTGCTTATCTCCGGAAAGAGCAATGGCTTCCCGATCGATATCTCGGAGTATGCAGATACTCTTCGTGCCCAGGTTATTAAAGAGAATAATATAATTGGACGGTACAATGACTCTATAACAAGAGTCAACAGATCAAACCCTCAGAAACCACCGCTGCCGCTAAAAGAGTACAAAGACTCTCCCGCTCTCTTCTACAAGGAGATGAGAGATGCCGGAATTCTTGGAATCATCCAATCGGCATCGGTTCCTATTACAGCACTTTATGACAGGAAAAATCTGGAAGATATGACTTTTGAAAACCTCCCGGCTTGTCCCGACATAAAACTGGATGAACATCATTACAAAATTATTGAACAGAAGGTTAAAGAGAGGCAATATTTTCTCCTCGAATTCGATATCCGCAACCACTTTAAGCCAGGACCGGTAAAATACCACAATGTTATAGGAATAATCAGAGGAAGCGAATTCCCTGATGAGTATGTAATGTCGGGTGGACACCTGGATGCATATGATGTTGCAACAGGAGGAGTCGATTGCGGAACAGGTGTTGCTCCGAATCTTGAGGCTGCACGTATTATTATGGCTGCAGGCGGAAAACCAAGAAGATCAATCGCTTTTTGTCTCTGGGCAGGCGAAGAGTTTGGCCTTCTGGGTTCAAAACATTGGGTTGAAACAAATATGGATAAACTGGATAAAATATCCAACTACTTCAACAGGGACGGAGGCCCGACCGTTGCAAACTCCCTCACGGTACCTCCTGCTATGTATGATCAGTTTAAAATTGCAACAGAAGATCTGGACAGAATAGATCCGGAGTTTCCATTCAAATTAAATCTGAGAACTGAGGCACGGCCAAAACCTTCAACAGCCGGTGGGTCCGATCACGCCTATTTTGCAATAAACGGAGTGCCCACAATAAGTTTCGGGACAGGCGACCCAAAAGGTTACGACTTCAATTACCAGGAGATATGGCACACAGAAAGAGACACATACAATATGAGTATCCCGGAATATATGAACCATACATCTGTTGTAATGGCTGTTGTTTACTACAAACTTGCAAATATGGACTCCGTGCTGTCAAGAAAAGATCTCTATTTGGAACCAGCCAAAAGCATTGATAATGAGTCAGTTAAAAAGGGTGAAAACAAAGGAGCTGCCAGAAAGAGATAGAGGAGGGAGTTATAAAAAAAAATAAAAAAAATTTGGAGGAAACTAAAATCCTCTTACATTTGCAGACGATTAAAGGAAAAACCCTTTTTTAAAAAATGAATTTTAACACAAAATCTATAAAACAGGCAAGTAAGAAACCACATCGGCGATGAGGGATTTTGTGTATTGATAATAGGCACGAATCTCTGGTTCGTGCTTTTTTTTTGCAAAATAATCTGAAAACAAATAAATGATGATCAAAGAACTTGAACAAATTATGAAAATTGACTCAACCTCCGGAAAAGAGGTTGAACTTGCACACTACATTGCAAGAAACTTCTCAACGCCTGGAGCCACCCTTGAGATACAGGAGGTTGGAGACGGAAGCGTCAATCTTTTTTACAAATGGGGTACGCCAAGGGTTATCTTCTGTACTCACCTCGATACAGTTCCTCCCTACACTGAGCCTTTTGCAGAGAACAACAGGGTATTCGGGAGGGGAGCATGCGATGCCAAAGGGCAGATAATTGCTGCATACAATGCTTGTAAAGAGCTCCATAATGAAGGTGAGACAAATTTCGGACTTTTACTCCTTGCCGGTGAGGAGATAGGCTCACGGGGAGCAAAAGTTGCAAATAACATCATAAAGGATTGTAAATATGTAATAGTTGGAGAACCAACCGAAAACAAGCTTATTAAAGCCGGAAAGGGGATTCAGTTGTACGATGTTCAGATTAAGGGTTTAAGTTCGCACTCCGGGTATCCTCAATATGGCGATGATGCAATAGAGCGAATGAGGATATTCCTGGACAAACTCTCTGAGATAAAATTCCCGATTGACCCGGTAATTGGATCAACAACTTACAATATAGGGATGCTTCAATCTAATAACGCCCATAACGTACTTCCAAATCTGGTAACATTCAAAATCTATTTCAGAACCACCTTTGCATCGCATCTTATCATTGAAAATAAGTTGAAGAGCATATCCGACGAAAAAATCTCTGTTACGAAAGTGAGGGAAGATAAACCATTCGAATTCTTCTATATTGACGGTTATCACAGTGATATCGTTGCATTTGCATGCGACGGCCCTTGTCTTTACAATCTTGGGAAATGTCTGCTGTATGGCCCTGGCAGCATTAAGGTAGCCCACACAGAGAAGGAGTTCATAAATATCGCAGAGGTTGAAAGAGCTGTAATTGACCTTAAAAATATCTTCAAAACTTTAAACAGGGAGCTGAGTTAGGATGATTGTGATGAAATTTGGCGGAACCTCCGTCCAGAATAGTGAAGCAGTTAACAGGTTGATCTCTATTGTCAGCCAAAAGAGCGGGCAGAAAAGTGTCGTTGTCGTATCTGCCCTCTCTGGAGTTACCGATACATTGATCAGGATTGCACAACTCTCTTCCAAAGGCGAGGTAGAGCCGGCGATTGATCTTACAAAGGGTCTGGAAGAGAGGCATCTGACAATGGTTCGTGAGCTGATTGCAAATAAAAGCCCGCTATTAACCGGGACTGAAGAGCGGGTAAAACATCTCTTCTCAAAACTAACTGAGATAGTAAAGGTCATATCTATTCTGGAGGAGTTATCCGATATGTCAATGGCAAGAATACTCTCGTATGGAGAGATGCTATCTTCCAATATTATTTTCATGGCAATGAGGAGTGCGGGAATGAGGGTGGCTTTTGCCGATGCCAGGAGTTTTATGATCACAGATTCGGTCTTTCTTAAGGGAGAGCCTCAGATAGATATCATCTGCAAAAGAGTTCCGGAGTTGCTGGATAGAGAGTTTAAGGATAATGATATCCTCATAACGCAGGGCTTCATATCTGCAACAGCCGATGGTGTGGGAACTACGCTTGGAAGAGGCGGCTCCGACTACTCTGCCGCACTTATCGGAATGGCGGCAGATGCCTCTTCGATAGAGATCTGGACAGATGTTGACGGAGTACACACCACCGATCCGAGAAGAGTAGACAAAACAAAGAGCATAGCGGTAATGTCTTTCAGTGAGGCTGCCGAACTCTCATTCTTCGGAGCAAAGGTTTTACACCCCGCAACCATCCAGCCGGCAGTCGAGAGGAGTATTCCGGTAAGGGTTCTCAACTCAATGGCACCCGAAAAGGGGGGAACACTCATCTTAAAGGATGAAGAGGTCCTGGAGGGAGGTGTGAAGGCTATCTCCTTTAAAGAGAATATTATTATGATTAACATCTTCTCTATGAAAATGTTAAACTCATTCGGGTTCCTTACTAGGTTATTTGAGGTCTTTGGCAAATCCGGAACCTCGGTTGACCTGATAAGCACATCTGAGGTAAACGTCTCACTGACTATTGATTCGGAGAAAAATCTGAAGGAGATAATTGATGAAATCTCCCGGTTTGCCAATGTTACAGTCTGCTATGATAAATCTCAGGTATCGGTTGTCGGGAAGAATCTTAAAGATACCAAAGGACTTGGAAAAAGAGTATTTGGGTCAATAGGTGAATATAACATAACAATGATAAGCCAGGGGGCCTCCGATGTCAACATCAGCTTTGTAGTAAACAGAGCGGATCTTAATTCTGTAATCGGAGCATTGCACAGGGAGTTTTTCGAATGATGAATATTGTATTATCGGGTTACGGAAAGATGGGAAGGGAGATCTTTTCCATTCTTGAACAGAGAGATGATGTTACTCTCTATACAACTGAACAGGTTGAGAGTTTTGACAGGGAGATAGCAAAAGAGAGCATCTGCATAGACTTTACAACTCCCGGTGCCTTCAGAAACAACTACAGGTTTATTGCCTCTGACTTTAAGGCAGCGGTAATAGGGACAACCGGATGGGGCGACATAAAGGAGGATGTGGTTAATTGTTTTAAAAACAGCGGTAAAACCATGATCTATGCAAGTAACTTCTCTATTGGAGTAAATGTTTTTTTTCAATTGGCACAGAGTGCATCGGCAATGCTTACAGCTTTGGGAGAATTCGACCCATATATAACCGAGCTCCACCATAAATTCAAACTGGATGCCCCGTCAGGAACAGCTGCAACGTTGAGGGCAATTGTTGAGAAAGAGAGCGGCAGGCAGGTGCAGATCCAATCGGTAAGAGCCGGTTACATACCGGGAATTCACAATCTTGGATTTGAATCTTCCGATGAGAGAGTACTACTGACTCATGAGGCATTTTCCAGAAAAGGATTTGCCAGCGGGGCAGTTAAGGCAGCACTATGGACAACGGAAGTTGATGGAGTGCATGATTTCAGAGATTTACTAAAAAACAGATTTAACAGGATATTAAACAATGAAAGAGATTAGAGGGTGCGGAACAGCACTTATTACCCCCTTCACGGGAGGTTTTGAGGTGGATTACAATTCATTCAGGAGGTTGGTAAAGAGACAGCTAGATGCCGGAATCAATTTTCTGGTGCCACTTGGGACAACCGGCGAGACCCCTTGTCTGGAAGATTCAGAAAAGGAGAGAATTCTTGAGATTACTATGGAGATGGTCAATGGAGAGGTTCCTGTGGTTGCAGGAGCCGGTTCAAACTGTACAAAAAGTGTAATCTCTAATATCGCAAAGCTGTCAAAATATAATCCGGATGCATTTCTGGTGGTGGTTCCTTACTATAATAAGCCAACCCAAAGGGGTATATACGAACACTTTAAGGCAATATCCGAATCTACACCCATACCTGTCATTCTTTACAATGTTCCGGGCAGAACAGGAACAAATATGACTACCGAGACAACTCTGAAGCTTGCGGAGCTGAAAAATGTGATTGCTACAAAAGAGGCATCGGGAAACTATGCGCAGATAAGTGAGATAATCCGTCAGGCACCCGAAGGATTCACTGTTCTCTCGGGAAATGACGATGAGACCTTCCCGCTGATGTCAACAGGCGCAAAGGGTATCATAAGCGTAGCATCCAATGTAGCACCCGAACCGATTGTGAAAATGGCCAATCTGCTCACTCTGGGAAAAACAGCAGAGGCTGCGGCCTTACACCATAAATTGATGCCGCTCTTCAAGGGTTGTTTTATTGAGAGCAACCCCATACCGGTAAAAGCAGCACTATCAATTGCAGGTTTAATTGAGAACAGGCTAAGATTGCCGCTGACCTCATCGTCGGAGGAGACCGACAAACACATGGAGATACTATTGAAGGGGCTGGAATTGATTTAAATATTGGGAATATAATGGATATTAATAATTTGATAAACGAGTTTAATGTTCTTCAAGAGGATTCCGATTCAGAGAGATCACTGGCCCTTTTTTACAAAGTAAGGGATCTCCTTGAGAGAGGTGAATTAAGGGTGGCTTTTAAAAGAGATGGAGAGTGGATTATCAACTCCTGGGTAAAAAGTGTGATTCTGTTTGGTTTTCGTTATGGTGTTATTACTGAATATCATGGCTCTCCACTCTCTTTTCTCGATAAGGACAGCTATCCTGCAAGAAGCTTCACAAAGGAACATAATATAAGAATTGTACCCGGAGGCTCCTCAGTGAGAGCCGGTGCTTATGTGGCTGCCGGGACGGTAGTCATGCCCCCTTCGTACATCAACACAGGAGCCTATGTTGACAGTGGATGTATGGTTGACTCGCATGCACTTGTCGGTTCATGTGCTCAGATTGGGAAAAATGTACACATTTCGGCAGCATCTCAGATTGGCGGAGTGCTGGAACCAGTCAATGCAATGCCTGTTATAGTGGAAGATAATGTCTTTATAGGTGGAAACTGCGGTATTTACGAAGGAACCATTGTCCGGGAAGATGCAGTTATTGGAACAGGGGTCATACTCAATGGCTCAACCCCGCTCTTTGACAACACAACCGGCGAATTTATAAGAAGAGGCGATAACTCACCGCTGATTGTTCCTTCTGGAGCAGTAGTGGTTGCCGGAAGTCGCCCTGTAAGCAGCGGTTTCGGAAAGGAGAACGGAATTCACCTCTACTGCCCGGTAATTGTAAAATATCGCGACCTCAAAACATCACTCTCCACCACACTCGAAGTTCTGCTTCGATAAAACCTCAATCTGCAAATGAAAAGCGACCTGAACAGCAAATTATCTTTCAACGCATTAAATATGAGAAGATCTCCGGCAAGAAACATACTTGCCGGACTTAACCAGAAAGAGCTCATCTCCTTTGCCGGAGGGTATCCCAACCCCGACACCTTTCCGGTAGAAGATCTAAAAATAATAACGGAAGAGATTCTTAATGAAAATGGAGCAAAAGTGCTTCAGTACGGACCAACCGAAGGTGATCCTGCACTCAGGGAGGCAATTGCAGCCAGATATCGTTCAAAGGGGATAATTACCGATGCATCAGAGGTAATAATTACAACCTCATCGCAACAGGCTATTGATTTATGTTCAAAGATTTTTCTGAACAGGGAAGATACTTTGATTTGCAGTTTGCCCACCTATTTCGGTGCGCTTCAGTCTTTCTGGTTTTACGGGGGAGTGCCAGCGGGAATTGCCAGCGAATCGGATCTTGAAAAAACTGTCATCGAACTCATTAATAAAAGACAAAAACCCAAATTTATTTACACGGTGCCCGATTTCCAGAATCCTTCCGGTATAACGCTGTCGCTTGAAGAGCGTAAGAGGATGGTTCAGATTGCCCGTGACTATGATCTGATAATTATTGAAGACAGCCCTTATCGTGATCTCAGATATGAAGGAAAGGAGATACCTGCTCTTATTTCACTTGATAAAGAGAGAGTTATCCATTTGGGAACATTTTCAAAAACTCTAGCTCCTGGTTTCAGATTGGGCTGGATAATAGCAAACAGGGAGGTCCTTAACAAACTTGTGATTGCCAAACAACCGGCCGATTTATGTGCATCTGTTTTTGACCAGGCAATAGCTGCAAGATATCTTGAAAAGGGGCTCTTTGACCGGAATTTGCAAAAGACTATCTATCAATACCGGATGAAGAGAGACTTGATGACGGGTTGCTTTAGCAGATATATGCCCGAAGGTGTGACCTGGACAAATCCCGAAGGAGGGCTCTTCCTCTTTGTCACACTCCCCCGGGGAGTATTGGCTGCCGATGTACTTAAAGAGACACTTAAACAGAACCTTGCATTTGTTCCGGGCGAGATTTTTTACTGCGACGGCGGCGGGTTAAACACAATGAGAATTAACTTCTCTTACATGGATATCAGCAGAATCGAAAAGGGTGTTGAGATACTTTCATCTGTGATAAAAGAGTTCATTTAGCAGAATCAGATAACCTCAAGGTCACCTTCGGCAATCCACCCCTGTCTTCCATCGGCAAGTTCTATCCTCCTCCAGCTTCCGAGTTGCTCAATAAGCTCTATCCTGGTCCCTTCGTGCAGGATAAAGAGTGTATTGCCGGAGCCGTCCGGAGAGCTTCTTACAGTGCTTACAGGCATCATAACAATGGCTGTATCTCTTTTATGGAAAGAGTGTTTCTGATTCCATGCAAAGATTGTAAAGAGGATTCCGACTGCAAGTGAGGTAACAGAGAGGAAAAATGATAATTTTCTGATACCTGAACTTGGACCGTATCTGAAGTTCAGCAAAAGCAATACTGTTACTGCAAAAAAGAGAAGAGAGAGATAGCTCCACCAATCAGATGAGAGCAGATAGTTTATCTCTCTTACCCATGTATTGAGGATAAACTCCGGTAACTCTTCAATTTTATCTACAGTAAACTCTTTTGCCAGTTTGAGGTTATTCTGAATATCGCTGTTTCCCGGATTTATCTTAAGAGCCCTCTCATAAAAGAGTATTGCCTTTCCCCACCTTTTCATTTTAAAATGGCAATTGGCAATATTGTACATTAAAGGTTCCGAGAGATATCCCAGCTCTGCAATCCTCATATAATCTCCAAGCGCCTCCTCAAAATTTCCCCTGGAATAGTTGTTATTCCCTGAACTCCACAACTCATCCGTCCCCCTGCCCTGATTACTCTGACTAAATCCTGTAATGGTTAAGAGAAGAGTGGTAACTATCAAGATTATCCTTTTCATATCCGTAATGCTGAATTTTAACATAATCATCTTTAAAACAAGTCTATAGCTCCATTTCAGAAATTAGCTTCATTGCCCTGGAGAAGTTCTTATCCATCTCACCTCCACCCGGATCCGGCGCATATCTTGCATATTCACACTGTTCCAGCAGTGATAGAAACTCCTGGGTATGTTCTGTATCTACCCTCTTGTTTAAAAGCTCCTCCTTTATTTTATCTCTTGAAAGATCGGAGAGAGAGAGGTTGAGTTTATCTGAAATATAACCCAGAACAGCCCTGTGCAACTCCTCGTAGAAGGCGCTGTAAAGGCCCTGTTTAAGAAGAGTTTCCGCATTTTTCAATCTTAACCTGGCAACCTTGTTGGCCCTTCTGTTTTTCTTTCCGGCTATATCTCTGTTCCTCTCAACTCTCTTTGACAGCAACTTTTCTGAAACATACCAGAAGATAGCAAGCACAACCAATAGCAGGAAGTATGTGAACGAGCCGAAAAAGAAGAGGTTTCCGCTTCTGAGCCTTGCCGGACCTGAGTGTATATATCGGATATCTTCAGTAATACTCCTTACAGCCTGACGGTTAACACCCAACGAAAGAGCCCCTGAAGAGACTGTACCGCTCCCGGCATCCCTTCCTACCTTTATCTTTAACTCCTGCGATGTAAGGGTGTTATATCTCTTTTTAACTATATCATAATAGCTGAACTCTACCGGCCCTATTGTGTATTCACCCGGCCCTCTCGGAATAAGAGGGTACTCAAACTCCTTGCTTCCGCTGGCCCCCCTGGAACCTTTGTTACTGTTGTCGGTAATCTTAGTGTCATACACCTCGAATCCGGCAGGGAAATTTACCTTCGGAGCCTCCAGAAGGTTGATGTTACCTGTTCCGTTAATATTTACAGTCAGTGAAAGAGCCTCATTAGCATTGACACTGTCTCTGGTGAGCCTTGCCGACATTGAGAAATCTCCCACGGCCCCCTGGAATGATGCAGGAGCACCTGCCGGAAGCGCATCGACGACAACCCTGGCAGCTGTTGAGTTAATTCTCTTTCTCACTGTCTGGTATGAATCAAAGAAATCATCAAAAAGCGAGCGGGAAGAGCCGGCAGATGATCTCACCTGAACCTGGCAAATCATTTCGGCAGGGTCTATAGTAATAGTTCCACTCTGTTGAGGCAAAAGCAGATACCTCCTCAGGAGTGCTGCATTGTAGATTTTGCCATCTACACTCTCTCTTACAAACTCTATATTTTGCGGAGTTTCAACCTCCTGGCTCCAGAAGCCGTTAAATGACGGAAAACGTACATCTTCAAAGCCTGCAATGGGAACTTTGGTATAAATTTTAAGAGTTGCAATAAGATGCTCCCCTTTGACAACTCTTGTCTTACTTAATGATAACCTGAGAAATATATCGTCACTGCTGACCCCGGCTGTGGTTCGCTCATTTTCACTCTTTTTAGCCGTACCATCCCCTTTAATAACCTCTATAACAACAGGCGATGAACTAATTGTCCTTCCATTTACAACCGCAGTTGCTCCCGATATAGTAAACCTCCCCTCCCCTTTTGCCTGTAAAACATAGGTAAAACTGGTCTGAACACTCTCTGTCCTTTTACCGTTAATAATCTGGGTGCTGCTCATTCTCGATTGGGACGGCCCTGCAAGCAGATCAAAATCGGTAATTGATGGCAACGAAAACTCCGAAGCCTCTGCATTAACTGTAAAGATAAGCTGGAAACTCTCACCCGTTTCAACCACTCTGGGCACATCTATGCTTATGCTCGCCTGAGCAAAAATAGCGCTGACAGGGACGAAACTCAAAAGTGTAAATAAAACTTTTCGCATTCCGGCCCAATTGATTATTCTTGTACTAAAACCTCTCATATCGTTGGTTTTTACCAGTTTTTCTCCTTTTGTCTGCTTTGAAGAACCTTTGCCTTCTCTTTATCTACCTTCTCCTGTGTCTCTTTCTCTTTGTTCTGTATTGCCTGCAGCATCTGCTGGGCGGCCTGAGGAGTTATGTTTGGAGGAGGTTGGTTCTGCTGTTTATCTTTATCAGGATCCTGTTTGTCGTTCTTGTTCTGATCCTTATTCTGATCTTTGTTCTGATCCTTATTGTCTTTATTGTCCTTGTTGTCCTTGTTGTCCTTGTTGTCCTTGTTGTCTTTGTTGTCTTTGTTCTGATCTTTATTTTGCTGTTTATCCTGCTCATTTTTAAGCATCATCTGCGCATATGCAAGGTTGGTCTTGGTCTCCATATCGGCCGGATTAATCCTTAATGAACTCTTGTAGTGCTCCACTGCTTCGCTGTATTTTTTCTGATCCAGCGAGTAGTTCCCAAGGTTATGAAACAGTTTTGAGCTTATCCCTTCGAATGATACAGAGTCCTTTACCGGAGCTACAATCTTTTCGGCCTCCTGTGAGTTCCCTCTCTTATAGAGTGCATTTCCCAGGTTGTATTTGGCAAAAAGCGAACCGGGGTTCTCCTGAAGCGCCCTTCTGTATTCAATCTCGGCCTTCTCAATATCTCCTTTTGAGTAGGCTTTGTTACCCGATCTCACCTCTCCTCTCTCAGGTTGAGCAAATGTGATTGAAGTAATCAAAGTGAAAAGTATTAAAATAGTAATTCTCATTCTCATATCCTCCCTCTAAGCCTAATTAAAGAAATTTTTTCCCCTTCTTTCGGTAATCAGGAACTCCAGAATGAAAAAGAGGAGTGCTATACCGAAGAAATACATATACTGCTCATTGAAATCTTCGAAAACAACCGATTTAAATGACTGTTTATCAAGACTTCTTATCTGCCCGACAATTGCCTCCAGCCCGAAGTCGCTGTTACCCGCCCTCACATACCTACCCCCGCCTGCCTCGGCAACCTTAATAAGTGTCTTCTCGTCAAGTTTCGTAACAACTATGTTCCCCTCCTTGTCTTTTAACAGCTCTCCATCCGGAAGTGGAATCGGCTTTCCTGTATCGGACCCTATTCCCAAAGTGTAAACAACTGCTCCCAGCTCTTTTGCTGTTTTGGCTGCCTCGGCAGGGTCATCTTCGTGATCCTCTCCATCGGTCAACAGTATGATTGCACGACTGCTTTTTGCACTTTCGGCACTGAAACTTTTGACCGAAAGGTTAATGGCATCGGAGAGAGAGGTTCCCTGAACCGGTACCGAGGTGGTGTTAATACTGCTCAGGAACATCTTTGCAGACACATAATCCGATGTAATAGGCAGTTGAACAAAGGCCTGGCCTGCAAAGACAATGAGTCCTATCCTGTCCTCTTTGAGATTGTCTGTTAAACGGGATATTGCAAGTTTCGCCCTCTCAAGCCGGTTTGGAGAATAGTCCTGCGCCAGCATTGAGTTTGACACATCTACGGCTATCATGATCTCGATGCCTTTCCCCTCAATCTCCTTAATTCGTGCACCTAACTGCGGCCTTGATAAGCCAATGGCAAAGAAAAATATTGCAATACTTAATATGGTAAGTTTTATCCAGCCTCTTGCTTTAGAAGCTGTTGGCATAAGTGTGTCAATTATTGACAGATCCCCAAGCTTTTCGATTCTCTTTCTCCTTAACCTTCTGTTTATCGCTTGAAAAACATAAAGAAAGGGGATGAGTAAAATCAAAAGCAAATATTCCGATTGTGCAAACTGAATCATATCAAATAATTACTTTAAGGTATCCTTCTAATTACAAACATTCTGAAGAGCAGCTCCAACAACAGCGCTGCAAGTGCGATAATCGCATACTTCATAAAGAGCTCCTTGTATACCGGGAATGAGTCTACCACTGTTCTGCTGGTCTCCATCTTATTAATTTCACTGTAAATTTCAAGCATTTTGGTATTATCGGTTGCTCTGAAATATTTTCCACCGGTCTCCTGAGCTATCTGTTTTAGCAGATTTTCATCTATCTCTACCTGTACCTGCTGGATCTGCACTCCGAAAGGGGTCATTACAGGATACGGGGCAACTCCCATGGCTCCAACTCCAATTGTGTAAACCCTTACACCGTATGTTTTAGCAATTTCAGTAGCCATTAACGGTGCAATTTCACCTCTGTTGTTCACACCGTCGGTAAGCAAAATTATTACCCTGCTTTTTGCCTGAGAGTCTTTCAGTCTGGCTATTGCAGTTGCCAGCCCGTTTCCTATTGCGGTACCATCCTCGATGAGTCCGGTCTCAACCTCTTTCATCAGGTTGATAAGGGTTGCCCTGTCGGTGGTTAACGGACATTGTGTAAAGCTTTCACCTGCAAATACAACAACCCCCATTCTGTCGTTCGGCCTTTGGGATATAAACTCAATCGCAATATCTTTTGCAGCACTAATCCTGTCTGGGTTAAAGTCTCTGGCAAGCATACTCGTAGAAACGTCAAGAGCAAAAATAATGTCAATTCCCTCTGTGTTCACCCTCTCAAAGTCCTGGGAAGATCTTGGTCTTGCCAGAGCCAGGATAATCATAGAGAGTGCAAGAAACCTCAACAGGTAAGGTACATGCCTTAAATATTTTTTTATCCTCCCGCCGGCACCTCTCCACGGTGATAAGGTAGATACATTGAGTACGGGCGATGCACCCCTGATCTCTCTCCAGATATAGAGTGCTATTAGCGGAATAAGCAGAAATTCAAGATATAACAGTTTTGGATATTCAAAAAACATAACTATTTACCTCCCGATGCTTTATCATTAACTACTTTATTGTCTATTGCTTCTATCTGTTCCAGGAATGTAGAGTTTACAAACCTTACAGCCGATGGAATGGCACCTTCGCAATCCTGTTCAGGTGCTGTATATTTTGCAAATTTCACCAGATCAGATAACATAAGCAGCTCTGAGAGCTCTTTATAAACTTTTGGCTCAAGCTTCTCTGAAGACAAATCTTTCAAAATCTCTGCAGATGTCTGTTCCATAGCCTGAATAGAGTATCGTTTCTCTATGTAACCTCTGAGAGTATCGGTGAGTTTTGTAAAGTAATCTTTCTGATTTTTAAGCCAGAGCTTCTCTCCTCTTATCTTTTCCAGCTCTCTGAGCGCAACAATATGAGGAGGGTCCTCTACAATCGGTTTTCCGAAAATACTCTTCTTCTCCCTCAGGTTTCTAAGCACCTTCCTTATAACCAATACCGCAGCAATAATTAAAAAGAGAATTCCGACCCAAGGCAAAGCCTCTTTGAAAGTGAAGGGATAGTTCAACTGCCCTTTTACGTCAAATGGTTTGAATGTTGTCGTATCAATCTGGATTGTAGTAAATTCAAGCCTCCCTCCATCGAATGAGAGGGTGTCGGTGGTGCCATCTGCCTTTACCTTGTATGCAGTAAACTTTGGCAAGTTATATGAACCGCTGTCAAACGATGTGACAGTGATTCTGCTCTCCAGCTCCAGAACTCCGTTCTTATCACTCAAGGTATCTGTCTTTGGAACTCCAATAACCTCAAGCTTTTCCATTACAGGATTTTGAGGAGTCGGAAAAACAAACTTCTCCCCTTTGGCAATCTTTGTCTTAAACCGCAAAACAGCCTGGTCTCCTATCAGCAGCGTATCTTTCATTGCATTGCTCATATTCACTATCTGGTTTTAAAGAGGGATATCAGACCCTTAACATAATCCTGATTTGTACCTATCGAGACAGAATCAATCTTGTATCTTCTGAAAAGCGTATTTGTATTCTCGGTCACGGTCTTATTCCACCCTGCGTAGTAGTCCCTCACCTTCCGGTCCGAGGTATCTATCCACTCCTCCGCCCCGCTCTCGCTGTCGGCAACTCTTATAAGACCCACATCGGGCAGCTCCTTCTCTCTTGGGTCGAAGACTGAGATTACGCACAGATCGTGTCTCCCTGCCGCAATCTTGAGAGCATCTTCGTAGAGGGGTCTCATATCGTTACCCACATCTATCATATCTGAAAGCAGGAACGCAGTACAACGCTTCTTTATGGCATTTGTAAGAAACCTTAACGCTCCGGCAATATCGGTTCCCTTTTCGGAAGGCTCAAGCTCAATGAGCTCTCTGATAATCCTGAGCAGATGGCTTCTCCCCTTTTTGGGAGGAATGAATTTTTCGATTTTTGAACTGAAAAAGAGCGCTCCAACCTTATCGTTATTGGCAGATGCCGAAAATGAAAGTACAGCCGCAATCTCAGTTATGAGCTCCTTTTTTGTTTTAATTGTTGTCCCGAACCACCTTGAGGCACTTACGTCAATCATCAGAACCACCGTGAGCTCTCTCTCCTCTTCGAAGACTTTAATATAAGGAGCGTTCAATCGGGCCGTTACGTTCCAGTCCATGCTTCTTACATCATCTCCGAACTGATACTCTCTCACCTCGCTGAAGGCCATACCCCTCCCCTTGAATGCAGAGTGGTACTCCCCTGCAAAAATCTGGCGGGAGAGCCCCCTGGTCTTTATCTCTATCTTCCGGACTTTTTTTAGTAACTCTTTAGACATATGCTAATTATTAAGGAACTTCAACAGCATTCATTATCTCGGTAATAATATTCTCGGTTGTGATGTTCTCGGCCTCAGCCTCATATGTAAGACCAATCCTGTGTCTTAACACCTCATAGCATACCGCCCGTACATCTTCAGGAATAACATATCCCCTCCTCTTAATAAACGCATAGGCTTTGGATGCCATTGCAAGGTTTATGCTTGCACGCGGCGATGAGCCGTAAGAGATAAGATCTTTGAGTTTGCCCAGATTATAATCCTCCGGAGTTCTGGTAGCATAAACTATATCTACAATATATTTTTCGATCTTCTCATCCATGTAAACCTCTCTCACAACCTCTCTTGCCCTTACAATATCTTCAGGTTTTACCACCTTGTTCGCCTTTGGAAACTCACCAGAGTTATTCATCCTTATAATGAGCTTCTCCTCCTCTTTCTTCGGATAGCTTACAACCACTTTGAGCATAAACCTGTCCACCTGAGCCTCCGGAAGCGGATAGGTCCCCTCCTGCTCAATGGGGTTCTGGGTAGCCATAACCAAAAACGGCTCGGGAAGTTTAAAGCTGTTATCGCCAATCGTTACCTGTCTCTCCTGCATAGCCTCCAGCAGTGCAGATTGAACCTTTGCCGGAGATCTGTTAATTTCGTCTGCCAATACAAAATTTGCGAAAACCGGCCCCTTCCTTATCTGGAACTGTTCGCTTTTCTGGCTGTAAATAAGAGTACCGATAAGATCGGCAGGGAGAAGGTCCGGAGTGAACTGAATTCTGCTGAACTTTGCATCAACAATTGATGCAAGTGTGTTGATTGCAAGAGTTTTTGCCAACCCGGGCACCCCTTCAAGCAAGATATGCCCGTTTGCCAGAAGTCCTATTAAGAGGTTCTCTACAAGATGCTTCTGACCCACAATTACTTTATTCATCTCCATCGTGATCATATCCACAAAGGCACTCTCTTTCTGGATCTTCTCGTTAAGCTCTTTGATATTTACGGTTTCCATATTGAATGATTTAGTATTTTTGTATTTAATAACACAATCTGCAAATTTAAGATATTTACTTTATAATGCGTTTCTTTATTTTATTATCATATAACGGATCATCCTTCAATGGCTGGCAGAAGCAGAAGAGCGGTCCGTCGGTACAGGAGCATCTGGAGTTTGCCTTCGGGGCCTATCTTAGGGAGAAGATTGAGATAACCGGGGCTGGCAGAACTGATACCGGTGTACATGCAGTAAACTACGTGGCCCACCTGGACTCCTGTAACGATAATATTTCAAAAGATCGGCATTTACTGCTTTACAAAATAAATGCCATTCTGCCTGCCGGTATAGTTGTGCATGACATCTGTCAGGTCGGTGACAGTTGTCACTCCCGTTTCGACGCAATAAGCCGTACCTATAAGTACTATATCCACACCTCCAAAAGCCCGTTTCTGAACGACATTTCATCTTTCTATCCATATAAATCAGATATCGGGAAGATGAATGAAGCTGCTAAGCTACTCATTGGCGAGAAAGACTTTACGAGTATGGCAAAACTTCATTCCCATGTTAAAACAAATATCTGCAATGTTACCTTTGCAAAATGGGAAGAGGTATCACCCCTTGATGCTATAGGTATTCCACTTTTTCAAAATTGCAGCAACTCCCAATGCATATGCTTTACAATAACTGCCAACCGGTTTTTAAGAAATATGGTAAGGGCCGTTACAGGTACACTTCTGGAGATAGGTAGGGGGATTCATGAACCGGAGTGGATTATAGATGTTCTGAATAAGAAGAACAGAGGTGCGGCCGGGAATTCTGTCCCTGCTCATGCTCTTTTCTTAACCAAAATTGAGTATCCTTATAAAATATTTCCTGAAAATTAAGTTTCCGGCTGAAATTGTTCCATGTATCGATATTGTTTTTAGATTTGCACCGTACCTGTGAATAACCTAAAAATTTTACGTAATGAAAAACGAAATGAATCAATGTGCACCTGCAGGAGCTGTGTACGGTTTGGGCTTTATTGGAGCAGTTATCTATTTTATCATTCAGGCAACAAGCTTCTGGACTGGTGTTCTGGGAGTTCTTAAGGCAATCGTTTGGCCTGCAATAATGGTCTACGAACTTTTCAAACATATAGGGGCTTAAAATATATTCTTTTTAAATGAGGGTGCTAAAAATTATGGTTGCTACATCTATTTCGTTGGTTACCATTGTTGTTGCATTGGTTATATTTTTATTTGCAGTAAGCCCTGGCAGAGCTTTTCCATTCAGAGATAAAAACGGAGAGATTGTTAAAGGGAGTATCTCTGAGAAGATATTTGTCAATATCAATGGTTTCAATACAGGCATGTTTATAAAAGGAATCGACTGCACAAAACCGGTGCTTTTGTTTGTACATGGCGGGCCGGGTATGCCGGAATATGCAATCAGCAGAAAATATGAACAGATCCTTGAAAAACATTTTGTTGTATGCTGGCCGGAACAGAGGGGTGCCGGAATGTCGTACAACTCAGAAATTGACATCTCATCACTTACATTCGAGACAGCAATTGCAGATATCATTGCTACTGCAAAGTATCTAAAACAGAGGTTCGGTAAAGATAAGGTATATCTTATGGCACATTCCGGAGGTACATTCGCTGCAATTCAGGCTGCAGAAAGAGCACCGGAGCTTTTCCATGTATATATTGCAGTTTCACAGATTTCAAATCAGCTGGAATCGGAAAAAATAGCATATAAATATATGATTGAGCAGTTTACTGAGGCAAATGATACTAAAATGCTTCGTAAATTCTCACCGTTTTCTCCGGATAACCTGGATAATCCCAAGTACTACGTCATGAGAGATGCTCCAATGCACAAACTTGGGATAGGTACCACCAGAGAGATGAAATCCGTTGTAACAGGTGTTTTTATCCCGGTTATGCTTTGCCGGGAGTACACACTTAAAGAGAAGATCAACATCTGGAGGGGAAAACACCTCATCACTGCCAAAGCAGGATTGTGGAGCAAACTTGTAAAAACAGATCTTACACAAAAAGTTACCGAGCTTAAAATCCCAACCTGTTTTTTTGGAGGAAAATACGACTATACAACCTCCAGTTCTCTTGCACATGAGTATTTCATGAAGATAAAAGCCCCTTTGAAAGGCTTTTACTCTTTTGAAAATTCTGCTCACAGCCCTATATTTGAAGAGCCGTTAAAGGCAGAGGAGATAATTATTAAAGATATCTTAAATAATGAATTAAAGCATGCTGACCAAAAGTAATCATAAATTATTCATACACTTTGTAACTAAATAAGTGTTCTTTTCGTCTAGTGTTTGAAATTTTAAAAACCATTAAAATATGTTTAAACCAACCTTTACAGTACGAGCTATCTCTTCAGTACTTATCCTTTCTATCCTTCTAAGCAGTTGTGCCAGTTCAACAATGATCTACTCGGGTCCCGAAGATGCTAAAATATACATTGATGGTGAAGCTGTTGGCAAAACTCCTTACCTACATACCGACACCAAAATTATAGGAAGTACTACAACCGTAAAACTTGAAAAAGAGGGATATCAGCCATTTTACACCACATTCTCAAGAAACGAGCAGGCCGATGCAGGTGCAATAATCGGAGGCCTTTTTGTATGGATTCCGTTTCTATGGACAATGAAGTACAAACCAACCCGTACTTACGAGATGATCCCTATATCTGCCGACAATAATGTAAAGGGAGAGACCACTGTTAATGTTACAGTTCAAAAAACAAAAGCTGAAAAGCTGCGCGAACTTCAGACTCTTCTTGATGAGAAACTTATCACAAAAGAGGAGTACGAAATTAAAAGGGCAAAAATTATTGAAGAGGACTCAAAATAGTCATTTCGATTATGACATTATCATAATTGGAGCAGGCATCTCCGGGCTCAGTACCGGACTTGCCTGGTCCAAAGTTTATGATATGAAAAGCAACAAAGCACTCATTATTGAGAGACAACCAATTCCGGGAGGTTGCGTATCGACTTTTGCACGAAAGGGTTATATTTTTGATACAGTACAGATTATACCGGATCTTACTCCGGTTCTTAACTTTCTTGGAGTAGAGATTGATCTCGTAAGATTCAATAATAACCTTGCTAAGATATTTTTGGCCGACCCTCTGACTGGTAAAAGTACCTCTTTCGCAATCTCATCGGTTGAAGAAAAATTTAAAAAAGATCTCTCTGAAAAGTTTCCGGAAGATAGAGAGAATATTGACCATTTCTTCGACTATTGCAACAAAATGCACAGAGAGTTGCGCTATCTGAAAACAGAACCTAATGTTCTCCAACTCTTCTCAATCCTCACCAATTGTCCGAAAATTCTCTCAAATTCAGAGAAAACATACGAAACCTTTTTAAACAAGTTCAGATTCAGGAACAAAGAGGTTTATGAAATTCTGGATCTTTTCTCGTCGTTCAGCGGGTTGTCTGCAGACAGATGCGCTGCACTTCTGACTGCATGTGCTATGGTAACCACTCTGAAAGGAGGTTACAGACCTGAAAAGGGGTTTATCCATTTTCCTGTCAGGTTAAAAAAGGAGTTTATTAACAGAGGCGGCGAAATGATCTTTGGAGTTAGCGTCACAAAAATCCTTACCGAAAATGGATCTGTATGTGGCGTCGAACTAGAAGATGGCAGGCAGATAAGATCAAAATATGTGGTTTCAACTGCAGATACAAAAGTTACCTTTGAAAAACTGTTGGGACTGGATATTCTGGAGAATGCAGGTAAAAACTACTGTCGAAAAGTAAGGGAGGCAAAGATGTCACCATCTTCAATTGCTATTCACATAGGGCTTGATAATGAGATAAATATTTCTGATTACGGAGTTGATGGCGCCTATAATGTAATTACGACAGGAAGAGCAACCCACAAGGAGTTGTTCAACCTGTGGGAGCAAAATATCCTCCTTACCAATGATGAGAAATTTCATTTTGCCCTCTACTCACCAAGCTTGGTTACCGGAGGGAAACAAACTCTGGTCATTCATGTTGTCCCTGCCCCTGCAGAGTATTGGACTGAACTCAGAAAAGAGAACTATCAAAAGTATCTTTCGGAAAAACAAAAGGTTGCTGAGTTCTATATAGAAAAAGTAGAGAAGTACCTTATTCCTGATCTCAGAAAACATATCACCATGATTGATGTATCTACCCCTGCAACATATGCAAGATATATCGGATCACCAACAGGATCCAATTATGATATGATGCCGGTGCCTGAAAATTTCGGCAAAAACAGATTAAAGGTTCGCACTCCCGTAAAAAATCTTTTCCTTCCAAAATTCAGCCACGGTATATGGCCATCAGTTCAGGCCGGTCTTCAGATAACCGATATGATCTCCGGTGGAAAAATCATGAACGGGAATTCATCTTTTGACTAAAAACCCAGTTCCTCTTCAATAGGTTGCAAGGCTTCAAGAGAGAGCTCTACCAACTCTTCAAGAGGCATTCCTATCTTTTCGCACTCCATAATGGTCTCTCTGTTCACCGATGCGGCAAAGAGCTTCTCCTTCATCCTCTTAACAACAGACTTAACCTTTACGCTGCTGATTTTTTTCTCAGGGTACACAAGCGCCGTGGCAAAAATAAGCCCTGTGATGGTCTCGCCGGCGGCAAGCGCATGTTGAAACCTGGTGCTCCTCTCCATTCCGGTGGCCATTTCGTTGTGCATCTTTACTGCATCTGTAAGTTCGGGCGGCAAACCCTCAGACTGCAACATCTCTGCTCCCACAATCGAGTGTCTTTTTGAATCGCCTGCCGTAATTTCGACATCAATATCATGAAGCAAACCCGCAATTCCCCATAAATCGGGATCCTCTCCGAATTTTATTGCCAGCTTCCGCATAACAGCCTCCGATGCAAGCGAGTGGGCAACCATTTTTGGATTCTTTATGTTTTTATTCAGTAAATCAAGATAGTACTCCCTGCTTTTCATGAAAATATTTTTTTGAAATGATTTAATCAGATGCAAAATTAACAAACATCGATTTCAAAAGTAGAAATAATTACTAATTTTGACATCTGGTATAACTACACTTTTTTTAATCTGCGATTAGGGTTAAACGTATTTCAGTTGTATTTAGTATGTATAGACGTATGTAAATTGTAGTAAACAGTAAAAAGTTCACATATTATTTTCTTACGGGTGGAATTTCACCCGCTTGGATTTATGTGTGCTATAATTGTAAATGAAATAAACCCTTTACAAAATCAAATATGAACACAAAAAAACTATCGCACTTTAGTGCTTTCCTTCTGGTTTTAGTTTTAGCAGTAACATCTTGCGGCAAAACCGGTACCTCTTTTACTATTAACGGAACTCTGACAGGAGTTGATGAGGGTGGTAAAGTTATTCTCATGTCTCTTGAAAACAGAGATGTAAAACCTGACACAACTGTTATTCAGAACGGTTCTTTTAAATTTACCGGAAGTGTTACCGAGCCATCTCAATTCTATCTTATGGTAGACGGAAAAAGAATGCCTGTCTATTTCTTTGTGGAAAACTCAAAAATTACCATTAAAGGTAATGCAGATTCACTAAATGCTGCTGTTATTGAGGGTAGTAAAGTGCAGGATGATTATAAGCTAATTAACGAAAGAACAAAAGCTGCTTATGATAAATTAAAACTTGCTGATCTTACAAAGGAGCTTTATGCCAGAGGAGATCAGACCCCTCCGACAAAAGAGAGAGAGGCAGAGATCAATGCTGTTATGGAACAGTATCAGAAAGAGGTTGAGCAAATTAACCTTGATTTCATAAAAGAGTTTCCAAAATCATACTACTCTGCAATACTGGTTTCTCGAGCTGCATCAGGTAAAAGTGCTGCCGGAGTTGACGAGCTTGTAAAAATGCTTGACCCTTCACTAGCCCAACTTCCAAGAATAACTAAACTTAGCCAGCAGGTTGAGGAGATGAAAAAGACTGAAGTTACAATGGAAAGTTTCATTCCGGATGCACATAACCTAACATACGCTGTTGAAAAGACATACAAAGGTGCCGATCACAAAAATGTTATCTATCTTGCTGTTATGTCAAATGACAATGTATGTGCTCTTACTGCTGATGGAAACATTCTTGTGATTAACCCTGCAGGTGCAAAAGTTGCCGGATTCAAATCAAATCTGACCTCGAAACCTGCCGTTATTGCTGTTGATAAAGCCGATAATATTTATGTTTTAGGTGGTAAATCTGAGGAGAAAACTATTGAAGTAAGAGGTAGAAGTGTGAAGCAAAATACTCCGGTTGGTGTTGAGTGTCTGGTTTTAAATTCAAAAGGTGCTAAAGTAAGGGAGATTGCTCTGGAAGGAGTTATAACAGCTACAGGTGTTCGTGTAAGTGAAGATAATATCCTTGTTGCCGATACCAGAGGCCGTCTGATAAATATTTACAATGTAGAGACAGGTGAAAAGAAGGCTACAATTGGCAATCTGCGTACTTGCTGCGGAATTCTTGACTTTGGTGTTCGAAACAACAATGAAGTTCTGGTTGCAAACCTGGGTGCTTTCCGTGTTAACGGTTTTGACTATGCCGGTAATCCAACTATCTCTTTCGGAGAGCGTGGCACAGATATCAACCAGTTTCATGGCTGCTGCAACCCTGTAAGCGTTGCATTCCTTTCAAACGGTGGTATTGTTACTGTTGAGAAAGATCCTACCAGAATTAAAGTTTACAGCAAAGAGGGTGCTAAGAAGATTGATGGTATAGACGAACTTGTTAAAGGTTGCGCTTACATCCCTATGATTGTTGACTCTAAAGACAATGTCTACCTTGCTTCAAAGGCCGATGGTCTTGTAAAGTGTGCACCTGTGAAATAAATTTTGTACCTGATAAGAAATTTAATACCATATGAATTTTAGAAAATCTCTGAATCATATTACAGTTATCGTTACAGCCTGCCTATTTTTTGCGGGCTGTAACAGTAATGTGTCGGTAAAGAGCAGCTCAGAGTTTGAAGAGACTGCCTTTACAGCTTCTGAAGGTGTCGTACCAACGGCTCCGGAAAATACCCTGACCCTGAATATTGCAGTAAATGAGACCTACTGCCAAAAAACAGCATGCTCATGCATTGCCGATCTTGCTGCCAGACAATACGATACTCTTCAGAAAATTCTTCTTGAAAAGTACAACATTGACCTGAAGTTAACCTATTTTGTAGAGGAGTTTCACCTTAAGGATACCCTGAAAACCAAACAGTACGACGGTACTATCTGCAAACCGTGGCTTGCAATCCAACTGATTCCGGAGACTGGCATTCAGTTTAAAAGGGTGGCCGATCTGCTTGATCCCGAGAATAATCAGTGGTTAAAAGGCATATTTATTGTTAAGAAAGAGTCTGCTGTTACAAAACTTGAAGAGATTAATAATCTTATCCTTGCATGCGGGCAGCCTGATTCTTACGAGAAGTATCACTCACCGTTGGCTATTCTGGAGAGCAACAAAATTGTACCATCTCAGTTTATCTACAAATCGGGTTGCACAGAGTGTATCAACGCTTTGATTGACAAACAGGCCGATGTTGCGGTGATCTCAGATTACGCATTGACTGCAAGCTGCGCAGTGGACATTGCACCTCCTGAGGATTTCAGAATAATATACGAGACCGAAACCATGCCTCTCTGCTCTGTAATTCTGGACATGGCGAAGGTGAGCGAGGCAGATGCTTTAAGGCTCCAGAAGGCGCTTCTCGAAATTTCGGGTGATAATGCGCCTGCTACACTGCTCAGCCGTGGATTTGTTCTGCCGGCAAGCTGGAAGCCTGTACCATATATACCATCAGAGGTAAAATAAACATCCGGATATAGATAAAACTATAAAAAATGGATCGTAGAAAGTTCCTGGTAAATTTAGGGAGGGGGGCATGTGCACTCGTTATTGGCGGAGTGACTTACAGAGTCATTAAGAACCAGCTTAATCCTGCCGAGGCGGGACCCAAAACCCGTTTTGTCTGGGCTATTGACCCGCACAAATGTACAGGGTGCGGTATTTGCGAAACCGCCTGTGTGAGAACACCATCGGCGGTAAAGGCTGTCAATGATCAGAAAAAGTGCAGCTTTTGCGTCGTATGCTACGGGCACATATCTGACAAACAGATTGCTTCCGACAAGATAATGACGGAGGGAAAAAGGGTCTGCCCGTATGATGCCGTTGTGAGGGAGAGTTACTCGGGTACAGTTGACGGAACATTTACCTACACAATTGATGATAAAAAGTGCACCGGATGCGGTAAGTGTGTTAAAAACTGTACGGAAAAGGGGACTCAGTCTATGTTCCTGATTATCCGCCCCGATCTCTGTATTGCCTGCAACAGCTGCAACATTGCCGCCAAGTGTCCCGAAAAGGCTATCGACAGAGTATGGTTCGGTCCCGAAGATGATTTCAAAGGGGAGTATGAACTGGAGTATGGACAAAACTAAGATTTAAGCTATGAAATATATATTCAGATCCTTTATCCTGGTTTTTATCCTCTCTGTTGTGGTTCCTTATGCAGTCCCCTCTATCAATCTTGCAGTTGCTCAGGAGCAGAGTGATCCCAACTGCATAAGAGAGGTTAATGAGAACAGCGATATCTGGCAGTTCAGGGAGAATTATGTGCCTAAGAAGTATTTCCCAACTCCGGAGTATATGGTATTTGTAGATATGGGGATCCTGATTTTTATTATGTTGGCAGGACTCTTCCTTGTCATTAAAAGAAAACCTTCCCGCTACATCAGGTTCCTGGCAATCTTCACACTTGTATATCTCGGACTTATCAGAGGCGGATGTATCTGCCCGGTTGGGGTAATCACAAATGTGACAATAGGTATGATAACCCCGAAACTGGTGGGGCTGGTAACTCTTATAGTCTTCATTGCGCCATTGATCATTGCACTCTTTGCAGGCAGAGTCTTCTGCAGCTCAGGCTGCCCCCTGGGTGCGGTTCAGCACATATTCTACAAAAAGAAGAAACATATACAGTTACCTCCGTTGGTAAACAACATCGTAAGGGTAGTACCGGTACTGATTCTGATTGCAACTATCTATTTTGCAATTAAAACGACATACTTCCTCGCTTGCCAGCTGGAGCCATACAAAGCGCTCTTCTTCACAGGGAAGGTGTGGTTTGAGCAGATAGTGGGGCTTATCTCCGGAAACCCTATGGAGCCAAAATTCCTTTCGGCATTCGGGATATTCTCGTGGAGCTATCTGGCAGTGATTCTGATTATCGGATACTGGATTCCAAGACCATTCTGCCGTCTGTTATGCCCATACGGAGTACTGGTGGGGTTTGTCTCAATGTTTTCATTAAAACCAAGACGAATCGATGCCGAAAAGTGCACCCTTTGCACCGCATGTCAGAAGATATGCCCCACCCAATCGATTGTGATTGACCGCAAAAACAAGGTTACAAAACTTTCGAACTACAACTGCGTCCAGTGCAACCTCTGCAGCGACACCTGTAAGTTCAAAGCGGTGTCATCTGCCAGAGTTTGATATAACCATTTGAATAACAAATAATTACAAAATGCAGTTTTCCAAATTTGGAATACTGCATTTTGTATACACCTGTATGTTAGCAGTATATACCAAACTCTGGCAGATGAAAGATTATAACTATATTTACATATAAAAATCATTCCATTTAATTAAATCTTTATGAAAAGAACAATTACAGCCTTAGTATTGATTTTTATAACATCTTTACTATTAGGAAGAAGCACTCCTACCGACAGTGTAAAAACGGCACTTCTGATAGTCGATATTCAGGATTTCTATTTCCCGGGTGATGGGCCGGGACTTGTAAATGCACAGGGGGCGGCACAGGTTGCAACCAAGGTTTTAGGCCTGTTTCGTGAAAGAAATCTCACTGTTGTACATGTAAAGCATCAGGCGGCAAAGGGGTCGGATATTCATAAAAGTGTCGAACCTCTTGAAGGTGAAAAGGTTATTACAAAAAGAGCGGTAAACAGTTTTCAGGGAACAGATCTGCTAGATTATCTCAGAAAAAACAATATAACCAGACTTGTAATCATTGGAATGCAGACTCATATGTGCCTTGAGGCAGCAGTAAGGGCTGGTCATGATTATGGATTCCAATGTGTTGTCATAAAGGATGCCTGCGCAACCAAAGATCTGAAATTTGATGGTATCACAATAAAAGCAGAGGATGTCCACAACAGCACATTTGCAACACTTACAGCTGGAGGTTATTCTAAAGTTATTGATTTCGAAACATTTCAAAAAGATCCTGATAACTATTTAATCAAATAAAAGGAGAAATAATTATGAAAAAACTTATAACTCTTATAATATCACTGTTTGTTGCCACACTCTGTATCGGGCAGACAACGGAGAAAAAGTTCGATGCAGAGCTGGCAAAGAGGCTCGGTGCCGATGACTACGGAATGAAAAGTTATATCCTGGTAATATTAAAAACCGGGGGTAATACAACAACCGATAAGAAATTTATTGACAGCTGCTTTGCCGGGCATATGAGCAATATGGGTGTTATGGTCAAGGCTGGAAAGCTTGTTGTTGCAGGGCCAATCGGGAAAAATGAAAAGAGCTACCGTGGCATCTTTATTCTGAATGCAAAGGACTTTGCAGAGGCTAAAGAGCTCCTGAAGGGTGACCCGGCAGTTAAAGCGGGGTTGCTTGATGCCGAGTTGTATAACTGGTACGGATCGGCCGCCTTACCACTCTATCTGGAATCGGCAGATGTTATCGCAAAACAGAAGAGGTGATTTTAATGCATTAGGCAGATGAAAATCAAACATATTATAAGTTTTGTAATTACCCCGTTGGTTATAATCTGGATGCTCCTTTTTGTCGAGCTTGACCCTGCAAATCCAAAGGTTACTCCGGCTTTTTGCATAGCACTTCTAATGGCAGTCTGGTGGATCACTGAGATTGTTCCTCTGGCTGTCACATCTCTTTTGCCTGTTGCTCTGTTTCCATTATTAGGTGTAATGGATGGTAAAACAGTTGCAGCCAGCTATTTCAATGATGTCATCTTCCTCTTTATGGGAGGATTTCTGGTTGCACTGGCAATGGAGAGATGGGATCTGCATAGAAGAATAGCTCTTAAGATTCTTTCGCTAATAGGCGTAAGTCCTGCGAAAATCCTCCTCGGGTTTATGGTTGCCTCATTTTTCCTCTCTATGTGGATATCAAACACTGCGACGGTAATGATGATGATTCCAATAACTATGTCGCTTATAACCCAGCTGGAATCGCTGATGCCTGGCAAGAACAGATTCAGTACAGGATTGTTACTGGGAATTGCTTACAGCGCCTCGACCGGAGGGATGGCAACTCTGGTTGGAACCCCGCCAAATCTCTCATTAGTGAGGATATACAACATATATTTCCCACATGCCCCCGAAATTACATTCTCGAACTGGATAATCTTTGCGCTCCCGGTATCTCTTCTCATTTTTGTATTTACCTGGTTTCTGTTATACACAACATTCAAACCCGCAAAAGGAGAATGGACAGATATTGACCGCTTTACATTTCATAACCAGCTCAAACAACAAGGTAAAATCACATATCAGGAGAGGGTTGTTCTTATAGTTTTCACCCTTCTCACATTGCTTTGGCTCTTCCGGGCCGATCTGGACCTCGGCTCGTTCAAACTTCCCGGTTGGGCATCCCTCTTCCCTGACAGCAAATTCATAAACGACGGAACTGTTGCAATATTCATGGCCATCATACTCTTTCTTATACCCTCCAGAAAGGGTGTCGGGGATAAAATTCTTGACTGGGCAACTGCATCAAAAATTCCGTGGCACATACTCCTGCTGTTTGGAGGCGGATTTGCTCTTGCAACAGGCTTTAAAGAGTCGGGGCTATCTCTCTGGTTCGGGAACAAACTCTCGGGAGTAGCAACACTGCACCCTATATTGATCATCTTAATTATATCTCTTGTAATAACATTCCTGACCGAACTCACCTCTAATACTGCAACTACCGAAATGGTGCTCCCTGTTTTGGCGGGTATAGCAATAACAACCAATATCAACCCCTTGCTACTAATGATTCCGGCAACAATGTCGGCCTCAATGGCCTTCATGCTCCCTGTGGCAACACCACCCAATGCAATAATCTTCGGGACTAACAGAATAAAGGTCAGTCAGATGGCCCGGACCGGACTTATAATTAATCTGGCCGGAGCTGTAATTATCACACTTATGATGTACTTTTGGGGTAGCTTTACATTTAATATCAATTAGCAGATGAACTGGTTTTTACTGATTATTGCCGGACTTTTTGAGGTGGGGTTTGCATTTTGCCTGGGAAAAGCGAGAGAGGCCTCCGGGATAATTGCCGCTTATTGGTATACCGGGTTTCTTATATCTTTAATTATTAGCATGTTGTTACTTATAAAAGTAACCCGTGAATTGCCCATCGGTACAGCATATGCAGTCTGGACCGGAATCGGAGCTGTAGGAACCGTCCTTATAGGAATTTTTATTTTCAAAGAACCTGCCAACTTTTGGAGAATATTTTTTATTACAACCCTTATTATTTCAATAGTAGGACTTAAATTTGTATCAAATTAAATTACTAACCGTTCATGAAAAACATCCTTTCAGGCTTGCCTCGTTGTGTGGCAGTTCTTATCTTCATTCTATTCTCATGCACAAAGAATAACGAAACTGATCTGGGAAAAACACTCCCATCTGTTGAATCACTTAATATTTCAAACGTGACTGCAACAACAGCCTCCGGTGGAGGATATGTTTCAAGAGATGGTGGATCGACAGTAACTGCAAGGGGAATGTGCTGGAGTACTGCACAACAGCCCAAGGTTAGCGATTCAAAAACTGTAGATGGTACCGGAACAGGAAGTTTTACAAGTAACATCACAGGTCTGAATCCGGGAACAACTTATTACATAAGAGCATACGCCACAAATTCAACCGGAACTACCTACGGAAGCCAAAGCTCATTTGCCACCGCCGCATCAAATCTGAAGTTCGAAAAAAACGTACTGGTCGAACAGTACACCGGAACCTGGTGCGGATATTGCACAAGAGCAATTGCACAGATAGACAATCTCTATTCACTCAACAAGAAAATCGTTCACATTGCACTTCATCTGAGCGACCAAATGACCTTCTCAATGAACAGCACCCTCTTCTCTTCATTCGGCTTTACGGGAGTCCCTACCGTTCATACCGACAGAAGTGCCACCTGGAACGGAAGCACCACAGCAATTTCGGATATGCAAAAGCCTGCCGATGCAGGTCTTGCAATTGAGGTGACTGGTTCGGGAACAAATGTAAATGTAAATGTAAGGTCCAGGTTTGGAATGAGCTTTTCCGATGGCGTTAAACTTAGTGTATATATGCTTGAAGATGGTATAGTTGCAAATCAAACCAACTATTATAACACCGATGCTTCCCATCCATTTTACGGAAAAGGAAATCCGGTTCCCAATTTTGTTCACAATAACGTTTTGATTAAAATTGGTACCGACATGTTCGGCGACCTCATTCCGTCCGGCGAAGTTGGTCCAAATAAGATATATACAAGAAGCTTTACCTTTTCTAATATAAGCACCGATAAGTTCTCCAAACTAAAGGTAGCAGCATTTCTTACCCATAATGGCGGATCAAAACAGAAACAGGTTATAAATTCCGTTGTCGCTTCGGTTGGTGAGAATAAAAATTTCGTTGAGTTATCTCAGTAATCCGTTTAAAAATTCACATCCATCCTTAAATTGAAACCTTTATAAGAGGGTACCCGCAGGCAGATTCCTCCGGAGCACATAAGCCCCTCCCTCTGTCTGCCGAATCCGAATGACATTCTGAAACGGTTTCTCTTGTATCCCGCCCCAAAGTTGTAATATCCCCAATCGGGAGCACCGTTGTAATTAAACATCTCCGATGCAAAAAGCGTAAGATGGGGAGCAAATCCGAGCTCAACCAGCAGAGCACTCCAGTTCCCCTCGTCCTGTTTCGTGAAAAGTTGCTGGAGCTCACTCCTGAGAGACACCTTTTCCGACAGTTTAAAGTTCAGATCGGCAATAATTATCTGAGAGTTAATCATCTCATATACCGGAGCCTCAATTAAAGCTTTGTTATACCTGAGGTTGATATATGTGAAAACCCCTTTGAACCCTCCGCTGAACTTTTTGGAAATCTCAACATTGAGATCCTGAAAATATAGATTCTTCCCGGCTGAGAGAAGATTTGTCTCAGAGCTGCCATGTTTGAAACCAAGGTCCCTCACATGCGAGAAATTGATTTTTAAACCTGTTCCGAATCTTCCACCCAGTACAGATCCCTTTTTGAAGGTATAGCCCGCCTCACCCTGTATCGAGAACTCATTCTCCGTCCTGGTTGAATATGGATAGAGGTTGGCAAGCATATAGGCGTGCTGTCGGGTATTTGCAGGAAGATAGTTCACACTATTGTGGATATCGTCATAATCTCTGTCGTTTGAGAAGTTCATATTTTTCAGAAATCTTGCCGAGAAGAAGAGTCCGAATCTGTTTTTTGTGTAATTCCCGTTTATGAGCAGTGTCTCACCGGTTCGGGTTATAAACTGATTCATTATCGAAGGGTCGCCCGATTTATTGGCATATTCGGCCTGAATTTCCAGGTTTGGAAAATTGAGAGATGCCCGTAAAGAGATGGCATTTACATTTTCGGGGATACTCTCTGCCGAACCGGTATTTCTATCATATCTGCTTATAAATCCGGCACCAAACCTCATATTTACAGAACTCCTGAAGAGGCTGTCTATAAAAAACTCGGCATCAAAACCCTTAATATAATTCTTTGTAAGTTCCAGAAACCGCCTCTGCATCCCGTACAATGCGGTAATTTTCAACGATTGAACAGGCCTGAATATCACCTTTAACCCATCCGTTGAGTTATTTATTCCCAGATCTCTGTTTTCATAAGACCTGTAAATGAGTCCATTCCCGAATTGTTCGTAAAAACTCCCAACAGTAACATCCAGAGAGTTTTTTGAGTATCTGAAATATCTTCCGGTTATTTTGTTCCCCTCCAGCTGATAGGGGTATCCCGATAGTGGCGGAAGATATGCCTCATACTGAATCCCCGCCGAAAAGTCTGAAAAGCTGTAATTCAGTTGTGTTATGGTGTTGGTGGCAAAAGGGTTTCCGGGTCTTAAGAAATTTATTGCCTGGTCACTCCTGTAAAGATGGTTTGTGCTGGATATGCTTCCCGAGAATTGAGATTTTTTCTGAGCAAACACTCCGGATGCTGCAAACAGAACCAGAGTGCAGAGTAATAACCTATTTTTCATCTGATATTTTTTTTATTTCCAGTATTAATGTGTTTTCATCCCCGGGTATATAGCCTGAATGGCTGTACCTTACTATACCTTTTCTATCCAGGATAAGTGTAAATGGTACCGACGTGACATTCATAGCTTTCATAATCTCCTGATTCGAATCCAGCAGCACAGTGAATGGCCACTCCCTGCCTGAGACAAAACTGCGAACTTTTGAAGAGGAGCGCGAGTCATCTACACTAATTGCTATAAACTTGAAATCGGACTCCTTACTCCATGATTCAAACCTCTCCGAAACAGCCTCCAGCTCCTCGGTACAGGGCTTACACCATGTTGCCCAAAACGATATGACAACAGGCCTCCCCTCTTTAAGGTAATCTGTAAGTTTCACCTCTTTTCCCTCAGGAGTTTTTACAAACAGCGGCGGAAGTGAGGTCTGGGCTGCGGCGGGAGTTGCGGCAAACAGCAGCAGCGAAGCTGTAATTACATGTTTCGCAGAATGCAACTTGCTAATTAACAGGAATATTACAAAAACCATAGTGCTGATAAAAGTCTCCGTAAAGAAGAAGGTGATATTGGCAGATATATTCAAACCCGAAAGTGCAGGTGAACAGTTTATGTAATTTAAATAGTTCTGAAAGAGTATAAAAGCGGCTTTATACAGGAAGATAGAGGAGAATGTCGCAAGTAGAATTACAGGATAGTACCAATTTATAACTCTCTCCCGTAGTTTGAAGATTGCCATGAGAGGTACAAGCATAAACACCCCCTGAAGCAGAATTGCAATTACGGGATTAATAACCAGATAAGCAGCACCTGCAGGAACAATAGTGAGGGTAACCAGCTTAAAGAGCGCTGCAATAGACGAGGTGAGAAAAGTCCTGAATGGGCTTGAAGTAGCCCTCCATGTAAAATACATACAAATAACACCGGCAGGCATAAGCAGAGCCCCCGCTACCGGAATTGAAATTAAATGAAGGGCATAACCGAATAATAACTCAGTTAATCCCCAGATGGTTCCCATCAGGAGTGTAATTTTGTAATCTTTTAAAACTTTATTCATATCTGTATGCACATTTTACTATTCTCTCTTTTGTAGCAGGAAGATCAAAACGGAATCCCCCTCTTCTGTAACTCTTCAGAGCCTCTTTTATTGCCAGCCAAACCGATAGCCCGTAGATAAACGGAGGTTCCCCTATTGCCCTGCTCCCAAGTATCCCCTCTCTGAAAGGGTTTCCTTTAAAGGCTGTAACTCTGAAATCTTCCGGTATGTCTGCTATGCCCGGAATTTTGTAACTATCGGGACTTGCCGTGATCAATACCCCTTTAGGGTTGTAAATCAGCTCCTCCATTGTCACCCAACCTGCACCCTGGATATAAGCTCCCTCAATCTGCCCCCTGTCTATCTCCCAGTCAAGGGACTCTCCGGCATCGTGTAAAATATCTGCTCTCACTATTTTATGAGCACCTGTCAGTATATCCACCTCAACCTCGGTTGAACAGATTCCTGTGACATAGTAAAAGAATGGGGTTCCCCTGGAGAGTTCTCTGTCAAAAAATATTCCGGGAGTGCTGTAGTATGCCTGCTCGCTCAGACTGATTCTCGCTAAATAGGCTCTCTTTACAAACTCCTCAAGCGGGTATCTCTTAAAGGGGTTCCCAGCTTCGTAAAGCTCCGAATTCTCCCACACAACAGACTCCTTATCAAATCCATACACCTGTGAAGCAAATTCATTCAACCTCTTTTTAAGCCTCTCTATTGCAAGTTTTATAGCATGTCCGTTTATATCTGACCCCGTTGATGCCGCAGTAGCCGAGGTATTGGGAATTATCATTGTGTTAACCGGGTAGATCCTTACAGCCCCTTTTTTAATCCCAAACTCATAAGAGGCAACCGAGACCATTTTGTCATACAACCCCTGCCCCATCTCCACACCCCCCTGGTGGATGGTTAGCGAACCATCCTTATAGAGATTGACAAGTGCCGCGCCCTGGTTAAGAAAGGAGGTTGTGAAGGATATTCCGAACTTAACAGGTACTACAGACAGCGCCCTTTTAAGATATCTGTTATCCTTATTGAACTTCCGGATCTCTCGTTTTCTGTTGATGTAATCAGAACTTTTTAAAAGATCGCTGTAAAGTTTTTCAAATATGTTATCCCTGAATAGCTGCCCGTATGGAGTTCTGTTTCTTATACCCTTTTTGTAAAAATTTCTTCTTCGTACAACCAGAGTATCAATATTGGTTACATTGGATATTTCATCCATAATATACTCAATTACAGCTATTCCCTGAGGGGCACCAAATCCTCTGAAAGCGGTGTTGGATGGTCTGTTGGTTTTGCACGGATAGAGGTCGCTCTTTAAAGCAGGAATGTAGTAACAGTTGTCCAGATGCAACATACACCTCTCCATTATTGCCCGTGAAAGATCGGCACTGAAGCCTGTGTCGAACAGAAATGTGGATGTGTAGGCCTTTATTAAACCGCTCTTTGTAAAACCAACTCTGTACTTGACTTGTACAGAGTGTCTTTTGCCTGTTATGAGCATATCTTCCCTCCTGTCCAGAACCATTTTCACAGGTTTGGAACATTTCACTGCCAGTAGCGAACTCCAAACAGCACACCAGTTACTCTGAGTCTCTTTACCCCCGAAGCCTCCACCTATCGCATTTACCGAAACCTCAATTTTTGAAGAGTCCATTTTGAGAGCTTCTGCAATAATGAGCTGGTTTTCGGTCGGATTCTGGGTAGATGAGATAACGTGCAGAGTGCCGTCGGCATTCGGTATGGCAAGAGCGGCATGTGTCTCCAGATAAAAGTGCTCCTGCCCTCCTATTTTAAGCTCACCCTCAATTATATGGTCCGAACCGGCAAACCCCTTTTCTATATCGCCGCTCTCAATATGCAAAGGAGCGAAGGGAAAATTTTTAAGTTTAAATGACTCTTCACATTCCAAAACCGGATGTAACTCCTCAATATCAATTTTTACCCGCTCCAACGCCCTCTTTGCGCACTCCCTGTTTTTTGCAGCTATCAGCAGAATCGCCTCACCATAAAACTCAACAATATCTTTTGCCAGAACAGGCTCATCTTCAAATACGGCCCCCATTGAGTTCTTTCCGGGGATATCTTTGTGCGAGATAATTGCGTATATACCCTCACAACCAAGAGCTTCGCTGAAATCGATACTCTTTATTTTTCCATGTGCTACAGGACTACCGCATATGTAGCCATACAACATATTGTCGGGTCTCTCCAGATCATCCAGGAATCTGGTCTTCCCTTCAAAATGTGCAGATAATCTTTTATTGGCCCCTTCCATTTTACTTTGTCTCCCGATAACATTTAATCAATAAATTGGATGCTACTATTTTTCTGTACTCAGCCGAACCTCTCATGTCGCTTATTGTAGAGAAGAGTGTCGGAACCAACTCTGCAGCCTCTGAAAAGGTATTCTCATTAAATGGTTTACCATTGAGAAACTGCTCCAGCTTATGCGATGATACCGGTTGCGGAGCCATCCCCCCGAAACCTGTTGAACAGTTTACAATCCGGTTATTATCAACTTCGAATGAGATACAAAAACTCATTGCAGATATATCCATATCCTTCCTCCGGGACTGCTTGTGAAGAAAAAGCCTCCTGTTTTCAGTTGGTCCCGGAATTATAAAGGAATGAATGATCTCATCTGGTTCGAGTATCTGCTTTCTGTAACCGATATTAAAACCGGAACAGTTGACAATCCTCTCTCCTTTAACTGATAGCAGCCTCATTTTAGCTCTTAGAGCCAGTAACATAGGCATGATATCTCCGACCGCCGAAGCTCCTGCTACGTTACCGCCTGCCGATGCACCGTTTCTGATTGGAAGTGAGGCAAAAGATTGCAGATATTCATCTACCTGAGGGTAGAGCTCCCGTAAACTCTCTCTGAAACTCTCTATGGAGCAGGCAGCCCCTATTGTTAAATCCTGGCCGCTGAAATTAATTAATTTGAGTTCGGAGATATCCGAAATATCAATCAACCGGTTGTACTCAGGCTCCTCGATCTTGTTTTTGACACTGATATCACTCGCCCCACACACTAACGAATAGTCAGGTAACCTGCTTTTATAATCCAGAAGCGATTTAAGATCAGGCGGCTTAATGTAGGCACCTCTCTCCCCCTCCCACATAAAACCCTCACTGGAAATATCTGGAAGTTTGATTGTGTGCAATATTTTCTTCTCCTTATTGAGTTGAATATCCATCAGAGCCTCTCTGATACTTTCATAGCCGGTGCATCTGCACAGATTTCCCGAAAGTGCCACTTTTACCGATTCAGGAGTAAACTCCTTCCCGTTTTCGTAATGAACAAATGATGAGACCACAATTCCGGGAGTACAAAATCCGCACTGTGCCCCCCGTCTCTTCAGCAGCGAACTCTGAACGGGATGCAACACCTCTCCCTCCCTTACCCCCTCTATTGTAATGAGATGTTTTCCATCTAACATCCCCACCATCATCAGACATGAATTAACGGAGTTGAGAACAACTTCTCCCCGGGCCCCTCTGAATGCAACTGCAACAGTGCATGCTCCGCAATCTCCGATACCGCACCCCTCCTTTGTACCGGTAAGTCTGCGGTACTCCCTCAGATACCTCATCACTGTCATATGTGGATATAAATCACGCTCTTGGGCAAAATCAAGAGTAACTGCCTCACCGTTAAGAAGAAAATTTATTTCAGATTTCATCTGTTTTGTGATAAAATGTGCTTAAAGTTAATACTTTTGCATACAAATTCAAAGATTATGACCATTCCCACATCCCGAGTGAATGAGGCTGCTCAAATTGTACTTAAAAATGAACTTTGTACCGGTTGCGGCCTTTGTGTCTCTGTCTGTAAAGACTTTAGTTTAGTTATTGTGGATGGGAAAGTTGCAAAGAGCGACTCTCCCGCTTTCGGGTGTATCGGTTGCGGACACTGTATGGCAATCTGCCCGGAAGATGCAATTGAGATTGAGGGAAGATTCACCTCAGTTTCAGATCTCTTCCCGCTGCCTTCGTCAGAGATGGCGGCGAACTACCAACAGATAGACTCTCTGTTCAAAAGAAGAAGAAGTATCAGGGAGTATCTGGATAGAGATGTCGAAGATGAATTAATTGATAAGATTGTAAATGCAGCATCATCTGCACCAATGGGTTTACCACCTTCCGATGTCAATCTGCTTATAATCAAAGGTCGAGTGAATACCCGGAAATTTTCTTCAGATTTTTGTAAATATCTGGAGTCTATGGAGTGGTTTGTCTCAAAATGGTTCCTCTTTTTAATGAGACCATTCTGGGGCAAGGCAAATGACTCTCTGTTCAAAGGTTTCGTGAGGCCGCTTTTTAAACTTTACACCAGAAAGATGCGGGAGGGAATTGATCTTGTCACCTATGACGCTCCTCTGGCAATCTATTTCTACGGTTCGCCATATTGCGATCCGGCCGACCCGGTTATAGCTGCAACTTATGCAATGGTTGCGGCAGAGTCCCTTGGACTGGGAACCTGTATGCTCGGGGGAATCCATCCGCTTATCCAGAATGGAAAAAACGCAAAAAAATTCCGTGATTCTCACGGAATTAAATACCCGAGCAGAGAGGGTTTATTTGTTATTTTCGGATATCCGTCCGTAAAATACAGCAAAGGTGTAAAAAGGAGCTTCGCTAATATTGGATATTTTAGCTAACTTAGACGACAATTTAAAAAAAGCCGTCTATGAGAGTCCGCGCCTTGTTGCTGATATCTTTTATTACTCTTACAGGTTATTGCTATGGTCAGGATTTAAATCCGGCAAAAAAATCATTTATTGAGTTTGGTATCGGTGCAGGAAACTCTCTGTTCAGGGATAAAGCTACCTCTCCTCTCTTTTATGATGGATTTTCGGGAAGCGGTTCGGTAGGGATTCTTAAATCCGGATTGAAAGAGGAGTCCGACCTTAACTTTACATACTCTTATGGCGTTCAGACCAACGAGTTCAACAACACTTACAAATCGGCCACAACTTATATCATGGATGTGAGTTACACCTATCTCCGATCTGTTGATAAGTGGTCAAATGGCATTTGGAATTTCAAAGCCGGAGGTACACATATAAGCAGTACCAATTTCAGAGAGAACACTGCTCTGATGAATAACTCTATGGGTGTCGAGAACATCTCAAACCTGATGGCAACCGGAAAGGTTGCGCTCTCTGTGCCAAGGGTGAGGGCTAAAACAGTAAAACTACCCTTTTTCAGAATCAGATTGAGGCCAACATACCGGGATCTCTCGTTATCGTTTAGCTCCGGTCTTCTGAATATGAATTACAGACCCGGATATGCATACAACTATCTGCCTCAGATCACTGGTACTAATATGAATAGTTTCAGCGACTACAAGTTCTCCGTAAATGGATTCAGGTTTATGACAAAGCTTAGTTTTACCACCTACATTAAAAACGGGAACGGATTCCGGCTCTCCTACCTTTTTGATGTTTACAATGCTCCGGGTAGACATGAGCCGTTTAATTTTGCAAAACATACGTTTCAGTTTTCAATCCTATTTAATTACAGGTGACCGGGAGTATGAAAAAGTTGATTATCATATTAAGTGCATTTCTGATATTTACTTCTTGTCAGAAGCTTCTTTTCGAAAAAGATCTGGCGTCTACCGACCCTTTTGTGAATTTCGACTATTTGTGGAATGAAGTTGATAAAAAATATGCATATTTTGAGCTTAAGGGGGTTGACTGGGATGCCGTTAAACTGAAATACAGACCAAAGCTTTACAAGGCTATGAGGGAAGACTCTCTGTTCAATGTTATGGGAAGTATGCTGAATGAGCTCAGGGATGATCATACCAACCTTGTCGCACCCTTTAATGTTTCAAGATACAACGCATATCTGCGAGGTCAGGACAACTTTGAATACCGTGTAATAAAAGATCACTATCTTAAAGATGGTGAATATACTACAGAGAGCTTCAAACATGGATTTATCTCGGGGAAAGAGGTTGGATATGTAAGATATGCAAGTTTTTCAAGTACTGCCGGTGATGGTGCTCTCGATTTTATTATCAACCGTTACAGAAGTACTAAGGGGATAATCCTGGATCTTCGTGAAAACGGAGGTGGAATTTTTACAAATATTCCCAAAATCCTGAGTCGATTCGTCAGCTCCGAAACTCTGGTAATGTATAACAGAACAAGAAACGGATTGGGAAGAGATGAATTTGGCCCGTTCGAGCCATTTTACATTAAGCCATCTGAACGTCTGAGGTTCACTTCAAAGCCACTTATCGTTCTTATAGACAGAGGTTCGTATAGTGCAACCACATTTTTTGCCCTTGCGTCGAAGGCTATTCCGGGTATAGTTCTAATTGGTGATAAAACCGGTGGTGGGGGTGGGTTACCTAACGGTGGGCAGTTGCCAAACGGATGGACATACAGATTTTCAATATCTCAATCATTTGACCTCAATAAGGTAAATTACTCAGAAGAGGGTGTGGAGCCGGATATTTTTGCCGAGTTTAACTGGTGGGATCTGAAAAAGGATGAGATACTTGAAAGAGCGTTGGACTATTTGAAAAACGGCCGGTAAAGCTTTTCGCTTTTTTTTGTATCTTTGGTTTTGAAGCTTCTCCACGAAAAGCTGACTCCCTGAAAACTATAAAAATTTCTATATATGAGAGCTGTGAAACATTTATTGTCCGACTCTGCTGAATGGATGACAAATTCCGAGTTTGTTGACAAAGATGGTAATATTTTAAGGGCAATCGGAGAGGCAAAAATTGTTGTGGATGATAATCAGATAATAAATGAAAGCTGGGCTTGTGTAGAGGGGAAGAAAGTTTTTAACAACTATAAAATTCAAAGAGAGTCCGATTCAAAATTCAGATTTGAATGTACCAACCCGGAGCAAGGTACCAGAAGGGGAGATTTTAACTCAGACCGCAATATTCTCTACTCAAAATTCACTGTGAGTGACACCTCTCTCGCTGGTTTTGAGATTATAGTGAAAGATGAAGATGAGTGTACAGTTTACGGAACTCTCTATGACGGCAAGGAGCTCCTCAACAGCTGGAGAACCATAATGGTCAGAATATCATAGAATGAAAAATATTATTGCAGCATTAACTATATTGCTCCTCTCCTCTACACTTTCTCTGGCTCAACGCTCTAAACCTGACTCTCTTACGGCATACAGAACTGAAGAGAAGATTACACTTGACGGGATATTAAACGAGGCTGCATGGAGCCATGCTGTTCCAATTACAAATTTCACCCAACGTGAACAGACTGAGGGTGCTTTACCAACAGAAAAAACAAGGGTATCAGTAATTTACAACACAAACGAAATCTATTTCGGAATTTGGTGTTTTGACTCCGAACCAAAGAAGATATCGGCGCAACAGATGTCCAGAGATTTTGACTGGGGAAGTGATGATGATTTTGAAATCATGATTAGCCCCTTTAATGATAACAGGAATGGATATCTGTTTGTTATTAACCCAAATGGTGCAATGGCAGATGTCTGGCTTGGAGATGATGGTCTCGATTTTAATTTTGACTGGAACGGAATATGGGATGCAAAAGCTACAAGTGACCACATGGGTTGGTATGCCGAGGTTAAAATTCCGTTTTCAACCTTTAAGTTTAAAGGGGATAGTAAACATGTCTGGGGACTCAATTTTGAAAGAAACATAAGACGAAAAAAGGAGCAGCTGTTATGGCAGGCCTGGTCGCGTATATACGGAGTCGAGAAGATCTCTCAAAGTGGGAAGCTTATTGGATTAGAGAATATTAAGCAGAAAGAGAGAGTCGAGATTATACCATTTGTTACCGCCGGGATCCAGACCGGAACCTCCGGGTCGGAAAAGAGAGGTAAGATTGGAGGTGAGGTCAATTTTGACATTACACCTACATTAAAACTTAACCTTACAGCCAACACAGATTTTGCACAGGTTGAGTCCGACCGCAGAGAGGTTAATCTTACCCGTTTTTCACTCTTTTATCCTGAAAAGCGCCAGTTCTTTCTGGAGGGAAAGAGTTATTTCGACATGCAGGTTTCAAAAGCAACTCTCTTTTACAGCAGGAGAATAGGTATTGACTCCGGAAAAGAGATCCCTGTACTGGGGGGTGTAAGATTATTCGGAAAACTAAACAGAACCAGTATTGGATTATTATCTTTACAGACAGGAGCTTCGGGGGATATTCACTCTGCAAATTCGTCCGTATTCAGAATTAAACAGGATATTCTGGAACAATCGGGAGTTGGTTTTATTACCACTCAGAAGTTTTCCAAAGATGGTTATAATGCATTGTACGGAGCCGATTTTACATATTCCACTTCCAGATTCGCTGGTGACAGAAATCTTATGCTCGGTTTCTCCGGAGCTATCTCAATAGACAAAAAAAATAATACCCAACTGCATAAAGATAAGAACAGCACCTACCACCTCTTCGTCTACTATCCAAACGATATCTGGGAACTTTTTGCCGGCATTAATACAATACAGGAGAACTTCAATCCGGGACTCGGCTTTATAAACCGCTCCAATTACAAAAGAATATACGGCGAGCTCGGATACAATCCGCGATACAAAAAGATGCCGGGATATGTCAGAAACTTTGCCTTTAAACCATTTGCATTCGAATACTACCTGAACGATAAAACCAATGAAGCCGAAACATTCAGGTATGCCTGGAGTCCATTCGGAGTAAATTTTAAAAACGGGGACTCATTTGTGCTGGAAGTTTCACACATGCTGGATAATCCTGCCGAACCGTTTGATTTAATAGGTTCGGTAACAATTCCTGCAGGCAGATACTGGGATAGCGGATTTGCAATGGAGTACAGCACTTTTGAAGGGAGACGAGTATCCGGAGAGATCGAGTTCAGTACCGGTAAATTCTATACCGGCAACATGACTGGATTAGAGATGGAGCTCAACCTTAACCTTAGCAGAAAGCTCAATATTGGTCTTGACCTCCGGCAAAATTATCTGGTAATTCCGGAGGGCAAATTTAATGTAAGTGAAGTTGGAGGGAGGGTAGAGTTTGCACTTAACACAAGACTCAATACTTCTCTTTTTGCTCAATGGAACAGTGAGGACAATCAAATGCTCCTTAATTATCGTATTAACTGGATTCCAAAAATAGGGAGTTTTTTCTACTTCGTAGTTAATCAAAATGTTGATACTTCGAATAATACTCTTAAACTAACCAACACTACAGTACTCGCTAAACTTGTATGGAGGTTCGCAATTTAGCACTATTAAAAGGATTGAACTATTTTTACGATATATTGAAAAACTGAGACTAAACAACCAGCCATGGAAAAAAATGCAAATTACAGAGCCAGCTTTATGCTCATAACCCTTCTCTTCTTTATGTGGGGATTCATAACATGTATGAACGATATTCTTATTCCCTACATGAAAAAGATCTTTGAACTGAACTATACGCAGGCTATGCTTATACAGTTCGCATTTTTCGGAGCCTATTTTATCGGATCTCTAATCTATTTTATAATCTCTTCATTTGCAGGAGATCCTATTCAGAAAATTGGCTATAAAAGAGGGATAATAATTGGTTTAATCATTTCTGCCATAGCATGTATTCTATTCTACCCTGCAGCACATTTCCGCCAGTATAGCTTTTTTCTGATTGCCCTGTTCATACTTGGACTTGGATTCACGATGCTACAGATAGCTGCCAATCCCTATGTTGCCATTCTCGGGTCGCCCGATACGGCATCCGGCCGTCTCAACCTCTCACAAGGTTTTAACTCCTTCGGAACAACAATAGCCCCTATTATCGGAGGTTATCTGGTATTCCACTTTTTCGCAGGACATGGAACACCGCTTCTGAACAAAGCCGGAGAGCAGATACTTACAGATGGAGGTTTGACAATGTCGGCAGCAGGCGTGCAGATCCCGTACATTGTTTTTGCATCTATATTTCTTCTACTTGCCGTTGTGTTTGCCTTTGCCAAACTACCCTCTATGCAGAGCAGCGAATCTATCGGAAAGGGTGCCGGAGCACTGAGATACAGCCAGCTCTCACTTGGAGCCATAGCAATATTCTTCTATGTAGGTTCCGAAGTTTCTGTCGGGAGTACGATTATCAATTACCTGAAAGAGATTCTTGCCTATCCGGAGATGGAGGCCAAAACATACCTTGCATTCTATTGGGGAGGTGCCATGATAGGCAGGTTTATTGGCGCAATCTCACTGGGTGCTGTAATTGCGAAAGGCAAAAAGTATATATACATGGTATTAATTGCTTTAGCCGGTTTTGTAGTGATATATGGCACCACATATCTTGAGAGCAGAGTCTCTCTTTCACTGGTGGCCCCGTTCTTTATACTTATTGCTCTCAACCTGATAGGATTCATGATCGGTAAAAGCATGGCAGCAAGAACTCTTACAGTGTTTAGTTTCTTTATAATTGCTCTGCTGCTCATAACCGTTTTCACAGGTGGTACTACTGCGCTATGGGCAGTTGTAGGAATCGGACTGTTTAACTCCATAATGTGGTCAAACATATTCACCCTTGCTATTGACGGACTTGGTAAAGAGACCTCACAGGGCTCTTCAATTCTGGTAATGGCAATCCTGGGAGGGGCGCTGTTACCTCTGCTAATGGGTGTAGTTGCCGACTCTGCAGGAATTCAGCTCTCCTATCTCATACTTATAATCCCATACCTCTACCTTGCATATTACGGATGGAGAGGATATATCCCGTCAAAATCGTGAAAAACCGGATAATCATATTGTTTCTCATAATAGCTGTGACCGGCTGCAGGGATAAGAATCTTAAGGAGATAGTCTATCTGACCGACGGCTGGCAATTTAGTCAGAATACAGAGAGTGACAAGTGGTATAAGGCAAATGTACCCGGAACCATCCATACCGATCTTTTAAATCAAGGGCTTATAAATGACCCCTATTACGGAGAGAATGAAAAGAATCTGCAATGGATTGGAGAGAGTGGATGGTCCTACAGAAAAAGTTTTTTCATTGGTGGTAACGAAAAATATTCTAAGAATCTGAATCTTGTTTTTGAAGGGCTGGATACATATGCAACAATCTATCTGAACGGATCGGAACTTGGTAAGAGTTCAAATATGTTCAGAAGATGGAAATTCGACTGTACCGGGAAGTTGAGACGAGGTGAAAACACTATAGATATACACTTTAAACCCGCAACAGAACAATATCTGGCCGACTCTGCGGCAAACGGATATATTATTCCGGGGGGCAGATGGGTCTATGCAAGAAAAGCGGCCTACCACTTTGGTTGGGATTGGGGGCCCGGATTCATAACTTGCGGTATTACATCCCCACCCTATCTTGAGATCTGGAAGAGCCACTACCCGCAGGATGTTTTTCTCATTTGCGAAGAGGTTGATCCAAATCATGCGCAAGTTAAGGTTGAGTTTTCAATTGAATCGAAGATTAAAGAGGGGGCAACAATCACTATCAGAGAGAAGCAATCTGATAGATTCTTTCTTAAGAAGGAGATTGAGCTAAATCCTGCCACCGGAAAGTTTACAACCGAATTTGAGATAGAGAATCCCAAACTCTGGTGGAGCAACGGTCTGGGGGAACCACATATTTATGATCTGGAATTCAAACTTAAGACAGATTCCGGAGCAAACTGGAAAAAAGAGATCCCGTTTGGGGTGAGAAAAATAGAGGTTGTAAATGAAGATGACTCTATCGGACGCTCATTTTATGTAAAACTTAATGGCATTCCGGTATATATCAAGGGGGCAAACTACATTCCGCAAAGCAGTTTCATAACAGAGGTTACGGAGAGTGACTATACCAGAATTATTCAGACAGCCCGGGAGTCAAATATGAATATGCTCAGAGTCTGGGGTGGAGGAGTTTATGAAAAAGATATCTTTTACGAACTTTGCAGCAGAAACGGCATAATGGTCTGGCAGGATTTTATGTTTGCCTGCGCTATGTACCCTTCTGACTCCACTTTTCTGGCAAATGTTACTGAAGAGTGTGAATATCAGATCCGGAGATTGAGAAATTACCCTTCAATAGCATTGTGGTGCGGTAACAACGAGTCTGACGAGGCCTGGCATAACTGGGGGTGGCAAAAGAGTCTCTCTATCTCATCCGGAGACTCTGCAAAATTGTGGAACGGTTACATGGAACTATTTCATAAAATAATCCCCGAAAGCCTTGAAAAATTCGATTCCGGAAGGTTTTATCTCCCCTCTTCACCCCAATTCGGCTGGGGAAGGGAGAGTAGTATGACCCACACAGATTCACACTATTGGGGGGTGTGGTGGGGATTACAGCCAATTGAGACATACCTCAGAAAAGTTCCAAGGTTCATGAGCGAGTTTGGTCTGCAGGCGATGCCCTCGCCAGCTGTTATCCGTCGTTTCCAGCCTGAAAGTGCCGATACACTCTTCTCGCCGCAACTAAAATCCCATCAGAAACATCCGACAGGTTTTGAAAATATTGCCGCCTATCTTAAAAATGAGAAGCTCTTTCCAAAGAGTCTTATCTCCTATATATATCTGAGCCAGCTTGTTCAGGCAAAGGGGATTGGCATGGCAATCCAGGCACAAAGAGCCTCCAGACCATATTGTATGGGAACTCTCTATTGGCAGTTAAATGATTGCTGGCCTGTGACAAGCTGGTCGGGAATGGATTCGGACCACAACTGGAAAGCACTTCAATTTAGTGTCAGAAACCTCTACAAAGATGTAATGCTCTCACTTTTAATCGAAGATGGGAAACTCAATGTAAAGATGGTATCCGACAAAACTGAGAGCATAAAAGGCAGACTTACAATATATCAGCATAGTTTTAACTGTTCCGGAACCGAGCTTCTTGACAGGGAGTTAATAATAGCCCCCCAAAGTTCTGTTCAACTATTCAGCAGTGAGATTGAAAAACTCAAATTAATATCCGATCCTGAAACAACCTTAATTGAGGCGAAGTTTGTAACCAATAATCGTGAAACCTATCAAAACAGCACTTTTTTAGTCCCTTATGGTTCTCTTGAAATCGAACCGTCAGCTATCGAACAGAGAGTTGTTTATAAAAAAGATGGATATGAGATTGAAATCAAGGCAGATAAGTTCACTCCCTTTGTCTATCTCTATACCAATACCGGTATTTCAAGTTTTAGCGATAATTTTTTCCACCTCTTCCCAGGAGAGAAAAAAACAGTAAGTTGCAGATCAAATCTTACCCCTTCAAACTTTACGGAGAATTTAAAAATATATAGCCTTAACAACTATTCCCAGGAAAACTTAAACCCTGACATAAAACCTTCAATCAAATGATAACCAAATATTTTAAAATATTATTCCTGATAATTCCGGCAACTTTTATTCTGAGTAATTGTTCCGGAACTCGTGAACCGGCATCATTCGTTAATCCATTTACCGGAACAGATGCACACGGCCACACCTACCCCGGAGCAACTGTTCCATTCGGTATGGTACAGCTTTCACCACAGACAAGGCTCACAGGATGGGACGGATGTTCCGGATACCACTACACCGACTCTGTTATTTACGGCTTTGCACACACAGCACTCAATGGAACGGGGGTTAGCGATTACGGTGATATTCTTGTAATGCCCGTTGTAGGTGCACCGGTTTTTGACAATAATTTATACTCATCTGCATTTGATAAAAAGAGCGAATATGCCCGGCCTGCATACTACCGGGTAAAACTGGATAAACCGGGGGTTATTGCAGAGATGACTGCAACCCCGAGAGTCGGATACCACAGATACACTTTTCCTGAGAGCGAACTCTCTAACATAATAATAGATCTGCAACACAGAGACAGGGTTACCGATTCACAAATCGAGATAATAAATGACAAAGAGATCAGAGGAATGAGACGCTCCTCAAACTGGGCAAAAGATATGATATGGTACTTTCATATGGAGTTCTCTAAGCCATTCATCAGAAGCGGGATAGCCCTGAATGACACATTAAGGGAGGGTATTTCTGTTGCCCGGAGTAAAAACATTAAGGCATTTGTAGGTTTTAACACAAAAAAAGGGGAGCAAATAGAGGTAAAGGTATCTCTCTCCTCAGTAGACAACGATGGGGCAAAACTGAATATGGAGAGCGAACTCCCGGGATGGGGTTTCGATCAGATAAAAGAGAATGGGTGGAAAAGATGGAACAGTGAGCTTTCAAAAATTGAGGTAACAGGTGGCGGTAAAGAGAAGAAAAGGGTTTTCTATACAGCTCTTTATCACACTATGGTACAGCCAAATCTCTTTATGGATGCCAATAACAGATATCGCGGAACAGACCGGAATATCCATACAGCAACAGGCTTTACAAACTATACGGTATTCTCACTTTGGGATACCTACAGAGCCTGGCATCCCCTTATGACAATAATCGACACCAAAAGATCTCTGGACTTTATTAAAACCATGCTCAATATTTATGAAAAAGGGGGGCTTTTACCAATATGGGAACTTGCCGGAAACGAAACCTACTGCATGATAGGGAACCACTCCATTCCTGTTATCGCAGATGCCTGGATGAAGGGTATTCGCGGTTTTGACTCTTCACTGGCAATAAAAGCAATGGTAAACAGTGCTTCAAAAGACCATTACGGACTAGAAGCATACCGTAAATATCAGTATATACCCGGCGATAAAGAGCATGGATCAATCTCAAAGACACTGGAGTATGCCTATAATGACTGGTGTATCGCAATTATGGCCCGGGATATTGGCAATGAGGAGCTCTACAAGGAGTATATCAGACGTGCACAATCTTACAAGAACATCTTTTGCACAACAACCGGGTTTATGAGACCAAAAATGAACGGCGGTTGGCTCACCCCGTTTGACCCCACCACCATTGACTGGCACTTTACTGAGGCAAATTCATGGCATTACAGCTTTTATGTTCCGCAGGATTTAGAAGGGCTCATTGCTCTTCACGGCAGTAAGGAGAAATTCGCTGCAAAAATTGACGAGCTCTTCAGTACAGATGCAAAAATCAGCGGAATGGATCTGAAAGATGTAACCGGATTAATAGGACAGTACGCACAGGGAAACGAACCCAGCCACCATATGGCCTACCTCTACAACTTTGCAGCTCAGCCCTGGAAAACCCAGATGAGAGTCCGTCAGATAATGGATGATTTCTTCACATCAAAACCGGACGGCCTTAGCGGAAATGAAGATTGCGGGCAGATGTCGGCATGGCTTGTGATGAGCGCAATGGGTTTCTATCCGGTAACCCCCGGGAATCCGGAGTATATAATCGGGACCCCTTGGTTTGATAAGATTAAAATAAATCTTGAGAACGGAAATAGCTTCACAATAGAGGCAAAAAATCTCTCAAAAAGAGGGATGTATATTAAAAGCGCCACCCTTAACGGAGAGACATATAACAAATCGTTCCTGTCTCATAAGACCATAATGGAAGGTGGATCAATTGTCTTTCAGATGTCCGACAAACCCGAAAAGAGCTGGGGAACGGGGGAGAACGATATTCCCGTAACATCTGTCAGGGATGAACTCATCCTCCCGGTACCCTATGCAGAGTCATCCGGACCAATAATAAGAGATTCAGTTCAGGTTGCTCTTAAATCAGCCATGCCCAACGTGAAAATTTATTATACCCTTGACGGCACACTCCCCGACACTGCTTCGCTTCTATACACAGCTCCGGTTACATTGAAAAAGAGCACTACCGTAACTGCTGTTGCATATGATAAAACACTTGGATTGAGCAAACCTGTGGAGGCACGGTTCACCCGGATAGAGCTCAACCGTTCAGTGAAACTGCTCACCCCATATAACAAAAACTACACTGGTGGAGGCGATGATGCCCTCATAGATGGCCTCAGAGGCTCCGATAACTGGAGGCTGGGCGGATGGCAGGGTTTCCAGGGAACAGATTTTGAGGCTATTGTTGATTTAGGCAGCAAAAAAAAGTTCAATTCCGTTTACGGCAGTTTCGTGCAGGATATCAGATCGTGGATCTGGTTTCCAAAGAGTATAACTATTTACACCTCAGACGATGGTGTTAACTATAAAGAGCAGGCAACGGTTAAAAACGGGACACCGGCCGACGACTATGAGATCTCACTTAAGGAGATTGGATTGAAAAAAAAGTTGGAGGGCAGATATGTTAAATTCAAAGCAGCCAACTTTGGAAAGATTCCTGCCTGGCACCTTGGAACAGGTGGCGAAGCATTTATATTTATTGATGAAATAGTCATAGAATAGTAACACTTTTTAACTAGTCAAATCTGATTGTTAATAACCTCATTAAGATTTCTTTGAAAATTCTGTTTTTAATAGGTTAATTTGAGAAAAATTGCGATAAATTTACACGTTTTTTGAAATAATCCAGATGATGAAAGGGAAAGTATTTAAAGACACCGAAAACATATACCAGGATCAGGCAAGAATTCTGCTTGATTTCTATGAAAAGGCTGCCGAAAAAATTGTCTTTGAAGAGAAGGTAATCGAAAAGAAAATTTCCGAGCTTGAGGAGGAGGCATCAAATCTAAAGAGGCAAATCTCCAATCTGTCACTTTTAAAATGGCTTACTCTTATACTCATAATTCCATTTATTATCTTTCTTCTCAGGGAAAATTCGGTTAAGAGAGCAAAAGAGCAGATTGATTTGCAGATAGCCGATCTCAGAAAAAAATTCAACGAAATTTTCAGGGATTACAAGGTTAGTAAACTGGCGGTTGCTTATGTACCGGTAGCAAATCAGGTGCGGTATGGCAGTAAAAGTTTCATAGTGGATTATACCGGAACTGCACAGGAATCGGAATTTAAACTTCAGATTTCCAAGCACAATGAGATCCTCGTAGAAAAAATAGATGAGCTGGAGAGGCTATCGAAAGAGGCTCCACTTGTTGAGACATCCACAAATACCGAGACAATTGACACCCAGGAGTTCTCAGGTTCAATGCAGGAGCTTAACCAGCACGACTATTTTGGCTCTCTTGAGAAGTCACTCAGAACAATCTCATTTTGTATGGATGATATTGATACAACCTCCGTATCTCTGCCGCTGGTTGTAAACAACAGTCCGTTTCACAATTTTCTCAAAGAGTTTACCACAAAAGAGATACCTGACGGGGCTCCCGTTTTCGAGATTTTCGACTCTTCACGGTACTACTCACATATTGCTAAATTCCAGGAGTTAAACAGGATGAAGGAGACCCTTTCGAGACATACTGCAAAATTTGAAGATGTCCTCAAGAGTCTGATGATGTCCCTGGCCAACTCTGTGCAAACAATATCCTCTCTCAAGGTTGCATCAACCGACAAGATTGTATTCGAATCAAATAAAGTACTCTTTAAGATTCTTAAATCTTCATATAACCACTATTCGCCCGTTCTGGAGCAGGCCGAGATAGAGAGAATCCGCAACGAAAGCTTCAACTACGGAGAGTCTATTCAGGAGTATGTCCCGTTTCAGTTGAAAAGCAGCTCGAAAGTGAGATATAACATTCTGGCAGACACCTGGGTGGCAGAAGATGGCAGCACAACGAACATGCCTTTCGGTATCCACCAGATTCACGAAGAGATTGTTGCCCCGGTTGTTCAGAGTCTTATGGAGGAGACAAGACTTGAGAGGTTGAAGATTTACAACCACATTAAAGATCAGAAAATAAACTATCTGAATAAATGGCATCAGGATACCGAAGATTTCTACGGCAGGAACCGGTCAGAGAGTACCGACCTCGTAAACCTGATGAGGGCAACGCTAAGTGAGTATATTGCCGCCTACAATACAATGATCTCCATGCAAAAGACCGAAGAGACAATGAAGTTGTCAAACGGTTCGCTGGATTCTACTGTAGTTGAGAGTGTGGGAAGCAGTGTAGAGGTACTTGCGGCATTTGAGAAGCAGTCCCAGGAGTTCCTCAACGTACAGACCGATTTTGAGAACTATATGGAGAGACTCAAAGACGATATAGCTAAAAAGGCAGATAGCTTCGAACATATCGATTACTACGAAGCTTTGCTCAGAGATGGCACATATAAAGAGACCGCCGTTGCAGCAAAAGAGGTGCATGAGCTGGACGAGAGAAGAAAACCTCTCATCGCCGTTAACCCACTGTTTGCCAAAATGTCGGAAATTCCACCTGCACCGGATGTGGAAAATATTACTTTTGAACTGGTATCCCTTAATCTCCCGGATGTTGCAAGAGATGCCATTGCCGAAATAGAGAAGGAGGATTGATTCATGTCTACATTTAACTACCATATAGAGACAAAGAGTCTGGCTCAGGAGATGGAGAATGTCTCCAAAAGCGTGAACCTCACTACCGGAGCTGTTGTTGCCATGCAGGCAGCAGTTGTCGCTGCCGAAGAGAAGGCCACCGACCACGTTTGTGAAAATGTAAACCGTGGTTTTTACTCTCTTATCCGCTCACAAATCTCACAGAAACTTGCCAGGCATAAAAGTGATTTTGAGTCAAAAAGGATGTTGCTCTCCCACCAGAAGAGAGCGCTTGTAAATGTCCGGAATTCAATGGAGAGGGACTATAAGATGATCTCCGGACGGTATGCAAAGCTATTCAATTCGCTAAACATAAATCTCCAGACCCGTATATTTGAGCTGGACAAACCAATGATCGATTTCTCCTACAGAGATATCGGTAAAATCTCAAACAGGAATAAATATCTGACAGCCACGATTCCCGTAACACAACTGGAGTCAGTAAGCTCAAGTCAGAAGATTGTCGCTTCAAACATCAAACAAAAGGGACTTCATGTAATCAACTCAATAAAGACCTTCATCCAGGAGATAAACGCTCAGGATAATTTAACTAAGAATATTCTGGTAGAAGAGTATGTTAAGAGCGATTGTGAATCATTCCTTCCGGTAATAATCTGTGAACACATCAGTGATCCTTCAGGTTATAAATCTGCTGAGATTATTTCCGGTCTGGAAGTGCTTGACGAAAATGCAAAATCGACCTTTAATGAGGTGCTCCTTCCACAATTGGATAATATTGGAATCAATACGGAGTTTCTTGAGTGGCAAGAGGTTAAGAATGAGTTTGAAAAGCTTCTCCGGGCTTCAAAAAGGGCTCCCAGGGTTAAAGAGGTTGCAATGGAGTTATTTAAGGCCGATAAACCAAATAGTGTCAAATAAGAGGATATGGGATTTTCAAGGAGTTATAAAGAGGTTGTAAGCCAAACTATTTCGGTACCTTACGAAGCATCGGGCAAAGGGGGTACCAAAACAGTAAAGGTTGACATCCCTGTCGAGATAAATCTCCATTTCGATACCGAACCATTCTCAGAAAGTGTTAAAGAGTGCGAAGATATTGTCTCTAAGCTCACCGAAGCAGTTACCGCAACCGAAGCAATAGAGGTTAAAATAAGGCAGGACAACTCATTCAAAGTGGCCGATTCCATTATAAACGGATTTTTCAGCTATATCCGGTCTGAAATCAGCCAGCAACTTACCGAAATTGCACAGGCTGCCGAGACAAAACAGATTGTTCTGAAAGAGCTCATGAAACGTTGTGTCTCGTTAAGAGACCAGATGAACAGAGATTTTCAGAGAATTTCCGACAGATATTTAAAAATTTTTCAGGATCTGAATAAAGAGCTCTCCTACAGAATATTTGAGTTAAACAAATCCATTTTTAAATATGAGTCTGAGACAAACAATCATAAAGTAAGGGTACTCAACAATGATCTGATAAATATTATTGCAGTTTTCGGAATCGATTGCTGTAACCTCCTCTCAAGAATATCATCGTCGGTAACCAAAAAGAGAGCTTATGATACAATTACGAAGGCTAAGTTTTTCGTTCTCCATCAAAAAAGGTTTAACAGAACAATTCAGGAGGCTCTGCTAAACGAGGAGCATTCCGGCGCTATCTACTCTCCGGTCTGTTTTCTGGAGACCTGCAGCTACAATAATCAGTTTGAGAGGAAATTATTTGCTCCTGAAGGAATTGGACGGGATAACGGAGATGTGATCTGGAGCGATCTCATTGAAAGAATATCATCTTCAGGCTCAAAATGGAAGAAAATAGAGGATAATGATGCGGAAATTCTTAAAGGATTCTTTTATAAAGAGCTTGAAAAGAGAGAGAGACCTTTTGATCAGAATTCCGACAGAGTAAAGGAGATGATAAAAAAAATAGCCAGGTTTGACTCCATTAATGTTATGTGCAAAAGGTAATATTGATTATTATGAAAGAATTAAAAGAAATACGAATCAGCGAAGCGCATCTGCATCTGAAGGACAACATTGTCAGAAGTCCCATATTACCTGAGAAAATTGCCGAGTTGGGAAGAAATATTACCATCCTGGGAGATAGTGTAATTGAGGGGGCAGTTTTTGCTTATAAACTTGAAATCCAGCAGGGAGATGCCGAATTTAAAGGCGCAGTTTTTTCACAACTGGAGCTTTTTATTGACAGTGAGGCTAAGGGTGAGATTATTTTCAGAAAAAGTATCGGATCGGCTAATTCAGTCTCATCAAGAGCACTTAAATGCAAACTCACCTTTTGCTCCGATATCAATGCAAAAAAGGTTACCCTTTGTAACGCATTTGTTGGTGGAAGCATCTATGCCGACGAGATATATCTCGAGAACTGCGTTGTAATCGGAGGGCTCTTTGCAACACAGAGCCTTGACGTGAGCAACTCATTAATAGGCACATTTAACAGTCCTTCGGTAAAAGCTCAGGATCAGATAACCCTATTACTTCCAAGTGCCTTCTCAATCAACCCCATAACAGTTGCGCCAGGCACTAAATTTTACAACCTTACCCTTGCCGATCTTGGATCTCTCTACAGAGGAGTGCCTCAGGAGCCGGGTTCAGGGAAGATTGAGATGAACATTGAGAGTGACGAGGTCAAAACCACTTTGAAAAAGGATGAGGTTCAGAAGACAATCCGCAGTTATACCGTCGTTGGCAAAGTTCTGGCAGCCGATCTACTGGATACAGACAAATTTAACAACCACTTTCTGCTTACGGCAGCAAGCCTTAACTCACAACTTTTAAAAAGCTACGATCTGGGGCTGAACGATAAGGGAGAGCCGGTTGAGGTAACACTTGAGAGACTCCGGGAGTTCTTTTTTAACATATTGTCGGGCAAAACCGAGGTTCAGCTGATTGACGGTACATTCGATATCTCCGAGATAACATCACGATTTAAATAATATATAGTTATGAGATCATTCGCAACAATAGTGGCACTCCTGACGTTTATAACTGCTTCGTCCCAGGAGATGCAAAACAGAAGAGAATCAATTATGAAAACCACAGAAGGGGAAAGTACCGTCTATTATCTGCCAACACCCTCAATTAAAGGTGAGGTCTCCGTAGAGGAGAGTCTTAATTCAAGAAGATCCAGAAGATCATTCCTTCCCGACGGTGTCACCGAAAAAGATCTTTCTCAGATATTGTGGGCAGCTTACGGTGTAACTAAGCCATCTACAAATCCGAACGTTAAAGGGGGTCTTAGAACAGCTCCATCGGCTGGCGCCCGTTATCCTCTTGAAATATATGCTGTTATAGGAAATGTTCCGGGTGTTGATCCGGGTTTCTATAAATATGATGCATCTGCACACAAAATAATTTTAGTTATACCGGGTGATCTCAGGAAAGAGCTTACAGCAGCATCCCTGAACCAGAAGATGATTCAGGATGCCCCTTTCAGTATCTTTTACAGCGCAGTTTACAGCAGGATTACCGACAGGTACGGTGACAGAGGTCGTGAAAGATATGTATGCATGGATCTGGGACACTCTGCACAGAATGTGTACCTGCAGGCCGAAGCGCTAAAACTGGGGACATGCGCAATAGGTGCTTTTAATGATGAGATGGTAAAAAATGTTCTGAAGGTGCAGGAGCCTGAAGTTCCGTTATACATAATGCCAATAGGCAAGGCAAAATAGTACCTTTCGGTATAATATTATATAATAGCCCATTCCGTTTCGGTTGGGCTATTATTCTGTTTAAAATGCCCTATTTAAAGATTAAATAGTTAAATTCGCCGCTCTAAATTACATCAAATGAAATTAAAAAATTTAACGGTTGTTCTCTCACTTTTCCTTTCATTTACGGTTCAGGCTCAGGATAAGATGCTCGATCTACTGAAAGGAGAACTGAAGGAGCAGATGGCAACGCTTCAAAAAGGAGAATATCCTCCTTATTACATGAATTACAGAGTAATGATAAATCATACCCGGGTAATTCGCTCCACAATGGGTGCTACAGTAAACTTCGAAGAGGATAAACAGACCCTCTTCGTACCGCAGATCAGAATCGGATCTCCGGAATTCGACAATTTTCATGAGACTCAGAACGGTACTGCAACAAACAGATTTGCAGGGCCGCCTTCGATTCTCCTGCCTGAAGATCTTCAGAATGGGAACGAAGCAGTTAAAGAGATTCTCAGAGAGGAGGTAAATAATCGCTACCGTTTTGCAATTACCAGCCTTGAAAGGGCAAAAGCAAACAAAGGGGTCAAGGTCGAAAACGAGGATAAGTCACCCGATTTTACCGCAATAAAAGCCGAAAAGTATTTTGAACCTGCACTTAAAGGGGATAAGAGTGCTCTTGATATTGAATACTGGCAAAAACAGTTAAACAAATACAGTGCAATATTTGCAGAAAATAAAGATATCATTAATGCCAATGCCTCTTTATCGTATAAGATCTGGCGTAAATATTTTGTCTCTACCGAAGGGAGCGAGATTGCAGAAAACAGGACTTATGTGATCCTTAGTATAAGGGCAAACTCAATGGCCGAAGATGGTATGGAACTGCCTCTGAATAAAAGTTATTTTGCATTTTTCCCGGACGAGCTCCCCTCACCTTCTCAGATTGAAAAGGATATGAGAGAACTTTCACAAAAGCTCTCAGAACTCAGAGTTGCTCCTCTTGTTCAGCCATATACCGGTCCGGCACTTCTGTCCGGTTCGGCAAGCGGTGTCTTTTTCCACGAAATTTTCGGTCACAGGATTGAGGGGCAGAAGATGAAAAGTGAAAGCGATGGACAAACATTCAAGAATATGGTTGGAGAAAGTGTCTTACCGGCAACTTTGAGTGTTGTTTCCGATCCTACAATCAGAAAATTTAAAGGCAGCTCCCTGAATGGTTTTTATATTTTTGATGAACAAGGCGTCAGAGGAGAAAAAGTTGAGGTTGTCAAAAACGGAATCCTTAAAGAGTTTCTGATGTCAAGAACCGGACTTGAAGGATTCCCGAAATCCAACGGACACTCCAGAGCTGAGTTTGAATACGACCCGACATCGCGTCAGTCAAACCTTATAGTTGAGACAAATGCCTTTAAAACTGATGCCGAACTACGAAAATTACTAATTGAGGAGGCGAAGAGACAGGGCAAAGAGTATGGATACTTCTTTAAAACTGTTACGGGAGGGTTTACACAAACAGGTCGTTCGGGTGCCAACTCCTTTAATGTAACTCCACTGGAAGTTTACAGAATCTACACAGATGGCAGAAAAGATGAACTGGTAAGGGGTGTCGATATGATTGGAACTCCTCTGTCTATGTTCTCCAACATTGAATTTGCCGGTGGTGAATATGAAATTTTTACCGGAACCTGCGGAGCATCTTCGGGGAATGTTCCTGTAACGGCCATATCTCCAACAATTTTTGTCAATAAGGTGGAGCTTCAGAAAAAGGCTAAACCGTCAGTTACTCCGGCAATCCTGCCAAGACCCTAATTAATAATTTGAAGAGATGAAAAAAATAAATATAAAAATGAGAATAATTTTAGCAGTAATTATCTCTTTTACTACGCTTTCACCCCTGTTTTCACAGCAAGAATCCACTCTTTTCAAAGCTATGAGAGATGAGATGAACAGGAGTATGAAGGAGCTGAAACTGCCCGACTCCCCTGCCCCATGGTTTATCTCTTATGTTACAGCCGAGACATCCTACATATCTGTAATTGCCTCCAAAGGAGTTATTTTAAACTCAAAAGTAAGCCCTAAAGAGAGAGTTCACTCAGTAAATCTGCTGGTAGGAAACAGTGAGTTTTCCAGCGATTACTCCTATACAGGGAATGGCATTATCTCTGCAACACTATCACCGTCAGAAGATAATTACGACCAACTCAAAAGAAGTTTCTGGCAAACATCGGATATAGCCTATAAATTTGCAGTTGAAGTATATAAATCAAAACAGAATAATATTAAAAATGCAAACCTCACAGAAGAGGAGAGATCTCTTCCTGACATGATTCCGCTTTCCGGAAACGAAAAAAACACCTATAATCCCGGAAATGTAAATCTGAACAGAAGGTCCTACGAAGAGCTTTCAAAAAAACTATCTGCCGAGTTTGCAAAGTATCCGTACCTTTTCGACACAAGGGTAACAATGGACGGAATCCTTACCAATTACTACTTTGTAAGTACGGAGGGTAGAGAGTTTACAGAGCCTGTTTCGTTTATTATTCTATCTGTTAATGGTAAGGTTAGAAATAAAGCCGGTCAGGTTATCAGAGACAATAAGGTTTTATACTCCTCAGAGTTTGAAAAGCTACCATCGGAGCAGGAGTTGATTAAAATCGTGAACGATTTTGCCGTAAATATGAAATCTCTCCAGAGCGCTGCAGAAATGGATGAGTACTATTTTGGCCCCGTACTTTTTGAGTCAGATGCAAGTGCGGCAATTTTTGCTTCAAACCTTGTATCACCCTCAGGTATTTTCTCTTATCGAAAACCAATTCAGGTGATGGCATCTGTAGCAAGGGTAGAGAACATATCTTCGAGAAGGGATTTAAAACCACTTGAAGAGAGAGTTGGAAAGAAGGTTATTGACAGCAGAATTTCGGTTGTAAATAAAACCGATCTGAAAACTTTTGGAACGACTCCTCTTATTGGTTCGTACAGCACAGATGCTCAGGGAGTAGTTCCGGTGAAAGAGATAGCACTTATTGAAAACGGGATTCTAAAAAACCTGCTCAGCACAAGAGTGCCTACAAGAAAGAGCAAGAGCTCTACAGGCAGTCTCCGTTTCGGAGCCAGACCAAGATCTGTTAGCCAGGAGCTATCTCCCGGAGTTCTTGAGATAAATGCACCTGCGGGCAGTACACTTGCTCAACTCAGAGAGGAGCTTGTTAAAGCTGCTAAAGAGGAGGGGCTTGATTATGCCTACATCGTAAGAAAAATCACAGGAGAGAGCGATCAGTATATCTACAGAGTTTCAGTAAAAGATGGCAGCGAAACCCTGGTTACCGGGGCGGAGGTCTCTTCAGTACCGTTGAATAAACTCAAAAGAGTTCTTGGAGTTACCAAAAACCAACAGGTATTCAACTACCTCTATCAGGGGGCGGTACCTGTCTCTCTGATCTACCCCGAAGCACTCCTTATTGAGGATATTGAAATTAACAAAAAACCTCTGAATATTGTAAAAGATTCTCCTCTTATTTCAAAATAGGGGGAGTTGTGACTAATAGTGACCCTTCAAATGAAACAATTATCTGCGAACGAACTAAAGGCCATTGAAATACTGGAAAAGGACCATTTACGGAATGTGAATCTTATCAATTTCATCAAGGGGTATCCCGTGAGAACAATAGATATAAATGGAGATTCCGTTATGGTCAGAGGGAAAAGCTATGAAGATTGGGTCTATATAAGCAGTAATGATGTTAATGAATTTATCTCACTGTTAGAGGGACTAACCCGCGAGGATAACCATTTTGCCATAGTTGAAAGCTGGATGGTTCCTTACCTTCTCGACACCAGGGATGTTGTCTGGAATCTTTCATGTACCAAATTTTATCTGCCATCGTATGTTGAGTTGCCCGAAATTAAAAATAATATAAGACCTTTGTCACCAGGTGAGGGTACATATATTTATGAAAATTACAGCTATCGTCAGTATGTCTGTCCCGACTATATTGAAGATAGAATCAAAAACGGGATTGCACTCGGCATTTACGATGGCAATAAACTGGTAGCATGGATAATGACACATGACGATGGTTGTATGGGTTTTATAAATGTATTGCCGGAGTACAGGAGAATGGGGTACGGTATAGATCTTGCCTGTGCTCTCGCAAAAAAGATAAGGGAGAGAGGAGACCTGGTTTTCATACATGTGGAGGATAGTAATATGAAATCACTCCTGTTAGCCAGAAAGATGGGGTTTGTAGAATACAAAGAGGTGCATTGGCTTAAAACTGAAATTAAGTACAGACAATGGTAACATTTGAAGATATAAAAATGGCAGCTGATATCATTCGGGAAGGTGGTCTTGTCGCTTTCCCGACTGAGACAGTTTATGGACTGGGAGCCAATGCATTAAACCCGACCGCAGTTGCTAAAATATTTGCAGAGAAGCAGAGACCCTCTTTCGATCCGCTTATTGTACACATCGCATCGGCAGATGGAATCTTGCTACTTACAAAAAATATTGATTCAAGAGTCTCTGAGCTTGCAGAGAGATTCTGGCCGGGACCTTTGACAATTGTTCTCCCGAAAAGCGATCTTGTACCCGATATTGTTACATCGGGACTTCCCACAGTTGGTATAAGAGTTCCGGACAATCCGATTGCTCTGGATCTGATCCGTCTCTCCGGATGCCCCATCTCTGCTCCAAGTGCCAATAAATTCGGAAGGATAAGCCCCACTACGGCACAGCATGTAAGAAAACAGCTTCCCGGTGTCGACTGCATCCTTGATGGTGGAGCAGCAAAAGTGGGAATTGAATCCACTGTGATCACCCTCAACAAAGATGGTTTTGTAATTCTCCGGCAGGGCATTATAACAGCATCCGATCTTCAGTCGGTATTGCCGCAATCAACAGAACCACCAGTAAGTGAGCATCAGCTATCATCACCAGGCCTGCTAAAGTCACATTACAGCCCCGAAAAACCTATCTTTATTGACGGACTAAGGATGAAAGATCAGGAACAGTTTTTAAGAAACAGTCGGGTAAAAAGCGGCGCATATCTCTCATTCAGCGGAAAGAGCCCACAAGGGTATAAAGTGACTGAATATCTTTCTTACGACAGCGATCTGAAAGAGGCTGCAGTCAACCTTTTTGGTGCCCTGCACAGGCTGGAAGATAATCCGGAGATAGACTATATTGTTGCAGAATCTGTTCCTGAAACCGGAATCGGGATTGCAATTATGGATAAACTAAAAAAAGCCTCCTACAGGTATAACAAACTGATTGATAAGTAATATGTTAAAATACGGATTAAATTTCCTGGTGCTTTTGGTTATTTCAACATTGTATTTCACAGGATGCGGAACAGCTGTCAGAATTGCTGGTGAAAAAGGCTATCACGGCAGTTTTAGTCCGGAAGAGATAATGTTAATAACAAGTGGTGACAACAGAACCCCATTCAGGGTTCTGCAAACCGATAACAAACAGGACTCTCTTTTTCTGAGAGGTACATCTTCCAACGTAGATCCTGTGGTCGATAAATTATTAATTGAGACCCTCACCGAAAGGATGTACAAAACCGTCACAGACTCGGCATCTCTCGGAGTTGGTATTGCTGCACCTCAGATAGGTATATCAAAAAATGTAATTCTGGTTCAAAGGTTGGATAAACCGGGTACTCCGTTTGAGGTATATTTAAATCCGGAAATCATACAGTTTTCAAAGATGAAGCAGGATTGCAGAGAGGGTTGCCTCTCGGTGCCGGATAGAAGAGGAGTTACCAAAAGTCGCTCATACGCAATTCTGATAAAATACCAGAGAGCCGACAACTCCTGTGTTACCGAGATGGTAGAGGGTTTCACCGCTGTAATTTTCCAGCACGAAACCGACCACCTTAAAGGAGCTCTCTTTTTCGATTACCTCTGATTTGAATCAAGCAGTTTAGAGATAAACTGTTTAAACACCTTTATTCCTCTGTCGATATCATCCAGTTTTATGAATTCATTATAGTTGTGAATTGCATTCAACTGATCCTGACTCACTATCATAGGATTTATCCCGTAAACAGGTACTCCTGTGGCCCTGTAGAAAGAGTTATCGGTAGATGCAGGCAGTAACATCGGTACAACAGCTGAGCCCTGAAACTCCTCCTCGAGACAATTTGCCATTAAATTAAAATAGAGATCCGGCTCACTTGTCAAAGGTAGCGGCCCCTGCTCAAGAATTGATATGTGCATCAAAGAGTCCTGAGCGCTTTGCCTGATAAAACTTATAATATCTTCAGGAGTCTCTCCCGGTAAGAGCCGGCAATCGAGGAATGCCGCAACTTCATGGGATATCTGGTTATAACTTGTTTTATTACTTAATATACCTGTGAGAGTTATTTTATTTGTCATGATATCATTCAGTTCCGGATTATCTAAAGCATGTTGTTTTAAAAACCTCATAAACAATTTGGATGTTGGTTTTGACATCACCTTCCCCTTTACACCCCCAATCTTCTTCCCAACAGTAGAAAACATAAGCTCCGCCTCCTTTGTCATGACAATCGGATGAGGAGTATTCAGCAATTTGTGCAAAGTATTGATCATCATCAGACTTGCGTAGCTATCACCAGCAATGGAGGCATGACCGCCATCCTCAGTCTGCCAACTTAACTTTACAAGCATAAAACCCTTTTCTGCAATTGAAATACCAAAAAGGGGTCCCTTTTTGTTTAAAAAAGAGAGCTCCTCCATCCCGGAACCACCCTCTCCTAACACCACCTCAGGGTTGAACTTCTCAACAAACCCCTTTGCAACAATGGAACTTCCGGTAATACCACCGGTCTCCTCTCCCGAAACACAAAGTATAGTTACATTATACTTCAAATCTGATTCAGAAGCCCTTTTAAGAAACTCCGAAGCTGCAAACATCTGTATGACTCCCAGCCCCTTGTTATCAAAGGAGCCCCTGCCCCACACCTTTCCTTCGGCAATAGTACCACTATAGGGCGGATACTTCCATTGATGAGTATTTCCGGCAATTACAACATCAATATGATTCAGAAACACAATATTTGGTTTACCCGAAGAGAGCGGATAGAGCGAAGCGGCAAAGTTCACCGAACCTGGTGAATTTGTTAAGTATTCTACATAAAATCCTCTTTCAGAGAGCTGATTAGCAAACCAGTGAGCAGCCTCATCCTCCGATCCGCTAACAGAAGGAATTGAGACATACTTGCTAAGAAACCGCGCTGCATCTGAAACAATCAGGCTATCCGATGAGTATAATTTTACTGCAAAAAGCAGAATCAGCAGTATAAGTTTAAGTCTTCTCACATTAATATTTTTAATAAAGATAAAAAAATAACCCCAAAATTAACAGTCTGCGGCCAAAGTCGCATGATCCTGATCAATTATTTAATAAATTTACAAATGTGCTCAACTATTAAAAAAAAGAAAATGGAGAAGAATAAAGAGGGAAAAACAGCTGTAATCTTTGGTGCTACAGGATTAACCGGAAAAGAGCTGCTAAAACAACTCGCCGAAGATAACCACTTTGATAAAGTGATTGTAGTCACAAGAAGAGAGATTGATTTCAAAAACAGTAAGGTCACAAATATAGTACTCGACAACTTTTTAAAAGTTGGCGAAATTTCCGACAAACTAAATGCAGATCTCTTTTTTATCTGCACCGGAACCACAATTAAAAAGGCGGGGTCTAAAGATGTTTTCAGGGAGATCGATTACGAGATTCCGGTTAGCATTGCAGAGTGTGCCCAATCTCTGGAAATTCCTTCAATGGTTGTCATCTCATCTATCGGAGCAGATTGTCGCTCTTCAAATTACTATCTGCGTACAAAAGGAGAGATGGAGGTCTCTGTTTCAAATGCATACAAAGGGCGTCTGAAATTTGTCCGACCCTCTCTTCTTCTGGGTAAACGGGACGAATTCAGAGCCGGAGAGTACATTGCATCACTTTTGATGAAAACCTTCGGATGGATAATGGTCGGTCCTTTAAAAAAATACAGAGGGATCAATGCCTCAGAAGTGGCCGGACACATGGTTCAGCTATCGGTGGAGGGTTAATTTCCTCCCGTTTTGCCTTTGACTTGTGGCTCAATTATTGTAATTTTGCAAACAGAGATATTAAATGATAAACATTTCAAAATAATAACAGTAAATTATGATAACAAACTTTCTCTTGGCTTTGAGCCAGAACTCAGGCGAAGTTGTTTCCCAGATACCTCCAGTTAAGGAGGAGCTATCTTTCTCTCTGATTGACATGGCATTTAAAGGCGGATGGATTATGATTCCGCTGCTTCTTCTGTCAATATTAACCATTTACATTTTCGGCGAAAGATGGTGGGCTTTGAGAAAGGCGTCGCAGATTGACGAAAATTTTATGAGAAATATTCATGACTACATACATGAAGGAAAGATAAAAGCGGCTATTAATCTGTGCCAGTCGCAGGAGACCCCTATTGCCAGGCTCATTGAGAAGGGGATAGAGAGAATAGGTCGCCCGCTAACCGATATCCAGACCGCAGTTGAAAATATGGGAAATGTTGAGATCTCCCGTCTTGAAAAGGGGATGCCTATGCTTGCAACAATAGCCGGAGGAGCACCTATGCTCGGTTTTCTTGGAACCGTAATCGGTATGATTCAGGCCTTCTATAATATGTCACAGGCCGGAAGCAATGTAGACATAACCCTACTCTCCGGAGGTATCTATACAGCAATGGTAACAACCGTTGCGGGTCTGATTGTCGGCATCCTCGCATATTTCGGATATAACTATCTTACAGCAAGGATAGATGACATTGTTTACAAAATGGAGAGCAACACAATTGAATTTATGGACCTGCTGCACGAGCCGGCCGGAAAATAGGTAAAAGATTATGGCATTAAAACGACGAACAAAAGCTGATCCGACTTTCAGTATGTCATCGATGACAGACATAGTGTTCCTGTTGCTGGTCTTTTTTCTGGTTACATCGACACTGGTAAACCCGAATGCTCTTAAGCTTCTTCTTCCGAAGAGTACCAATCAGGTTTCGGCAAAACCAATGGTAAGCATCTCAATTAAACACTATCTGCAAACCAACACATTTTCATACCACATTAACGGAAAGAATACCCCGGTTGCACTTGGCGATATTGAAAAGATTGTACAGAGTGAGCTGATGAATACTGAAGAGCCTACAATCTCACTCCATGTAGATAAAACCGTACCAATGGAACAGGTTGTAAATATTATGAATATTGCTAAAAGAAATCAGTATAAAATAATACTTGCAACCGCACCCGAATAAAAATCACACCCGTTAAATATGTCCCGTATTCCTGTTAAAGAGAGAGAGACCGAACAAAAGGCTAAAGTTATTGGAATTTCAATGACGGTGGCTCTCCATCTGCTTGCACTCTCTCTATTCTTTAATACAGGTTTTAAAGTTATCTATCCACCCCCTGCCGAAACCGGTATTGAGGTAAACTTTGAACCGGAACCTCCCAAACCTGTTCAAATTACATCCGGTAATGAACCAAGGGTCGAAAAACCTGATCCTGAAAAAGAGATCAGACTTGTTCAGCGATCGGAATCTCCAATAAAAGGCAGCGGACCCAATAAAGGTGCCGAGGCAACAACCGGAGATAAAGGTGACATAGAACAGTATGAACCTCCCAGACCCAAACCCATTGATAAAAGAGCCCTCTTCCCCTCTGCAGCAAATTCCGACTCAACCTCACCTCAGGTGGCAAAGGAGAGCAGCAGGGAGATGACACCCGGTCATAGTGAGGGGAACACCAAAGTTGGATCACTTGAGGGAGAGCCTCAGGCAAGGCTTGCAGGGAGAAGCGTTATGGGATCACTCCCTGAACCTGAATACAATGTCAATAAATCGGGTAAAGTAGTTGTCCGAATTAATGTTAACCAATACGGCACCGTCATTGAGGCTACTGCAGGGATAACAGGGACTACCGTTCAGGATAAGGTTTTATGGGAAGCAGCCAGAAAAGCTGCATTAAAAGCAAAGTTCAATCTAAGTTCATCGGCTCCTGCAGTGCAGGAGGGAACTATCACCTACATATTCAGGCTCAGATAGTTATTCATATCTTAAGGCCTCAATCGGATCAAGCTTTGAAGCTCTCACGGCAGGAAGATAGCCGGAAGCAACACTTACAACCAGACATACAAGAACACCGCAGAACATCCATAACCAAGGTATTACAAACGGACTCTTCATTATCATCGCAGTAAAGTTACCGACAATAACACCAAGCAAAATTCCAAACAGCCCTCCAAGTTGACCAATTACAATTGATTCGAAAAGAAACTGTTGTTTTATGGTTTTGGAATTTGCCCCCAGTGCCTTTCTTGTTCCAATCTCTCTTGTACGCTCTTTAACCGAGACAAGCATAATGTTCATCAAACCCACGGCAGCACCGAGCAATGTAATTATACCTATGATGAAAGCTGCAATTGTTACATAGGACATTACGTTCATAATATCCTCCATCATAGCATCTGATTTTGTGATTCTGAAGTCAGACTCGTCTATTGGACTCAACCTCCTGACAGATCGGAAAATCTGCTCCGCAGCATCAATAGCTCTTGTTTGATTTACCCCAACCTCAGGAATTATTCCTATAACATAAAAGGAGTTATCGCTTAAAAAGGTAGCCCTGGCATTTGATAACGGGATCCATACCTGATTATCAAGGCCGCCTCCAAATGTAGCCCCCTGACTTTCAAGAACACCGATAACCTCATATCTTACAGCTCCAACAGTTATCACCTTTCCCACAGGCTCGGAATCTTTAAAGAGTGTCTTCGCTACACCTGAACCAATTATTGCCGAAAATGCCAAAGATTCAAGATCCCTGTTGTTGAAATTTCTACCCTTGAGAATCTTTCCGCCCATATAACCCAGGTTATTTTCGTCTGTTGCAACAACTCTTATAATTGGGTTTGTCTTTACAGAACCAAATTTTATTGTAGCATTTCCGATAGCCGTTGCAGATATCGTTTTAACAGAAGGTATTTTATAGTTATCAATAAAATCTCTTGCCTGGCTGAAAGTTATGTTTCTCCTGTTTATAATTCTCGACCTCCTTTCAGCTGATCTGAAATCAGAGAATTTTGACCTGATTGCAAAAGAGTTAGCCCCCATCTTCCCGAAATTCTCATTCATAAGGGCTTTTAGTGAATCTGTCGCTGTCAGAATTCCAACCAGGGATGTAATTCCTATAGCAATAATCATTATCGTCAATACCGATCTTAATCTGCTGCTTTTTATAGATTTCATGGATACACTGAAATTCTCCCTCATCAGAGGAGTGAATCCAAGTTTCTGCAGGACTTTAGTAAAAGGGGTTGTCATAGATAAAAAACTATTTGAACCTAATAAGTGTGTAAAAGTAGGAAAATATCTCTTATTAACATAACTTTGCGCCGAATTATATATAATGAGAAATACAAGACCAACAAATCGTGCCGGAGCCGGGGCTTCAGGCAGAGAGAGAAAAAGCGACAGAAAGCCGGTAAGCAGGAGCCGCAGAGATGCAAAACCTGCCGAAAGAGATCGCAGAGATGACCGCGAACGCAGAGATGCGAAGCCATTTGACAGAGAGAGAAAACCTTTTGACAGAGAGAGAAAACCTTTTGACGGAGAGAGAAAACCCTATGACCGCGAAAGGAAACCATTCGACCGTGAAAGGAAACCATATGACCGTGAAAGGAAACCATTCGACCGTGAAAGGAAACCATTCGACCGTGAAAGGAAACCATTTGACCGTGAAAGGAAACCATTTGACCGCGAAAGGAAACCTTTCGACGGAGAGAGAAAACCGTATGACCGCGAAAGGAAACCATTTGACCGCGAAAGGAAACCATTCGACCGCGAGAGAAAACCATTCGACCGCGAGAGAAAACCATTTGACCGCGAGAGAAAACCATTTGACCGCGAGAGAAAACCATTCGACGGCGAAAGGAAACCATTCGACCGCGAGAGAAAACCATTCGACGGCGAAAGGAAACCATATGATCGCGAGAGAAAACCATTCGATCGTGAAAGAAAACCATTCGACCGCGAGAGAAAACCATTCGATGGCGAGAGAAAACCTTACAGCCGTGACAGAAAACCATTTGACGGTGAGAGAAAACCATACAGCCGTGACAGAAAACCTTTCGACGGTGAGAGAAAACCATACAGCCGTGACAGAAAACCTTTCGATGGTGATAATAGACCATTTGACAGTGAAAAACCGGTTGAAAAAGAGAGAAAAATTTACAGAGCTGATTCAGCTCCCGTATACTTCGATGAAAACTCATTCAAAAGTGATCGCAAACCTGTTATCAGAGAGAGACGTACAAAGAGATCATCGGATAGTACCGGTCCTGAACTCATCCGTCTCAATAAATTCATAGCAAATTCAGGCATCTGCTCAAGAAGAGAGGCCGACGAATATATCCAGGCTGGGCTGGTTACCGTTAACGGAGAGATCGTTACCGAGCTCGGGGTTAAAATAACCCACAATGATGACATCCGCTTTAACGGAGAGAGACTAAGAGGTGAAGAGAAGGTCTACATTGTAATGAACAAACCCAAAGACTTTGTAACCACCATGTCAGATCCAAATGCAGAAAAGACTGTTATGGATCTTGTTGAAGGTAAATGTCCGCAAAGAGTCTTTCCTGTAGGTCGTCTGGATAAAATGACCACAGGTGTACTCCTTTTGACAAATGATGGTGATCTTGCCGAAAAACTTACCCATCCTTCAAATATGCAGAGGAAGATTTATCATGTACATCTTGATAAAAACCTGACTAAAAAAGACTTCGAATCTATTCTTGAAGGCATTACACTTGAAGACGGCCCGGTAAATGCCGACGCACTCTCTTATGTCGACGGTGATGAAAGCCAGGTCGGTATTGAAATACACTCAGGCAGAAACAGGATTGTCAGAAGAATATTTGAACATCTTGACTATAAAATAAAGAAACTTGACAGGGTCTATTTTGCCGGTCTTACAAAAAAGAATCTTCGTCGCGGACAGTGGCGTTTTCTAACGGATCAGGAGGCTTCAATGCTCAAGATGGGTGCCTATGAGTAAAGAGATTCAGACAAATAAAATTCATCATTCAGGATTTGTCAACATTATCGGTAACCCGAATGTTGGCAAATCTACACTGATGAACGCACTTGTCGGGGAGAGACTCTCAATTGTTACATCGAAAGCCCAGACTACACGTCACAGAATTATGGGGATTGTTAACGGGGATGACTATCAGATAGTCTACTCCGACACCCCTGGAATTCTCAAACCAAACTACAAGCTTCAGGAGAGTATGATGAGCTTTGTCAAATCGGCTTTGTCTGATGCCGATATTGTACTTTATGTTACCGATGTGGTGGAAAAGAGAACAAAGAACATTGAGTATCTTGAGAAGCTGAACTACATGGACAAGCCTGTCCTGCTCGCTATTAATAAAATTGACTTAACAACCCAGGAGGAGTTGGAGCAAATTTACAACCATTGGAAGGAGCTTATCCCAAAAGCAGAAATTTTCCCAATATCTGCAAAGGAGAAATTTAACTTAAATCCTCTTTTTGAACGGATTGTCCAATTGCTCCCCGAAAGCCCCGCCTGGTATGATAAAGATATATTCACAGACAGGAATCTGCGGTTCTTTGCAAGTGAAATAATCCGGGAAAAGATTCTCATAAGTTACGGTAAGGAGATTCCCTACTGCACAGAGGTTGTAATTGACTCATTCAAAGAGAATGACAATATCTGGAATATAGATGCTGTAATCTATGTCATGAGAGATTCACAAAAAGGTATCATAATTGGTAAAGGTGGAACAGCATTAAAAAAAGTTGGTACACTTGCCAGAAAAGATATGGAGTCCTTTTTTGAAAAAAAGGTTTTTTTGCAGATATTTGTAAAGGTGAATCCGGACTGGCGTGAGGATAACAAAAAGCTGAAGCAGTTCGGGTATATTCAGGACTAAAACAAACATTTTTAATTGATAATGAGCAATCCGGATCTTGATTTTGAATTCGAGGCTGAAGAACCATTGGAGAGTTCCGACCCGGTTGAAAGCAGCAAATACGACAAGCTGATTAATGAGGGAGACAAGAGGTACAAACTTACCGGAATGTACAAAGACTGGTTTCTTGATTACGCATCGTATGTTATACTTGAAAGGGCTGTTCCGCATATAGATGATGGTCTTAAACCTGTTCAAAGACGGATTCTCCACTCTATGAAGAGGATGGATGATGGGCGTTACAACAAAGTTGCAAACATCATTGGCCACACAATGCAATTCCACCCTCACGGCGATGCCTCCATCGGAGATGCTCTGGTTCAGTTAGGACAAAAAGATCTGCTTGTTGATTGCCAGGGTAACTGGGGAAATACACTGACCGGAGACAGTGCTGCTGCCCCACGTTACATTGAGGCCCGGCTGAGTAAGTTTGCACTGGAGGTACTCTTCAACTCCAAAACAACAAAGTGGATGAGGTCGTATGACGGGAGAAACCAGGAACCTGTAAGCCTCCCTGCTAAGTTCCCGTTGCTTTTAGCTATGGGTGTTGAAGGTATTGCAGTTGGTCTGGCCTCAAAGATTCTCCCTCATAATTTCAATGAACTTATCGACGCATCTATATTATGGCTTAAAAATGAGCCATTTACACTATATCCGGACTTCCCTACCGGAGGGTTGGCCGATTGCTCAAAATATAACAGCGGTCTCAGAGGTTCTGTGGTAAAGGTGCGGGCGAAAATCAGCAAACTTGACAAGAAGACACTTGTAATAACCGAGATTCCATTTGGATCTACAACATCTAAGCTCATAGAGTCAATACTCAAAGCAAACGATAAAGGCAAAATTAAAATCAGGAAAGTTGATGACAACACATCTGAAGGTGCCGAAATTGTAGTCCATCTGCACAACGACATCTCTCCCGATAAAACAATAGATGCACTGTACGCATTTACCGACTGTGAAATCTCCATATCTCCCAACTCGTGCGTTATCATGGATAGTCAACCCCACTTTATAGGAGTTGAAGAGATCCTTCGCCACAATACTGAACGTACCAGAAACCTTTTAAAACTTGAACTAGAGATAAGACTGGCCGAGCTTGAAGAGAACTGGCACTACACCTCACTGGAAAAGATATTTTTTGAAGAGAAGATATACCGTTTGCTCGAAAAAGATGCAAAAAACTGGGAGGAGCAACTCGACACAATTGAGGCCGAACTTAAAAAGTATGAGAGCAGTTTAAAAAGGGAGGTTACTCACGAAGACGTACTTAAACTTGTTGAGAAGCCTGTCAGAAAGATCTCTGTGTTCGATGTTAAACAACTCGAGGATACCATTAGTAAAATTGAGGCAGAGATTGCTGAGGTCAGAAACAATCTAGAACATCTTACTCAGTTCACCATAAAATACTACACCCAGCTTAAGAAGAGGTTCGGTGCCGACTTCACAAGAAAAACGGAATTATGCAGTTTTGAGACAATTCATGCTACCAAAGTGGTTGCAGCCAATGCAAAACTCTATGCAAATATGGCCGAAGGTTTTGTGGGTATGGATCTTAAACGGGATGAAAATGCCGAGTTTGTGTGTGAGTGTTCAGATATTGATGACATAATCGTATTTCTGAAAAGCGGAAAATATATAGTTACAAAAATCTCTGAAAAACAGTTTGTCGGCAGGGATATTATCCATGTGGGTCTATTTACCAGAAACGACGAGCGAACAATTTACAACGCTGTTTACAAAAATGGTAAAGGAGGAGAGGTTTTTGTTAAACGTTTTGCAGTTTCGGGAGTTACTAGAGACAAGGAGTATGACCTTACACAGGGCAAAGAGGGAAGCCAGATACTTTGGTTTACAGCCAATCCCAACGGTGAGGCGGAAACCCTTAAAGTTTTTCTGAAACCACGGCCGAAACTTAAGAAACTCATATTTGAATTTGATTTCTCCAATCTTATTATAAAGGGTAGAAGCTCAATGGGCAATATTCTGAGTAAGAATCCTGTACATAAAATCCAGCTTAAAAGCAAAGGGGTCTCTCAGTTTGGGGGGCAATCTATCTGGTTTGATCAGGATATCAACAGACTCAATTCCGACTCCAGAGGGTTATACCTTGGTGATTTCATGGCAAATGACCACATACTTGTCATTTGCAAAAACGGAGAGTACTACACAACAAATTTTGACCTGAGCAATCGCTATCAAGGAGATATCTTGCTTGTGGAAAAACTTGATATTCACAAGATTTACAGTGCTGTATACTTCGATGGTGAGGCTGGATGTTTTTACCTTAAAAGATTCTCCTTCGAGCCGAACGATAATACCGTTCAACTCTTTATAAGTGAGAGTCCGGGCTCTTATCTCCACTCTGTTTCAACTGACAAATATCCGCAGGTTGAGATAATTTTTGCAGGAAAACATCAGAAAAGATTACCGGAAAGAGTTGATGTGGAAGAATTCATCTCTTGCAAAAGCTTTAGGGCAAAAGGTAAGAGAGTCACAACATTTGAGGTAGGCTCTGTTTCATTTATCGAAGCCCTTGAAAAAGAAAGTATTGCAGATATTGTAGAGAACGGGAGCGATGACTCCGAATATATGGAGTTTTTACCAGATGACTCTCCCGATACCGAAGATGGTGAAAACAATATGACAACTCCAACGCTTTTCTGATATTAAAAGAGGATGATAATCTCACTTACAGGATTCATGGGTGTAGGAAAAAGCACAATAGCCGAGAAACTCTCTGCACACCTCTACTGCAAACATACTGATCTTGATAAGTATATAGAAAATTTTCATAACGACACAGTTGAAGGAATTTTTTCAAAACATGGAGAGATGTACTTCAGGGAGATTGAGGAACAGGCACTCGAGAGAGTAATTAACGGAAACAGGGAAAAGGTACTCGTACTATCACTTGGAGGGGGTGCATTAATTTCAGAAAAAAACAGAGAATTAATCAAAAACAGAACAATGTGTATCTATCTCAGAGCCGGAACTGAGACTCTGTATCAAAGATTGATTAAAAGCCGTAAATCAAGACCGCTGGTAGAAAAGGAAGATGATACTGAATTGAGAAATAAGATAGTCAATCTATGGAATATCAGAGAAGAGGGATATGTTCAGAGTGCTTCGGTCACAATTGATGTAGACAATCTCTCAGTCAAAGAGATACTCATTAAGATTCTTTCGCTCATATAGACCGCGCATTCACTTTCAGATAGTGTCATCAATCAACTTTATATCCTTCACTCTTAGTTGTATATTGGCAATTCCCCTGTAGTAGTTCTCTGCAATTGAGTAGCAAATATCCACAGGATTCCCCGACTTCAAATGGTCAAAATGTTCCGACCTGTTAAATGCAATAGCCGAAATATGCCTGTGAAAATCATCCTCCTGAATCAGTTCCAGTTTCAGATGGCCAGATTCCGAACCAACCTTTCTGCCATTCCCATTATCATAAACCCTTTCTGAGATAAATACCGGCGAAAGGTTTCCAGGGCCAAAAGGCTGAAATTGTTTCAGAACATTAAAAAACCTTGGAGTTATCTGTTTGAAATCCAAATACGTATCTATATTAATCACAGGAGTCAGAATTTCAGGCGTTATCTTATCGGCAACATAATCTTCGAAACGCTCCTTGAATCTTTCAAAATTCTCCTCCTTTAAGGTGAGCCCCGCAGCATACATATGGCCACCAAAGTTCTCCAGCAGATCTGAACAGCTCTCAATTGCCTCATAAAGATCAAACCCCGGAATACTCCTTGCCGAACCGGTAATAAAACCATTTGATTTACAAAGCACTATAGTAGGCCTGAAGTAGTTCTCCACAAGTCTTGAAGCCACAATACCCAACACCCCTTTATGCCAGTCCGGATTGTATACAACAGTTGACTTTCTGTTTGCAAAACCGGGTACCAGCGCAGCCATCTCACTGGCCTCAAAGGTGATCTTCCTGTCTTCGTTCTTTCTGTCGTTATTGTGAGTATTGATGGTATCCCCTATTATCCTTGCATCATTGTCATTTCTGGATGTAAGCAGATCCACGGCGGTCCTGCCCGACTCCATCCTCCCCGCAGCATTAATTCTCGGCCCTATTTTGAAAACAATATCGTCTATCGTAATCATGTGCTTTTCCAGTCCAGCCAGCTTTATTATTGATAACAGACCCTTCCTCGGAGCCGTATTAAGTTGCTTAAGACCAAAGTATGCAAGTACCCTGTTCTCCCCTGTTATTGATACCAGATCAGAAGCAATACTAACCACCAGTAAATCAAGCAGAGGCAAAAGCGAATCAAATGATATTCCCTTTGTAGATGCAAAGGCCTGCATAAATTTAAAGCCTACTCCGCAACCGGACAGATCATCGAACGGATAAGAACAGTCCATCCTTTTTGGATCAAGTACGGCTGAGGCACCCGGAAGAATCTCATCGGGCAGATGGTGATCACAGATTATGAAATCAATCCCTCTCTCCAGTGCATAATTTACCTTTTCGACAGCCTTAATTCCACAATCCAGAGCAATAATCAAAGTAAAACCATTCTCGTATGCCCAGTCAATCCCTTTATAAGAAATGCCATACCCTTCGGTGTACCTGTTCGGGATGTAGTACTCCAGATTCTCTTCTCCATAAGATCTTAAGAAGGAGTAGACAAGCGATACGGCGGTGGTTCCGTCCACATCGTAATCTCCGTAAATAAGTATCTTCTCCCTTGAATCTATTGCTTTGGTGAGTCTGGCAACAGCTCTGTCCATATCCTTCATCAGGAACGGGTCATGAAGCTGGTCCAGCTGAGGTTTAAGAAATGCCCTGGCCTCCGAATGAGATTTTATGTTTCTTTGAACCAATAAATTTGCAAGAGTCTGGTCAATACCAAGCTCCGAAGTTAATTGCCTTACCAATGCCGGATTTCCGGGCTCTTTTACTATCCACTTTTTCTCTATGGCCATACCCGGCGAAGTTACAGATTAATTTCGAATGTCATTAAAAAAAATTACTTTTGTACCCTGATAAAACTGCACATCAAATGGAATTTACCGAATTAAACGAACAGGAGATCATAAGAAGAGAGTCCCTTTCCGCAATGAGAGAGCTAGGCGTTGAACCCTACCCGGCAGAGGCATATCCTGTAAACATAACTGCACAAGAGATAAAGGAAAAATATAGCCCTGAGAGCGGCAATCTCAATGATATTACCATTGCCGGCAGAATAATGACAAGAAGAGTCATGGGTGCTGCATCATTTATAGAGCTTCAGGATGAGACCGGAAGGATACAGATTTATATAAAGAGAGATGATATCTGCCCGGGAGAAGATAAGACACTTTACAACACAGTTTTCAAAAAGCTTCTCGATATAGGTGACATTATAGGGGTTAAAGGTTATGCATTCATAACCAATGCCGGTGAGTTATCGGTTCACGCCAGGGAGATAAAGGTACTTAGTAAATCACTCAGAGTGTTACCTGTTGTGAAGGAGAAGGAGGGTCAGAAATATGACGCATTTACCGATCCGGAGCAGCGTTACAGGATGAGGTATGTAGATATGATCGTAAATCCGGCCGTTAGGGATGTTTTTGTAAAAAGAACTCTCATTATGAACACAATGAGAGAGTTCTTCAATAACTTCGGCTATCTTGAAGTGGAGACCCCTATTCTGCAGCCAATTCCCGGAGGAGCAACCGCAAGACCATTTATCACCCACCATAATGCCCTTGATATCCCTCTCTACCTGAGAATTGCCAATGAACTCTATCTTAAGAGACTCATCGTAGGTGGGTTCAAAGGTGTCTATGAGTTTGCAAAGGACTTCCGGAATGAGGGAATGGACCGGACTCACAATCCCGAATTCACCGTACTCGAAATATATGTTGCCTACAAAGATTACTTCTGGATGATGGAGTTTGTTGAGCAGATGATTGAAAAAGTGGCACTTAGACTCCACAATAAGACTCTCGTTAAACTGGGAGATAAAGAGATTGAATTTAAAGCACCTTACAGGAGGCTCCCGATGCTGGATGCAATTAAAGAGTATGCCGGGGTTGATGTGGCCGGAATGGATGAGGTGGCATTAAGGGAGGTTTGCAGGAGCCTTGAAGTTCCGGTAAACAACACTATGGGAGTAGGCAAGCTCATCGATGCAATTTTCGGAGAGTACTGTGAAAAACATCTGATTCAACCTACATTTATAACCGATTATCCTGTCGAAACATCACCACTCACCAAACGTCACAGGACAAATCCTTCTCTTACAGAGAGATTTGAACTTTTTGTAAACGGGAAAGAGCTTGCCAACGCATACAGTGAACTCAATGATCCGGTCGATCAGCTGGAAAGATTCCGTGATCAGGTTAAACTAAAGGATAAAGGAGATGATGAGGCAATGTTTATTGATATGGATTTTGTAAGAGCACTTGAGTTCGGAATGCCTCCAACTTCGGGAATGGGTATAGGTATTGACCGTCTGACCATGTTTATGACCGACTCAAACTCTATCCAGGATGTACTCTTCTTTCCTCAAATGAGACCGGAAAAGTCTAACAAAGCCGACTCCGTAAAAGAGGAGGAGTAAACAATGTTTCCTGAAATCCTCTCATCCCTCAGAAATCCAAAAATACAGGATCTGAAGCTCATCTCTGAGAAATCAAAGTACAGGAGGGAGAAGGGAGTTTTTATTGCAGAAGGTAAAAAAGAGGTTGAAAGAGCTCTCAAATCGGGATTTCAGATCGCAGAACTCTATATATGTCCTGAAATATTCCAGGATGAATCTGCAGGAGGCAATGAGGATATCAGTAAACTCATATCAGGGATTAAACATTATCCCATAACAAAAGAGATATACTCAAAAGTTGCATACAGAGAGGGAACTGAAGGCATTATTGCCATTTTCAAATCCAGGGAGATAAAACTCCATAACATAAAACTCTCTCAAAAGCCCCTTGTAATAGTACTTGAAAGCGTAGAAAAACCAGGCAACCTTGGAGCTGTTATAAGAACCGCCGATGCTGTCAATGCCGATGCCGTGATTGTATGCGACCCTCTCACCGATCTGTTTAATCCCAATATAATACGCTCAAGTATCGGAGGGATCTTCTCTGTCCAGGTGTGTGCGGCTACATCGGAAGAGACATATAAATGGCTGGTCAATAACAATATTTCAATTTTTACAGCCCAGCTTCAGGATGCATCCCAGTATCATGAGCAGGATATGAGAAACGGTATGGCTATAGTTATGGGAACGGAATCTGCCGGATTGTCCGGCTTTTGGAGGGAGAGAGCAGATAAAAGGATTAAGATCCCGATGATGGGGTTGCTCGATTCGCTCAATGTTTCTGTATCTACGGCTGTAATATGTTATGAAGCACTCAGGCAGCGAAATTTTAAGAAATAGTTCCCCAATGAAAAAATTTGCACTTATCGGAAGCGGAATATCCCACAGTCTGAGCCCGGCACTTTTCCGCGCTGCCTATTCAGACAAACCCTTCACATATGATCTTATAGATTGTACAAATATAAATGATGCTCTGGATCAATTCTTCTCAGGCAAATACAGCGGTGCAAATATCACATCACCTTTCAAGCAGGATATAATCGATTTCTGCACCTTCCCCGACCTCTCTGTCAAAGAGATAGGAGCAGCAAACCTAATCCTGAACAATGATGGCAGACTCACCTGTTACAACACCGACTATCTTGGTGTAAGAGACGCTATTGCTGCAACCGGGGTAAGATATGAAAATTCATTGTTAATCGGTGCCGGTGGGGCAGCAAGAGCGGCAGCCTTTGCCCTTAAAAGTCTGAATATTGATTTTAAAATTGCAAACCGCACTCCTGATAAGGCAAAAGAGATTGCAATTCAATTCGATGCCGGGTGGATTGGCTTTGAAACAATCAAAGAGGAGCTTGCAAAACGTAATTTAATCGTATATACAATTGACAACCCTCTCACCTCACTGGATGGATACGACTTTTCGGAACATACAATCTTTGAAGCAAATTACAAATCACCCCTTTTCTCGGACAAAATTTGCAAAAGATATATATCCGGCAAGGAGTGGCTTGTATGTCAGGCTGTGCCATCATTCAAACTATTTACTAAGATGGAACCTGATCTGAAAGCTATGTTTTTAGTGACTGACAATAGCTAATTTTTATTATCTTTGTCATAAGTTAATCGCTGATTTTATGTCACTGAACAAGGTTATGTTAATAGGTAATGTGGGGAGAGATCCGGAGATCCGGCACCTTGCAAACAGCTCCATAGTAGCCAGGTTTCCGCTGGCAACATCAGAGAAATTCAAAACCAGAACCGGCGAACTCCAGGAGCAGACAGAGTGGCACAATATAGTCTGCTGGAGTAATCTGGCCGAACTTACCGAAAAGTATATTAAAAAAGGGTCTCGGTTATACGTTGAAGGGAGAATCAGGACAAACAGCTGGGTAGATAAAAATAGTCAGGAGAAGAGATACTCCGTAGAGATATTTGCCGACAATATAGTATTTCTCGACAGGTTATCCGACGAAAACAGAAGATTTCAGGATAGAGAGAGGCCTGATCTGCGAACAAAAATCGAAGAGGGCATTAAATTAAACGGGAATCCGGCAGGGACAAACGATGTCGACGACCTGCCATTTTAAATATAAAAAATTGATATGAAAGTTGATGTAGTACTGGGTCTCCAGTGGGGAGATGAAGGGAAAGGTAAAATTGTTGATGTTTTGGCAAAAAACTATCCGGTGATTGCCAGATTCCAGGGTGGTCCCAACGCAGGTCACTCCCTCCAATTCGAGAGCAAGAAATTTGTTCTCCACACAATCCCGTCAGGTGTTTTCAGAAAAAATACTCAGAACATAATCGGCAATGGAGTTGTAATTGACCCTATTACATTTATGGAGGAGTGCCTTGAGCTTGAAAAGTCAGGGGTCCCCGTTACTCAACGTCTCTTTATTTCCAAAAAAGCTCACCTTATTTTACCTGGGCATCGTATAATAGATGCCGCTTCAGAGAATGCAAAAGGTGCATCAAAAATAGGATCCACCCTTAAGGGTATAGGACCTGCCTATATGGACAAAACAGGAAGGAATGGTATCAGGGTTGGTGACATTCTCGCTCCCGATTTTAAAGAGAGGTTCAATAATTTAAAGGCAAAACACATCTCATTCCTCAAACAGTTTGATTTCGGATATAACATAGATGAGAGAGAAACAGCATGGTTCGAAGCAATTGAATACCTCCGCAAATTCAACATAATTGATAGCGAATATGTGGTTAATCAAATACTTGAAGACAACAAAAGAGTTCTTGCCGAGGGTGCCCAGGGTTCTCTTCTTGATATAGATTTTGGTTCATACCCTTTTGTAACCTCATCCACAACAACATGTGCAGGTGTCTGTACAGGGCTGGGAGTCGCTCCTAAACATATTGGAACTGTGTCCGGCATTTTTAAAGCCTATTGTACTAGAGTTGGAAGCGGACCATTTCCTACAGAGCTGAACGACAGTAACGGTGAGTTACTCAGAAAGATCGGGTTCGAGTTCGGAGCTACTACCGGAAGACCCCGTCGTACCGGATGGCTCGACCTTGTTGCCCTTAAATACTCTGTAATGATTAATGGGGTAGATCAGTTAATAATGATGAAGGCTGATGTACTTGACTCATTTGAAAAAATTTATATCGCTACAGCATATAAAGTTGATGGAGTTATAACCGAAAACATTCCTTACGACACCTACTGCAAAATTGAGCCGGTTTACAAAGAGTTTAAAGGCTGGAAAAGAGATCTCTCAAAAGTCATAAAGGAGGAGGATCTGCCATTTGAGTTCATGAACTATGTAAGATTTATTGAAAAAGAGGTAGGAGTTCCAATCTCAATAATCTCTTTGGGTCCGGATCGTGACCAGACCATAATCCGATAAAAAAATCCGGTGTCATTCAGGAAAAATCCTTTTGACACCGGTTCTTTTTTAAAGCTAAACAGAGTACCTTTTACTTTCTTGATTTGTTTGGCACATCCAGGGCAAGGTGCGGATTCCTGTCAGATGATCTGCCTAAAATAACTGCAACTGCAATTGCTACCAGGGAGAGTGCTATGAAGAAGTATTCTGCATTGATTGCGCTTTGAAGACTTGCTTCATCGGCAACCGGAATAGACTCCGTTGTCCTGGTAATGATTATTCCAACCACTATCGGCACTATTAGCATACCCATATTTTGAATCCAGTAAATTAGGGAGTAAGCTGTACCCAGATTTTTCTCGGGGATTATCTTCGGTACCGATGGCCACATTGCAGCAGGCACAAGTGCATAGGCAATTCCGAGAATTGCTATTCCGGCATAACCGAAAACCTGAGTGCCGGGAGCAAATGCAATAATCAGATGTGATACCAGCAATAGCAAAGAACCCAGCAGCATAAATCTTGTCGCTTTACCTTTGGAATCAATCATAGATCCGAATAGAGGGGTGAAAAACATAGTTGAAAACGGAAGCAGAGATACCATAAGTGATGCAACATCTGAATCCAGATCAAACCTCGGGATAATGATTGTTGTCGCAAATCTTCTGAATGATATTATGCAGGCGTAGAAAAAGACACAAAGTAATGAGATCAATATAAAGTGTTTGTTCCCCAGTATCCTGAAAATATCCGAAAATCTGAATTTATCATCCTTCTCCTTTTTAACATCATTTTTTAAATCCTCGGCATCATTTTGCTTGTCATACCTTTTATCGGTCAGAATAAACAAGGTCCATAAAACCATAGCAATAAACATCAGTATCATAGCTGCCATCGCAGGTTTGCTGGTTTCAGAGAAAGGAATATATGATTGCTCAATATTTACTATCCTTGGTATTACAATTAATGCTGTAGCTGTGCCAAGTCTGGCAAGTGCAAGCTGTAATCCCATAGCCAGAGCCATCTCTTTTCCCTTGAACCATTTTGCAATAGATCTTGTTACGGCAACTCCTGCTATTTCACTTCCCAGACCAAATATTGCTGCACCGGCATATGCAAGAGCAAGAGACGGTTTTGCAACAAAACCTGACATATATGTGTAGAGAGCACTCTCTGAGAAACTTTTGGAGATAGCATAAATTACAATAACGGATCCGCCAATCATTAGCCCGACAAAGAGTGACCCGGTAAACCGAACACCCCACTTATCCAGTAGCATACCGCATATAACAAGCCCGCCCCATACACACAATAATGAATATGCACCACCGTAAAACCCATAATCACTCATATTCCAGCCAAGATCAAGCATCTCCGGATTTTTGAATATATGGCTTATAGTAGTAAAAATATCATCAAAGAAGTACGAAGCAAACATCGGTATCGAAAGAGAGAGCAACACCAGCCAGCGTGCACTTTTTGAATTTTTAAGTAATTTAACCGTCGATTCCATTATTTTTGAATATTAGGAAGTTCAAGCCCGTAACCCTTTTTCTTATCTTCACTCTTCAACCAAATTGCGAGGAAGAACGCCAGAATTCCAAGTGATGCAAAAATGAGCATTGGCACTTTGTAGTTGTACTCGAGAGGATTTGACACACCCTTATTTGTAACGGCAAGCGACCATCCGATAAGCATCGGAAACGCCATAAGACCAATATTCTGAATCCAGAAGACAACAGAGTATGCAGAACCCAGATAACGGTTCTCAACAAGCTTAGGTACAGATGGCCACAGAGCTGCAGGAACCAGTGAGAAGCTTACACCTAATATTACAATAGCTCCGTAAGCAATAGGTTTTGAAAACAGGCTGTCCGGTGTAAGGGCAAAAATCAGGTGGCAAGAGATCATTAGAATTGCACCAATCATTAGCATTGTAGCCCCCTTACCTTTTCTGTCAAGAAAGTTTCCAAGCAGAGGAGTAAGTACCATAGCACCTATAGGGAAAAACGAGAATATATCGCTTGCTTCTGTATTACTTATCCCAAGACGGCACTCCAGCATATTGGCTGCATACTTCTGAAAAGGAAAAATTGCCGAATAGTAAAGAACACAAAGTCCCGAAACTATAAGGAATGTTTTACTTGTGAATAGTATTCCGATATCGCTGATTTTGAAAGGCTCTTCAGGCTCATCCCCTCTCTCTCCCAGTTGTTTCTCAAGCTTTTTATCAAAGAAGAAATAGACCGAGAAACAGAGAAGTCCAATCAATAGCAGAAGAAGCACCATAAGGACAGGAGCACTCACATCGCTGAATGCATCAGCCACCCTTGGTGAAATTCTGAATACAGCAAAAACACCCAGACGGGCAATTGCCATCTCAATACCCATTGCAAGCGCCATCTCCTTTCCTTTGAACCACTTAACAATTCCTTTCGATACAGTAATCCCGGCCATTTCAACACCACATCCGAAAATCATAAATCCGAATGAGGCAAGCTTGGCAGATGCCGGAAAACTTGTCCACCACGAGTTAAGCCATAATTCAACAGATGTCCCGGCAAAAGCAGAACTTACGGCATAGTACTTTATGAAAGCACCCAGCACCATCAATCCACCCGAAAGAAGCGCAGTCGAACGTACACCTATCTTGTCCAGAATTACCCCGGCAAAGATGAGAAAGAGTGCAAATACATTCAGAAAGTATTCGGAACTTGCAAATGTTCCGTAATTTTCAGGAGTCCATCCTTTGCCGCTTTCCAGTAAACTTTGTAATGGAGAGAGTACGTCCACAAACATGTACGCAAAGAACATCATCGAAGAAAGAAGGATAAGCACGGTCCATCTGATGGGAGCTCTATCCTTCAGTAAAAGAGATTTATTATCCACAGTTTAAAAGGTTTTTATGATTATTTATGAAAAATTAATTGTTACTAAACTATGCTAATTTCTCCAATAATCAAAATAAATATTAATTTCCTCCATTTCTGAAATATGTCGTACCTTAGCCCGGTTTTTAACAACAAACGTGACTTTAGGTTGTTATAAAAGAGAAAGAGAAAAAGAGTAATGAGATATTTGGACAAGATCAATTCACCTGAGGATCTCAAAAAACTAGATATTGAGCAGTTACAGGAACTTTGCGAAGAGCTGCGGGAATTTATAATAAGCGCTTGCGCTGAGAATCCCGGACATGTAGGTGCAAGCCTGGGGACAATTGAGTTGACAGTTGCCCTGCATTATCTGTTTAACACTCCCAATGACAAGTTAATCTGGGATGTAGGTCACCAGGCTTATGCGCATAAGATTATAACCGGGAGAAGAGAACTTTTCAAAAAAAATCGTAAATACAAAGGAATCAGCGGATTTCCAAAAATGAGCGAAAGTGAATACGACTCATTCGGAGTCGGACACTCCTCAACCTCAATTTCAGCTGCTCTTGGAATTGTGGTTGCTGCCCGGCTTAATAAATCGGATGAGAAGGTTGTAGCTATAATAGGAGATGGCGCTCTGACTGGCGGGTTGGCTTTCGAGGGTCTCAATAATGCGGGTGCCCAAAAAAGCGACCTTCTGGTTATCTTAAATGATAATCAGATATCGATAGATCCGAATGTAGGTGCCTTGCACAACTATCTGCTTAAATTTACCACTTCACATTTCTATAACGAAACCAAAAACCGAATCTGGAAATTTATAGGATCCCACAAAATAAAAAGGCTTTTCAAAAACTTTATGTTCAGCACAAAAATGGCCTTTTTCAGGAGTGGTTCCATTTTCGAGTCTTTAGGGTTCAGATATTTCGGAGTTATTGACGGCAATAATCTGCCACTTCTTATCCGTACTATTAAAGATATTAAAGATATCCCGGGACCAAAGCTGCTGCACATTATTACAAAAAAGGGAAAGGGTTATCAACCGGCCGAGAAAGACCAGGTTTTGTGGCATGCCCCAGGAACATTCGATAAAAATACAGGCGAGAGAACATCCTCTTTATCCGAGAAAAAGAGTAGATATCAGGATGTCTTCGGCGAGACGGTCCTCAGGCTGGCCGAAACAAATGAAAAGATTGTAGGAATCACACCGGCTATGCCTTCGGGATGCTCTATGAACATACTTATGAAAGAGATTCCCGAAAGAGCATTTGATGTGGGAATTGCAGAACAACATGCCGTAACCTTTTCCGCCGGTCTTGCTGCCAGGGGGATGCTTCCTTACTGCAACATCTACTCCAGCTTCATGCAAAGAGCTTATGACAGTGTGATTCATGACGTTGCCACACAAAATCTGAAGGTAGTATTTTGTCTGGACAGAGGAGGTCTGGTGGGAGAAGATGGCGCAACTCATCATGGAGTCTTTGACCTGGCATACTTCAGATGTATTCCCAATCTTACAATTTTCTCTCCTCTGAATGAGATAGAGTTAAAGGATATATTATACTCAGTACAGTTTCCTGACTACGGCTCAACAGTAATAAGGTTTCCGAGAGGCTACGGAGAGGGGCTGAACTGGAGAGGTGAGTTCTCATATATTGAAAGAGGCAAGGCACAGCTTTTGCAGGACGGTGAACATGTTGCCGTACTATCTATAGGTCCGGTGGGGAATCTGGCACTAAAAGCAGTTGAGAAGGCAAAAAACGAGGGATTAAATATTTTACACTACAATATGCGCTTTATTAAGCCGTTGGATACCGAGGCTCTCGGTCATCTATCTGCAAAGTGCAAGGCAGTAATAACAGTTGAAGATGGCTCCGTCACAGGAGGTCTTTTTTCGGCCGTATCTGAATATGTAGCCTCAAACTCCTTAAATCTGAAAGTGATTCCGCTTGGAGTTCCGGACAGATTTATTGAACAGGGTACAATACCTGAACTATTTAACGAATGTGGATTCGATCAGAACGGCATCTATAATACTATAATCAATGTCGCACAAAGATAAGAATAGAGATATCGTCTCAAAATACAAACATCACCGTCATCATGGGAGAGGTGAAAAGGAAAATAAAGATAAGAGAGAGAGAAGTGAGCACAAACACCAATTCAGGCATCTCTATCAATATAGTGAAGAGCAGACACAAAAAGCAGATTCATTCCTGACACATCCGGTTTGGGGGTTGATCTCATTTGTCTTTATAATCTGGGCAATATTCTTTTTTACATTCAAACTTGGAGCATACCCACAGGCAGGAATAGAGTGGCTCATGGACCAAAGTGCAATTTTGGTTAAAACCAGCATGTCACAGGGTTGGTTCACCGACTTCTTAAGCCAGGGGGTGATTATGGGTGTGGGAAGCGTACTCGCTTTCCTTCCGAACATTCTGATTCTATTCTTCTTTCTCTCCCTTTTGCAGGAGACCGAGTATATCTCCCGTGCTGCCACAATAATGGACAGATATATGCACCGGATAGGGTTGCATGGAAGTTCATTTATCCCGCTATTAATGGGATTCGGATGTAACGTTCCAGCAATAATGGCCACAAGGACTATAAAAAGGAAATCCGACAGGATTCTGACCATGTTGATGATCCCCTATATTCCATGCAGCGCAAGAATCCCTACATTTCTCCTCTTTTCCGGTATCTTCTTCCCCGAAAATCAGGTTCTTGCACTTAGCCTGCTCTACTTTGGAGGTATCCTCACGGGAATAGTTATGGCTCTTATATTCAAGAAGATATTTTTCAATTTCGGGATAAGAGATTATGCAATTCCTTTACCTTGTTACAAAAGACCATCTTTTGTCTACTCTGTTCACAACATGTGGGATGCTGCCTGGGAGTATGTCAAAAAAATTGGCACAGTTGTTCTGCTTGCTGTAATAATTGTCTGGGCTCTCGACTATTTTCCTTTGAAAAATAAAACCAATCCACAAATAGAACGGGTTTCCTATCTGGAAAGGTTCGGAAAGGTTGTTGAACCGGCACTCAAACCATTGGGATTCGATTGGAAAATGAGTGTCAGTCTGGTTACCGGAGTGACGGCGAAAGAATTTATAATAAGCACATTAGGGGTTGTATACAAGGCAGATGAAGATACTTCCGGCGATGAAAAGTTAAACACCTCATTAATGGCAAGGATTCGGGAAGAGAAGATGTTTAACAAAGCAAATGCACTTTCATTTATGATTTTTGCACTTCTTTACATGCCTTGCGTTGCAACAGCATATACTATCAGGAAAGAGACAAATACCTGGAAATGGGCAATTTTATCTATTATTTCCACGATATTGGTGGCATGGCTGGCCTCATTTGCTGCCTACAGAATAGCTCTTTTATTACTTGTTTAATTTTTTTTTGGAGTTTAATCAAAAACATATATCTTTGCAGTCCCCAAAATTGCTAGGGGTAATTGACATAATGCCGATGTAGCTCAGTTGGCCAGAGCAGCTGATTTGTAATCAGCTGGTCGG
>CAZFTS010000008.1:0-28848 GCA_964521685.1 uncultured Muribaculaceae bacterium
CGGCCAGCGTTATGGTTAAAAAGAGCTTCTTTTGGGGCCCGCTTGGCCCGATAGTCAGGGCGATGGGCGGTGTCCCGGTTGACAGGTCAAAGGGGGCATCCGTTACTTTGCAGATGATTGAGGAGTTTAAAAAGAGGGAGGTTTTCCATCTTGCCATTGCACCGGAGGGGACACGCAAACCAACCCAGAAGTGGAAAGCGGGTTTTCACACAATTGCAAAGGCTGCAAATGTTCCGGTTTATCTGGGATACTTCGACTGGAAGAGAAAAGAGGTTGGAAGAGGAGAGAAATTCGAACTCTCGGACAATGCTCATGAAGATTTAAAGAAAATCCGACAATGGTATAAAGATAAAGGTGTTGTGGGAAGGCATCCGGATTGTTTTATTACCGGAGATGATTTGGAATGATTATTGCTATTCTTACACCTGCATCAATTAATCAATATGACAAAAACAAGTGAATTCCGTACTTTAAAAGATCTATTCATTTACAGTACAACAAATTATAAAGACAATACCAGCTTTTCATATATTCAGGGTGATTCTTACACTTACAAACAGTTTGGAGAAAAAACAGAATATACGGCAAACCTTTTGTCGGAATACGGAGTTAAACCCGGTGATAAAGTTGCTATTTTAAGTCAGAATATGCCCAACTGGCCTGTTGCCTACTTCTCGGCTGCGGCCTTTGGTCGGATATCTGTCCCTATGCTCCCGGATTTCTCTGAGTATGAGGTGAGGAATGTGATTGAACATTCAGAGGCGAATGCTCTGTTCGTCTCAAACAGACTTCTTTACAAAGTTCCAAAAGATCTTCTGGAGAAGATGAATGTGGTGATGATAATTGACAATTTTGAGATCCTCAAATCAAAAGATGTTGCCGTTGCCGGCAGCGTCTGCGAACCGCAAGAGGAGGATCTGGCCTCGATCATTTACACTTCAGGTACAACAGGCAACTCAAAGGGGGTTATGCTTACCCATAAGAACCTTACCTCCCATTTACATGCAGCATCGCTGTTAAGACCCGGATTTGAATGGGATATATGGCTTTCACTGCTTCCTCTCTCCCACACTCTGGAGTCGAGCCTCTGCATGATGCTCCCCATGGTGAGCGGATCTTCGGTTTACTATATCGAGAAGGCCCCGACACCTACCATCTTACTAAAGGCGCTTAAAGATGTAAGGCCTACAACCGTTCTGAGCGTCCCTATGATTATCGAAAAGATCTACAGAAATTCGGTTCTTCCGAAATTTCAGGCTAGTCCTTTAACACGGGCTCTTTATAAAACAACTCCGGGAAGAAAATTACTGAACAGGGTTGCCGGAAAGAAGCTCATGGAGACATTCGGAGGAAGAATCAGATTCTTTGGAATTGGCGGTGCAAAACTTGACGGAGAGGTTGAGAGATTTCTTTATGAGGCTAAATTTCCCTACGCTATTGGATACGGACTCACCGAGACATCTCCTCTGCTGGCCGGGGCTATTCCTGAAAATGTAAAGTGGCAATCCACAGGTCCTGCTGTCCACGGAGTAACTTTGAAAATCAACAACCCCAATCCGGAAACCGGAGAGGGTGAGATAGTTGCAAAAGGGCCAAATGTAATGAAGGGTTACTATAAAAATCCGGATGCTACCGAACAGGCTTTTACCGAAGATGGTTGGTTCCGTACAAAAGATCTTGGAATAATAGATAAAGAGGGAAGGCTCTACATTAAAGGGAGGTTGAGCAATATGATTCTTGGGCCAAGCGGCGAGAATATCTATCCGGAGGAGATTGAGTCCGTTATCAACGGGCACTCAATGGTTTCGGAGTCGGTAGTCACTCAGAGCAAGGGTAAACTTATTGCCCGTGTCTATCTTAATCCCGACAAGATCAAGGCGCTTAAAGAGGCCAAAGATGAGGCAATTGCGGCATATTACCACTCAAAAGAGCAGCTGACAAAGACAAAGGATGAGCTGATGCACACATACGACGAGAAGAAAGAGGAGATTATTAAGGCCTTCAACGAGAAGTTGGAGAACATTAAGAAAGATATCTCTGAATATGTAAATTCAAGAGTAAATAAGTTCTCAAAGATAGCATCTGTTCACGACCATCCCGAACAGTTCGAAAAGACTGCAACCCACAAAATCAAGAGATATAAATACACCGATAAAAACCAATAAAATTTTTGTTTATCAGAAATTTATATCAATTCTTCCAACATAAACTCCTAATGCTCCGGTTTGGTTAACTATAACACCTTTACCGGAGCTGTTTTTTACTATGGTCGGCTCTTCGAGGAATGTGTGGGAGTGGCCTCCTATGATTATATCCACATTCCTGGATCTCGCAGCAAGATCGAGATCAGATGGGTTCTCTTCAGTACCATCGTCGTATCCCAGGTGGCTCAATACGATTACAAGATCGCATTTGTCTCTGCTTTTTAATCTCTTTGCAAGCTTATTCACAATGTTTACAGGGTTTTTATACTCGAGACCTGCCCTGGCCTTCTCCGGGACATAGCCCTTTAATTCAAGCAAAACTCCTATAATCCCAATTTTCCTGCCCCCTTTGTGAATAATTGTGTATGGCTTAATAATGTCTTTAAGCGGACTTTTTGAGAAGTCGTAATTTGCACACAGAGTTACATATCCGGCATCTCTGAGCCGATCTGCAAGTACCTGTTGCCCATCATCAAATTCATGATTACCAAGGGAGACAGCCTCATAACCCATTGCATTGTAAAGCATTATCTCCATTTTACCTTTGAACATCGTATAGTACGGGGTCCCCTGGTTGTAATCGCCTGCATCTACAAGCAGTACATTCGGGTGGTTCTCTCTGATGCTTTTAATATAGTTTGCCCTGCGTTGAAAACCTGCATAACCTGCATTGCGGCCGCTTGTAAGTGGTTCAATATTGCTGTGGACATCATTTGTATGAAGAATAACAAGATCTTGTGAGTAGAGTGTAATTCCCCATGCTGTAAATGCAACCAGAAGCAGTGTTTTTAAATTTATAGTTGATTTCATCATAAATCTCTCTTTTCAGGGTTTAGTCTTCTAACTTTACTCTGCCTGTAAGCGACGAGTTTACCCTCTTCTTTGCCTGGGTCAGCTTCTCGATCTTTCTTATCATAACATCCCTTATGAGTGCTCCGGTCTGTTCAACCTCAACAGCATCCTTGAGTGCAAGCACATTATCGCCGCCGCTCATTAGGAAATCGATGGTAATCACCCTGTAGAGTTTTGAGTCGTCAATCTGGACTCCGTCTATCAGAACATCCTTCATCTGCCCCCCTTTGATCTCCAGTTTAATATTCCACGAGAATGCCTCCACCCTGTTTTTTGCAAAGGTTTCAAAAAGTTTTCTCACGGAACTTCCGGGAAGATCCAGAATAACCACGTAGTTTTCAAACGGGAAAATTGAAAAGATGTCGTATCTGCGGATATTTCCTTTTGGAAGTGCGGCCCTGAGACCACCAAAGTTGGTAAGAGAGAAATCTACCTTACCCTTGCTAACCTCTCTTCCATACTCCAGCAGGGCGTCGGCAGCAAAATTTGAGAGCAACGACTCAGGCCTTCCTGAACGCATTTCACTCTCCGAGACACCTATAACCTGTTGCATCAATCTGTCCATCTCCGGCTTATAAAATTCAATTATACCGGCAACTACAGGCTCGTTGTTTTTATCCCAGGTTGAGTCCATAAGAACTCTTGTAACCCTGTGGGAGAAGCTGAACTCCTGCGACCATAACTCTGTTAATGAAACAGATATGGCCAGCAGGGTCAGAATAATTGCTCTATGATTTTTAAACAGGTTAATATTCATATTAGATTAGTTATCAATACTTAAGCCACTTTATAATCTCTTTCCAGTTTGCCTTCTTTCCGTACATTAGAATTCCGACTCTGTAAATCTTTGCAGAGAAGTAAGTCATAAGCAGGAATGTTCCAACAAGTAGTGTTAGTGAGAGAGCAAGTTCCCATACCGGAACTCCGAATGGCACTCTCGCCATCATTACCATTGGTGATGTGAACGGTATCATTGAGCCCCAGAATGAGAGTGAGCTGTCCGGATGCTGGAAAGTATGGACCATAATAAAGAGACCTATTATGAGCGGAAGTGTGACAGGCAATATAAGTTGCTGGGTGTCCGCTTCGTTATCAACTGCAGATCCAACTGCCGAGAACATAGCTGCATAAAGCAGATAACCTAACAGGAAGTAGAGCAGGAACGATATAAGTATGCTTGTAACCGGCACCGATGATAGTGCACTCATAATATCTCCGAACGGGTTATCTTTTTGCACATCAGTTATTACCTGGGTAATATCAGTCTGGGTACCTCCGGCAAGCTGTTGAGTGATATTTGTCCCTTCGGAAATCTTATCTACTCCTATTACTGCCTGAACACCAAAGATGATACCTGCTGTAAGAAGGATCCAGATTAGAAACTGTAACAATGCAACGCTGCCCACTCCGAGGATCTTACCAAGCATTAGCTGGAAAGGCTTAACCGATGATATAATTACCTCAACAATTCTGTTTGTCTTCTCCTCTATTACACCGCGCATGACCATGGATCCGAACATGAATATAAACATGTAGATAAAGAAGCTAAGCAGATATGATATCCCCATATATATCTCAACCATACCCAGTTTCTCATCTCCCTCTTCTGTGATTGTGAATGTTTTAAGGGAGACATTACTTCTGATATCCTTCAATATATTATCCAGATTATCAATATTGTATCTTTTTAATTTGGTGTCCTCCACAGCTTTCTGCACAAATCTCTCTATCTGCTCCTTGGCATCCATATTCATCTGCTTGGGAGAGTGTGCGGTAGCTGTTATATTCAGCATTGAATCGGGTGCCGATATCTCAACCATTGCGTAGAGATCTGCCGGGAAGTTTTTCTTTATCTCCTCAACGTTGGCATTTACGTCAAAGCTATATGTGAACTCCTCGCTGTTTTTAAAGAAAGGTTCACATATCATAGATTTGTCCACTACCAGAATCTTCTGCCCCTTTTTCCCTGAAGACATGGTCATTATTAGAGATGGCATGACAACAAGGGCGGCAATGAAGATAGGGGTGAGAATTGTCATTATTATAAATGATTTCTTCTTAACTCTTATAAGAAACTCCCGTGTGATAATCAGAAAAAGTTTATTTGTATTCATTTTGTTCCCTCCTTAACTTACCAGTTTAATAAATATATCGTTCATTCTGGGAATCAACTCTCTGTATGAGAGTATGTCTATATGTTTGAGAAGCTCTCTCAGAATCTCGGCGGAACATGCACCTTTGGAGACCTCCAGAACAGCTCTGTACCCCTGTTTTGTTTCACTCTGTTCTGTAAGAGCAACCAGAGAAATTCCTGCAAAACTGAATGGCTGCGCAGCCCGGTAAATAACCTCAACCTCATTTTTACCATGGTTTCTTCTAATCTCATCCAGTTCACCGGTGATAATCAGTTTGGCTTTATTTATAAGTGCAATATTGTCGCAAAGCTCCTCAACCGACTCCATATTGTGTGTTGAGAGGATAATTGAAGAGCCTGCCTCTTTCATGTCGAGAATCTCCTTTCTTATCAGTTGTACATTTACCGGGTCAAAACCGCTGAACGGCTCATCCAGAATTAACAGAGAAGGTCTGTGAAGTACAGTGGTTATAAACTGAACCTTTTGGGCCATACCCTTTGACAACTCCTCAACCTTTTTGTTCCACCAGGCCTGTATTCCGAACTTTATAAACCACTCTTTAAGCTGCCTGGTTGCCTCGGCATTGCTCATACCCTTTAAACGGGCCAGATAGAGCGCCTGTTCGCCAACCTTCATCTTCTTGTATAAACCCCTCTCTTCGGGCAAATACCCGATATATGCAATATCATCTTTGTGCAAAGGGCGACCGTTAAAGAGTACCTCCCCCGAATCGGGCAGTGTGATCTGGTTCATAATTCTGATCAAAGTTGTCTTCCCGGCTCCGTTCGGACCTAAAAGCCCAAAGACCTTTCCTTTTGGAACAGAGATAGATACACTATCCAGAGCGGTAAATTGATTAAATCGCTTTACCACATTGTTACAGGTTATAATGTCCATGTTATCCTTATTTGTAAAAAATGTGAGTTTTAAGGATACAATATTACAAAAAGTTAATGAAAATAGTGTATCAGAATCTTCAACAATTCTCTATTTATTACATTATTCATGGCCAACTGTGCAACTTCAACAGGTTTCTCTTTGTAACTCTCAACAAATCTAACAATTGCCCTGGCCAGATAGCTCCCGATATATGGATTCATGGAGAGCTCTCCCTCATTGGCAGATGCCAGCTCCCTTTTAACAATCGAGTTCGAGTCGGCAGATACTCTATCTTTAAGAAGATTGAACTTCTCAATATCTATCCCTTTAATATCCATCAACTGACCTGTGTATGCAAAACCTCCTGTTCTTCTTCTGAAATCAAGTATTTTCGAAGCGTAATAGGGCCCGATTCCCGGCAGTGATAGTAATAAAATTGAGTCTGCACTGTTCAGATCCACAGCAACTTTATGAACAGGTTCATCGGGAATCCTGAGATACTCCTCCACACTTTCGTAAAAACCGTCAGGCAGTACATAAATTTTCTTAAGATCCTCCTTTTTCCGGAATACTCCTCCTCTCTCCCTGTATTTGATTATCACGGATGCCTGACCGGTGGTAAGACCAAGCCTCACAAGCTCCCCATGTGTCACTCTGTTCGGATCAAACTCGAAAAGTTCCCGTGTAACACCGGAGGTTACCTTTGCAGGAACCACTTTGTTGTAAACTCCTTTTTTGTTGTTATATGGAGTTTTTCCTTTAACAGAACCGGATTTTGATGCAACGCTCTCAATTCCGGACTTATCCCTAAACTCGTCAGGTTTCACCTCCAAAACTTCGGATGCAGCCATTTTGCCGGTATCCGGTGCCGGCTCCTCCCTGTTAAAAAGAAAAATTACTGTCTGAATAAACAGAATTACAAAAATCAGGGTCAGGGCACCCGATGCCTCTTTCCCGGACAGCCTCTCTCTCAACTTCATCTCTCACCTCCTGCTGTTTAATTTGTTTTACATATTATTTATTTCCTGAAACGACTATTACGATCTCCCCTCTGGGGCTGTTTTGAGTGTACCATTTTACCAGTTCGGAAAGTGGCCCTCTCCTGTTCTCTTCGTGCAGTTTCGAGATCTCTCTCGAAACCGATGCCTCCCTCCCCTCTCCGAAATACTCCGAGAACTGGGTTAGAGTCTTTAAGAGCCGGTAGGGAGATTCGTAGAAAATCATTGTTCTCTCCTCGTTTGCAAGCTCTTTCAGTCTTGTTTGTCTTCCCTTCTTCAGAGGTAAAAAACCCTCAAAAGTGAATCTGTCACACGGGAACCCCGAGTTTATAAGAGCAGGAACGAAAGCTGTAGCTCCCGGAAGAGTCTCCACCTCAACACCATTTTCAAGACAATGCCTCACAAGCAGGAATCCGGGATCGGAGATTCCTGGTGTTCCTGCATCACTTATAAGTGCAATATCCATCCCTGAGGCTATCTTCTCCACAATTCCGGCGACGCTCCTGTGTTCGTTATATTTATGGTGGGACTCCATATGAACCTTTATATCGTACTTTTTTAAGAGAAATGAGCTGGTCCGGGTATCCTCGGCCAGAATCAGATGTACCTCATTAAGGAGTCTAATGGCTCTCAATGTGATATCTTCAAGATTTCCGACAGGGGTTGGTATGATGTAGAGTTTAGCCATCGTATCTCCTTCTGAGGATCATATAGAACCTGTAAACCGCTGCCGAATCTTCGTCCCATTCTGGAAAAGCGTTTCTTGAGTACTCGAGCGCCTCTTTCAAAGATGACATCTCATTAAGCCTCTGTATACTTAACCGGAACTGATCTTCATCTCCGTTGAAAAGCTCCTTTATAAAGTAGAGTTTGTCATTCAAAGTAATTGCCATGTGAATGTTACTAACACCCGGCCCGGGTATATCCTTCATCCACTCGGGAACATTTCCCATAGCAGCATCGACGATAGGGGTTGACCCGGAGAGAAATTCGAACTCTATCTCATCCTCTTCAACCTCCGGAACCTCCTCAGGTTCTGTATCTTTCAGTGTAACGCTCTTTACTTCGGGAGATGTAAAGAGGTCGGGAACAATAGATTTGGAGACATTCAGGTTGAGATCTGAAATTGACCTGCGTAACCCGGCAATGTTCTGGGTTAACACCTTAATTTCATGCTCCCGTTCCGAGTATAATTTTTGGGCCTGTTCCTTTAACTCCTTTATGTAATTTCGCTCCTGTTCTATTCTGAGAGTGGTGAGTTTCTGGGTAATAATTGAAGCGCTCATAAGTAGCTCTTCCCACTTAAGATGGGAGATCATTTCGGTTTCACTTAATGATTCAATATCTTTTAATAACCCGTCAATTATGATTTTAATTTCTGAAACTTTATTGTCGTTTAGCATCTCAACTTTTTTAACTTTGCATCATATACAAAAGTAATTAAAATGTTTCTTGAAAGCGCAAAAAAAGCAGGATGGATTGAGGTCATCTGCGGCTCTATGTTTTCCGGGAAGACGGAGGAGCTCATAAGAAGATTAAAGAGAGCAACTTTTGCCAATCAAAGAGTTGAAATTTTCAAACCCCTGATTGATGTGAGGTACTCTCTTGAAGATGTGGTCTCACACGACTCCAACAAGATAAGGTCAACACCGGTTGAGTCATCTTCAAGCATCCTTCTTTATGCAGTTGATGTAGATGTGGTAGGGGTAGATGAGGCGCAGTTCTTCGATCAGGGGATTGTTGAGGTTTGCCAGAGACTGGCTGCCGATGGTATAAGGGTTATTGTTGCAGGGCTGGATATGGATTATCTTGGAAAGCCTTTTGGTCCGATGCCGGCGCTTATGTCAGTTGCCGAGTATGTTACAAAAGTACATGCAATTTGCGTCAGGTGTGGAAATCTTGCACACCATTCACACCGTTTAACAAAAAGCGACAAATTGGTTGTTCTCGGTGAAAAGGAGAGTTACGAACCAATTTGCCGCCATTGCTTTAATGCTCTTATGGAGCGTGGAGGATAGTTATTTAGCCTTTCTGGTGGCTGTTACAGTTCCTTTGTGAGAGACATTAACTTCCGGGGTTGTACCATTGTAGATAATTGCTATTGTCTCATCTTCATTAAGTTTAACCTCTCCTTTGATGTCCATGGCTGTTGTTGTGGCCATTGTACCTGTCATACTTATCAGAGAATCGGTGTAGTTTACAACTCCGCCCATTTTGATGAGGGTTGTGTCGTTGATTGTGATAACGGCAGTGAAGGTTGAATCTGCAGCATACTCGATATCCATCGGAGCTACAAGTTGTTGAATAATTGTATTACCTGTAGAGTCGGTCATTGTAATTTCAATTGTGTTTGAGCCGCTCCATGCTCCGGTAAGCTTGTCCGAGATGTTTACTTTTTTTGTTCCGCATGATGCAATTGCTGCAACAACAGCGAATACTGCAATTAATGATTTTAATTTCATCTGATTATTGTTTTGTTTGGATTTTCTGGGCGCAAATGTATAAAGTTTTTCATAATCAAAAGTTAAATTTTAAACAATTTATAACTTTGCATTCTAATTTATCGGATAATGAGACACTCACAGCTAAGAATCAGCAGGAGCAACCTGTTTCACAACTACAATTTTTTCCGTTCAAAATTATCAAAATCAACAAAATTACTGGTACTTGTAAAGGCTAACGGGTATGGGCTGGGGGATGTGGAGGTTGCGCAGCTTGTTCAGGATTTCGGTGCCGATTACCTGGGAGTTGCCTTTCCTTGTGAAGGGATAAAATTAAAAAGGGCCGGGATTAAACTTCCGATTATGGTGTTGACTCCCGGAGTCGATAATTTTGACGAGATTATAGAGCATGGACTGGAACCAAGTATTATAACACCTGAATCGGCAATGCAGATGATATCTGCAGTAAAACGGGCGGGTCTAAGCTCTTACCCTGTTCATATAAAGCTTGATACAGGAATGCAAAGAGTGGGGTTCGATATAGTTATGATAAAAGAGCTGAAGAAGATAATTTCGAAGAGCAAATCTCTGCATATAAAATCCCTCTTTTCACATCTGGCCGCCGCCGATGAGAAGCGTCATGACCATTTTACCAGAGAGCAGATCGAAACTTTCTGTAAAATGACAAACGACATCACTTCCGCACTACCTTATCTTCCTATGAGACATATTCTTAACTCATCGGGAATAGAGAGATTCACCTATGCCCAGATGGATATGGTCAGGTTAGGAATCGGGCTTTACGGCACAAGTTACGTAGATGAGAGTGTGCTCAGACCTCCCGCATCTCTGGTGGCACCTGTGATTCAGGTTAAAAAGATAACCAAAGGGACGGTCGGATATGGAAGGCATGGTGAGGTTGGTCCTGAAGGGAAGTTGATTGCCACAATACCTCTCGGTTATGCCGATGGTGTTGACAGACACCTTTCAAGAGGTGCCATTAGTTTTATAGTAAACGGGAAACCGGCCCCGACAATTGGCAATATCTGCATGGACTCATTTATGATTGATGTAACCGGAAATGATGTAAAGGTTGGCGACGAAGTTACTATATTCGGAGATGCCCCTCACCCTTCTGAGCTGGCAAAAATCTTAAAAACAATAACATACGAAATCTTCACCTCTGTATCTGCAAGAGTGGAGCGGGTCATCGTGGAGTAGCGCAAATGCTAGTGCAGAATTTTGTATACCAGTTCAAAGAGAAGTTCACCATCATCTGCCTCACCCCTTTGGGAACTTTTACTTGCAGAGTCGTATCTTCTTATAAGTGAAATTGCCTCCATACATTTTATTAATGGATAATTACGGGCTGCCTCGTCATACTCTGCCATAAAGTATGGATTAATTCCCAGGGCAGATGCCAGCTCTCCTCTCGAGGGTCTTGCTCCGTTACCATGAGAGGCGTGATACTTCAAAACTCTGGAAAAATGGGTAAAGATTGCCGAAAGGGTTACAACCAGTGGAAATTGTCTGGGGGATGCCGAGAAATGTTTTATTATTTTGTAGGCTTTTGCTCCATCTTTGAATGAAATTGCCTTGGTTAATTCAAAAACATTGTAATCCCTGCTTATCCCAATATTCTCTTCAACATCAGAGGTCTCTATCCGTTTATCGGAGCTCTGAGTGTTGATTATAAGTTTATCCAGTTCAAGCACCAGTTTTCTCAGCTCTGTACCGCAATAATCTGCCATAAGCATACAGGCCTCAGGGGATATAGAGTAGCCTCCCGATTTAATGTACCTTTCGATCCAGGGGAAGAGCATATCTTCATAAAGTTTCAGCGACTCGAACACCAAACCGTTGGCCATGGCTGTTTTGTAAAGTGTGCCCCTCTTATCCAGCGATTTATTTGTCATGGAGATCACAAGAATTGTGGTTGGCATCGGGTGGCGGAAGTAGTGCTCAAGATCGTTCAGACCCTGCAACATCTGCGCCTCCTTTACAATCACAACCTGCCTGGAGGCCATCATCGGGTACCTTCTTGCAGCCTCAACCACCTGAGTAGCATTTGTATCCGACCCGTAAATGACCATCTGGTTAAATCCTCTTTCGTCAGGGGTAAGTGCCCGTGAAGAGATCTCTTCAATAATCCTGTCCGAGTAATAGGGCTCCTCTCCCATCAAAAGATAGAATGGCTTGAATGAACCATTTTTAATGGATGTGATTATCTCCCCGAAACTCTTTATACTGTTTTCAATATCCTTTTTTCCCATATCTTTAAGTTACGGCTAATTTATGCAAAAAGGGTAAACAGAGCAAATTTTATATCTTTGCCACGAAATCCGAATCAGATGAGAGAGACAGTATTTGATCCCGTAAGAAAAAAGAGAGTTGCCCTTACTCCGGAAGAGGAGGTCAGACAACAGCTTATTAAAGAGCTCTCCGGTGGTTACGGATATCCGCTTCAACTTATGAGTTGTGAGTACCCTCTGACAGTAAATAAGGTGAGATACCGGGGCGATCTGGTTGTTTTTGACAAAAATACAAACCCATTATTGATTGCAGAGTGTAAATCTCCAGATGTAAAGATCAACCGGGAGATATTCGAACAGATACTCAGATACAATTTTGCATTAAAGGTGAAGTTTTTGCTGGTAACCAACGGGAACGACACATTTCTTGCCAGGATAGAGGGAGAGAGTTACACATTTTTAACGGAGATACCCCATTACAATGAACTTATTAAATAAAAAAATATTCACTATTATTTCGGAAGAGTCAAAGGCAGCCGGTGTGAGAGCTTTTGTAATAGGGGGATATGTCAGAGATTCAATACTTAAAAGGAAGAGCAAGGATATCGATATTGTGGTTGAGGGGAGTGGAATAGAGCTGGCAGAGAGGGTTGCTCTCAGGCTTGACACCACAGTAACGGTATTCAGAAACTTCGGGACGGCCATGCTACGTTGGCGGGATCTGGAGATAGAGTTTGTCGGTGCCCGTAAAGAGTCATACAGAGCCAGTTCCAGAAAACCTATTGTAGAAGATGGCTCACTTGAAGATGATCAGTTAAGGAGGGATTTCACTATAAACGCCCTTGCATACAGCCTCCAGGAGGAGAATTTCGGCTCCTTGTCCGATCCCTTCGGCGGGGTTGAAGATCTTAAAAAAGGTATTATCAGAACACCTCTCGATCCCGACAAAACATACAGCGATGATCCTCTCAGAATGCTCAGGGCTATCAGATTTGCCTCACAACTCTCTTTCACCATAGTGCCCGGATCAATAGACTCAATCAAGAGAAACAGAGAGAGAATTTCAATTCTTTCAGGTGAGAGAATAAATGAGGAGATAAATAAAATCCTTCTCTCTCCCGTCCCTTCAAAAGGGTTCTATCTTCTTGAATCGACAGGATTGCTGCAGATGATTCTGCCTCAGCTTCTGCTTCTGAAGGGGGTGGAGACAATGGATGGGAAAGGTCATAAGGACAACTTTTCTCACACACTTCAGGTTGTTGACAATCTGGCAGGTAAAACCAACAATTTATGGCTTCTATGGGCAGCTCTGCTTCACGACATTGCTAAACCTGCTACGAAGAGCTTCGACCCTGCAACAGGCTGGACATTTCATGGTCACGATTATGCAGGAGCTAAAATGATTCCGAAAATCTTTAACCAGATGAAGATGCCACTGAACGAGAAGATGAAGTACGTTCAGAAGATGGTCCAGCTCCACCTCAGACCAATTTCGTTGGTTCAGGATGAGGTAAGCGACTCAGCAATAAGAAGATTATTGTTTGATGCAGGAGAGGATATTGACGATCTGATGCTTCTTTGCGAGGCCGATATCACATCGAAAAATGAGAATACCGTCAAGCGACACAAAAATAACTTTGCTCTGGTAAGAGAGAAGCTGATTGAGGTAGAGGAGAAGGATGCCGTAAGAAACTTTCACAATCCTGTTACAGGTGAACTCATAATGGAGCTCTATGATGTATCACCCGGCAGAGAAATTGGAATTATTAAAGAGTATATCAAGAATTCAATCCTGGATGGAATTATTGGAAACAATATATCAGAAGCTATGGTTCTGCTGGAAGAAAAGGCTTTGGAATTAGGGCTTAAGCAGAGGGTTGTCTCACAGGGACAGTGATTGTAAATGTACTTCCCACACCCTTGGTGCTCTCAACTTTTATCTCGCCGTTATGTCTGTTTATAAACTCATTGCACATTATCAGACCAAGGCCGGTACCACTTTCTCCTGCGGTTCCGGTTGCCGGATATTTTTTCACATCCAGTCTGAAGAGATTGTTTACAGTCTCTTTGTCCATTCCCACACCTGTATCCTGGATTGAGATCTCGGCTTTATCGTTATGATTTCTGCATTTTACTGTTATCCTGCCTCCCGAATTGCTGTATTTTACAGCATTATTCAGCAGGTTTCTCACAACGGTATTTAACATGTTTGTGTCAAACTTAACAATATTGGGACCCTCAGGAATGTATTCAAGTGTTATACCCTTCCTGAATGCTATAGGTTTAAATAACTCTATATTATTGGAGACAATTGTCCCGAGATCACCTGTAACAGGGTTGAAAACAATATCGCCTGTCTGAATTCTTGACCAGTTGAGAAGATTCTCCAGGAGGTCATATGTGTTTCTTGAAGAGGTTTTCAAAACATAGAGAGAGTCATAAAGCTCATCTTTGGTAAGGGTTGTAAGTTTATCTGACAGCAACTCCAGAAAATTTGAAAGGTTACCTACAGGTCCTTTAAGGTCGTGAGCGATGAGGGAGATAAACTTATCCTTGGTTGCGACAGCACTCTCCAGTTCAGCATTCTTTACGCTCAACTCGCTTGCAAAGTGCCTGAGCATAGTCTGTTTCTGAGCAATAATCTGTCTGTCGAGAATAAGAATTGAGAAGGACATCCCAAAAAGAATCATGGATGTAAGGAAGTTGATTTTTTGCAGGCTTTTCGGGAAAACCAGCAGATTTGCTTCCGGAATCCAGATAAGCTCCACATAAAGGTATAACATGAAGTTGGATACCATTAAAAGCACAATTATAATCCAGTGCTCCTTTTTGAATGTGATTACAGGTAACAGGGCCAATACCAGGTGGTAATTGTGAATTCCCAGCTCCTTTCCAAAAAAGACCATTGACATAAATGCCAGAAATACGATGAATATCAAATACATTGTAATTGCACACCGCAGATGGTGCTGTTTTGAACTGAAGAAGAGACATGCCCATAAAAATGGGAACAGGGATAATATGAAAATTATCGGATACTTGTAATAACTGGGATCATAATATATAAACAACGCAAGAAACAGTGAAAAGATTACAGTCCCGAGCACTCCGGCATATGTATTCGCCTTATGTGACGAATTAACATCAATCTCTTCGATTGATGCAACCGACATTAAAGATTTTAAATCTTTGAGTATTGATCCAATTACCATATTCCGAAGATTCCCCCGTGCAAATATAAAAAAATTTCATTACAATATATTAACTGTTATAAACATAAAAATGAGGCTTTCTAAAAAGCAAAAGGCTGTCTTTAACTGGACAGCCTCTCACCGGAAATTTGGAAACTTATCTATGAAAAAGCAGGGCCTAATATTGATTGTTCTGAGGGTCAAAACTGGTCCATTTCAGAGTCCAGTTATCGGCAGCTGCATCGCTTCTGAACGCACCCACAAAATTGACCTTATCAAAGAATGAATCTGTTACTTTGGTATCTGTGAAAAGATTGCTTTTATTTAAAAGCGGACTTCCTGCTAAAGGAGCCCAGTTACCGCTTACTGCCGGAGCAGATGGCTGTTTGAGCATTATAGCGGCAATGGTTGTGTTGCTGTTATTGTTGGATGCCAGTTTAAAGAAGGTAGATGAAAAAGATTCAGGTGCGGTTTTTACAAATACAGATGCATCTGTCGAAAGCGAATCTTTATATGAGCCATCTTTATCGGTACCAAGTATTGTCATTGATGCAAAAAAGTTATTCTGGAACTTAAGGGTGCCTGCTGTTGCAGCTGCCTGGGTTTGTGAGCCTTTATCGTTGCAGATTGCCAGACCTGCCGGAAATCCGGTAGCAACAGAGTTGAAAAGGCTCAGATTCGAACCCCGACGGATCTGAACAGCAGCCTGATGCTGACCAAGTTTTGAACCGTTGTTCGGATTGTAAACGCCTCCGTCAATGTATGCAGTTGTGTTGACATATGCCGGATCCTGCCCTACAGGACCAATAATGGTAATATTAGAAAAGACAGGTGATGTTACCGGAGTCTGGTTTGGCGCATCGGAGTTGTTATCCGATTCAAAACCGTTGGATCTGGAGATATCGGCAATTTTCGGACTGATAACTATAAGGCCGAACTGTATCTTTCCGCTGAATCCTGCATCTGTGTCAAAACCGTCATCCCAGTTATTCAGGGCAACAAGATACTTGGAGTTTACTGATCCGCCGAACCACTCAAAAGCATCATCATTTGAGTATGAGACCTGAACGTGGTCAATCTTGGTTCCTCTACCCACAGAGCCCATTGTCAAACCGTTAATCTCCTGGTCGGTTTTGAAAGGATATCCGCAAAACTCTATACGAACATATGAGAGAACTCCCGAATTGTCATCATCGTTGCTGCCGCCATGCTTTGAACGGGGGCCACCTTCGATTATCATCTCGCCCTTATTGTTCTTTGCCTTACCGCATATTACAATTCCTCCCCAGTCTCCCGGCTTTCTGGATCCGGCAGGTTGGTTAGATGTGAAAATAATTGGCTCATCGGCTGTACCCTGCGCCATTATCTTTCCACCGGTCTCAACTATAATTGCTGCTTTGGTATCTTTATCTCCCTTGATAATTGTACCAGGCTCAATTGTAAGTGTGGCTCCGTCTGTAATATAGACCCAACCCTTTAGAAGATATTTACCCTTCTTGATGGTGTGGCTCTCTTTGATCTCAAACTCTTGCGAACCGTCTCCGATTACATTACCGTTGAAGATAATCTGTTCGGTTGGTTCAGGATCAGGTGTTACATTCTCTTTTTCACAAGAGAGCGGGATTAATGCCAGGATTGAAAAAATCAATAGTAGTGAAATAGTTTTAATCTGTTTCATATTAAGTTATTTATAGTGTCAGTAATTAATTATTGTTTATCAGAACTTTATCTGTAGCGCGAGTGTGAAGTATCTGCCCGGTTTAAAGCTCTTGGAGTTCTGGTTTCTCTCGTGCAGATTCCCTTCCGAGTCAATATACTTAGGGTATTGCTGGAAAATGATGCTTTGGTTCAGAATATCTTTTGCTCCAAGTTTAAGCTCCACCATTTTACCCAGCCGCTTTGAGACCGAAACATCAATTATATCTCTCGGAAGTTCATAGGTGTCCGGAATATCATTGTTTACGCTGGTTCCCGATCCGGTATCGGCCCTTCCGATTCCGACTATCCGCTTCCCAATTCTGTTGTAGAGAACTCCGGCGCTTAACCCCCACTTTTCATTATCGTAAAAAAGAGAGGTATTGATAATGTATGGAGATTGCCCCTGCATTGCGCGATCTCTCTCAAGGGAGCTCTCTTTGTCAAACTTAACCTTACTATAGATGTATGCAGCATTGAGTCCCAGAGTCAGTGACGGCAATCCGATGAATGAGAGATTTTTGCGGATATCGGCCTCGGCACCCATATTATTTGCAGCCAGTGCATTTTCAAAAGTGTATGTATATGAGCCGCCTGCATCCAGATAGGTCCACTCGATAGGGTTTTTGAAATGTTTGTAAAAGAGGGCGAGTGTTACATATTCGTTATTTGATGGATAGTACTCATATCTGAGGTCAATATTGTTGATAGTTGCATGCTTGAGTCCGGGGTTTCCCTTTACATCCGAAAAGAGGTTGAAATCATAATAGACAGAAGATGAAAGCTCTCTGAACTCCTGACGGTTAACCGATTTCCCGTATGCTACTCTTATGAGTTCATTTTTTGAAATATTCCATGAACCGTTAACAGATGGATAGAGGTCAAAATAGTCATAACTCTTGCTTCTGGTTGTAAACTCGTAAATCTTATCATAGCTGGTAAGGGTCATTCTGCCTGCTTCTCCTCTCAGACCTGCAGTCAGATTGAATTTGCCGGCAGATAGTTTGAAAGAGAGATATCCTGCTCCGTTTAAATTTTCACCTTTATAGGAGTTTCTGTTATCGGTATCTTCATAGATATAGAGTTTGTCCGTACCGTAATTTTCCACCTTAAGGATCTCGTTTACAACATCCCGATATACAAAGTCCGATGGTAAGCCATACCGGTTGAACCTGTAAAAGAACTGTCTGTTTTTATAATTTCTGCTCTTGTACTCTCCTAATAATCCGGCCTTTATTTCTATATTAGAACCTCCTGCTTCATAAGGTAAGGTTAGATTGACAGCAGGTGTTATGATGTGCTCTTTCAGGTTTACAAAGTCCCTCGATATCTCATTCTGATCTACCGCTAATTTTCCGTAATTGGCATCTCCGAAGATATTGTTCTCCTCTCTGTTTATAATCCTTCTGTCCGGCTGGTCCATTCCGGCATAGGAGTAAGCAACATTCCACTCCAGAACTTTTTTCGAAAAGTCGTGACGTCCGGCTATCTGCCCTGTATATATTGTTCTGTTTGTGTAGAGGTACTCCTGCTTCTCCTGTATATATTTTGCACTTATGTTCTGCCAGCCCTCACGGTAGGTGTAACGGTTTTTACCCATGACATTTATCATATTCCTGAATTCTATCTTGTTTTTCCCGGTCATCAGGGTGATATTCAGCATCCCTCCCACTCTGGCATCTGTGCTGTACTGGTTGTCACTGTATTTGTAAATGTACTCCGGTTCGTCGGTGTTAATGTTGTAAACACCAAACCTTGCATTAAGCATATCCTTATAGGTCTGGGAAGTGAGCGAATAGTTGAAAGTTCCGGCATAGCCCAGCCTTGAGCCCCTTTTCAGGTCGTAAGATTTTGCAAACATGACAGATAAGCGCTCATCCGGGATAGCTCTTCCTTTATTGATTTTCCACTCCTCCCTGAAGCCGTTTTTTGTCACATCGTTTACCTGATTTGTATTGTAATTATCCAGACGCTGCGGAACAAAGCTTTTCACCGAACGTTCACCGCTGTCAAAACCAAGAAAATCTGTAGAGGAACCTCTGTTACCGTAGTGGTCGTTAAAATGGGTAACACTATTTATTCCTGTTCCGTATGAGACAGAGAACTCAGGTTTGTCGGGCATACTTCCCGTTGAAATCTTGACGAATCCTCCCGAAAAATCCGAAGGAATCTCGGCAGATTGTGATTTAACAATCATTATACTCTCCAGTTGTGACGATGGGAGAATATCAAATGAAAACGACCGGGAATCGGCCTCCGTACTTGGTACCGATGAGTTGTTCACCCAGACATTGTTGTATCTTGAAGGGAGCCCCCTTACTATTATATATCTGTCATTGATTATTGAAACACCCGGTATCCTCCTTACCACCTCGGCGGCATTCCTGTCCTGTGATTTGGTTATCTGCCTTGAAGATAATCCGCTCATTACCACCCCTGCGCTGCGTGTTGCCTGCACTATTGCAATCTCGGAGTTCATCCGCTTTACCGAAGTTACAACCGCCTCCTCCAGAAAGCTTGCCGACTCCTCCAGTACCAGATCAAAGCTGTTTTTACCCGGTTTAATCTCCAGATCGTCAATCTTTACGGTTTTGTAACTGATACATGATATCTCAGTTTTAAAAACTCCTGCCGGCAATTTTTCGACTATATAAAATCCGTCAAGGTCTGTTGTCGCCCCTTTTTTAATGTCCGGAAAAAAGATTGTTGCCCCTATTACCGGCTCGCCGGTTGCTTTGTCATAAACCCTGCCCACAAGGGTAGATGCAGATGACTGGCCCTCTGCAATGAATGGAATTAATATGAAAATCAATAAAAGAGCCGATTGAATCAATAAATTTCTCACTGTAATTTTTTTTATATTTACCGTGGCAAAAGTATTCCGGGAGTGTTACGAAAGGGATACGAAAAAATTAAGAAATTTTTAAGAAAAGCCCCTTTTTTACTTTAAATTGTAATCAATATCTAGATTTGCACTATGAAAAAGAGAAAAATCCTTGTTGTTGACGACGAAGAGGATCTTTGCGAGATTCTCAGTTTTAATTTAAAGAGCGCAGGGTATGATGCCGATGTTGCATACTCTGCCGAAGAGGCCTATTCGAAGCTTAAAAACGAATACGATCTGCTGCTGCTGGATGTTATGATGGGTGCCATCTCCGGCTTTAAGCTTGCCGAGATTATAAGAGAGGAGTATCACAAAAAGGTTCCTATAATATTTATTACTGCCAAGGATCAGGAGAGCGATAAGCTGAAAGGATTCCGGCTGGGTGCCGATGATTATATCTCAAAACCCTTCTCAATAAAAGAGGTTATAGCCAGAGTAAATGCTGTATTGTCGAGGAGTTCTGAAGAGGGTGCGGTTACAACTCAAAAGAGACATTCTGCAATTATATCTGTCAATAAACTGATTATTAACACTCATAATAAAATCGTAAAAATTGAAGATAGGGATATAAGGCTCACCAAAAAGGAGTTTGAAATACTTTGTATGCTTGCATCCCAACCTCTGAAAATTTTCTCAAGAGCGCAGATTCTCGATTTTGTCTGGCAGAACGAATCCTATGTGCTGGACAGAACCGTTGATGTTCACATTGCCCGTCTCAGAAAAAAGATAGAGCCCTACGGAAATCTCATTGTGAACAGATCGGGATACGGATACTGTTTTGATCCGGATGAGAATTGCTGATTATGAAAATAAGTTACAGATACAGAATTCTTGCCTACTTCCTGCTGGTTCTTATTGCAACCAGCCTTCTTTTTACATTCGTATTAATAAGGAGAGAGAGTCAGTTCAAGCTGGAGCAGCTATCCTACAGAATTCAGCCTTATGCCGATATTCTGTATTCCTCTATTAAGGGTTTCTCATCGCGGGAGGATATTGCGAAATCAATTGATTCTCTTGGAGAAACAATACCTGCTGAACTTAGAATAACAATCCTTGATACCTCGGCCTGGGTTATTTTCGATAACTTTTCCCACAGGGAGAAGATTATGGATAACCACCTGAACAGGCCGGAACTGGCAGATGCCTCAAAAGATGGAACAGGTTCAGCTATAAGGTATTCAAGAACACTTAAAAGCGACTACCTCTACTTTGCAAAAAAGTATCCAGATCTCTATGTGAGGGTCGCTCTTGAGTACAGAACCTCCGTTTTACCTGTGATTAAGAATGATAAGACCTGGCAGATTTACATTATCCTGGTCTTTCTCACTGCATCGGCTGTTCTTGTCTACATTACAAGGCAGATAAGTAAACCCTACAGCGCTCTTAAAGAGTTCATAGAGAGAGTCGAGCATGGCGAAGAGGATTACGATGAAGTTCGTTTCCCGAAAGATGAGATGGGGGAGGTTGGAGAGAAGATAATGAACGCCTTCCGGCAACTCGAAAACACAAAGAAGTACAAACAGGAGCTTACCCACAATGTTGCACACGAGCTAAAGACTCCGGTTACCGGAATAAGGGGCTATCTGGAGACACTTCTCCAACAGGAGAATCTGGATAAAGATCAGATAAGGTTTTTTCTTGAGAGGGCATATGCTCAAAGCATAAGGCTATCTGCAATTGTCAATGATATGTCGGTCCTGAATAAAATCGAGGAGGCTGCCGATAAATTTGAATATGAGAAGATAAATATCTTCAAATGTCTTAAGGAGATTGAAAATGACCTCTCTTTCAAGCTCGATGAAAAGAAGATTAAGTTTACGATTGAGGTAGACAAAGATCTGGAGATAGAGGGCAATTACCTCTTAATTTATTCGCTTTTCAAAAATCTGATAGACAACTCAATAGAGCATGCCGGCGAGGGTTTTGAAATATTTATCAGGGAGACCGGAACAACCTCGGCAGAGGCCTATTTCTCCTACTACGACACAGGAAAAGGGGTTGATGAGGAGCATATTCACAGGATATTCGAGAGGTTCTACAGAGTTGAAAAGGGGCGCAGCCGTAAAAGCGGCGGAAGTGGGCTTGGCCTTTCAATTGTCAGGAATTCAGTTCTTTTCCACAAAGGAAAGATCTCGGTAAAAAACAGAATGAAGGGTGGTCTGCAGTTTGATTTTACCCTCTCACTAAAACTTTAGTGGAGCGAAACCCCTATCAGATGCATAAACTCCTCTCTGGTTTTGAGATCCTTTAAAAATGCACCGGTAAAAGCCGAGGTGGTTGTCACTGAGTTCTGTTTCTGAACTCCTCTGATTTGCATACACATATGTGATGCCTCTATAACTACGGCAACACCAAGGGGGTTGAGTGTCTCCTGAATACAATCTCTTATCTGCACGGTTAACCTCTCCTGAACCTGCAATCTTCTGGCAAAGGCCTCCACAACTCTTGCAACCTTACTCAAACCGGTTATATAGCCATTCGGAATATAGGCAACATGGGCTTTCCCGTAAAAAGGCAACATATGGTGTTCACACAGTGAATAGAGCTCAATATCTTTAACAAGAACCATCTGCTGGTACTCCTCTTTGAATTTTGCAGAGTTCAGAATTGCCGGGCCATCCATTGTATAGCCCTGAGTAAGAAACTGTACAGATCTGGCAATACGGATCGGGGTGAGCTGAAGCCCCTCTCTGGATGTATCCTCTCCTAAAAGGTTGAGAATCTCTTTATAATGTTTAGCCAGTTCCTGAGTGGTATGCTCGTCATACTGCTCAATCTTTGTATATGCCATAATAAATAACTATTTTCGTATGTGTTTCCAATGATGGTGCAATATTACAAAAAAAAGAGTAAAAAGGATGAGAATACTAATAACTGCGGCCGAAGAGGAGGAACTTATCACGGCCAGACAAGCATACAATTCCTTATCAAAGAGCGAACAATACGGTCTGGAGATTACATGGATGCTCACCGGCATAGGTACAACATCGGCAAGTTACAGACTAACGAAAATATTGAATAGTGTTGATAATCCATTTGACCTGGCGGTAAACATCGGGATAGCCGGAAGTTTCACCGGAGAGTTTCCCATCGGGAGTGTTGCAAGGGTAATGAAGGAGTATTTCGGTGATCTCGGATTCGAAACTTTCAGTGGATTCCAGACGCTTTTCGATTATAAAATTCTGGATGCCGATACCCACCCGTTCAAAAACGGGGCGCTCCATGCTCCTGAATTGAGTAATGCCGTCGAAAAGGCTTTGAGCAGATATAAAAGAGCATCTGCAGTAACCGTACAGACAGTTAGTGGTTTACCTCAAAAAAGAGATCAGTTGGAGAGGGACTTCACCCCATCGGTTGAGAGTATGGAGGGGGCTGCATTTTTCTATGTATCAATTCTTGAGCGGGTGCCATTCGTTGAGTTGAGATCCGTTTCAAATGAGGTTGGTGAAAGGGATCGCAATAAATGGAACATCCCGCTTGCGCTGGACTCTCTCAGAGAGGCGTGTAAAGTTCTTCTTGAGGCACTTACAAAATGAGACTCTCGCTTGCAATCTCTCCGTGCCCGAATGATACCTTTGCCTTTTATGCAATGGTACACTCTCTTGTCGATTGTGAGGGGCTCACTTTTGATCTCTCTCTGATGGATATCGAGAATCTGAATAAAAGTGCCGCAAACAGAGAGTTTGATATCTGCAAACTCAGTTACAGTGCATATTACAGTTACACACACGATTATGTAATGTTGAGATCGGGAAGTGCTCTTGGGTTTAATAATGGTCCGCTGCTGGTTGCAGTAAAGGGCACCGATGAATCGGGGATTCTTCAGAACACAATTGCCATCCCCGGAGAGAGAACCACCGCCGCTCTGCTGCTTAAATTCGCCTACCCTCAATTAATGCACACATCTGCAGTTCTCTTCTCCGAAATTGAGGATAGGCTCCTCTCCGGAGAGTTCAAATATGGGGTTTTAATTCACGAAACGCGTTTTACTTACGAGAAAAAGGGGCTGACGCTCATAATGGATCTTGGTATAAACTGGCAGCAGCGGACCTCGTTACCTGTTCCGCTGGGGGGAATTGCCGTAAGGAGAGATATAGATAGGGTTCTTCAGGAGAAGATCAACCGGGTTTTGAGAAGAAGCATAGAATTTGCCCTGGCAAATCCCTCCTTTCCTGCCCATTATGTTGCGGCAAACGCACGTGAAATGGAGCCTGAAGTTCAGCGTAAACATATTGAAATGTTTGTGAATAATTATACCGTTGATATTTCACAATCCGGCGAAACTGCAGTTGAGAGGCTGCACGAGGTGTGGAGTCAAATATTTCCTGTTAAAGAGAATAAAATGAATCTCTTTATTTTATAGCTTTGTGTTTTAAAACAAATAAAGATGAGTAAGGAAATCATCGTAATCAAAGGAATTAAAAAGTACTACAAAGTGGGGAACCAGGAGGTGAAAGCCCTGAACGGAGTAGATATTGTTATTCGGAAGAATGAGTATGTTGCCATTATGGGACCATCCGGTTCCGGGAAATCTACAATGATGAACATTCTCGGATGTCTTGACAGCCCAACCGGTGGAACATATATCCTTAACGGAACCGATGTTTCCCAGATGGATGACAATGCGCTTGCCGAGGTGAGAAATAAGGAGATTGGATTCATATTCCAATCATTCAACTTGTTGCCACGTTATAATGCCCTCGACAATGTAGCTTTACCCCTCATCTATTCGGGAGTGGGAAAGGCCGATAGGGAGATTCGTGCAAAAGAGGCTATTGAGAGTGTCGATCTTACCGACAGGATGCACCATAAACCAAATGAGCTTTCAGGAGGGCAGAGGCAGAGGGTTGCCGTGGCAAGAGCTCTTGTGAACAAGCCATCTATTATTCTTGCAGATGAGCCTACCGGTAACCTTGACTCCAAGACATCTGCCGATATTATGAAACTCTTTGCCGAAATACATAAAAAGGGAAATACCATCATTGTGGTAACTCACGAGGAGGATATTGCAAAGCATGCAAAAAGGATTGTAAGATTGAGGGATGGGCACATAGAGTCCGATGAGATCAATCCAAATTCACTCGATTATAATTAGAAATCATGAAGGTATATACAAAGACCGGAGATAAGGGGAAGACATCGTTGGTTGGAGGCGAGAGGGTGAGTAAGGATGATCCGAGGGTAAATGCCTACGGATGTGTAGATGAGCTTATCTCACACATTGCCCTTTTAAGGGCCGATGCGTTTGGTGAGCCATTTCACGAAAATCTCAGAAGAATTCAGTCAAATCTGATGCTGGTTGCAGCACATCTTGCCTCAGGAGCCGAAGCTGCCCAGCGCCTTAAACCATTTGACCCTGCAGAGATCGAGTTTCTCGAGCATCAGATTGATAAGATGACAGCCGGCCTGCCGGAGCAAAATGCATTCATTCTTCCTGAGAGACCACGTGTTGCAGCAGAGTGTCATATTGCCAGAACAGTATGCCGCAGGGCCGAGAGGGCCTCAATATCTGTAATGACCGAGCCAAGAGTGGAGATTTCTGTTAAATATCTGAACAGACTATCGGATTACCTCTATGTCTATGCAAGATATCTTGCAATGGTCAACGGCATTCCTGATGACTTCTGGTATCAGTAATTGGTGAATATTTATCTTGCAGATAGAAAAATATTTATTATCTTCGCAGACTATTTTAGTAACTAAATATAAGTGCTTAATAATTAATTACTTGTGTTATGTATTGGACACTTGAACTGGCATCAAAACTGGAAGATGCTCCATGGCCTGCAACAAAAGAGGAGCTTATCGATTATGCAACCCGCTCAGGAGCACCTTTGGAGGTGATTGAGAATCTGGAAGACCTTGAGGAGGACGGAGAGGTTTATGACAGTATAGAAGATATCTGGCCCGATTATCCAAGCAAAGAGGACTTCTTCTTCAATGAGGAGGAGTATTAATATAGTTTGAGATGAAAATTATTATTGCAGGTGCTGGTGAAGTGGGAAGCCATCTTGCCAAGATGCTAAGCAATGAGTATCATGACCTGACATTGATAGACAATGACGAGTCAAGATTGAGCAGGGTGGCCGAAAATGCCGATGTTCTTACAGTATTTGGTTCACCCACATCCATTAAAACCCTTGCCTATGCAGGAGCGGCCAAAGCCGATCTTTTTATAGCTGTCTCTCCTTCTCAGGAGCAGGATGTTAACCTTATTAGTGCTCTGCTTGCAAAAAAGATGGGAAGCGGGAAGGTTACGGCAAGAATAAATAACGACGAATATCTGCAAAACGAGAACAAACTTCTCTTTACCGAGATGGGGATTGATCTGCTCTTCTATCCGGAGAAGATTGCCTCACATGAGATTATAGACCTGCTTAAACAGACCGGAACATCAGAATTTATGGATTTCTCGGGGGGAAAGTTACAGTTGATAGTTTTTCGCCTGGATGACGGTGCTCCTCTGATAGATAAAACCCTTGGCGATTACACCAAAGAGGGAGAACCGCAATACAGAGCAGTAGCAATTGCAAGAGAGGGAAAGACCATTATTCCAAGGAGCTCTACCCGCTTCCAGATGCATGATCTGGTTTTTGTTATCTCCAAAAGAACGGGAGTTCAGGAGGTGATGAGTTATTCCGGTAAAAACAACATTGACGTAAGACGGTTAATGATTGTAGGAGGTGGGCGCATTGGTGAGATGGTTGCAAAAAAACTTGAAAACAGCGTTGACTACATAAAGCTTATTGAGAAGAGGAGAGAGAGGTGTGATGTTCTGAATGAGAAGCTAAGCAAAACACTGGTTATTAACGGCGACGCACGTAACACAGATTTGCTTATTGAGGAGGATGTAAACGATTTCGATGCTTTTGTTGCTGTTACCAGCAGTTCAGAGACAAATATTCTCTCATGCGTGATGGCCAAGAAGATGGGTGTGGCAAAGACCATTGCCGAGGTTGAGAATATCGATTATATAAAACTTGCCGAGGGGATGGGGGTCGATGCAGTCATTAACAAAAAGCTGATAACTGCAAGCCGTATCTTCCGGTTCACCCTCTCCAACAAGGTTCAGTCAATAAAATGTCTGAACGGCTCCGATGCCGAGATTCTTGAGTTCATTGTCAATCCAAACAGTTCAATTACAAAAGATAAGATCAGAAATCTCGGATTTCCGAAAGATGCAATCATAGGCGGTGTGATAAGAGGTAACAATAGCTTTATTGCCCTTGGAGACACCGAGATAAAACCTTATGACAGGGTGGTTGTATTTGCGCTTCCATCTGCACTCAAAAAGGTAAATAAGTTTTTCGCTTAGGAGCTGTCAGCTCCAGCTTGTTAGCCATTTTTCCTTACAATTTGTAAGAATAATTGGCTTTTTCAATTTCAAATTATTATCTTTGCGGCTCCCATTTAAATATTATTATTATGGATAGAGTTCAGTTAAAAATGAGCGGAAAGACCAGAACAGAGCACGATTTATTAGGTGACAAAGAGGTTCCGGTTGAGGCACTTTATGGGGTTCAAACCTTAAGATGCGTTGAGAATTTTGATATTAGCAAGGACTATCTTTGCGAATATCCCGAGTTTACAAAGGCGCTTGGAATTGTTAAGATGGCAGCGGTACTTGCCAATCATGAGCTTGGTCTCATAGATGATAAGATTACCAATGCAATAGTTGCAGCCTGCAAAGAGTTGATGGAGGGAGAGCATCTGGAACATTTCCCGATCGATATGGTTCAGGGCGGAGCCGGTACAAGTGTCAATATGAATGCAAATGAGGTGATTGCAAACAGGGCGCTAGAGATATTGGGTAAAAAACGTGGTCAGTATAAATTTTGCAGCCCCAATGACCATGTGAATATGTCGCAATCTACGAATGACGCCTACCCTACTGCAATGCATATCGGATTGTATCTCACACATTTTCACGTTAGAGAGGCGTTGTTGAAAATCATTGAATCGTTTGAGGCGAAGGAGAGAGAGTTTGCACACATTATTAAGATGGGCCGTACCCAGCTGCAGGATGCAGTTCCAATGACCCTTGGACAAAGTTTCGGTGCCTATAAATTTGCAATGAAACATGAGCTGAGCCGTCTTGAAAAGGCTGCCAAAGAGCTGTTATTTATAAATATGGGTGCAACTGCAATCGGGACCGGGATTACATCCGAACCGGGATATGCAGAGGCCTGCATAAAGCATCTGAGAGATATAACCGGCTGGGATATAAGACTTGCCGAAGATCTTGTTGAGGCAACAAACGATACCTCATCTCTGGTCTTTTACGCATCTGCTCTTAAAATGATAGCAATACGGTTATCAAAGATATGCAACGACCTTCGACTATTGTCTTCGGGACCGAGAACAGGACTTGCCGAGATAAGTCTGCCTCCTAAACAACCGGGCTCTTCAATAATGCCGGGTAAGGTTAATCCTGTAATTCCGGAGGTTGTTAACCAGGTTTGTTTTAAAATCATAGCTAATGAAATGGCTGTTTGTCTCGCTTCAGAGGCTGCACAGCTTGAGCTTAATGTTATGGAGCCGGTCATGGTTCACAGCATAGTTGAGTCGAGCGACTGGCTCATCCGCGCACTTAAAACCCTGAGAGAGGAGTGTATAGACGGTATTAAGGCCAATCCGGAGCAGTGCCGCCATATGGTCGAGCACTCGATTGGTATAGTGACCGCTCTCAAACCATTCATCGGATATGATAAAAGTACCGAGATTGCAAAAGAGGCGCTCAAAACTGGCGGAAGTGTTTACAAGCTGGTTATGGAGCAAGGTTTGCTCACCAAGGAGCAACTAGAGACGATTCTTGACCCGAAACACATGATAAAACCTGTAAAAATAGATCTTTAACACTTTGATTAATGTTTCCCACATCGGGTACTTTAGAGGCACATAGTATCAAACGACCTGCCTATCACTCTGACAATGTTTTTTAAACCATTAATTTTTAGCACATTATAAAGGGTCGCCTATTTATTTAAAATAGGCGACCCTTTATAATAACGTGAATATCTGCACGTTTAAAAAAACAGTGAGAGGTGACCAGTTTGCTTTGCCAGAGTTTGATACAAATCGCTAATATACAAGAATATACAAATATCAAATTTCCAAAATTGGAAAACTGCGTTTTGTAATATGCAGTTATTCAAATTATTATACCAAACTCTGGCAAAGCGAACCGGCAAATGAAGAGTAGTTCCGCAAATTTGGTTATGTTTGAATCCGGGAGTCCATGCGGGTGATGACATTACCACCCTTGTTGCCTCCATGGACATATATTTGTGCGGAGAGCTCAACACTTTAACATCTGT
>CAZFTS010000008.1:28948-99401 GCA_964521685.1 uncultured Muribaculaceae bacterium
TTGTTGCCTCCATGGACATATATTTGTGCGGAGAGCTCAACACTTTAACATCTGTAATTCTCCAGTTTTCGTCAAAATATTTCTGTGCAGAGAGCGGGGTTTATGCTGCCAGAAGCAGCAGCAGGATTAGATATCTCTTCATAAAGTGATGATAATTGCAAATGTTAAATAACTACTATTCACAAATATATAGAATATTGTACAGAATAGAAAATTTTATTTTTCAATCCTTGGCAAGGTTACATCCGCTTTCACTAACTTTGCAGCATGGCATCGGTATTACAGGCACAAAAACTTTCAAAACGGTACGGAACAAAGATTCTTTTTGAGAATCTCGACCTCAATATTAATGAAGGGGAGAAGGTTGCACTCATTGCTCCCAACGGAACAGGAAAGAGCTCACTTCTGAAAATTATTGCAGGAGCCGACACTCCCGACATGAATGAGAATGGAGAGAGCGGAACTGTTCAGATCTTCACACCTGCAGGGTTGGCATTTCTGGAGCAGGAGCCTCAGTTTGACCCCGGGCGGAGTGTTTTTGATGAGGTTTTTTCGGGAGGCGGTGAGATAACCACGATAACTGCCGAATATGAGAGGGCGCTTCTTTTATCGGATCAGTTGGCTATTGAGAGGGCAATTCATGAGATGGACCGGGTAAACGGATGGCAGTTTGAGCTTAAAATCAAGCAGATTCTATCTTCTCTCAGGATTGAACACCTTGAACGGAAGATGGGTGAGTTATCGGGAGGTCAGAAAAAGCGGGTTGCTCTGGCAAAGATGATGATAAGGGATGCCACATTCATAATCATGGATGAACCAACAAACCATCTTGATCTTGAAATAATTGAATTTCTTGAGGAGTATCTTAAAAGAGGGCGGATGACCCTCCTGATGGTTACACATGACCGCTATTTTCTTGACAGAGTGTGCAATAAAATTGTTGAACTTGAAAAGGGAAATCTCTACACATATGAGGGTAACTACTCCTATTTTCTGAAGAAGAGAGAGGAGCGGACAGAGAACTTCAATTCAGAGACGGAGCGGGCCAGAAACCTCTTCCGGACCGAGCTCGACTGGATGCGTAGAATGCCTCAGGCCAGAGCAACTAAGGCAAAGTACAGAATTAATGCCTTTTACGACCTCAAAGAGCGGGCAAATCAAAGAGTGTCAAATGATAAAGTAAAGATTAACACTGCAACAGCAAGGCTGGGGAAAAAGATCATTAACTGTAAAAATGTCTCACACCGTTTCGGAGATTTTATCACAATCGATGATTTTACCTACAACTTTACCCGTGGCGAAAAGATAGGTATTGTGGGAGATAACGGTGTTGGCAAAACGACATTCCTCGATGTGATTACAGGGGCACTTCCGGCATCATCGGGTGAGGCCGATCGTGGAGAAACGCTGGTAATAGGATACTACAGGCAGATAGGTTTGCAGTTTTCAGGAGAAGAGATGGTTATAGATATTGTCAGGGAGATAGCAGAGACGGTAACCATGAGTGACGGCAGCACAATATCGGTCAATCAGTTCCTTACCAAATTTCTATTCCCCTACTCCATGCACAACATGAAGGTGAGCAAGTTAAGCGGCGGGGAGCTTAGAAGGCTTTATCTGGTTACAGTTCTCATGAAAAATCCCAATTTTCTGATTCTGGACGAGCCCACAAATGACCTTGATATTATGACCATCAACGTGCTTGAGGAGTATCTTGATACCTTTAAAGGTTGCGTCATAATAGTCTCCCATGACAGGTATTTTCTTGATAAAATTGCCGACCATCTTTTTGTGTTTGAAGGCAATGGTATTATTAAAGATTATGTGGGCAAATACAGCGAATACCGGGAATTTATAAAGGAGAGGGAGAGTGTTGCCGCAAAAGAGAGTGCAGCGAAAAAAGTTGATTCTGTGCAGATATCTGTTTCTGAACAGAAGAGCGGTACCGGGCAAAAGAGAAAGCTTTCATTTAAAGAACAACAAGAGCTTAAGTCACTTGAGAGCGAAATTGAGTTACTTGAAAAAGAGAAGAGCAGCCTTGAGGCTGCCCTTAGTTCGGGTAATGTTTCACCAGATGAACTCAACAAGATCTCGATTAGATTCTCGGAAGTGCTTATTCAGCTGGACTCCAAAGGTGAGCGGTGGTTTGAGCTCTCAGACTTTTAAAACCACACTCAACAATTATCTTGTTAATTTCTTATATTTAAATCGCTTAGGAGTAATATCCCCAAGCCTTCTCTTTTTATTCTCTTCATATTCGGTGTAGGTTCCCTCGAAGAAATAGACTTTTGAGTCTCCCTCGAAAGCGAGAATATGAGTTGCGATTCTGTCCAGAAACCAACGGTCGTGAGAGATAATCACGGCACATCCTGCAAAGTTCTCAAGACCCTCCTCCAATGCACGGATGGTGTTTACATCCACGTCGTTGGTGGGCTCATCGAGAAGCAGTACATTTGCCTCCTCTTTAAGCGTAAGGGCTAGGTGGAGTCTGTTTCTTTCACCGCCTGAGAGAATACCGCAAAGCTTCTCCTGGTCGGCTCCGGTAAAGTTGAATCTCGAAACATATGCCCTTGCATTCATCTCCTTATTCCCAAGTTTCACATATTCTGAGTTCTGAGATATTGTCTCATAGACAGTAAGATCGGCGTCGATATGTTTGTGCTGCTGGTCAACATAGGCTGTTTTAACTGTCTCACCAACGGTAAATACCCCCTTATCACAACTCTCCATTCCCATGATTAGTCTGAAGAGAGTGGTTTTTCCCGCTCCGTTGGGACCAATCACCCCTACGATACCTGCCGGTGGGAGCTTAAAGTTCAGATCTTCGTAAAGAATTTTATCCCCATATGCTTTTGTAACACCGATAGCTTCAATTACCTTATCGCCAAGTCTTGGACCGTTAGGTATGAACATCTCCAGCTTCTCCTCTTTTACCCTGCCATCTTCATTTAGCATCTTTTCGTATGCACCAAGACGGGCCTTCGATTTAGCCTGACGGGCCTTGGGAGACATCCGCACCCACTCCAGCTCTCTCTCAAGGGTTTTGCGTCTCTTACTCTCCTGTTTCTCCTCCTGTGCCAGTCTCACCGATTTCTGATCAAGCCATGATGAGTAGTTACCTTTCCATGGGATTCCCTCTCCTCTGTCCAGCTCCAGGATCCATCCGGCTACGTTGTCCAGGAAGTAGCGGTCGTGAGTTACTGCAATCACGGTTCCTTTATACTGCTGCAGATGCGCCTCAAGCCACTGGATACTTTCTGTATCAAGGTGGTTGGTGGGCTCGTCAAGTAAAAGCACATCGGGCTCTTTGAGCAAAAGACGGCAAAGGGCAACCCGGCGCCTCTCCCCACCGCTCAGGTTTTTGACAAGGGCATCAGGATCGGGACATTGGAGAGCATCCATCGCCTTTTCAAGCTTTGAATCTATATCCCAGCCGTTAAGGTGTTCAATTTTATCTGTCAATTCTCCCTGAAGTTCAATGAGGCGGTTCATCTCATCGTCGTCCATAGGCTCCGCAAATTTTGCATTAACCTCTTCATACTGTTTAAGAAGGTCTACAATCTCGTGAGCCCCCTCCTTAACAATATCGATTACGGTCTTTGTATCATCCAGAACAGGCTCCTGCTCAAGATATCCCACTGTATAACCGGGAGCCCACACAACCTCACCCTGGTAGGATTTCTCTACCCCTGCGATTATCTTTAAAAGTGTCGATTTTCCTGAGCCGTTAAGACCTATTATACCAATTTTCGCTCCGTAAAAAAATGAGAGGTATATATCCTTTAATATTGCTTTGTTATTGTTAGGCAGGATTTTACCCACGCCATTCATTGAAAAAATTATCTTCTCGTCTGCCATCTTTTTTATATTTGCGGCAAAGATAATAGATATTATCTCTTTCCCAACCTGAGCAGCAGAGTGTCTACATACTTAATTGATATGAGAGAGTCTTTCAGATATTTGATTTTTTCTGTCTCTTTTAAGAAGAGCTCTTTATTTGCCGATTTTACAGGATCGGCAGGTGGTGCCTCCATCTTTAAAGGATTTATTGCAACTCCGTTTTTCCAGACCCTGAAATCGAGATGCGGGCCGGTTGATAGACCGGTACTCCCTACATATCCAATAAGCTCCCCTTGTCTTACCCTTTTTCCCACAGCAAGCCCTTTTGCGTAGCCCTGCAGATGCAGATAGGCAGTTGTGTAGGTGGAATTATGCCTGATTTTAACGGTGTTACCGCCTCCGCCTGAGTACCCCTTCTGAATTACGACTCCATCTCCTATACTGAATACATGAGTGCCTCTGGGTGCTGCATAATCGACACCGGTATGTGGTCTTACAACCCGGGTAACGGGATGTCTTCTGGAGTATGTAAATCCTGAAGAGACTCTTGTAAAGCTGAGCGGGGCCTTGAGAAATGCCTTACGGAGGTTTTCCCCCTTAATATTCCAGTATTGAGGGGTCTCATCCTGGACAAACCGGTATGCTTCATAGACTCTGCCGGCATGTGTAAAAAATGAGGCGTGGACTACACCAATGTCTATAAATTTATCCCCTGCATAAAGTTCATCATAAATTGCGATAAATGAGTCCCCTTTCTGCAAACCAAAGAAGTCTATTGACCAGGCATATATGTCCGACAATTTAAGGGCAAGCAACGGATTTAATCCAGCATTTTGCAGATCCTGCCAAAGCGATGTTGTAATTGTTGCCTCCGCAATCTTCAATCGGCTCTCTATCTCTTTTTCATAGAGCTTTACAAAAAGTGAGTCATGAACTCCGAATACAACGTAGCTGGTTTTGGTATCTTCATAAACAAGATATGCCAACTGAGGAGTCTCATCTTTTGTGTAAAAAGCCTTATACCCGTTTCCCACCTTGAGTTTTCTGAGGTCGAACACACCTCTTGAAGCTTGTGTCAGTGAGTACGCATCCGATTCAGTTGCCCCAAGCTTTATCATGAGGTTTGTAAAAAACTCCCCCCTTCTTACCTGCCCTTCGGTTGATGTGAATTCATTGAGTGAAATTCCAAATTCGACGATCTCTTCCTGTTGATTTTCACTTGAATTAACAATCTCTTTTTCAGATTTTTCCTGAGCATTCCGACCACATGAAAAAATAACACTGACTATCAAAAATGCAATGACTCTTCGCATAAAATAAATATTTCTCTCCCCGAAGATATAGAATATTCCACACCTGTTGAAAAGTTTGTGGAAAAAATTGTAAAAAAATGTAAAAAAGTGGAAAACTTTCTTTAAATTTGCCTATGTTAAAAAGAGAGGAAAAAGCTTCTTATGGTAAAGTTTATAGGCGAATACACAGCAAAGATTGATGACAAAGGAAGAGTGGTCTTCCCTTCGTCACTCAAATCAATGCTCGGAGCCGAAAACGACCAGAGGTTTGTAATTAAAAAAGATCTCTTTTTCAACTGTCTGGAGATGTACTCTTACCCTGAGTGGATAAGACAATCGGAAGAGGTAAAGTCACGTCTGAATTTTTTCAAAAAAGAGCATGCCCTCTTCTGGAGGGAGTATATGAGAGATCGCGCACTGGTTGAACCCGATGAGAAGCTTGGAAGAATTTCCATTCCAAAGAGATTACTTGACGAGATTGGGGTAACCAAAGAGGTTCTGTTTGCCGGTAATGACCATAAAATTGAGATTTGGGCGAAAGAGCACTATGGCGAGGATAAACTCCCGGGCAGCGATTATTCGGATCTGGCAGAGAAAATCTTAGGATAAGGAGACGGTTATGGGAACTTATCACACACCTGTACTACTTGATGAAAGTGTATCTGCTCTCGCGTTGTCGAAGGGGGGAGTTTACGCCGATGTAACATTTGGCGGAGGCGGACATACACGGGAGATTCTCAGGAGAATGGATCCAACCTCAAAGCTTATTGCAATGGACAGGGATTCCGATGCTTTGGCAAATGCTCCGGATGATAGTAGAGTTATACTGGTACACAATAATTTCCGTTTCCTGAATAACTATGTAAAATATTACGGATTTGAGAAACTGGATGGTGTACTGGCCGATCTGGGTGTCTCATCCCATCAGTTTGACACCGATGAGAGAGGTTTCTCTTTCAGGTTTGACTCTCCGCTCGACATGAGAATGAACCGTGAGGCAAAATTAACTGCAGCTCAAATCGTTAACGGTTATACTGCTGAAGATCTGGCCTCTCTGTTTTACAGATACGGTGAACTTGACAAGGGGAGGCAACTGGCAAGATTGATATGCAGCGAAAGAGAGAAGAGCGAGATAAAAAGCACAGGTGATCTTAACCGGGTTTTGGAGCCAATGCTTCCTAAGTTTTCCGAACATAAATATCTGGCTAAGGTTTATCAGGCTCTCCGTATTGAGGTTAACTCAGAGATGAGGGCTCTGGAGCTCTTTCTGGAGGGTTTGACCGGGATTATGAAACCGGGTGGAAGAGTGGTAATCATTACATACCACTCCCTTGAAGACCGCATCGTGAAGAACTTTCTTAAGAGCGGCAATTCAAAGGGTGAGATTAAGAGAGATCTGTACGGCCGGTTTTCAATACCGTTCAAAATAATCACCAGAAAGCCCCTGTTACCGTCTGAAGAGGAGATCGCCTCCAACACAAGAGCAAGAAGTGCCAAGCTGAGAGTGGCCGAGAAAATTTAAAGAGATAAAACGAAAAGGATATACTATGGCTAAAAAGAACTGGATGAATGAGATACTTGGCGGGCAGATTCTGCTTAAAAGCGGAATACTGGAGCAGGCTCGTTATGTTCTCTTTATTTTTATCCTGGTTATCATATACATAAGCATAAACTTCGGAATGGAGAGGAGCCTTCTGGTTGAGAGACGCAATCAAAGGGAGCTCAGACATCTGAAGGCCGATTACACCAGCAAATCTTCAAGACTACAGTTTCAGAGTAAGAGAATGGAGGTAGAGAAGAGGTTGCTGGAGCTTAACTCCACCTTAAAAGCTCCGCTGAATCCACCGGGTAGGATATTAATTGAAGAGTAAGATGAACGGATTTGTAAAGAGAGTATATTTTGTATATGTGATCCTCATTATCATCACTATTTTGATAATCTGGAGAATAATCTATTTACAATACTTTGCCCGTATTGAGGTTACCGATACCGATGTCTCATACAGACAGGAGGAGATTGAGGCAAACAGAGGGAGCATTCTGGCCAGAGACGGGAGACCATTATCTACATCTGTCCCCTATTTTCAGATAAGAATTGATTGCGTTGTACCGGAAGAGTCAGTATTTAAATCTGAAGTTGATGGTCTTGCCAAATCACTTTCGGAATTTTTCGGCGATAAGAGCAGTGCTGCTTACAAACAGGAGCTTATTACCGCAAGAAAGGAGAAGAAGAGATACAAGGCGCTTGGCAACAGACTTGTCGATTATACCGAGATGCTTAAGATAAGAGAGTTCCCGATTTTCCGGCTGGGATCAAACAGAGGAGGAATTATTACAGAGCAGAGAAATAAGCGGATGAATCCATACGGAAGGTTGGCGTTCCGTACAATCGGGTTTATTAACAATCAGGGAGTCGGCGTTGGAATCGAGGGGAGTTATGACTTTTACCTCAAAGGTATTCCGGGGAAACAGACAGTCCAGAGGATGCTGGGTGGTGAATGGGTGCCGGTTGTCGGTGAGGATGTTGAACTCCCGAATGATGGTATGGATATAATGACAACAATTGATATAGATATTCAGGAGGCGGCCGAGAATGCACTGCGGGAGCAGCTCTCTCTATCAGATGTTTTTGAGGGGGCTACAGCAATTGTTATGGAGGTTAAAACCGGTGCGATAAGGGCGATTGCAAATATGAAAAAGGGAGAGGGAGGCGAGTTTGATGAATCCTACAACTACGCAATAGGTCATGCAACAGAACCGGGTTCTACATTTAAACTTGCAACTCTGGTTGCTCTTATTGAGGATGGTTTTGTAAATCTGGAGACACCGGTCGATGCAGGAAACGGTAAGTGGACATACAGCACATACACCTACTCCGATGCCGGAAACCATGGTTACGGAATGCTAAACGTTCAAAAGGCATTTGAAAAATCATCCAACGTCTCTTTTGCCAAACTGGCGGTTGAACACTACTCCAATAACGAGAAGAGGTATGTAGATCGTATTATGAATATGAAACTTAGCGAAAAGTTCAACCTTGATATTATTGGAGAGGCAAGAGCGGTGATTCACACACCCGGGGACAAAATATGGTCTAAGCTGACACTCCCTTCTATGTCAATCGGTTATGCCTCACTTATTACCCCTATGCATACTCTTGCATTTTACAATGCCATTGCCAACAATGGAAAGATGATGAAGCCATATTTTGTTGAGAATCTGCAAAAAACAGGAATTGTTGAGCAGAAGTTCGGGCCGCAGGAGGTGAGTGGAGCTATCTGCTCGCAAAGAACCATACAATTGGTTCATAAGGCTTTGAGAGGAGTTGTCGAGAATGGAACAGCAAAAGCAATTGACGATAAGCGATACCATATTTCTGGTAAAACCGGTACTGCAAGAATTGCTTTTGACGGAAAGTACATCGATGCTGCGGGAAACAGAAAACACCAGGCCTCGTTTGCCGGTTTCTTTCCATCTGAAAATCCTCAGTATTCTGCAATTGTGGTGCTATATACAAACAAAACAAAGGCCAACTTTTACGGAGGTGCCTGGGCAGCTCCTGTATTCAAGCAGATTGCCGATAAAATCTATACCTCAAGTCCCGGCTGGAATGCTCCTGTAACTCCTGATCCCGAAAAAGAGATGAAGGACAGCGTCTACATTTTAGCAGGAAGAGGCGTTGCTACAAGAGAGGTTCTCAAGTCGCTTATTCTGCCGGAAGGGGTGGCTGTTCCAAAAGGTGACTGGGTAAAAAGCGATAGTACAAGATATACACTTAGAAATTACGAGATGGTTGCAGATTCAATCCCGGATGTCTTGAATATGGGTTTGAAGGATGCTTTGTATCTGCTTGAAAATCTTGGGTACAGAGTCAAGTTCAGCGGTAAGGGAAGAGTGGTTGCCCAATATCCTGCCGCCGGCGGCTTTTTGGAAAAAAACGGATTAATAGAGATAAAACTTTCAGATAAATATGAAGCTAAGGAGAGTGATTAAAGGGGTTGATGTTGTCTCGGTCAACGGAGATACTGAGATAGATATCAGAGTGCCAGTTTTCGATTCGAGAGAGGTTAAGGCTGGTGATCTCTTTGTTGCAGTCAGGGGAAACAGCTCTGACGGGCATAACTACATAGGGAATGCTATTGAGGCGGGTGCTGCTGCCATTGTATACGAAAAGGGGCTGATTGATGTGGGATCATTGAATAATGAATCCAAAGCTACTGTTTTCGTTGAGGTTGAAGATAGCCATATGGCCCTGGGTCAGATTGCATCTGCATACTTCGGCGAACCATCTTCCAAGCTGAAACTTGTGGGAATAACCGGGACTAACGGTAAAACAACCACAGTAACCCTTTTACACAGGCTCTTTACCTCTCTGGGATACAAGTGCGGTTTGATCTCAACAATTGAGAACAGGGTTGGTGAGGTAAAAAGTGATGCAACCCATACAACTCCCGATCCTTTAAAAATAAACTCTTTACTCAACGAGATGAGTGAGGCGGGGTGCGAATTCTGTTTTATGGAGGTCAGCTCCCACTCTCTCGATCAAAAAAGAGTTGCAGCTCTCCACTTTACAGGGGCCATCTTTTCAAATATAACCCACGACCACCTCGATTATCATAAGACCTTTATAGAGTATATCAGAGTAAAAAAGAGCTTCTTTGACTCTCTTCCTGCAGACTCTTTCGCCCTTACCAACCTCGATGACAAGAACGGCGAGGTAATGGTACAGAACTGTAAGGCAAAAGTATACAGATACTCATGCCAGTCTCCTGCCGACTTTAACTGCAGAATAGTTGAGAAGGGTCTGGATGGCATGCTCATCAGAATAGATAATCAGGAGTTGTGGAGCCGTTTCATTGGGGTTCATAACGCCTACAACCTTCTTGTAGTATATGCTGCTGCCTCTCTTCTGGGGGCCGGTAAGGAGGAGATTCTGGTGGCAATCAGCGCTCTTGAATCTGTCTCGGGAAGGCTTGAATATATAAAAGGTGGTGAGAACATTACCGCAGTTGTCGACTATGCACACACTCCGGATGCGCTCGAGAATGTTCTGAAGACTTTGAAAGATTGTGCCGGAGATAGTGAAATCATCACAGTTTTCGGCTGTGGCGGTAACAGAGATAAGACAAAGAGACCCGAGATGGCTGCCGTTTCGGCAAAATATTCCGACAGGGTAGTTGTAACCTCAGATAATCCGAGGTTTGAGGAGCCCGAAGCAATAATTGAGGATATCAGACAGGGCTTTGAGAGATCACAACTTTCTAGGGTACTGTTTATCACAGACAGGAGGGAGGCTATAAGGACATCTGTCGCACTCGCCAAACCGGGTTCGATTATACTGGTTGCCGGTAAGGGTCATGAAAATTACCAGGATGTGAAGGGTGTGAAACACCATTTCGATGATAAAGAGATTCTGAACGAGGTTTTTAACATGTAAAATATTTGGTATGCTTTACAATTTGTATGATTTACTTAAAGATAGCATTGACTTCCCGGGGTTGGGACTGTTCAGGTATATCTCATTCAGAGCATTCTCTGCAATTTTACTCTCCCTGCTTATTGCTCTGTTTGCAGGAAAAAGGATTATAAAAAGACTTGCTAAAAAACAGATTGGAGAGGAGATAAGAGATCTTGGTCTGGAGGGTCAGCTTCAGAAGAAAGGTACACCTACAATGGGTGGTATAATCATACTGATCTCTACATTGGTTCCGGCTATTTTACTTGGCGATCTTACAAATATATATGTTCAGCTCCTGATTGTAAGCACATTGTGGCTTGGAATCATCGGTTTCGCCGATGACTATATCAAGGTTTTCAAAAAGAATAAAGAGGGTCTTCACGGCAGATTCAAGATCTATGGACAGGTGAGTCTGGGACTAATTGTTGGTGTTGCACTCTATTTCAGTGATCAGGCAGTAGTGCGCGTTCCTGCAACATCGGCAGAGGAGAATACACATACCGAGATTGTTTCTCAGGAGGGATTTACCCCGAAACTTAGCTACTTCAAGGATGAAAAGAGTACAAAGACAACAATTCCGTTTGTCAAGAACAATGAGTTCGACTACGACTGGTTATCGCCTTTTGGCGGTGAGAGCGGGAAGGCGGCAGGCTGGGTTATCTACATACTTGCAATAATCTTTATAGTGACAGCTGTATCTAACGGGACAAACCTTACAGACGGAATGGATGGACTTGCAACCGGAGTATCTGCAATTGTTGGCACTACGATTGGTATTCTTGCCTATCTCTCAGGTAATATAATCTATGCCGACTATCTGAATATTATGTATCTGCCTAATACTGGGGAGATTGTGGTTGTAATGGCGGCATTTATAGGAGCTCTCATCGGTTTTCTCTGGTATAACTCCTACCCCGCCCAGATCTTTATGGGTGACACAGGAAGTCTGGCCATAGGGGGAATAATTGCGGTTGCAGCCGTAATGATACGAAAAGAGCTGCTTATCCCTATCCTGTGCGGAATCTTTTTCGTAGAGAGTATCTCGGTGATTATTCAGAGATTATACTTTAAATACACCCGTATTAAACGGGGAAAAGGGGTCAGGGTATTCCGGATGACCCCACTGCATCACCATTTTCAGAAAGAGGGTGTTGAAGCTATAATTGATATTCCCAAAAAGGCTCTTCCCGAAGCAAAGATTGTGACACGCTTCTGGATCATAGCCATTTTCCTTGCAGTATTGACAATAATAACATTAAAAATAAGATAATATGTCCAGACTGGTTATTCTCGGAGGCGGTGAGAGCGGAACAGGCGCAGCAGTGCTTGGAAAGGTAAAGGGATACGATGTATTCCTCTCCGACAGCAACATGATTAACAGTGAAGCAAAAGAGCTCCTCTCAAAATATGAGATCTCCTGGGAAGAAGGAGGGCACTCCAGAGAGAAGATTCTCAATGCCGATGTAGTGGTAAAGAGTCCGGGCATTCCTGATTCTGTACCAATTGTAGTGGAGATTTTAGCGAAAGGAATACCGCTCATCTCGGAGATTGAATTTGCCGGAAAATATGACAATTCCAAAAAGATATGTGTAACCGGGAGTAACGGAAAGACAACCACGGCATCCATCATCTACTTCCTGCTCAAGAATGCAGGGCTTAAAGTGGGGCTGGCAGGAAATATCGGTCAAAGTTACGCCTACCAGGTTGCCACCACAACAAATGATTTCTATGTACTTGAACTTAGCAGTTTTCAGCTGGAGGGAATGTACGATTTCCGTGCAGATATAGCAGTTCTGCTCAATATTACTCCCGATCATCTGGACCGTTACAATAACGAGATGGAAAACTATATCAGGGCCAAGTTCCGGATTACCCAGAATATGTCAAGGGAAGATTGCTTTATCTTTTGTGCCGATGATGAAATTAGCATCTCACACCTGAACAAGATTGTACTTCATGCAAAACAACTGCCTTTCAGCCAGAAGATTGAAGTTAAAGAGGGTGCATATGTAAAGGACGATAAGATGATTGTTCACTATGCCGACAGTGACTATCAAATGTTTCTGAATGAGCTCTCGTTGCAGGGTAAGCACAATATTTACAACTCAATGGCAGCAGCCATTACCGGAAAAGTACTCAATATAGACAATGAGGTTCTCCGGGAGAGTCTCTCGACATTTAAGGGGGTTGAGCACAGGTTAGAGAAGGTTCTTAAGGTGAAAAATGTGCTCTATATCAATGATTCAAAGGCTACCAACGTAAACTCTACCTGGTATGCACTCGAGAGCATGACCACACCGGTTGTCTGGATAGCCGGGGGAAAAGACAAGGGAAATGATTACGAACCACTTTTTGAGCTTGTAAACGAAAAAGTGAGGGTAATTATATGCCTTGGAGCAGATAACAGTAAACTTCACAGAGATTTTGAAGATAAAGTGGAGGAGATGTACGATGTAACATCGGCAGAAGAGGCGGTTAATATTGCATACAGAGTGGCCAGATCGGGTGAAACTGTTCTGCTTTCTCCGGCATGCGCCAGCTTCGACCTCTTCAGGAACTTTGAGGAGAGAGGAGAAAAATTTAAAGCGGCAATTAGAAATCTGTAAAGACAATGGAGGCAAACAACTCGATAATATACCGGCTTAAGGGCGATAAGGTGATCTGGATCATCGTATTTCTGCTCTCTATGATCTCAATAGCGGCTGTCTACTCATCCAGCAGTGCGCTTGCCTTCAAAGAGAACAAGAGTACGGTGGACTTTCTGTTCAAGCAGATGAGATTTGTGGTCTTCGGACTTACTGCTCTCTACGTTTGTTACCGGATACCTTTGGGATGGTACAGGATGCTCTCCTACATGGGAATACTGGTTAGTATCGGATTGCTCACCGCAACTCTTATTTTCGGCAACAAATACAATGATGCCGAACGATGGTTAAGGATTTTCGGGGTTAGTTTCCAGCCTGCCGAAGTTGCAAAAATTGCAGTTGTCCTCTATCTCAGTAAAGTACTTGAAGATTTTAAGTTTGAGACATTCAAGGAGTTTCTCATATGGGTGGTAACCCCGCTCGGAATAGTGATCCTTCTTATTTTATACGGAAGTATCTCCACCGGACTTTTAGTATCTGCCGTTGCATTCATTATGTTTGTAATTGCAGGAATAAAATGGAAACACCTCTTTAAAACAGCCGGTATTGCAACCGGGGTCATTGCACTGGTAATTCTTCTGAATCTCGCATTCGGACTCTTCCCGAGGATAGAGACAGCATTCAACCGCGTTAAGAACTTTTCATCAGAACAGGAGCATAACGAAAATATGTCCCCTGCCGAAAAGCAGAGAATCCTGGACAGGACATACCAGGCAGATATGGCAAAAATAGCCGTCTCTTCGGTTGGTGTCTTTGGGAAAGGGCCGGGAAACAGTACTCAAAGAAATCTTCTGCCACATCCATATTCCGATTTTATATATGCAATTATTATTGAGGAGTGGGGATTTATTGGTGGTCTGATTGTTCTTATGCTCTATGTCTGGTTTTTTACCAGGTGCGTAATGGTTTCAAACTCCTGTACTACAACATTTTCATCAATGATGGTAACAGGGCTTGCAATTCTTATCACATCTCAGGCACTGCTTCACATATGCGTAAACGTGGGGCTGCTCCCTGTGACAGGACACACGCTTCCCCTAATAAGTCTGGGGGGTACATCGCTGGTGATTATGAGCGGAGCATTCGGGATGATCCTTTCGGTAAGCCGTACAGTGGAGAATGTTAAAGTCAAGGAGGAGGTTGCAATATGAAACGCGGAGTGAGGGTTATAATTAGCGGAGGCGGCACCGGTGGGCATATCTTCCCGGCAATCTCTATTGCCAATGCGCTTAAAACCAATATGCCAGACTGTGAAATTCTCTTTGTGGGGGCACTTGGGAGGATGGAGATGGAGCGTGTCCCTGCAGCAGGATATAAAATAACAGGATTACCTGTAGCCGGAATTAAGAGAGAGCTCTCTGCCGAAAATCTTAAAGTTCCCTGCAAACTTTTAAAAAGTTTGCGGATGGCAGGAGAGATAATTGATGAATTTAAACCCGATATCGCTGTAGGTGTAGGTGGATACGCTAGCGCCCCACTCCTGTGGATGGCCGGCAGGCGTGGTATTCCATATATTATACAGGAGCAAAATTCATTTGCAGGGTTGACTAACAGGATCCTTGGAAGAAGAGCAGCTCTGGTTTGCGTTGCATATGAGGGAATGGAGAGGTTTTTCCCGAAGGAGAGAATTTTACTCACCGGAAATCCTGTGAGAGAGGGAATAAGAAGGGCCGGTGAGCAGATGAGAAGAGAGGGGTTGAAACATTTTGGGATTGACCCGGAAAAATGGACAATCCTGATTGTCGGAGGCAGCCTCGGGGCGGGAACTCTGAACAGATGTGCAATGCAGTGGATTGAGAAGAATGAAAGCAGCGATGTTACCCTGCTTTGGCAAACCGGGAAATACTACTATAAAGAGATCGCAGAGTTTAACAAAAGAAATCCGAGAGAATTTGTCAAGTGCTTTGAATTCATTAAGGAGATGGATCTGGCCTATGCATCTGCAAACGTTGTCATCTCAAGGGCAGGAGCCGGTACAATCTCTGAGCTATGTATTGCCGGTAAAGCGACAATTTTCGTACCATCTCCAAATGTAGCGGAAGATCACCAGACACATAACGCTAACTCTCTGGTTAAGAAGGGTGCGGCATATATGATCCCGGATAGCGAGGCTCCGCTTAAACTTATGGATGAGGCTGTAAAGCTGGTAAATAACAGCGAAGAGATTCAAAGACTTGAATCGGGAATTTCGGAGCTGGCAATAAACGACTCTGCACAAACAATATGCAAAGAGATTATGAGAGTCTCCGGGTTTGAAAACAGTATAAAGGAGGTTGAAAATGTCAGTTAAAAAAGTATATCTGATTGGAATAGGTGGAATTGGAATGAGTGCTCTTGCCCGGTACTACAACCATGCCGGTTGCCTGGTTGCTGGTTATGACAGGACAGAGAGCAAACTTACGCTAGAGCTAGCCGGCGAGGGGATGGAGATACATTATGACGATAAGGTTTCAAACATTCCTGAAGTATTCAGAGAGTCTGCAAACGACACTCTTGTTATTTACACCCCCGCAGTACCTGCCGATTCTGAAGAGCTGGGCTATTTCAGAAAGTCAGGATATGAGGTGATAAAAAGATCCCGGGCACTTGGTCACATTGCCGCCGGTAAAAAAACATTTGCCGTTGCAGGAACTCACGGAAAGACAACCACCTCCACCCTGCTTTCTCATATAATGGAGGATTCGGGCAGGGGTTGTACAGCCTTTCTGGGCGGTATATCAAAAAATTACCATACCAATCTTTTGCTGAGCAAAAATGAGATACTGGTTGCCGAGGCCGATGAGTTTGACCGCTCGTTCCTCCAGCTTTGGCCGCATATAGGTGTGATTACATCGGTCGATCCTGACCATCTTGATATTTACGATAACCGCAACTCATTCCGTGATGCCTTTGGTGAATTTGCTTCGCAGATAGAGAGTGATGGTTTTCTGGTGGTGAAAGATGAGGTTGACAGCACTGTTTTAAAAGATGTTAAGGCAAAAATTTACAGGTACTCATTTAAGAACCGTTGTGATTTCTTTGCTTCTGAAATCTCCATTTATAATGGTGGATATTTCCGTTTTAACCTCAACTATCCCGGAGGGGTGATTGAGGGTTGCACAGTAGGTATTCCGGGATGGGTTAATGTCGAGAACGGAATTGCAGCCTCGGCTGCGGCGCTTCTGGGCGGAGTAGCTCCTGAAGAGGTTAAACAAGCTCTGGAGTCGTTCAAAGGTGTGGAGAGGAGGTTTGATATTCGCGTTAAGAGCGATAAGTGTTCATATATAGATGATTATGCACATCACCCAAAAGAGATATCGGCTGCCATCAGCTCAATCCGCAACATATTCCCGAATAAAAAACTGACAGGCATATTCCAGCCGCACCTCTATAGTCGTACCAGAGATTTTGCCGGTGAGTTTGCAGAGAGCCTATCTGCACTCGATTCGCTTATTCTGCTCGATATCTATCCTGCAAGGGAGCTTCCTGTACCGGGTGTTACATCTGAGATAATTTTTGATAAAGTAACAATAGAGGATAAAATACTAATCAGAAAGGATGCTTTGATGGAGGAGCTCCAGAGGAGAGATACCGAGACTTTGATAACCTTCGGGGCGGGTGATATAGACAGGTTTGTTGAACCTATAACAAACTATATTAAAAAGAGATACAATGTTTAAAAAGATACTTGCATGCTTTGGTTATCTGGTGCTTGCAGCAATTCCTGCAGCCTATCTCTTCTTTTCATCGCAGATTACATCTGCCGAGATTAACAGACTTAAATGCAAGCAGATAAAGGTTACAATCCTGGATAGTGCCATAAACCGGTTCGTAACAACGGAAGAGATAAAAGAGCTGATCCGTCTGGAGGGTATAACTGTAAATGAGAGTAAAATCAAACATATTAACCAGTTTGAACTGGAGGGAGTTCTCAACAATAAAACAGCTGTAAAGAACTCACAGGTATATGTCAACGGAAAAGGGGAGATGATGGTAGAGGTAATTCAAAGAAGACCTATCCTCAGACTTGAGACTGTAAACGGAGGGTTCTATATGGATGAAACAGCCTACCTGTTCCCTCTGATGAGAAACTTTACCTCCTATGTGCCTGTGGTTACCGGAAATATACCGATGATACTCGCCCCCGGATTCAGAGGAGAGAGCGACAAAAAGAGTACCTGGGCCCACAGAATTAAAGAGATGGGACTCTTTCTCGAGAAGGAGTCATTCTGGAATTCGATGATTGAACAGATTCATGTAGATAGTACCGGAACTCTCCAGCTTATTCCGAGAGTCGGTAAGATTGAGATTGTATTTGGTGAGCCTGATAATATTGAATTTAAATTCAGGAAACTGGAGGCGTTCTACACTAAGGTGATACCTGCTGCAGGCTGGGAGGTTTACAACCGGGTAGACCTTCGTTTCAGTAACCAGTTAGTGTGTAAGAAAAGAGAAATTAAACAGATAAAAACTTAAACATATGAGTAGTTATGTTGCGGCAATAGACCTTGGAACTACAAAGGTAGTTACCCTGGTTGGCGAGAAGACAGATTCGGGTTACCGGATAGTTGCTTTCAGGGAGACCCCTTCAAAAGGGGTTCTCAGAGGAGAGGTGGTAAATATTCAGAGTGTGCTTGATGCACTCTTGCCCACAATTGAGGAGATAAAAAGGGATGAGTCCATTGAGATCAATGAGGTTTATGTGGGTATTGCCGGTCAGAATATTAAGTGTGTATCTGCCCGGTTGAGCAGAAACAGAGGGAAGGCAGACAATCTTATTTCGGATGAGGAGATGAATGATATGATGAGGGAGATGGCCAACTCAAGGGTAAATGCCGGAGAGAAGATCCTTCATGTTATTCCGCAGTCATTTAATGTAGATGACCATATTGGTGTCGATACCGCAAAGGGTATGACCGGAACCAGGATTGAGGGTGATTACAAACTCTTTATTGGTAAGGTTAATTCGGTAGAACACAGCAAGCTGGTGATTAACAGAGCAGGATTGAGACTCAGGGAGCTTATCCTTGAACCGGTGGCTTCGGCAAAAGCAGTTCTGACGGAAGATGAGATGGAACTTGGAGTTGCAATGATAGATATTGGCGGAGGAACTACAGATCTGCTCATTTATCATAACAACATTATCCGCCACACGGCAGTAATACCTTTTGGCGGTAACTCCATAACCGAAGATTTAAGACAGGGTTGCGGCGTCTCACTTCGCAATGCCGAACAGATGAAGATTCAATATGGCTCTTGCTACAGCGAATACGCTCCTGAAAATAAGACCGTTATAATTCCAGGCATAGGCGGAAGGGAGTCCAGAGAGGTCTCTTTCAAGGTTATAGCAGGGATAATAGAGGCAAGAGTGGAGGAGATTATTGAGGCAGTGATGTATGAGATTGAAAACTCGGGATACCTCGATAAGTTGAGTGCAGGCATTGTAATTACAGGAGGCGGGTCACAACTTACCAACCTCAGACAGTTTATCAAATTCAAAACCGGTTATGACGCCAGAATTGCCTCGCCTATAAACAATATAAGCTACGATACACCTCAGGATATTTGCAGACCGGGTTCGTCTACAGCATTCGGACTGATTATGCTGGGGCTGGAGAGTGAACCTGCACGAGTAGAAGAGTCCCCTTCGTGTACAACTCTCTTCCCTGAAGCCGAACTGGCCTCAATGCCTGAACAAACTGCTACATATACAGTTATAAAAGACAAACCAAAGAAGAACAGAAATCTTTTCGGAGGGATTCCATCTTTAATTGGAAATATTTTTGATAACACCAACAATGAGGCATAACTTTGCAGTATGAAAGATTATTTACCGGTAGACTGGGAACAAAGGCGATCTATCATTAAGGTGATAGGGGTCGGCGGGGGTGGCGGCAATGCTGTCAATCAGATGTACCGCCAGGGAATCAAGGATGTAGACTTTATGGTATGCAATACCGATGTTCAGGCCCTTGCGGCCAGTCCTGTCCCGGAAAAGCTTCAGTTGGGTAACGTTGCAACCAGAGGGCTCGGAGCCGGATGTAACCCGGAACAGGGCAGAAAAGCAGCCATGGAGAGCATCGACAAACTGAGGGAGATGCTCGAAGGTGGAACCGAAATGGTTTTTATAACCGCCGGAATGGGTGGCGGAACCGGTACAGGCGCCGCTCCGGTGATAGCCTCTATAGCAAGGGAGATGGGGCTCCTTACCGTTGCTGTCGTAACTCTGCCATTCAGGGATGAGGGGAGCGAATTCTTAAAGCGTGCTATTCTTGGAATAAAGGAGCTTGAGAAGAATGTGGACAGTTTACTTATAATTGATAATCAGAAACTTTACAAAATATACGGAGAGCTCTCCATATTTGATGCCTTTCCTCGTGCCGACTCTGTGCTGAGCACTGCGGTTAAAGGTATTGCAGAGATTATTACTAGACCGGGATTTATCAACGTAGATTTCGCCGATGTTCGTATGGTTATGAATAACAGCGGAATGGCATTGATGGGAATCGGGACTGCAAATGGCGAAAACAGGGCAATCAGAGCCGTTGAAGAGGCCTTCTCTTCACCTTTGCTTAATGATTTTGATCTGACATCTGCACGGAATGTACTTGTAAACATAACCTCAAGTAATACTCATGGTCTTACAATGGCCGAGCTCTCACAGATAATGGACTATATCAGCGAGTTTACAGGCGGTAATGCCGAGAACTTCAAGAGAGGTGTGGTTTGTGATCCTGAGATCGGGTCGGCAATCAGTGTTACAATTGTTGCAACCGGCTTCGATATGCACTCACTCCCTCAGATATCTACATCGGGAGGAAAAATAGTCGAGAGTGTGGTTTTGGGCAACGACTCCGTTACCGGAAATAATCCGCAACATAACGAAGAGCCTTTCAGTAACAATATAAACGACATTCCTGCCGGCAGACAGCCTTCAACACGTTCAAACAGACAGCCTTCCCGCGAAGAGCAGGAGTTCCGCAAAAGTAAACCGGCCCTCATTATCGAGCAGGGAGACGATATAACCCGCTATGAAAACCAGCCTGCCTATATCAGAAAACAGCTAAAGTTAAAGCAACAGGATGGAGGTACGCCAGTTAAAGATCAGAGAGAGAGCAGTACATTCAGAATCGAAGAGAGTGACGGCAAACAACAGTTGCTCTCCAATAATTCATATATAAATCAAACACAGGATTAGAAATGAGCAGACAGACCAGAGTACGTTTTGCCCCCAGCCCGACCGGTCCGCTTCATATGGGTGGAGTGCGGACTGCTCTTTACAACTATCTCTATGCAAAAAAAAGAGGTGGAGTTTTTATTTTAAGGATTGAGGATACCGATTCGCAGCGTTTTGTTCCGGGTGCCGAAGAGTATATTATTGAGTCTCTTGCATGGTGCGGAATTACTCCTGACGAGGGTGTCAGGGGGGGAAAGATTGCAGAGACTCCCGATGAGAAGAATCCGTTTGCGCCCTACCGGCAATCACAAAGAAGGGAGATTTACCGCAAATATGCCGAGGAGCTTGTTGAGAGAGGGTTTGCTTACTATGCATTCGATTCATCTGAGGAGCTTGACCGTCTCAGAAATGAGGCAGAGCAGAGGGGTGAAACCTTCACCTATAATTACCAGGTGAGAGAGAGCCTTGAGACATCTCTCAGGTTACCTGAACCGGAGTGTCGCAGAAGGGTCTCACAGGAGAGCCATTGGGTTATCAGGTTCAGGATGCCGGAAGACAGAGTAATAAAGATGAATGACCTTATTCGTGGTGATATTGAGGTAAACAGCTCAACTCTTGACGACAAGGTACTCTGGAAGGCTGCCGACCAGCTCCCGACCTACCACCTTGCCAATGTTGTTGATGACAGATTGATGGAGATAAGTGACGTTATAAGAGGTGAGGAGTGGCTGCCATCGCTACCTCTGCACTATATGTTATATGAGGCCTTCGGGTGGAATGAGCTGCGCCCGAACTTTGCCCACCTTTCACTTCTTCTTAAACCGGACGGAAAGGGGAAATTGAGCAAACGGGACGGAGACAGACTGGGATTCCCGGTTTTCCCGCTGGAGTGGAAGAATGAATCGGGAGAGATCTCCAGAGGATACCGGGAGGATGGTTACTACCCCGAAGCGTTCATCAATTTACTTGCATTTCTCGGATGGAATCCCGGAACCGAACAGGAGATATTCTCTCTGGATGAGCTGACTCATGCATTTTCGCTTGAGAGGGTTGTCAAATCGGGGGCCAAATTTAACCCCGAAAAGGCAAAGTGGTTTAACCAGGAGTATCTCAGAAAAAGAGATACAGCCCTGCTAACTGATGACTTTATAAAGATTCTCGAATCAAAAGGAATAGAAAGAGACAGGGCCTATATAACTGCAGTAGTTGAACTTATACGGGAAAGGGCTGCCTTTGCAAAGGATTTATGGGATCTCTCCGATTATCTCTTTGTTGCTCCGGCCACATATGATCTGAAGGTCAGGGACAAATTCTGGAGGGATGATAGCGCATCAATCCTTAACGAGGTGGTATCTCTTCTCGGGAAACTGGAACATTTCTCAAAATCTGAAATTGAGACCTCACTGCCTGCTCTTATAAAAGAGCGCGGATGGCAGATGGGATCGGTAATGAACCTTCTGAGACTCTTTCTCGTAGGAGAGTCAAAAGGGCCTGCTGTTGCCGATATCATGGAGCTCATCGGTAGGGATGAGACCATTGCGAGAATTAAAAAGATCCACGGAGTTACTTAATTCCGCGGATTTTTTTCTCCCATCTCCAGGCGCTTCGCATAATATCTTCAACCGGAGTATCTGCCCTCCACCCCAGTTTTTCATTTGCCTTTGAAGGATCGGCCCACACCTGTTCAACATCACCCGGACGTCTCGGGGCTATTTTGTATGGCAGCTTTACTCCATTTGCACTTTTAAATATCTCTATCACCTCCAGGACTGAAAGGCCCCTCCCTGTACCTAGATTGTAGTACTCCATACTGCTCTCCATCTCCCCTCTCCTGCCGGTCATTCTGTCAAGTGCTGCAACGTGTGCCTTTGCAAGATCACATACATAAATATAATCTCTTATACATGAACCGTCAGGGGTATTGTAGTCATCTCCCCAGACATTGAGTATCTCCCTGAGTCCTGCAGCTGTCTGGGTGACAAATGGCAGGAGGTTCTGCGGAACCCCAATGGGTAACTCACCTATGTGTGCCGACGGGTGAGCTCCGACCGGGTTAAAATATCTGAGAGATATAACTTTGAGTCTCTCCGGCAAAGCATTGGTGCAATCTCTGAGAATTGCTTCACAAATCTGCTTTGTATTGCCGTAGGGCGACTGGGCAGGTTGCAGCGGAGCATCTTCGTTTACCGGTAGATATTCCGGAGTTGGCTGTCCGTAAACGGTGCATGAAGAGGAGAATACAATTGAACCACCCCCGCGGGAGGTCATTATCCCTATAAGGTTCGTCAGAGATTCCAGATTATTGCTGTAATACTTAAGAGGCTCTGAAACACTCTCTCCAACAGATTTATAGGCCGCAAAATGAATCGCATGTTTTATTGAGGGATATTTATCAAAAAGCTTTGCAAAAGTTGCTTTGTCGGTACAGTCAACTCTCTCAAAGATAGGTTTGACTCCCGTTATCTTCTCAATCCCCTCCAGAACCTCCTCCGAAGAGTTGGAAAGGTTATCGGCAATTACCGCTTCATATCCGCTTTCGTGAAGCTCAACTACAGTGTGTGCCCCAATATATCCGGCACCACCGGTGACCAATACCTTAACTCTTTCCATATGAATCTCTTTATTGTTTAAAAAAGGCGTTTATCTCGTTGCATATCTGCTCCTGAATCTGCGGTGTAAGCTCGGTGTGCATCGGCAGGGACAATACAGATGAGGCAAGGCTCTCGGAATTCCCGAGATGTGCCCCTGTTCTGGAGATGGCTGCAAATGCCTTCTGGTTATTCAGGGACATTGGGTAGTATATCATTGAGCTTATCCCGCAATTTGCAAGGTGGGCCTTTAGTTCGTCCCTCCTTCCCGGTACCTGAATCGTAAACTGGTGGTAAACGTGTGTAGAATCGGGAGCCTCTACCGGTAACACTATGCCGGATACATCTTTAAGCAGCTCTTTGTAGAGCCGGGCAGCAGAGTATCTGGCCTTTGAGTAGCTGTCCAGGTGATTCAGTTTAATATCAAGAACAGCCGCCTGAAGGGTATCCAATCTTGAATTACAGCCTATTATATCGTGATAATACTTGATTTTCTGTCCATGGTCTGTAACCATCCTTATCTTTTCGGCAAGTTTGGGATCTTGTGTAAAGATAGCACCTCCGTCACCGTAACATCCAAGGTTCTTTGTCGGGAAAAATGAGGTACACCCAATATGCCCTATAGTTCCAAGGTGCCTTGTGCTGCCATCTTTAAATTGGTATACCGCTCCAAGTGCCTGGGCATTATCCTCAATTACAAAGAGAGAATGTCTCCCGGCTATCTCCATGATACTCTCCATAGCCGCTCCCTGACCGAACAGGTGAACCGGAACTATTGCCCTGGTCTTTGGAGAGATTGCCTTCTCAATATCTTCTACCCTGATGTTGAATGTGTTTTTATCCACATCTATCAGGACCGGGACCAGTCCTAGCAATCCTACAACCTCAGCAGTAGCAGCATAGGTGAATGATGGTACAATCACCTCATCTCCCGGTTTCAACTCAAGAGCCATCATTGCAATCTGTAGTGCATCCGTTCCGTTTGCACAGGCAATAACATACTCCGAATTAAGGTATTTGGCAAGATTTGTCTCAAAGCTGTGGACTTCCGGACCATTTATAAAATTGGTATTATCCAGAACTCTTTGAATTGCATGATCTATTTCAGGTTTGATTTTTCTGTATTGACCCTTTAGGTCCAGCATGGGTATCTTCATATGATGTGGTATTTACAGATGCAAATGTATAAAATTCTTGCCTCATATAATAAATAGCTATCTTTGCATCGTATGAAAAATGAGATAAAAACCATAGGAATAGCATCAGATCATGCAGGATTTGAGTTAAAGGAGATCTTAAAAAACTATCTTCTGGGAGAGAATTATGAGGTTATCGATTTCGGTACACACTCAACCGAAAGCATGGACTATCCGGATGTTGCTCACCCGCTTGCTCTGGCTGTTGAGAGGGGTGATGTTTATCCCGGAATTGCAATATGTGGATCAGGAAACGGGATTAGTATTACAGTAAACAAGCATGCCGGAGTGAGAGCTGCCCTCTGCTGGACACCTGAACTCTCAAAACTGGCCAGGGAACACAATGATGCAAACATTCTCTCTTTACCTGCCCGATTCATTACGGCAGATGTTGCTCTTGAGATAGTCCGTATATTTTTGAACACCCCTTTTGAAGGTGGAAGACATCAGAACAGAGTAGATAAAATTTCCTGCAAATGACTCCTGTAATGAACCCCTCCTCAGGTCCGTATATAATTGACAATAAGAACCTCAACACACCATTGTCAAAACTGCTTGATGACTACCCTGACGGAATTGTCATTCTGCTGGACAAACCATACGGTTGGACCTCGGCTGATGCAGTGAGAAAAATTAAATTTTCGCTTCAGAGGTGGTTTGGTGTTAAGAACATTAAGGTTGGCCACGCAGGAACTCTCGACCCCCTTGCAACAGGCGTTCTCATTATTTGCGCAGGAAAGGCTACCCGACTTGCAGAACATTATCAGTCTCAGATAAAAGGTTATATTGCAGGTATTACATTCGGTGCAACCACACCCTCATTCGACCTTGAAAAAGAGATAGATGCAACTTATCCCTTTAAACATATCACTCTGGAGTCGATAAATAGCGTATTGCCCCAATTCACAGGAGAACAGGATCAGATACCACCTCTCTTCTCGGCCAAACTGATTGACGGTAACAGGGCCTATGAGATTGCCAGAGCAGGCAGCGAGGCAGTTATGAAGCCATCAAGAATAACCATATACAGCTTAAAGGCACTTTCATACAATGAACCTCTCCTGTCTCTGGAGATTGTATGCAGCAAAGGAACCTATGTAAGGTCGGTTGCAAGGGACCTTGGTGCTGCACTTGAAAGCGGAGGACATCTTACCGACCTTGTAAGGAGCTCATCAGGAGAGTTTAAAGTAGAAAATGCAATTTCTATGGATAATCTGAAACTTTTTCTTCAATAATACGTATAATAGAGTACTTGTTTATTTTTTCACAACAAAACTCTTTATATGAAATTATCACAGTTTAATTATCCCCTTAACCCCGAACAGATTGCTAAGTACCCGCCAAAATACCGTGATGAATCCAGACTTCTTGTCCTGAACAGAAAGACAGGAGAGATTGAACATAAGGTATTTAAAGACATTCTTGACTACTGCTCAGAGGAGGATATTTTTATCTTTAACAACACTAAGGTTTTTCCTGCAAGGCTCTATGGAAATAAAGAGAAAACCGGTGCCGAAATAGAGGTTTTCCTACTCAGAGAACTGAGCAAAGAGCAGCGGCTTTGGGATGTGCTTGTCGATCCTGCCAGAAAAATAAGAATCGGCAATAAACTCTACTTTGGCGAAAATGATAATCTCGTTGCCGAAGTTATTGACAACACAACCTCAAGAGGAAGAACATTACGCTTTCTGTTTGACGGCACACATGAGGAATTTCGCTCTACACTTTTCAAACTCGGTGAGATTCCTATTCCAAAGTGGATAAGGCCAAAGGCAGAGGCAATTGATACCGAGAGATATCAGACAATATTTGCCGAGCACGAAGGGGCTGTTGCAGTTCCTGCTGCCGGATTGCACTTTAGCAGAGAGTTACTCAAGAGACTTGAGATAAAGGGTGTTGAGTCTACCTGTATTACACTTCATATGGGCCTTGGCCATTTCAGAACCGTAGATGTTGAAGATCTGTCAAAACATAAGATGGACTCCGAGCAGGTTATCATTTCGGATGAGAGTGCCTCCATGATAAACAAAACAAAAGCCTCCGGTAAAAAGGTCTTTGCCGTTGGCGCTACTGTTATGAGGGCAATCGAAACATCAGTGACTACTCATAATCAGTTGAAACCATTTAAAGGGTGGACAAACAAATTCATCTTCCCCCCTTATGCATTCTCAATTGCAGATGCCTTTATAACAAACTTCCAGCTTCCGCAGAGCACCATGCTCATGACGGCGGCAGCTTTCGGTGGTTATGAAAATGTTATGAAAGCATACCATGCTGCAATCAAAGAGGGTTATAAGTTCGGAACTTACGGAGATGCATTATTAATTATCTGATTTATCTGATTCTGGATTTTATTTATCTGATTTTAAAACAGGGATTACTCCCTGTTTTTTATTTTTGGCAAATGGAGAGAGATGAGCTTATATGTATGGTGGCGCTCAACCGGGTTTTGCGTTACTACGGAAATACAGCCCGGGAGCTGGTTGAGCTGACCGGATCGGCAAAGAGTGTTTTCGGGCTTACAAGAAGGGATCTGAAGGAGATGTTTAACAAGGAGTATCTCTTTTTTAACAATCTGCTTGACGAGTGCAACCTCAGAGATGCCGAAAGGGAGATGGAGTGGACCTCCCGGAATGGGGTAAAGATACATTGTTCCCTGGATCCTGAAGGCGGGTATCCCGGGCGATTGTCTGAGTGCAGCGACCATCCGTTAATACTCTATTCAAAAGGAGAGTGCAATCTGAAAGATAAAAAAATTATAGCTGTAGTCGGTACCCGGAAAGCGACCGGTTACGGAATCTCATTTTGTCATAAATTTATCGGAGAGCTGGTTCGTTCAGGAGTAGATGCCGTCATTGTAAGCGGTCTTGCTCTCGGTATAGATATTGAGGCTCATAAAGCCGCTCTGGAGAGTGGTGTGCCCACAATTGCCGTACTGGCCGCCGGGCTGGACAAAATTTACCCAGCCTCCCATACCGCTGCAGCATTAAAAATTGTACAGAACGGGGCGTTGATCTCAGAGTATCCGACCGAAAGCGAAAGTTTCAAAGTTAACTTTCTTAGAAGAAACAGAATCATTGCAGGTATGAGTGATGTAACTCTGGTTGTGGAGTCGGGCGAGAGAGGCGGTGCAATGATTACCGCCGCATTGGCAGCATCTTATTCTAGAGAGCTTTTTGCCCTTCCGGGCAGAGTTACTGATTTAAGATCAGACGGATGTAATCAGCTTGTTTCAAGAAATATGGCCTCAATTTTTTACAATACGGACTCCTTTCTCGACTCAATGGGCTGGAGCAATAAGGGCAATAATATTAAGTTACAACAGGGTAAACTATTCAATACAGATAGCGGAGAGAAAGAAAAAATATTAGTAGCTTTGAATAATAATCCTGATTCGGACATTGATCAGCTGTCAGGAATTACCGGGATTAATATTGCCGGTCTCTCATCGGCACTTCTGGAGCTGGAGCTTGAGGGGAGGATTGCGCCAATAGCCGGAAAGAGGTTTTTATTGTTAAAGTAGATTTTCGCATAGTCATTCTATGACAGAACTTATTGATACCCACGCTCATTTATATGATACGGATTTTAAATCCGATATACAAAGTGTCGTAAAGAGAGCTAAAGATTCGGGAGTCTCGGCCATTATTCTTCCCGCAATCGATTCTACATACCATAACGATATGAAAGCACTCTCAGAGTCTCTCTCCGGGTTTGCATACCACTCTACAGGTCTGCATCCTACCTCTGTAAAAGATAACTGGAGAGAAGAGCTTGACTTTGTTTTGGAAAAATCATGTTCAGAAAAATATATTGCCATTGGCGAGATTGGTATCGATTGTTACTGGTCTGTTGAGCACCTGAATGATCAGAGGATTGTTTTTGAAGAGCAGTTGAAACTATCTTCAAAGATGGATCTGCCTGTGATTATCCACTCAAGGGAGGCTACCGGTGAGATATTCAATGTTCTTGAAAAAACCCGCAATCTTGCTCTTAAAGGTGTGTTTCACGCCTATTCCGGGAGCTATGAAACATATGAGCGCATTGGTACATATGGTGATTTCTATGTGGGTATTGGCGGGGTGGTAACTTTTCGCAATACAAACCTTGCCAAAGTTGTGGAGCGTATCCCTCTGGAAAGGATCCTTCTTGAAACCGATGCTCCATGGCTCACCCCTGATCCATTCAGAGGAAAAAGAAACGAACCATCGTATCTGGTGTATATCGCTACAAAGATAGCCGAAATTAAAGGTTGCAGCTTCGAACTGGTAGCCCAAACAACCACGCAAAATGCAAAGAGACTCTTCAGAATCAACTAAAAACTACATATGGAAATGAAGTCCAATATTTTATTGATATACACCGGCGGAACCATCGGGATGAAACAGGATCCTTCAACAATGACTCTCGTCCCTTTTGACTTTTCTCAGATTCTTGATGAGGTTCCGGAGTTGAAAAAATTTGTCCATACAATTGATCTGCATTCGTTTGACCCACCTATTGACTCTTCTGACATAGAGGTTGGCATATGGGTGGATATAGCAAAACTTATAAAAGAGCGCTACAATGAATATGACGGTTTTGTCGTTCTGCATGGCACAGATACAATGTCCTACTCGGCATCGGCATTAAGTTTTATGCTTGAAAATCTTGAGAAGCCGGTTGTTTTTACAGGAAGTCAGCTGCCTATAGGTATGCTCAGGACCGATGGAAAGGAGAATCTGATCTCTTCAATTGAAATTGCTGCTGCCAGGTTCAGCGATGGCAGGGCTATGGTTCCCGAAGTCTCCGTTTTCTTTGAAAGCCAGCTCTTCAGAGGCAACAGAACAACAAAATACAACGCAGAGAACTTCAGAGCATTCCGCTCTGCCAACTATCCTTCGCTTGCCGATGCGGGAATACATATCAAGTACAATATGCCATTTATCAGGTATCCCGAAGATTGGGGTAAAGAGCTTGAAATAAAAACAGAGATGGATACAAATGTTGCAATACTGAAAATATATCCGGGCATATCTCCTGAGGTTGTTAAGAGTATAATTGGCACACCAAATCTGAAAGCTGTAATACTGGAGACCTATGGCTCCGGAAATGCCCCGACGAAAAAATGGTTCATTGATTTACTTCAGAATTCGATTGATAAAGGTCTCATAATAATGAATGTATCACAGTGTCTGGCAGGCAGTGTCGACATGGATGCCTATGCAACGGGTATGATGTTAAAAAGGATCGGCGTCATTGGTGGTTATGATTCCACTACTGAAGCTGCTGTTGCAAAATTATTTTTTTTATTAGGTCATGGTTTTGATATCCAGCAGACTAAGGAGTTATTACAAAAAAATCTGAGGGGAGAAATTACAATCAATTAGTGTTTATTAAAAATTTCTTTATAAATTGCACGACAATTGGCTTTTGTCAGAAAACAGATAACTATTTAAAATACATTGTTTAATACTTTAATCATTCAAAAATTTATGAAAAAATTTTTCATGTTTTTGGCAGTAATTGGTTTTATTACCATTTCTGCACAGTATGCTGCTGCTCAAACACCGGCACCAACATCAGATCAGACAGTACAACAGGAGATTCCTATTCACCAGCAACTTAAAACCAAATTTATTGAGGGTGGTGCAGGTTTCATGGCTTCAATTCTATTATGTCTTATTTTCGGTTTAGCAATTGCCATTGAAAGAATTATCTATCTTAACATGGCAACTACAAATACAGAAAAGCTGCTAAAAAAACTGGAAGAAGCCTACTCTACAGGCGGCGTTGAGGCTGCAAAAGATCTTTGCCGTAACACCAGTGGTCCTGTAGCAAGCATTTTCTATCAGGGTCTTTGCCGTATTGACGAAGGTATCGAAGTTGTTGAGAAATCGGTTGTTTCATACGGTTCAATCCAGATGAGCCAGCTTGAGAGCGGTCTTTCATGGATCCAGCTTTTCATCTCAATCGCTCCGATGTTAGGATTCCTTGGTACCGTTATCGGTATGATCGGTGCATTTGACGCTATCCAGGCTGCAGGTGACATCTCTCCAAACGTTGTTGCGGGTGGTATTAAAATTGCGTTGATCACAACCGTGGGTGGTTTGATCGTTGCGATTATTCTTCAGCTTTTCTACAACTATCTGGTATCAAAAATTGACTCAATAGTTGTTTCGATGGAAGATGCATCTATCTCTCTTATAGATATTTTAGTAAAAGCTAAAAAATAATTGAATTATGTCAAAATTCATTAAATATTTATCATATATACTTTTCGGGCTTGCAGCGATAATAACAATTCTGTTTTTCGTTGACGATGAGGGTATGCTTGACACCTTCCTGGGTTATGCATATGTTCTTTTCGGAGTAGCCATTCTGACTGCAGTGGGTATGCCTCTGCTTCAGATGCTTAAGAATCCAAAGGCGATGAAAAGTATGCTCAAAAACCTTATTATTGTGGTAGTGGTTGTTGTGCTTGCATATTTGCTTGCTTCTGGCGATCCTCTAAAAACCACACTTGAGGTAGAGCCTACTGCTTCTACATTGAAATTGACTGATACAGGTCTTATCATTACTTACTTCCTGTTTGCTGCATCTATAGCTGCAATAGTAGGTGGTGGCCTGTTTAATTTGCTAAAAAAACGATAATAATTATTTAATATGGCAAGACCAGTACAGGAAATCAACGCAGGTTCAATGGCCGATATCGCCTTCCTGCTTCTCATATTCTTTTTGATGGTAACAACAATGGATGTGGAAGCGGGTTTGCAGCGTCGTCTGCCACCTATGCCGGATGAAAATCAAAAGCAGGATGATGTTCAGATTAACCGCAGGAACATTTTGGTTGTGAGAATAAGCGACCAGGATCGTCTCTTCGCCGGCGGTGATATCATGGATATCTCTATGCTTAAAGATAAGGCTAAGGAGTTCCTGAGTAATCCTTCAAACAGTGAAACTCTCTCTTCCAGAAAGAATAAAGAGATTGAAGGATTTGGTACTTTTGCTGTATCCGAGGGTGTTATCTCTCTTCAGAATGCTCGTGGCACTAGTTACAATGCATATATAGCCGTACAAAATGAGCTTGTTAAGGCTATTAATGAAATTCGTGATGAGTTCGCAATGAAATATTACGGCAAGAAATATCTTGCGCTTGACGAGGATAAGCAAAAGATTGTAAGGGACGCTGTTCCTCAGACAATCTCTGAAGCTGAACCTAAGGATACCGGTAGTAGTAAAAAATAATAAAACAGATTAAGCACAATGGCAAAATTTTTGAAAAAAGGGGGAAAAGCTATGCCGGCTCTGAGTACGGCCTCCCTACCGGATATTGTCTTTATGATTTTATTCTTCTTCATGGTATCAACCAGTATGCGCCAGACAGAAAGGCTCGTTATGGTAAAAGTACCTGAAGCTACCGAAATCGCAAAATTGGAGAGAAAGGACCTTGCTGCATACATTTATATCGGAACCCCGGTTCCAAGCCGTCAGGCTCAGGTTGGTACCGATGCTCGTATTCAGTTGAACGACTCATTTAAAACTGTTGCTGACATTAGAGACTTTATCGCTGCCGAGCGTGAAACAAAGAGTGAAGCTGACCGTCAGTTCATGACTGTTTCAATCAAAGCAGACGAAAATGTACGTATGGGTATTATTACAGATATCAAGCAGGAGCTCAGAAGAACATCTGCTCTGAAGATTATGTATAATGCCAGACGTGCTGCTCCAACTGTCAAAGATTAAGTTTTTAAAATAATCTAAGGAAACGGGTGTCTTCATTAAACTGAAGGGCACCCTTTCTTGTATATAAGAGTATAATTCTAAATAATACAGTTATGAAAAAGTTATTTTCTTTATTTCTTGTCTTAACTATTCTTGTTTCAATTACAAATGGTCAGGATAGACAAAGATACTCAGGTCAGAATCAGGGGATGATGCAGGGAAGAATGATGGAGAGACCTAAATTTATTTTTCTTTTTATTGGTGATGGAATGGGGCTGGGTCAGATATCAATGGCCGAAGCATACCTATCCTCTCAAAAGGGTGAAATATCCAACACTTCCTTATCATTCACCCGGTTTCCTGTATTTGGTTTATCTACGACATACTCGGCAAATTCATATATAACCTGCTCTTCTGCAGCAGGTACTGCCCTTTCGACCGGGTATAAAACAAATAACGGGATGTTAGGGGTGGATCCTCAGAATAATAAGTTGCAAAGTATCACTTATAAACTGAAAGACAGCGGAATTCCGATAGGAATCGTATCGAGTGTTACCATCGATCATGCAACACCGGCCGCTTTTTATGCAAACAGTCTGAGCAGAAGCAGCTATTACGATATTGCCATACAGATCCCTCAAAGCGGATTCGACTTCTTTGGTGGAGGTGGTTTTGCTCAACCTACCGGTGAGAATAAAGATAAGAAGAGTATTTATTCTGTTTTGGAAGAGGGTGGTTATGCAATAGCAAGAGGAATTCAGGATTATATCAACAAAAAGGGTGCAAAAAAGATAGCACTTTTCCAGGAGAGTGGCAAAGAGGCCGATCTGCCTTATGCTATTGACAGAACTCCTTCTGACCTGACTCTTAAGCAGGTTGTTGCTGCTGCAATAGACCATCTGTACGGTCCTAAGGGATTTTTTATAATGGCCGAGGGAGGAAAAATTGACTGGGCAGGTCACGGAAATGATGCAAAAACCAACATTCTCGAGGTACTTGACTTTGCCGACGCGGTTGATGTTGCAGTTGGCTTTGCAAAGAGGTATCCGAATGAAACGCTCATTATAGTGACTGCAGACCATGAGACAGGCGGGATGACGCTTGGGCGTGAGAAGGGTTACGAACTAAAGCTTAAAGAGCTGGATCCTCAGAACAAATCTGTGGCTATTGACAAAGAGAGTGCTCCTGTTGTTGCAGAGTTGAACAAAAACGCAAATGTAGGCTGGACAACTACATCACATACAGGAACTGCCGTTCCGGTTTTTGCAACAGGTCCCGGAAGCAGATTTTTTATGGGAAGAATGGATAATACCGATATTCCTAAAAGAATTCTGCGCATTATGGGTCTTGATAATCAGAGTGAACAGCGGACTCAACCATAAATCAATTTAAAATGAAAAGATTATTCATATCTCTTTTTTTAATGCTCTTTTTTATAAGTTTTGCAAGTTCGCAACAACTCCCTAAAAGAGAGTTCAGAGGGGCATGGATTCATACAGTAGGCAATCAGCAGTTCAGAACAATGAGTGCCGACTCTGTAAAAGATCTCCTGAGGAAAACTCTTGACAACTTAAAAAAAGCTGGTATAAATGCCGTTATTTTCCAGGTAAGACCCCAGGCAGATGCCTTTTACATATCACAAATTGAGCCTTGGAGCAGATTTGTTACCGGAGAGCAGGGCGTTGCCCCTGATCCACTCTGGGATCCCCTACGGTTTATGATTGAGGAGTCGCATGCAAGGGGGATGGAACTTCACGCCTGGTGCAACCCCTACAGAGTTACATCTAACGATACCGAACAACTCTATCCTGGCCATCTCTACTTCAGAAAACCCGAAATTTTCAAACGTTACGGTAGTCAGCTCTATTTTGATCCGGGTGAACCTGAATCGGTTAAACATACCGTAAAAGTTATTGCCGATATCGTTACCAGATATGATGTTGATGCAATACATTTTGATGACTATTTTTACCCCTACCCTATTGCTTTTGAAGAGTTTCATGACGATGCATCATTTGTAAAATATGCGAAGGATCAGGGGTTTGAATACTGGCAAAAGGCCGACTGGAGGAGAAATAATGTAACTACGCTTATAAAGGCACTAAACGATACAATAAAGGCAATTAAGCCTTGGGTAAGGTTTGGAATAAGCCCGTTCGGGATACACCGGAATCTGAAGGAGACCCCTGATGGAAGTGGTAGCAAGACAAACGGCCTATCAAATTATGAACAACTTTATGCCGATGTCCCGCTCTGGATTAAAAACGGCTGGATAGATTACAATGTCCCTCAGATTTACTGGAAAATTGGCCATCCTGCTGCCGATTATAAAACTCTGATTGAATGGTGGAGCAGCTCCAACTTTGGTGGTCATCTCTATATAGGTCAGAATATAAGCACCTTTACCGAACCCGACCTTGATAATCCTGCAAAAACACAGTTTGAGGCAAAAATGAGAATGGTTAGAGAGTTACCAAATGTCCACGGAAATGTTTGGTGGCCCGGATGGAGTCTCAGCAGAAATCCCTCAGGATTTACAGACTCTCTCATTTTAAGGTACCAGCGTTACCCTGCACTTGTTCCTCAGTACAGCAATATCGATTCTATTAAGCCTGCTCCTGTCTTAAAGTTGAAATACAGATCAGGAAAGATTACATGGCAGCATCCCGAAAAATCGGATCCTCTGCAGGTGGCTGTTTTTTTTGCCGTCTACCGTTTTCCGCAAGGGGTAAAAACAGATATTGATGACAGCAGATACCTGATGGAAATTACAAATAAAACGGAGTATCCTCTTTTGGAGAAATCCGGTAAAAAAAGTAAGTATAACTACATAGTAACTGCAATTGACCGGTGCTGGAATGAAAGTTTACCATCCAGTATGGTCACGATTAAAGAGTAAATTTCTATTATTGTCATTTAGCGGCATTTTTAGTAAATTTGCCGCTAAATTTTTACCCTGTTAAAGCAATCACAAATGAAGAAAATTATTTCATTTTCACTGTTCCTGATGGTAGGTCTTGTTTTTTCGCAGATCTTACCATCCATGACGGGAGATGGCTTTCACTCCGTTAAAGAATTCACGAATATCCTGCTATACATCTGTCTCTCCTTCATTATGATCAATGTCGGGAGAGAGTTTGAACTGGATAAGGTAAACTGGAAAAAATATGTGACTGACTATTTTATTGCAATGGCTACAGCAGCCTTGCCATGGATATTTGTTGCACTCTATTATGTCTTTGTCCTGTTGCCTGTTGAGTACAATACAAGCTGGGAGGCATGGAAAGAGAGCCTTTTACTGAGCCGTTTTGCAGCTCCGACATCTGCCGGAATTCTTTTTACGATGCTTGCTGCCATAGGGTTGAAATCGAGCTGGATCTATAAGAAAATTCAGGTTCTGGCAATTTTTGATGACCTGGATACCATTCTTCTGATGATTCCCCTTCAGATAATAATGATCGGGATGAAATGGCAAATGGCCGCTGTTCTGTTTGTTGTATTCTTTCTTTTATGGTTCGGATGGAAAAAGATGGGGGCCTATAAATTACGCCAGGACTGGAAAGCAATTCTCTTCTACTCCTTCCTGGTTGTGGGGGCGACTTGGGGTCTCCATTTCATATCTGCCTCATTCCTTGGTAAAGATGAGGGTATCCATATCGAGGTGTTGCTTCCTGCATTCATACTTGGTATGGTAATGGGTCATATTCACACCGAAGGTAAACGTGAAGAGCTTATAACCAATGGCATATCCATGCTTTTTATGTTTCTGGTCGGTATGAGCATGCCTCTTTTCATCGGATCGCACACAATGAATAACGATATTGCAGCAAGTGCCTCTCTGCTGGGAAGTCAGCCAATGATCTCTTTTGACAGGATAATAATGCACGTAGTTTTTGTCTCTATCCTCTCAAATATCGGGAAAATGGTTCCGCTTTTCTTCTACCGTGACAGACTCGTAGAGGAGAGACTTGCCCTCTCTATTGGTATGTTCACCCGTGGTGAGGTTGGTGCCGGCATAATATTTATTGCACTCAGTTACAATATAGGAGGACCTGCCTTGATAATTTCTGTATTAAGTATAGTCTTTAACCTCGTTTTAACCGGTATCTTTGTGGTGTGGGTAAAGAAGCTGGCACTTAGGGCAGAAATGAAAACTTCCAAGTTAACTAAATAATTGTCAATATATAATGGAAAACCTGAAAAGAGTAAAAATCTCCGGATTGTTAAAGATGAGCCCCGGTTCAACAGTTCTGGTAAAGGGATGGGTAAGAACCAAGAGGGGAAACAAGAATGTCACCTTTGTGGCTTTGAATGATGGCTCTACAGTAAAAAATATCCAGATCGTTTTTGATGGAAATACCTTTTCCGAAGATATGCTTAAGGGTGTGACCACTGGGGCATCAATCGGAGTTACCGGGGTACTGACCGAGTCGCCGGGAACAGGGCAGAGTGTCGAGATAAGTGCCGGGAGTCTGGAAATTTATGGCACATGTGATCCGGAAACTTACCCTTTGCAAAAGAAGGGGCACAGCATGGAGTTTTTACGTGAAATAGGACACCTCAGACCAAGGACCAACACGTTCGGATGTATATTCAGAATCAGACACGCAATGGCCTTTGCCATTCATAAATATTTTAATGACAGGGGATTCTACTATCTTCATACACCTGTAATAACCGCTTCCGACGCCGAAGGAGCGGGAGCAATGTTCCAGGTAACAACACTCGACCTTAATAATATTCCAAAACTTGAAGATGGCACCATCGATTTTTCTCAGGACTTTTTTGGCAAGTCGGCAAATCTGACTGTGAGCGGACAGCTTGAGGGGGAACTTGGTGCACTTGCATTGGGTGAGATTTACACATTCGGACCAACCTTCAGGGCAGAAAATTCAAATACACCCCGCCACCTCTCGGAGTTCTGGATGATCGAGCCAGAGATGGCATTCTATGATATTCGCGACAATATGGACCTTGCAGAGGATTTTATCAAGTATCTGGTAAAATATGCTCTGGAGAACTGTATGGATGATCTTCAGTTCCTGAACGATATGTTTGATAAAGAGCTTATTGAAAGACTTCATGGAGTGATAGAGACAGATTTTGTACGACTTTCATATACAGAGGGTGTTGATATTCTAATGAAATCGGGTCAGAAATTTGAATTCCCTGTTTCGTGGGGCACCGATCTTCAGAGTGAACACGAGAGATATCTGGTTGAAAAACACTTTAAAAAGCCTGTCATCCTTACCGATTATCCTAAAGAGATCAAAGCATTCTATATGAAACAGAATGATGATGGCAAGACTGTCAGGGCAATGGATGTGCTTTTCCCGAAAATCGGTGAGATCATTGGTGGTTCTCAGAGAGAGGAGTCGCTGGAAAAACTTGAGATGCGGGTAGATGAACTTGAAATGGAGAGAAAGAGTCTATGGTGGTATCTTGAGACCAGAAAGTTTGGCTCTGTACCTCATTCAGGATTCGGTCTTGGTTTTGAGAGACTTCTTCTTTTTGTAACAGGGATGTCTAATATTCGTGATGTGATACCTTTCCCAAGATCTCCTAAAAACGCAGAATTTTAACATTTATAGTATGGTTGTAATTGGAATTGCCGGGGGAACCGGATCCGGAAAAACAACTGTGGTCAGAGAGATAACTAAGATTCTTGACGACAGTGAAGTAGTTGTTATTCCACAGGATTCATACTATAAAGACAACAGCCACCTCCCGATTGAAGAGAGGCTGGAGCTCAACTTTGACCATCCTGATTCTATCGATTTTAAACTGCTTGTCAAACATTTAAATGATCTTAAGAGTGGTAAGGAGGTCGATCAGCCCGTATACTCCTACCTGACCTGCTCCAGATCACTTACCGAAAAGGTAAGGGTGAAGCCCTCTCTTGTGGTTATAGTAGAGGGCATTTTGATTTTCACCTGCCCGGAACTTAGAAGTTGCATGGATATCAAAGTGTTCGTAGATGCCGATGCCGACGATCGTCTGGGAAGGGTTATTACCAGGGATAACATTGAAAGGGGCAGAACAATAGAGAAGGTGCTTGAGAGATATGAGAAGACAGTTAAACCTATGCATCTTCAGTTCATTGAACCGAGTAAACGGTATGCCGATATCATAATTCCACAGGGGGGGCACAATCAGGTTGCCATTGGTATTCTTCTTGCAACGATTGAGAAGGTACTTAATAAGAAGTAATGTTTAAAAGGGAAAACAATGCCGGTCTATATCTTACAGTAGCATTTCACCTGTTACTGCTTATTATCCTGCTTGCTTCCAGAATTGATTATCTTTTGAGCGAAGAGAGCTCCTTCGTTCTGGATTTCACAAAAGAGGAGCTGTTAAAGGAGATTGAGAAGAGGGAGCAGCTAAAGGAGACTGTGAGTAAGGAGCTTGATGAGATACTCTCCGGAAGGGAGGCCGTTAGAAATGTTGTTGTGGACGAATCTTCCCGTAAAGGTTCTCAATTAAAAGATGACAGATTCAGAAATCCTAACCAGGTTTATGATGAGGCAAAACGTCTCCAGGAGCGGCTCGATGCAGCAAAAAGGGAGGCTGAGGCCAACAGTGGTTCCGATAATGTTATAAATCCCGATAAAAAAGAGGAGGTTAAAAAAGAGAGTTATAAAGGGCCCTCTGTAGTCTCCTATCTGCTTGAGGGGAGAAAATCAATGTCTCTGCCTATTCCTGTTTATAAGTGTGTAGGCGGTGGCGATGTTGCTGTTTCAATAGTAGTTAACCGAAAGGGATATGTAATCTCCGCTAATGTTATTCCGGACAGATCTTCAAGTGATAAATGTTTGGGTGATTATGCAGTAAAGGCGGCAAAATCATCGAGATTTACCGCCTCATCTTCAGCTCCCGAACGTCAGACGGGAGAGATCGTCTATCGCTTTATTGCCCAATAGCTGCTTTAATCACATTATCCTTTTCCAGTAGAATTGGATAGAAAGCATTATCGTCAAGTGGTGTGTATCTACCAACAAAAGCCTTTACATGATTCAGAATCAAATCCTTGCTCTCTTCCCACTCACCTTTGCCGGCAGGTATTCCATTTTTTGAGGCAAAATCCAGAAATTTAGTGTCGAAACTTACATTCGAAAAGAAATCATAAAGCTGAGGCAAAGTTGTTATTTTGTTCAATGTCTGTCTGTACTCATCGGCCATACGTGCACTGAATCTGAAGGTAAGTCCTGCGTTAGAGACTTTGACAAAGAAGTTACCTACATTGGTGGTATCTATAGGGACAAAAATATCGGGAATTATTCCGCCTCCCCCATAAACTATTTTTCCTTTAGGAGTTTTAAATTTTAAAGAGTCATTAACCTTGATACTATCGGCATTTAACATCTCACCGTGTCGGAATCTCTCAATTATATCCTCTCTGTAATTATCGCTGTAGGGCTTTTGGATCGAACGGCCGGTAGGTGTGTAAAATCTTGCAACAGTGAGTCTTATTCCGGAATTATCTGAGAAATATATTGGTTCCTGAACCAGCCCTTTGCCAAATGAACGCCTCCCAAGGATTTCTCCTCTGTCATTGTCCTGAATTGCCCCTGCAAAAATCTCGCTTGAAGATGCCGATCCCTCATCAATAAGAACTTTCAGTGAAATATCTCTGAACTTACCGCTGTTATCGGCAAAGAAATCCTGTCTTGCCCTGTGTCTGCCCTGCATGTAAACAATGAGCTCCCCTTTATTTAAAAACTCATTGGACATTAAGAGAGCCTGGTCAAAATACCCTCCCGAGTTGTTTCTCAGATCGAATATTAACGATTTCATTCCCTTACTCCTGAGCTCCATAAGGGCGCTCATAAACTCCATATAACTGGTTTTTGTAAACTTTGACAATTTAATATAACCTGTTGTATCGTTAATCATAAAGGCAACATCAAGACTTTTAACCGGAATTTTGTCACGTTTTATATCGAATGAGATAAGGTTCTTAACTCCTACTCTTTTAATCTCAACATTAACCTTTGATCCCGATTTTCCTCTGAGTCTGGTTACAAGTGAGTCCTGATCCATCTTTACCCCGGCTACAACCTCTCCGTTTACCTTTACAAGTCTGTCTCCTGACAAAACACCTGCCCGCTCCGACGGACCACCTGCTATCACGTTTATAACCACCGCAGTATCATTCGGCACATTAAACTGTACACCTATTCCGTCAAAATTCCCCTGGAGCTGCTCATCGGCACTTTTTAGCTCTTTTGGTGACAAGTAAACCGAATGTGGGTCCAGTTTCTGAAGTATATATGGAATAGCCTCTTCGGTAACCCCCCTGTAGTTTAATGTATCAACGTAATTGGCATCAACCTGGGAGAGGATAAGCATAAGTTTATCCCATCTGCCGGCGGTGATTTTCAGCTCCTGCGTTCTCCTGAAGTCGTAGTAGAGCTTAAACGAAACAGCTCCCAAAAGGAAGACAATAATAAGTATCGGCCATGGATTGGACCTGAATCTTTCAGTTAATTTACTCATAATCAATTGTGGTTAATCAATAAAGTTTACAACCTCGATACCCGCTTTTGAAAGAAGGTCAACACCGTCGGTTCTGTGGTATTTGTTACGGTAAACAAGGCGGGTTATCCCGGCCTGTATTATAAGTTTTGCACACTCAAGGCAGGGAGATGTGGTAACATACATGGTTGCACCCATACTGCTGTTGCCCGATTTTGCAACTTTTGTTATGGCGTTAGCCTCGGCATGAAGCACGTAAGGAAAGGTTTTCCCCTCTTCATCTTCGCATACGTTGTCAAACCCGACAGGTGTTCCGTTATATCCGTCAGAAATAATCATCCTCTCTTTAACTAAAAGTGCACCCACCTGTCTTCTTTTACAATAAGAGTTCTTTGACCATACCTCGGCCATATCAAGATAACTCTTATCAAACTGTCTCTGCTTTTCCTCTTTCATACAAATATCTTTTAATACTTCTCTTAGGTGTCTTTTCAAACTCTTCGGGAAAGATTTTTATCTCCTGAATTTTGCAGTAATTTGGTAACTCCTCATTTAAAAGGAGCCTCATCTCTTCCATCTTTCTATCCAGCATAACTCCGGTTATACCCTCCTGGTCCAGCTGTTCGAAATCGGGATAGACCAGCGCCTTTAACATCCCCCCATCATCAATAACAAGAGATTCAACAACATACTGCATGTTATTAATTATACTCTCAATCTCTTCAGGATAGATATTCTGCCCTGAAGGTCCCAGTATCATACTTTTTGAACGACCTCTTATATAAAGAAACCCTTCACGGTCAATTACACCCATGTCTCCGGTGTGAAGCCAGCCATCCTTCAGGACAGCATCTGTTGCCTCCTGATTCTTGTAATATCCGAGCATCACATTTTCTCCCCGGCATAGAATCTCTCCTGGAAGATGTTCCGGATCGTGCGAATCAATTTTTATCTCCATTCCGGGTGCGGCCTTCCCGCAGGAGTAGAGTCTGGTGTTATTCCACGGAGCGTATGTAATTATAGGGGCACATTCAGTCATCCCGTAACCGACTGTGAAAGGAAATCTGATCCGTCTGAAAAAGGCCTCAGCCTCTTTGTTGAATGCAGCGCCACCTATTATTACCTCGAAAAACCTTCCTCCAAAAGTTTTAACAAGCTCAGCTCTGATTTTTTTCTCAATTTTCTGATCAATTACAGGTAATCTTAGTAACACCCTTATTGTACTCTTGTTTATAATCGGCTGAAGTTTTTTCTTGTATATCTTTTCAATTATGAGAGGAACTGAGACTATAATGTCCGGTTTAATCTCTGCAAAAGCATCCATTATAATTTTCGGACTTGGAATTCTGGTCAAAAAGTGGACATGCGCCCCGACAGTCATCTCAAAGAGAAACTCGAACATCATACCGTACATATGAGCAGTAGGAAGCATTGCTACAACATTTGATGTATTATTGATATGAGGCTGCACCTTTTTTGCAAAATCGACATTTGATCTGAGCGCTCTGTACGGAATCATAACCCCTTTAGAGAAACCTGTTGTACCCGAAGTGTAGTTTATCATCGAGAGCTCTTCCGGTTCATCAACGTGATATTTAATGTGCTCAGGACGGAAGTTTTTAGGGTATTTTTTTCCGAACAGTTCATTCAGATGGTCTCTTGTATCCTGTATCTTAGGATCTCTGGCATACAGAACCGAAAGATCACTTATTTGGATAACGGCCTGTAAATTTGGCATCTCCGCCTCATTAAGCTGTTCCCATACAGAGTCTCCCGCAAAGAGGACAAGCGACTCGGAATGGTTGACAATATGATGGATATTACCAGGTTTAAATTCATGTAAAATTGGGACAGCAACAGCTCCGTAGGTTAATGCCGATAAAAAGACCACACCCCAGTTTGCCTGGTTTCTGGAGCAGAGTGAGATTTTATCCCCTTTTTTTACCCCAAGTATCTCGTATACGATGTGAAGTTTCTCTATTCTCCTTGCAACATCCCTGTAATTTAGAGTGATACCTTTATAGTCGGACAGAGCAGGGTAGTCCCAGTTGTCCTTAAAGCTTTTTTCAAGCAGAATGTTTAATGATTTTTCCATTATATAGTAAGGTAATAATCAGGAGAATGTTTGCAGCTGACAAAGGTGGGAGTAGAGACCCTTCTGTTCAATAAGTTCCTTATGATCACCTGTTTCAACTATAGCTCCATCCTTTATAACCACAATCAGATCGGCATGCTGAATGGTTGAGAGACGGTGTGCAATGACCACAGATGTCCTGTTTTTCATAAGGTTGGTCAATGCCTCCTGAACAAGTTTTTCACTTTCGGTATCAAGTGCAGATGTTGCCTCATCCAGAATAAGTATAGGTGGATTTTTAAGAACGGCTCTGGCAATTGCAATTCGCTGTCGCTGACCTCCGGAAAGGTTCGCTCCCCTGTCACCGATATTTGTATCATATCCATTCTCCAGTCCCTTTATAAACTCGTGAGCATTAGCGATTTTAGCAGCATTTATGACACTTTCCATCTCCACTCCTTCCATCCCGAATGTTATGTTATTGTAAACAGTGTCATTAAAAAGTATAGCCTCCTGAGTGACAATACCCATAAGTGAGATTAACTCCTTTGGTTCGTATTCTCTTATGTCGTGACCGTCCAGTTTTATAGTGCCCGATGTTACATCATAATACCTTGGTATCAGGTCGGCCAGTGTACTCTTTCCCGCCCCTGAAGGGCCTACAAGTGCAACTGTCTTACCCTTTGGAATAGAAAGATTTATGCCCTTGAGAACCGGTTCATTCAGATATTTAAAATAGACATCGGAAAACTCTATCTTGTCTTTAAACTCCTTTATGCTTACAGGGTTATTGCTCTTTTTAATTGCCGGTTCAATATCCAGAATAGCGAAGAGCCGCTCGCCGGAAGCAAGACCACGTTGCAGGTTTGCATAAGCATTCGAGATTATCTTAGCCGGCTCCAGAACCTTGTAATAGAATCCAATATATACAACAAATGCGGGCATATCCATCCCTAATTGACCCTTAAGCTGAAGATATCCACCGTAAAAAAGCACTGCAGCAGTAACCGTCACACCCAAAAATTCAGAGAGCGGAGATGCAAGCTCCTGCCTGTTGAACATCTTTTTGGTTATTACCCTATGTGATTCGTTACTCTTCTCGAAGTTTTTATTAACATATTTCTGAGCATTAAAGGCCTTTATAATTCTAGCTCCTGAAAGGGCCTCCTCGAAATAGCTTACAATTCTTCCCATCATGCTTTGCGCATCCGAAGCCTCACTTCTTAACCTCCTGCTTAACTTTCCGATAAAAAAGACTGTTATGGGAAATGTCATGAGAGTTACTGCCGTGAGTTTTGGTGACATATAAAAAAGCATTGAGAGGTATCCCAGAATGAGCAGCGGCTCTCTGAAGAGTATGTGAAAGCTGTTTGCCACACCATTCTGAACCTCTGTCACATCGTTTGAAATACTTGATAGGATATCTCCTTTTCTGTGTGTATTAAAATAGCCGATATGAAGTTTTGTTATCTTTTGAAACAGCTCCCTCCTTACGTTTCTCATAATATGAGTTCTCATACTAACGAGTATTCTTTGTGAGAGATAGCGAAGGAGATTAGATATCAGAGAGGCAGCAATAAGAAAAAGACAGACATAGAGTAAACCGGTCATTGGTCCGTAATTCTTCATAAAGCTACCGAGATAGTAGCTGAAAACCTCCTTGAAGTACTCCATTGAAAATGTGAACTCTGGCAAAGTGCCTGAAAGATTTATTGTTTCAGGCTGAAAAAGGACAGTCAAAAGCGGATCCAGCAGCGCATAATAGACAATTCCGAAAATTACCGAGAGAATTGAGACCAAAAGATATCTGGGCCAGAATTTTCTGTGGGGTCTGGCAAAGGCCAGAAGTCTTAAAAAAGTGTTCATAATTTATTTGGTCTCTTCAAAATCTACATACTCACCCACAGTATTATCCACCACTTTTCGCTCCTCTTTTCCAACATCCACAATTACATCCCCCTCTTTGAACGACTGGCTCCTGTTTTGCTTATTTTGCTCTCTCTCAATATTTCTGAATTTCTTTTTAACCCACCAGGTAAGTAACATAGGAGCAAGCCTTCCAAGCAGCCAGAAGAGAAGAAACAAAACTAAAACAAATGTAAAAAATCCTTCCATTATATCTATTTCTCTTTTTTAATATTTCCGGTTTCAAGATTTAAAAAAATCTTCCTACCCTTTACTGTTTTTACCACTACCATTCCTCGGCCTGCCGATTCAACAGTTGTATTGTTTGATAATCTGTTGTTTCCCGAAAGGTTTGTGACACGGATTCCATTTGCGGTAAATATCACGGTCTCCATATCTGTTCGCAAGAGAAGATATCTTTCAGATCCATCTTCAAAAAGTTCAGGGAAACCTTTAAATGTACCTTGAACAACGATATCGCTCCACATTGGGTATAACGATCCGTTTTTATCATAAAGTCTCAATGTATTATCTCTATGTAGCAGCATAATTGCAAAATCCCCATCACCTTTTAAATCATATATCTGAGGACCCAGAGCAATCTCATGATCAACCTTTTTCGGAAATGGTTTCACATATCTTCCCAATCTGTCCAGCAGGTAAATCTGATTTGCATCGGTAAAAAGCATCTGCAGTTTCCCGTTTTTAAAGTAGTCAACCTGTAGTACCCTGCCGCAAATCCTTCCACTGAACGGAATAGTCCAGATTCCCTTTTTATCTTTGGAGAGTAATCTCAAACCTCCGGTTGGAGTCTGCTCCAGATACTCGGTTTCACCATTTGTAAAGTTCTTAACCTCAAAAGGTCCCTTTTGAAGGTTAACCGAAGGTGAAATTTTAGCACTGACGGATGTTGAGGAGCTCTCATTAGCAGGTGGCAGTGGGACTGTCATACTGTCGGCAAACGCATAAACATTATAAATTGGCTCTCCGTTCTTACCGGAATTTATCTCAAGGGCTGCGATCATAATATTTTTGTCCGAAAACCTCTTTTTTAAACTAACTGCGTGATCATCCCTGAAATAGGAAAACAGTGAATCTTTAAGCCGGGATCCGTTTACAATAAGAGTAACCATACTTCCACTCCTATCCGTCAAAATGTGTGCCTTTGTTCCGGAAAGGTATTGCTCCATGGTAAAATTTTTGAAAACTCCTGAAGAGATCCCGGCAAGAAGAGTTTTCTCGCCGATAAAGATCCACTCGCCTGACTCCAGCACAGACTCCTCTTTAGTAAATGAAAAAAATTCTCCGAAGACTCTTGCCATGTACCCCTTATTATGAAATGTCCGAATGGCACTATCTCTCACTTTAACACCAATCTTCTCTTCCAGAGAGTTGTACCAAGGATCTCTTCTCCTTATTAAAGTGATCCAGTGAAGTTCTCCTTCAAAAGGTACCAGTGCGACTGCCACCTCTTTCGCCTTTAAAGACTCCACCCAGTTTACAGCATTTTTGTTTACTTCACTAAAAGTTTTACCGTAAAATTCTTTATACCTGATATGGTTTTTAATATGTCTCGAAATATCACTTACCGACAGATCCAGTAGTAAGTATGTTTCTGATGGTAAGACACTCTGGACAGATCTGCTTCCATTTTTTGCATCTCTGAAAACTGAGATGTAGTTTCCAATCCCCTTGTTCTCATAACTCCGGCCAGTTAACTTAAATGAATATCTGTCCGAATTTAGTTCAAAGAGACTCCATCCGGTGAATCTGGAGATAAACTCAATGCTGCCAGAGAGGGCTTTGTCAATATAAGCCGAAAACAACTTTCCGGTTTGAAGATGATTAAAAAAAAGAGTGGGTTCAGACAAATCGACTGAGTTAAATGCTTTGCAAAACTCTTCATTGTCAAGAATTGAGACTCCTGATTTAATATGTCTGAGAGAGGATTCAAGAATAATTGCCGAGGTGGATGCTATGAGCTTATTATCTGTAAAGGAGTATTCAATGCCGTCTCCTTTGTTTATCTTAATTCCATTAAATGTTCTTGATGTAACTCTCTCTGAGTTACTTTCAATTAATTTTAAGAGCTGATCCTTATCTACCCCCTCCAGATTAATGACAAGAAGCGGAGAGACTCTGTCCTTTGCAGAGTAGTGCAATGAAATTGCACAGTCAATTGTTTTATTATCTTTCTCTTGCTCAACTAAAAACCCGGATACCCTTTCTGTAATTTTTTTAAAGGAGCTTAAACCTGAAAGTAGTTTCCCGGATAGTGGATCGTCTTTATACAGAAACTGGCTTAATTCACCAGGATCGGGAAAGGTGAAAATCACAACTGCATCAACAGGTATTGCGACCTGTGATTTTGGAATCTGACCATTTTTTCCGGTAGAACTCTCTTTTCGTGTGGCTATTAGGAGAACTACGGCTACTGTTAGCAGAGCTGCTGTCAAAATAGAGAAAATTAGTATGAACTTTGGCTTAGAGGTGATTTTCATTATGAGACAAAGTTATCTAAAAAATAAAAAAAGATCAAAAATTATAAATCGGCAAAAATTATTTACATTTGTGACCATTTTTTATTTATATGGTTTATTTTAATTTCTGATCGTAACTTTTTATGGATTCATATATCGATTACAACATAAATCCTCTCGTTGCTTACCTTCAAAAACACCCTTCGGAGTTCACCCGTAAAGATATAATAAGGTACATTGTGGACAAAGGTATAAGAGTTGTCAATTTCAGATATGTTGCTGCAGATGGCAGGTTGAAGACTCTGAATTTCACGGTAAGCAGTATTCAGTATCTTAACACGATACTAACGTATGGAGAGAGAGTCGATGGATCCAGTCTCTTCCCGTTCATAGAGGCCGGCTCAAGTGATCTTTATGTGATTCCACGATTTTCAACAGCATATTCGGACCCTTTTTCACAAATCCCGACTTTGGGAATGCTTTGCTCATATTTTACAAAAGAGGGATTACCGCTTGAAAGTGCTCCGGAACACACCCTCAGGAAGGCTGCCCAGGCATTCCATGACAAAACAGGGCTAACATTCGAAGCTATGGGTGAGCTGGAGTTTTATGTATCAAAAGCAGATGAGAGCCTCTATCCTGCTCAGGATCAAAGAGGGTATCATGAATCTGCACCATTTACAAAGTTTGAGGATTTTCGAAGTGAAGCGATGAATCTTATTGCTGCTTGCGGGGGAGAGATAAAATACGGGCACTCGGAGGTTGGAAATTTCAGTCAGGATGGAGTAAATTATGAGCAAAACGAAATCGAGTTTCTGGCTACACGGGTCGAAAGAGCTGCCGATCAACTTGTTCTTGCCAAATGGATCATAAGGACACTTGCATACAAACATGGACTAAACGTCACATTTGCACCCAAAATTACAGTTGGTAAAGCAGGAAGCGGGCTCCACTTTCATACAAGAATGACAAAAAACGGGGCATCTGTCATGACATCCGGAAACGGACTCTCCGTTGAGGCAATCAAGGCTATTGCAGGTTATATTCACTGTGCCTCTTCATTAACAGCTTTCGGTAATACCAACCCCACATCATACTTCCGTCTTGTTCCTAAACAGGAGGCACCAACCAATATATGCTGGGGAGACAGAAACAGATCGGTTCTGGTAAGAGTTCCTCTTGGTTGGCTGGGAGAGAGGGATATGCTCCACGCTGCAAATCCGAATGAGCCCGGAACAACCTCTAAATCAACAGAAAAACAGACAGTCGAACTCAGATCACCGGACGGATCTGCAGATATTTACCATATCATGGCCGGGCTGGCTGTTGCTGCAAGAATCGGTTTTGAGATGGAGAATCCAGAAGAGCTGGCAAAGAACTCATATGTTGATATAAACATACATGACCACAAAAATCAGGAGAGGGTATCGACACTGAAACAATTGCCGTCATCTTGCTGGGAATCTGCAAATGAACTTGAACGTATGAGGGATGTCTACGAAAAAGAGGGAGTTTTCCACCCATCTCTGATAGATGGAATAATTTCCAAATTAAGGTCTTATAACGACAAGGATATCAGGGAACAGATTAAAAGAGAGCCGGAACTGATGACGGAGCTTGTAAACAGATTCTACCATTGCGGATAGAGTCTGTCATGAACTCTAATTCCCCATTTCGGAGAGAAATTTAATTCTTACGAGTCTTATCTCCTCCTCTGTATAACCCCTGCCAAGCTCTTCGACAGCCTCTTTGAGCGAGTCGGTGGATGCTTCTGTTTTAAAGTATTCGTAAATATCATCAACCTTGTCATCATCAATAGTTTGACGGATATAATAATCGAGATTCAGTTTTGTGCCGGAATTAACTATAACCTCTATTTCCGTAAGAAGCTCCTCTATCTCCATACCTTTCGACTCAGCAATATCTTCAAGAGGTTGTTTTCTATCTATTCCCGTGATAATGTAAACCTTGTTCAAAGACTTGTTTGCCACCGATTTTATAACAAGATCGGCAGGCCTTTCAATGTCATTTTCTTTTACATATCTTGAAATGAGCTCAAGGAACTCCTTGCCGTACCGCTTTGCTTTGCCCTCTCCGACCCCCTGGCAGTTTTTGAGCTCGTCAAAACTTACAGGATAGTGGATAGTCATATCTTCAAGGGAGGTGTCATTGAAGATTACAAAAGGTGGCAGATTGATCTTTTTGGATACGGAGTGTCTCAGATCTTTAAGCATAGCCATCAGAACCGGATCACCGCCCCCTCCCGCTTGCTTAACACCGATAGATACGGTATCGTCGTCATCTTCATTCTCCTGAAACTCCCTGTCCTCTGTCAGCATTAATGTTCGCGGATTTCCAAGAAACTCCCTTCCTGCATTGGTAATTATAAGAAGTCCGTATCTCTCAATCTCCTTTTCAATCAGGTGGTGAATAAGACATTGCCTTATAACTGCCATCCAGAATTTTAATCCTTTGGACATTCCAATACCGAACAGCTCATGGTTGTGATGGTTATACGATTTTATAAGGGAGTTGTTTACACCTGCAAGAATATTGGCTATATGTTCTGCCTTAAACTGCTCCTTCATTCCGGCAATAAGTTCCAGAACAACAGCTATCTCATCTTTTCCGTCGAACTGCTTCTTAGGGAAGAGGCAGTTATCGCAGGAGCCGCAACTATTCTCACCGTAACTCTCTCCAAAATAGTTCAACAGTACAATTCTGCGGCAGATATTGGTTTCTGCATAAGCAACGGTCTCCAGGAGAAGCTGTTTGCCTATCTCTTGCTCGGCTAGAGGCTTTCCCTGCATAAACTTCTCAAGTTTCTGAATATCCTTGTAAGAGTAAAAAGCGATACATTGTCCCTCTCCCGAATCCCTTCCGGACCTCCCGGTCTCCTGATAGTAACCCTCCAGGCTTTTTGGCATATCATAGTGGATCACAAACCTCACATCCGGTTTATCAATCCCCATTCCAAATGCAATAGTTGCAACTATAACATTAACCTCCTCCATAAGAAAACTATCCTGATTCGAAGCTCTTGTAGATGCGTCAAGACCTGCATGATATGGCAACGCCTTGATTCCATTCACATTCAGCAACTCTGCAATCTCCTCAACCTTTTTCCTGCTCAGGCAGTATATAATTCCGGATTTCCCCTCATTATTTCGTAAGAACTTAATAATCTCTTTGTCAATATTTATTTTAGGTCTGACCTCGTAATAGAGATTTGGTCTGTTAAACGAAGATTTAAAGACCCGGGCATGCATCATTCCCAGATTCTTCTGTATGTCACTCTGAACTTTGGGGGTAGCTGTTGCCGTAAGAGCTATTATCGGGGCTTTACCTATTTCATTTACAATCGGATTTATCCGCCTGTATTCCGGACGAAAGTCGTGTCCCCACTCCGAAATACAGTGAGCCTCATCAACAGCATAGAAAGATATTTTAATCTGTTTTAACAGAGCAATGTTTTCATCTTTGGTGAGTGATTCCGGGGCTACATAGAGCAATTTTGTTTTACCGGAGAGCAAATCGTCCTTAACCTCCTGAATCTGACCTTTGTTTAACGATGAATTCAGAAAATGGGCTATCCCCTCCTTCTCAACCATAAAGCCCCTGATTGCATCTACCTGATTCTTCATCAAGGCAATAAGCGGAGATATTATAATAGCCGTCCCCTCAGACAAAAGTGCAGGTAACTGATAACAGAGAGATTTTCCACCTCCTGTCGGCATCAATACAAATGAGTCGTTGCCGCAGAGCAGATGTTTTATAATCTCCTCCTGTTCACCCTTGAAAGTATTAAATCCGAAGTAGCGTTTAAGTTCCGAATGCAGAAACTCTGATTTGATCTCCATATCTTTATTGCCGGAAGTTCTAAGAAAATTAGTTAATTTTAGTTACCTTTGCGAATCTAAGTTATCTAATAGTTTTATCATTGCAAAATTTTTTATGAATAATTCTGAGGCAGAAATAACAAAGATGGCACTTGAGGTGATTGATAAGGAGGCCTCGGCGGTTGCAAATCTGAAAAACTATATAGACAAAAGCTTTTCCGATATCTCCATGCTTATCTTTAACTCCAAAGGGAGAGTTGTTGTAACGGGGATAGGTAAAAGTGCAATCATTGCCAATAAGATAGTGGCCACCATGAACTCAACCGGAACACCATCGGTATTTATGCATGCTGCCGATGCTATTCATGGTGATCTGGGAATTATTCAGCCTGAAGATATCGTACTATTTATTTCAAAAAGCGGAAATACTCCCGAGATAAAAGTTCTGGTTCCACTTATAAAAAAGATGGGAAATGTGCTTATAGCAATGGTATCAAATACTGACTCCTACCTGGCTTCTCATGCAAACTACATACTTCGTACAACCGTCACCAATGAAGCTTGTCCGAACAATCTGGCGCCAACATCCAGCACTACAACTCAGCTTGTAATGGGAGATGCACTTGCAGTTACGCTTTTAAGACTCAGAGGCTTCACTCCGGGGGATTTTGCAAAGCTTCATCCGGGAGGTTCATTGGGTAAAAGGCTTTATACCAGGGTCTCCGATCTTATTGACAAGAGACGTCGTCCCTCTGTATCACTGCAGGAGAATGTCCGCGACACAATTCTGAACATATCTGCAAACAGACTGGGTGCAACAGTGGTTCAGAACGAAGATGGCTCCGTAGCCGGAATAATAACCGACGGAGATGTGAGGAGAATGCTTGAAAAGGGGTTTGGACTCGATTCTCTCAGTGCTAAGGACATAATGTCTGCCAATCCAAAGATTATAGAAGCCTCCGAACTTGCTGTTATGGCGTTTAACATAATGGAAAAAAACAAAATCACCTCTGTAATTGTTACTGAGAAAGGAAAATACATTGGACTTGTACATATTCACGATATAATCAGGGAGGGTATAGTATGACAATATTCAATCCAAACGAGCCGGGGATGGCAAACGGTAATTATTTCGCACTCCCCTACACCCTTGAGGATTCCGGGATTGCAATTATCTCTGTCCCCTGGGACGTGACAACCTCTTACAGACCCGGGACCAATGAGGGGCCTGAGGCTGTTATTGAAGCATCCGTACAGGTAGATCTGTACGATCCGTTGGTTCAGGATGCCTGGAAAGTAAAAATAGGCACAGTACCAATTGATGAGTCGATCTCCAGAAAAAATAAGAGATTTCGCAAAATTGCAGAACAGATAATTAAACATCTGGAGGAGGGGGGAGATATCTCAGAGGTTGATGATCAGCTTGCCGAAGTTAACGGTGCCTCGTCGGAACTTAACCACTATGTTTACAAAACCAGTCAGGAGCAGATTGAGTGTGGAAAAATTCCTGTAGTTGTAGGGGGTGATCACAGCGTTCCCTTCGGCAATATTAAGGCATTGGCCGATAAATACGAAGATTTCGGGATACTCCATATAGATGCCCATGCCGATCTCAGAAATGCTTACGAAGGATTTACCTATTCGCATGCATCCATTATGTACAATGTTCTCAATGAAATTTCACAGATATCACAGCTTACTCAGGTGGGTGTAAGAGATTTCTGTCAGGAGGAGGCCGACTTTATTAACACCGATCCGCGAATAAGGTGCTTTACTGATACAGAGCTTAAAAGAAATCATTACGAAGGTAAAACATGGAGGAGGCAATGTGAAGAGATTATCTCCAGTCTCCCTGATAATGTTTACATATCATTTGATATTGACGGCCTTACTCCCGGCCTCTGCCCCAGTACAGGAACGCCTGTTCCCGGTGGTCTTGAGTTTCGCGAAACAGACTATCTGCTTCACATGCTGGCAGTATCAAACAGGAAAATAATTGGTTTTGACCTATGTGAAGTTGCACCGGGTGGTGAAGGTGAGTGGGATGCTAATGTTGGTGCAAGAGTACTTTATAAAATGTGTATTTACACACATTTGAACAATCAGAAGTAGATTCTGTAGATAAGAAATAACCCCAAATCTATATAATGTCAGTTCCATTTTCGAGGAAAAGAGCCGAAAGACAGAGAGATATCCGGAATATATTCGGAATTTTCGTCAACAATAATATGACAGGTGGGATCTTCCTGCTCATCTGTTCAGCTTTTGCTCTTGCTGCGGCAAATTATGAACCACTTAAGGGTTTTCATGATATCTGGGATATTAATGCCGATCTGGCAATTGGCTCTTTTAAAATAGAGATGTCTCTGCATCACTGGGTAAACGATGCCCTGATGGCTCTCTTTTTCTTTGTTGTTGGTCTTGAGATTAAACGAGAGATGGTTGTGGGAAAGCTCTCCTCGTTTAAAAAAGCATCGCTTCCCATTTTTGCTGCTGTTGGAGGAATGCTTGTACCGGCTGTTATTTATACGATTTTTAATGGAGGCTCTCCCAGCGAAAACGGGTGGGGAATACCAATGGCAACCGACATCGCCTTCTCACTTGGAGTAATCTCTCTTTTAGGAAGCGCAGTTCCGGTCTCATTAAAAATATTTCTTACAGCATTAGCTATCGTAGACGATATAGGAGCTATCATAGTTCTGGCTATTTTCTATCCAAGCCATGAGATACACCCTGAGTTTCTGCTTTACGCCGGATTAATTGTCTCACTTCTTATTCTGCTTAACAGACTTAATATTCACAATGTTATGCTCTATCTGATACCGGGTCTCTTCCTGTGGTATTTCGTGCTTCAGTCGGGAATACATGCAACTATTGCAGGAGTTATTCTGGCGATGTGCATTCCTTCAAGGAGCCCTATAAACGAGGTGAGATTCTATGTCAGGACCCGCTTTTATCTCGATAAATTCAGGAAGGCAAGTCACGGAGAGGTTAATATACTGGCAAATCATGAACAATTAAACCTTATTCATAAGATACACACCAATGTCAGGAAAATTAATCCGCTTATAAACAGATTCGAACACAAAATTAATCCATGGGTTACCTACTCTATAATGCCAATTTTCGCACTCGCCAATGCAGGGATCGAGTTTCGCGGGGTAACAGAAGAGCCTTCATTCACAGCAATATCCGAGGGTATTTTTTTCGGGTTATTTCTGGGTAAGCCTCTAGGGATCTTTTTCTTTACATATCTTGCATGTAAATTAAAAATCGCCGAGTTCCCGGTTGGGATAAAGTGGTCACAAATTTTTGCTGTCGGTATTATTGCAGGAATTGGTTTTACTATGTCAATTTTTATTGATAGCTTAGCGTTTTCAAACGAAATTCTAATAAACGAAGGTAAAGCTGCTGTTCTGTTCACCTCTTTTGTTGCGGCGGTTATTGGCCTTCTTGTGCTGAGAATTACGTTGGGAAAAATAGAGCCGAAAATTAAATATAAGAAGTTAAGGAGCTAAATAACAAACAATAAGAATATATTAAAATAATAAATCCAGTATTAAAAATTAAAAAAAAACAGATGAAAACATTTATCAAATCAATTTCTTTAGTTGCAGTTGCACTACTTATTATTACTTCATGCGGTGAGAAAAAGAGCAGTAATCCTGTTCCAGGGATGTCTGCTGCATTCATTGATTCAACAAGCTATGCTGTAGGTGCTTCTCTAGGTTCTATGGTAAAGCAGGCCGATTTCGGTGATCTTAACATGAAAGAGCTTCACAAAGCTATAGATGATGTTATCAACGGAGATTCTCTTAAGATTAACATGGCGTTTGCCAACGAAGTCATTACAAAATATATGACAAAGAAACAGGAGGCAGTTGGCGCTGCAAATATGGAAGCCGGTAAAAAATTCCTTGAAGAGAACAAAGGTAAAGAGGGAGTTGTTGCTCTTGAGAGCGGACTTCAGTATAAAGTTCTTGCAGAGGGTAACGGAGTATTCCCTGCTGCCGAGGATACAGTTGAAGTTCACTACAAAGGCACTTTGATTGACGGAAAAGAGTTTGACTCATCTTATACCAGAAATCAGACTGCAAAACTTGCTCTTAATCAGTTTATCCCAGGATGGATTGAAGGAATGCAGAAGGTTAGTGAAGGTGGTAAAATTTCACTTTTCATCCCTGCTGAACTCGCATACGGGAATCAGAAGATGGGTACTATCGAGCCTGGTTCAACTCTGATTTTTGAAGTTGAACTTATCAAAGTAAGCAAAGCTGTTGTTAAAAAATAAATAGGGCCATGGCATTGGAAATCACAGGTTCTCTGATTACAAAGTTGCAGATTCAGTCGGGTAACAGTACCAGGGGTGAATGGCAGAAACAGGAGTTTGTAATAGAGACTCAGGAGACTTATCCCAGAAAAGTGTGTATGAACGTCTGGGGCGCGGATAAAGTTGCGGAACTTGCCTCTTTCAGAGAGGGTGATCTGCTTAAGATCTCTTTCAATATTGAATCAAGAGAGTATAATCAACGCTGGTATACCGATATCCGTGCCTGGAGAATTGAAAAAGCGGACAAAGACGGAAGTAACACAGGAGAGCGCGAGTACAGAGGCAACCAGGGAGCTCAGGCTTCCGCTTCAGGCTCACCTTCTCTCCAAAGCGACATCCCTTCCGATCCCGGAGAGGACGATCTTCCGTTCTGAATAACTCAAAGGCTCGTCTCAAAGGCGGGCCTTTCTTTTTTGAACCAAGTGATTTGCCGTTTGGCATATCTTCTTGTATCTCTTTTAATGAGTTCAATCGCCTCTTCAAGTGAGTTTTTACCCTCGATATAATCAAACAGCTCTCTGTATCCAACCGTCTTCAGAGCTGTCAGATGTCTGAATTGATATAATCTCAGGGCCTCTTCCATAAGACCTGAACCCATCATTAAATCAACCCGTTTGTTTATTCTGTCGTAAAGTTCACTCCTCTCTCTCTCTATATATATCCTCTCTACCTCAAAATCTCTCTCCTTTTTTCTATTGCTTTTAAATGAGGAGAATTTTTTTCCGGTTGTCAGAATAACCTCCAGGGCTCTGATTACTCTTTGCGGATTTGAGATCTCTATTGCATCATATGATTCAGGATCCAGTAGTTTAAGCTCTCTTCTCAGTGACTCCACCCCCTCCTCTTTCACTCTTCCTGATAGAGTCTCTCTGATTTGAGCATCCGGCTCCGGGAAATCATCAAGCCCGTAACATACTGCATCGGCGTAGAGTCCCGACCCTCCAACCATAACCAGTGTACTTCTCTCCTTAAAAAGCTCCTCCATCAGGGATAATGCCTCCTGTTCATAGCGACCGGCCGTATAGTGGTCGTGAATTGAGTGTGAAAGGATAAAGTAATGTTTTACCAATGCCAGCTGCTCTTTTGAAGGAGGGGCGGTGCCAATAACCATCTCTTTATAAATCTGACGGGAATCACACGATATAACAGGAGATTTGAGACTCAGGGCAAGTTCAATACTGTAATCGGTCTTCCCGGAGGCAGTTGGACCTATAACAAGAAACAGTTTCCCTTTTCTCATTGAAATAAGTTATTAAAGGAGTGGCAACTACTCCTCATCTGAATGGAATTCTCCCTCAGTCATAAGCTGATCACCCTCGGCAGGCTCTATCATATGTTCAAAGTCATCGTAATTATCGGAAAACTGATCGGGGTTTTTTCCCCGTTCGGCAACCAATCTCGGATATGCTCTCCTTGCAAGCTCCTCCTCAGTAGCAACGATCTCCATTTGCAAGGCACGATCTTTAAACATGTCATATACATACTCAATAAGCCTGAATCCATCGCCGTAAAATTTATCTACGGTAACAGAGTCCATTGAGCCGTCACCTAAATTAAAGAGTCCGTACTCTTTTCTCACTTTCCCTTTAGTATCTATTGCACGAAACAGAACTATCTGGTCCGGGGCGAAACCAAGATCATTCTGAAGATACAGATGAAGTGTATAAAGAGAAGAAGATCCCCTGACCTCATATTCTCTCATGAATATTTTGTTCCCCGGAATTGATGCTTTAAATCTGTAAACCATTATCCCCAATCTTTAGTGCGAAGTTAACTATTTTTGAGAATAAATTCTAATGTATTTACCCCGTCGGCATAGTCAGAAAGAGCAGGTAGTTGTGTTGTCCCTATTGGCTGAAACCGGTTTTGATAGTTAAAATTGACTATGCATTGTAATGATTTAATGTTTGTTGCAATGAAGTTTCCGACTTCGTTTTCATCATTGTATTCAACTATTCCAACGACACCGGGAGGGGGAGGCAAAGCACAGTTTTTTTTGAAAATAAAGAATCCTCCATCCAGGAACCACTCCCCGGAAACCAGAGAGATTGCCTTCTGATAACGGTATGCATCCCGGTATATCTCACATTGTGTAAGGGTATAAAATCTTGACAAATAGCCTGCAAGCTTTTTCAGATCATAACTCTCCGGAGTTAAAATAGTACTTACACTGCGACAACCCAATCCGAAGTAGAGGAAAATATCGTTTGCCAATTTGTCCAACAATATTCCATCCTCATCTCCTTTCAGCACTGCCACAGAACTTTTTGCACCTCTGATTACGGATGGAATTCCCGGATATCTTGCTTTGAAAAATTCTGCCGTTTCATCACTACCGGTTGCAATAACCAATTTAGGAGTATTATCGGCATCTTTTCTGAAACGGATTCTGTTTTTCCAGTAACTGTTAATATTATAAAGAATTTCACAAAGAGCCGGAATCAGAAAGTTATCTTTGCTTGAGAGCTTTACAACCGCAATCCTACCGGAGGCAAGAACGGTTAGCAGATCGTGAAATCCTACCAGAGGAATATTGCCGGCCATAACAATCAAGATTTCAATATCTTGTTCAGATATCTCCACTCTATACCTATCAATCCAACCTCTTAAAGCTCTATCTTCGAGAAAGGAGGTGGAGATAGCCTTTAGTGCAGATATTTGCATACTCCGGGTAAAAAACGGATTACTCTCAAAAGAGTGTTTAAGTGCCTCTTCAATACAGGAAATCTGTTTCCTGTCATTTAAATATGAGTCAAGTACTCTACCTAGTTCAGAGAAATCTTTTATGAAAACTTCTGTATACATTTTGCAAAATTAGTAAAAAGGGTGTAATTTTACCAAAACCTTAGAGAATCGGAATGAGTGAAAAAATAGCTTCAGATTCTTATAAATCAATAGCTAAACAATCTAAAGGAGTTTATAAGGAGTTGGGTAGCAAATTTCTCTCGTTTGCATATCCGGTATCCTCGGAAGAGGAGATAAAGACAATAATTTCAGAGATAAAAAAAGAGTACTTCGATGCGCGACACCACTGTTATGCATACAGATTAGGATCGGCAGGTGAATTATGGAGGGCAAACGATGATGGGGAGCCCTCTTCTTCTGCTGGAAGGCCAATTCTTGGTCAGTTGCTCTCTAATGAACTTAGTGATATTCTCATTATGGTTGTAAGATACTTCGGAGGGACTAAACTTGGAGTTCCAGGCTTGATAAGGGCTTACAAAAGTGCTGCATCAGACGCAATAGCCAATAGTGAAGTTGTGGAAAAGATTGTAACTGTGCCGGTGGAAGTAGAATTCCCTTATGCAAATATTGAGCAGGTTATGAAAATTATTAAGAATAAAGGTGCAGATATAAAAAGGCAGGATTTCGGAGTGAGTTGCTCAATTCTGCTTATGGTTCGGAAGGGAGAGCTTGAAATACTCCTCAAATCCTTTTCCGACTTGCCCGGAGTTGAGATTAAATAATTGAAATACAAATTAAATAAAAACAATATATGCCTAAACACCTAATTTCAATTCACGATTTCTCCCGTGAAGAGATTCTTTCCACCCTGGAGATGGCAGCCTACTTTGAAGAGAACCCTTCTCAACAGCTTTTTGCCGGTAAAGTTGTTGCCAGTATCTTCTTTGAACCATCTACAAGAACCAGATTAAGTTTTGAAACTGCTGCAAACCGGCTTGGTGCCAGAGTGATTGGATTTTCAGACATTGGCAACACCAGCGTAACAAAAGGAGAGACATTAAAAGACACCATAATAATGGTATCTAATTATGCCGATTTAATTATAATGAGACACCCGCTGGACGGCAGCGCCAGATATGCATCCGAAGTATCTTCAGTACCGGTAATCAACGCTGGAGATGGAAGTAACCAGCATCCGACCCAGACTCTTCTTGACCTCTACTCTATATTAAAAACACAGGGAAGGCTGGAAAATCTTAAAATAAACATGGTTGGGGATCTTAAATACGGAAGAACCGTCCACTCTCTGCTCCAGGCAATGTCTCACTTCAACCCCACTTTCCTCTTCACATCTCCCGAAGAGCTGAAGATGCCGCAGGAGTATAAGGAGTTCTTAAACAAGAGGGGGATACCATATTACGAAACAACCAATCTTAGTGAAGGCATTAATGATTCCGACATAATATATATGACAAGAGTTCAACGTGAACGCTTTACGGATCCAGTTGAATATGAAAGAGTAAAAAATGTATATAGCCTGAACCTCTCCATGCTGGAGGAGTGTAAGTTGAATATGAAGATACTCCACCCTCTTCCCAGAGTGAATGAGATTTCACAGGATGTTGACAGCAGTAAACATGCATACTATTTTGAGCAGGCCGAAAACGGAGTCTATACCCGAATGGCAATTATTGCTAAACTTTTCGGAATGAAAAATATTTAAATGGAGATTTTATGGAAAAACAATTGAAAGTTAGCGCAATAAAAGACGGAACCGTCCTTGACCATATCCCGGCCCATCAGCTTTTTAATGTTATTGATATTCTTGGATTGAATACAAGCCCGAACCAGATCACCTTTGGAACAAATCTGGATAGTAAACTGCTTGGTAAAAAGGGGATTATTAAGATCTCTGATAAATATTTCGAAGATGATGACATTAACAGAATCGCTTTGATTGCCCCACAGGCAAAGATTAACATAATACATGATTTTGAAGTTGTCGAGAAGAGAGTTCTCTCAATTCCGGCCTCTATCAAAGGTATTGTGAAATGTATGAATCCTATGTGTATCACCAATCATCAGGCAGTTGAAACTCAGTTCACAACAATCTCAGAAGGGGATAATTTCAAATTGCTTTGCCGTTATTGTGAAAGAATAACAGATAAGGATAACTTAAAAATCATAAGCAACGAATAGTAAAATCCTAATAGTTGAATTGCTTTTCGGTGCATTTCTGTTTGAATTTTATATTTTTTAGTTACCTTTGACTTGGTAAAAAAGTTTTTTCAAATAAAAAAATATCAAAATCATGAAAATCGCTCATAATTTTAATGCCGGACCTTGTGTTCTGCCAAAAGAGGCACTGGAAAATGCAATTGAAGCCCTTAGAGACTTTAAGGGTACAGGTATGTCTGTTATAGAGGTATCTCACCGTTCTAAGGAGTGGGAAGCCGTTATGGCAGAATGTCGCTCATTGTGGAGCGAAATTCTGAATATTCCTGAGGGATATAAAGTTCTCTTTCTTGGCGGTGGTGCAAGTTTGCAATTCCTCTATGTCGCAATGAATCTTCTTGAAAACAAAGGTGCATATCTGGAAACAGGTGTTTGGGCAAAAAAGGCTCTTAAAGAGGCAAAAGGTATTGGTAATGCCTTTGCGGTAGCTTCATCTGCCGATAAAAATTACAGCTATATTCCTAAAGGGTATGAGATCCCTGCTGATGCCGATTATTTTCACATTACAACAAACAATACAATATACGGAACAGAAATTCATGAAGATATGGATTGCCCGGTAAATCTTGTGGCAGATATGTCGTCCGATATTATGAGCCGTCCCGTAGATGTAAGCAAATATGCTCTAATCTATGGTGGAGCACAGAAAAATGTTGGCCCTGCCGGGGTAACATTTGTTATTGTGAAGGAAGATATTCTGGGTAAAGTAAGTCGCTATCTGCCTACTATGCTGGATTACAGAACCCACATTGGGGAAGATTCAATGTTCAACACCCCTCCTGTATTCTCTATTTATGTTATGAATGAGACACTTAAATGGCTTAAAAAATTAGGTGGCCTTGAGGCGATTTACAAAATCAATAAAGAGAAAGCAGCTCTTCTTTACAACGAAATTGACAGGAACAAAATGTTTATCGGAACTGCTGCAAAAGAGGATCGCTCTCTGATGAATATCTGCTTTATAATGGCAGATGGCTACAAGGATAAAGAGGATGCCTTTATGGCTTTTGCAAAAGAGAGAGGGATGGTTGGAATTAAAGGACACCGCTCGGTGGGAGGATTCAGAGCATCCTGCTACAATGCGTGTCCGGTTGAGAGTGTTCAAGCCCTGGTGAACTGCATGCAGGAGTTTGAAAAATTAAATGCATAATGTGCTTATTAATTAATAGCTGGAGATAATGAAAGTACTTGTAGCAACAGATAAACCGTTTGCTAAAGCTGCGGTAGACGGGATAAGAAAAATTGTGGAGGGAGCCGGACACACTCTGGCGCTTCTGGAGAAATACACTACTGAAGAGGAGTTACTTGAGGCTGTAAAAGATGCCAACGCCATGATAGTAAGATCCGATAAGGTTACCTGTAAGGTTATTGAAAATGCTCCGGAACTTAAGATTGTTGTAAGAGCCGGTGCCGGATATGATAATCTCGATCTTACTGCCTGCACTCAGGGTGGAGTCGTGGCGATGAATACACCGGGACAGAATTCAAACGCCGTTGCCGAACTTGCAATAGGAATGATGATCTATATTTCGAGAAACTGTTTCAATCCGGGAACAGGAAGTGAACTTAAAGGTAAGACAATAGGTATACATGCATACGGTAATGTTGGTAAACTTGTTGCAAAACTTGCTAAAGGTTTTGAAATGAAAGTTCTCGCATTTGACCCTTTTGTTGATAGTGCAAAAGTTCTGAATGACGGAGTTACTCCTGTCTCTTCTATTGAAGAACTTTACGAAAAATCGGATTTCCTCTCATTGCATATCCCGGCAAATGCTCAGACTAAGGGCTCTGTGGGTTATGACCTTCTGAAACGGTTACCGAAAAATGGGTGCCTTGTAAACACAGCTCGTAAAGAGGTTATTAACGAAGAGGAGCTTGTTAAGGCTCTTGAAGAGAGGGGTGATATAAAGTACGTGACCGACATTGCTGCCGATAATCAGGGAGTTCTTAACGAGAAATTCGGCAACAGGGTATTTGCATCACCTAAAAAGATGGGAGCGGAGACTGCCGAAGCAAACATAAATGCCGGACTTGCAGCTGCAAATCAGATTGTTAAATTCTTTGCAACCGGCGATAAGACATTCCAGGTAAACAAGTAAGATATTAATTAGAAACAGAAGATAGATATATGGTTAAAGTAAAACCCTTTGCAGCCTTAAGGCCACCAAAGAGTATAGCCTCGGATGTGGCTTCCAGACCCTACGATGTGTTAAACTCGGCAGAGGCTAAAGCCGAGGCAGGTGAGAAATCGCTTCTCCACATTATTAAACCCGAGATCGATTTTGATCCCATCATTGACGAACATACACAGGAGGCATATGACAAAGCAGTTGAGAACTTCAAACTTTGGCAAAAACGTGAGTGGCTTGTTCAGGATAAAAAAGAGATGTATTATGTCTACGCCCAGACAATGGAGGGAAGGACTCAGTACGGACTTGTACTGGGAGCTAATGTAGATGACTATCTGAACGGTAAAATCAAAAAGCATGAGCTGACCCGTAAAGATAAAGAAGAGGACAGAATGATCCATGTAAGAATACAGAACGCCAATGTTGAACCTGTGTTTTTTGCATATCCTGATAATAATGAGATAAACAAAATTGTTTCAAATATTGTAAGCAGCAAAGCTGCTGAGTATGATTTTGTTGCGGAAGATGGTTTCGGGCATCACTTCTGGCTTATAGACGATGAGTCTGTTATTGCCAGAATTACCGGAATTTTCAAAACAATCCCTGCTTTATATGTTGCCGATGGTCATCATAGAACTGCCGCAGCCGCACTGGTTGGAGAGGAGAAAAGAAAAGCAAATCCAAACCATACAGGAGAGGAGGAGTACAACTACTTCCTTGCAGTGGTCTTCCCTGAAAGTCATCTCAAAATAATTGATTACAATAGGGTTGTAAAGGATCTGAGCGGGCTCTCAAAAGAGCAGTTCCTGGATAAACTTGGTGCTGATTTCATTGTAAATAAAAAAGGTACAGATATTTACAAGCCCGACAGGCTTCATAACTTCTCGCTCTATATTGATGGCGAATGGTATTCACTTACTGCAAAAGAGGGCACTTACGACGATAACGACCCTATAGGAGTACTTGATGTAACGATTCTTTCAAATCTTATACTTGACAAAGTACTGGATATAAAAGATCTGAGAACCTCTAAAAGAATTGATTTCGTAGGTGGAATACGCGGTCTTGGAGAACTTAAAAAGCGTGTAGATTCCGGTGAGATGGCTGCAGCATTTGCGCTATATCCAGTTTCAATGAAACAGCTTATTGATATTGCAGATACCGGCAATATTATGCCACCTAAGACCACCTGGTTCGAGCCAAAACTCAGAAGCGGGCTTGCTATTCATAAATTAGATTAAAATCAGTTTATAAAAACCAACGGTATTTAACAAAATGATAAAGGCTGGCTAAAGAGTTATCTAAGCCAGCTTTTTTAATTAAAAATTACTAATTTAGAGGCCATAATTTTCTTTCAAATATTCTTCGTAAAATGAAAAATCTAAGTAAAGTTGCCTGGTCTGACAATCTAAATATCGGAAACAGCATTATTGATTCCCAACACAGCGAGTTATTTGCGATAATAAAAGAGATGAATGAGAGTATTTTAAAAGGTGATATCACAAAAAAATTTGCCGTACTACTGTCAAGAATGACTGATTACAGTATCAGACACTTTACCAGTGAAGAGCAGTATATGTCTGAAATCGGCTATCCCGATATTGAGAATCATCAGAAACTCCACAAAGAGTATGTTCTGAAAACAGCAATATTTAACAGTCAGTACCTGACTTTAACTCCCCCTGACTCTGATGAGGTAATAATTTTTCTGACACATTGGTGGGCAAATCACATCAGACAGATTGATACAGATTACATAATATTCAGAAAAAATGAAATTTACGAAGAGATTGTTAAACTTTTAAAGAGCGAATCTACTGAGGATGTAAAAATAAGCGGTCAGAGATTTTTTAAGGAGAGTGTAAATATTCTCGGAGTCAAATCTCAAATTGTCGAGAAAATTTCGAAGATGGTCTATAGTAAACTTATTGATAAAAATAAAATTCTGGTATTTGATATCTGTGAAAAGCTATGGCAAAGCGGGATTATGGAGGAGAGTTTTGTTGCATGCAGCTGGGCCTATAATCAGAGAAAAAGTTTCAAAGAGTCCGATTTTTCACTCTTTGAAAAATGGATAGAAACATATATAACAAACTGGGCTTCATGCGACACTTTTTGCAACCACACAATGGGTGCATTTATTGATATGTATCCAGATCATCTTAACAACCTTAAGAAATGGACCGGCAGCAGCAACAGATGGATGAGACGCGCTGCAGCGGTCTCCTTGATAATTCCTGCAAGAGAGGGACGTTACAAAGATGATATTTTTGAAATTGCCTCACTGCTCCTTATGGATAGTGATGATATGGTTCAGAAAGGTTACGGATGGATGTTAAAATCTTGTTCACATGCATACAGGGATGATGTATTCAGGTTTGTTTACGGCAGAAGAGATGTAATACCCAGAACTGCTCTTCGTTATGCAATTGAGAAGCTGCCTCCGGAAATGAGGGCAGAAGCAATGAAGAGATAAATTCAGATTAAAATATGCTTACTGATCTTACACACACAATTTCTCCCGAGATGACACACTATCCCGGAACTCCGCCACCTTCTCTCAAGAGGTTCTGTACAATTGAAGAGGATGGTTACACCGAGCTTGAAATGGTAATTACTACACATACTGGTACCCATATTGATGCCCCCGCACATATCATACCCGGCGGTAAAACTCTGGAAAAGTACGACATCTCCTGCTTCACAGGAAAAGCAATATGCCTCGATTGCACCTCCTGCAAAACAATAACTAAAGAATTTCTTCAAAAGAGTCTCATACAATCTGACGGAGTTGTTTTTCTGATTTTAAAAACCGGCTGGGCAAAAAAATGGGGTAAAGATGAATATTTTAACGATTTTCCCGTTCTAAGTGATGAGGCAGCAAAGTTTGTAGTAGAACTGGGTCTTAGAGCAGTTTGCATGGATACGATATCGGCCGACAGAGTACAGGATACAACTCTACCGGTTCACAATATACTTCTGGGTGCCGGGACCCTGATTGCCGAGAATCTTAATATTCCGGAAGATTTTCCATGCAATAACCCCGTTGTTCTATGGATCGTTCCTCTCAAAATTGCAAACTCCGACGGATCGACAATTAGAGTATTTGCTTGTTAACCTCTTCTTAGATAGGTGTTATTGATAAACATTATTAGCAGTATCATACAGGTAAAACCTATTGCAACCATCAGGAGATAAACAGAAACAAATGCACCATACTTCTCAAGATCAAAGAATGGGTAGAGATAATCTTTGTATGCGAAAGCTCTGAAAAGCCCCCACCCCATAAATATCAGCGGATAGGAGAGCCATTTAATAAACTCCCTGTAAGAGTATCTTCTCTTCTCATATGTTATCCAATACAAAAACATTAGCGGAGGAGTGATGTAATGAAGTATAGAAGAGGCTAATCTCTCTGATCCATATAGTTCATAAATTGGTTCCAGAATTATCAGGTAGACGGTGCCCGTAAGCATAATATAGGAGGTTAGCGCTCCTGTTACAAATCTCAATTTGCCGGAAATACTCTCTTTCCCGGCAAAAAGAAGGCCGGCCGCAAATAAAAGTACTAGGGCATTTGACTGTAACGTGAAGAATTTAAAATCGGAGAGACCCTTAAGAATATCCCCTCCATCCGAATGGTTTATGGTATTCAGCGTTATACCGGAAAAGGTGGATATCAGAAGCATCCACAACAAGATCTTTTCTATTCTACTCTCTTTCATCTTTAGAAATTTCTCATCCATTCATATGTTGTATAGTGGTCGCAGTTCATTCCAAGTTTTTCGTAAACCTGTTGTGCTCTTACATTTCTCTTATCTACATAAAGCCTTATCCCTCTAACGTTTTCTGACTGAATAACAACATTTTTCACATGCTCATAGAGTCTTTTATAAATTCCCAGACTCCTGAAACCGGGCTTTACGAATACCGATTGTATCCACCAAACCCAGCCGTTTCTCCAGTCGCTCCATTCATAGGTTATCATCAACATGCCAGCCGGCACAGAATCAACCTCTGCAATAAAATATCTTGCAACCTCTTCTCTCTCTAAAACTGTTTTAACCCCATTTCTCAGGATCTCTCTGTCGAGTTTCAAATCCTCTGTTTCGTAAGCCATATCCATCTGAAAATCTGTAATTGTATCCAGATCGTCAAATTTTGAATTTCTAATCTTTATCTCCATAAATTCAAATTTATTTCATTACAGGTTTTGGATTTTTAATATTTGTAAGCCACAGAATTGCATCTACAGCAAGATCGGTATCCTCAACTACCCCACTCCAATCCCAGTCAGGATTATAGTTATCGGCAGGCCGGTGGTAAACATTTTTAATAAAACTGTCCCATCTCTCTCTTGCCCAGGCTTCTCCATTTTCCCGGCTGTCAAAACAGCCCATTGCCCATATCGAAGGAACTCCGGCTTTAAAGAATGGATGGTGGTCGCTTCTGAAAAAGAGACCAGTATGAGAATCCGGATCAGGCAGGAGGTATCTGTCCTGAGCAGTTGCAAGATTTTTATATAGTGAGTCCAGAGTAGAGTAACCATAACCAATCATTGTGACATCTTTCATCCGCCCGTTCGGAACCAACATATCGTTATTAAGGCATGCAATGGTTTTATCCATAGGGATTACAGGATTTGCCACATAGTAGTAACTTCCGGTAAGCCCTTGTTCTTCAGCTGTTGGGAAGAGGAGTATAAGTGATCTGTCCGGTCTTTCTTTCATTTTCGAGATTATCCGCCCTGCCTCAAGAGCCCACGCCATAGTGGTTCCGTTATCTACTGCGCCATTGTAAATCGAATCTCCATCCTGTTTCTCTCCCACTCCAAAATGGTCCCAGTGGGCTGTCATTACAACCGCTTCGTCGGGCTTTACTGCTCCTCTCAGAATTCCTGCAACGTTCTTTGAAGCTGCACGTTCAATTGTATTTGTAAATGCCAGTGAAATCGAAGAGTTAAGGCTGACCGGTTTGAAATCGGGAGTAAGTGCTATCTTTTTAAGCTCTTCAAAATCAACTCCTGCACGGGTAAATATCTCATTTGCCGATTCTGCAGTAAGCCAGCCGGTAAAGAGTGAGTTATTGTTTATATCTTCATTATCAATAAATAGCTTTGATGATATTGAGCTGTTCCTTGGTACATTATAGCCGTATCCTGCACCCTTTTCATCATGAATTATCAGCACACCTGCGGCACCCATCTTTGCTGCCTGTTCATATTTATAGGTCCATCTGCCGTAATATGTCATCTCTTTTCCTCTGAACAGAGAGTTGTCCATTGTGTAGAGTCCCGGGTCATTAATCAGAACAACAGCTGTTTTTCCCTTTATGTCTACATCCTTAAAATCATTCCAGTTATACTCCGGAGATACAATACCAAATCCGCAAAAAACAAGTTCCGAGTTCACAATCTTAACGTTTTCCGATGCTCGAGGAGAGTTTACTGCAATTTGATCGGGGGCATTCAGTTTCATAACACCCTCTTTGAATCTGAGCGTAACATCACCTGAAATCCGGGATGATATCTGAATCATTGGAACCTCCTGAAAATAGCTTCCGTCAAACGCCGGTTCAAAACCAATTTTTTTTAGTTCGTTAGCCAGATATTCAATTGAGAGTTTCTCACCTTCTGTAAATGGTTTCCTTCCCATAAAGGAGTCATCTGAGATCTCCTTTACAACTCTTTTCAGGTTCCCGACACTCACTGGCTCTCTTCTCCCGGGGAGACAGGAAGAAAGTGACAAAATGAATAATAGTGATATTACTGAAGTTTTCATCTTAAACATATGTTTGTTATCGGGTCATGACTTTGACCTGATGTAAAGATACAACAAAAAGTGAAACCCAGGGAGGGAGGGACAAAACTGCCGTACAATTAAAACACAATCAGAAGTTCTACCGTAAACTTGTTTGAGTCCATCTCTTCATACTTGCTAAACTCTGCAATTGGCCTCTCAACAAGGTAGTGTTCATAATCAAATCTGATAAGCGATCCTCCCGGGTTCTCTGAAAAACCAAAAGCCAGTCCGAATGTGAATCTCCCCGCATCAATTTTATTAAGGTGAAGATCTTCACCTATTTCGTCCCATCTCAGAGCCGGGATAATATTTCTGAAGATCTTACCATCAGGGAGATATAAATAGTATGCTCCTTGCAGATAAAATGCAGAACGGTGAATATTTTTTGTCACATTATGTCTGTCCATATATTCACACTCTATTTTAAAATTTCTGGCTGAATATCTGAAATCTATCCCTCTGAAATTATAATCATCGGCTCCCGGATGAGGATTGTTGTAGAATTTAACTGTTGCCCTGAGTCCATTCATCGAACCAAACTGTAGTCTACCGGAGTAAGAAGGTCTGTTTGTCCATACCGGATTGTTAATTGACGATCCGTTAAATACTCCAAACTCTATTTCAACAGGAAAATCTACAATTGAAGTTTTGTAAGAGGCTAATAATCCTATATCTCTGGTCCCCGTAAAGTATTTACCGATAAATGCTCTGTTGGCAAACAGCATTTGAGATGGTGTGGTTATATATGAATTAAATAGTGGCAGGCTTGTCTGTCCAAGGGTCATACTAAATCCTTTGAATATATTAACCGTACCGTTAAGATCCAGAACCTCAAATTTCCCCTCGCTGCTTAACTCTACCTGTATTCTGTACCTTACCGGATCGGTAATGTTACCTGTAACCCCTATTCTGGAATTCCTGACAGAGAACCTTGACATATTTGTCTGTAAGGCATATTCATACTTTGTTTTGATACTGGCATCCAGCTTAGGTATTCTGTTTTTAAAATTTGAATCCTGTGAATACAGAATTGTGATACATTGCAAAAAAACAATCAGAGAGATTAAATGCTTCATCTACTTTGGTATGAAAATAAAGCTGCGAAAATATTAAATATTTCTCAATTATGAGTGATCTTGAAGAGTTGTTGCCATTAAGATATTGAAAATATAAATATTAGATTTTTAATAATTTGCATTTATATATTATATTGGCTATGTTTGCCTGTTAACTGATTTTTTTATCATGATCCGAAATCTTGAAGAGAAGAACATAGACCAGGTTTACCGCACACCAATACTTCAGCAAACGGCATACTGGTCAATGGTCAAAAACCGATTGGGTATTGAAACTCTTGCACTTAATTTCAAAGTGAGAAGAGAGAGCTTTGTAAATCTCCCTGAAAATAAATCTACGTATCACAATTGTGACCTTTTAATACTTCTGCAGCGACTTGATTCCAGTCATTGTTATGCTTACGTTCCCTATGGACCTGAGGTTGAGCCTGTAGATGAACTGACCGGACCATTTCTTGAAGATCTTTCGGAACAACTACTAACTTTTCTGCCTTCCGATTGCATTTTTATCAGATATGATCTACTCTGGAAATCACTGTGGAATGAGGAGACTCCTGATAGTCGTCTACAGGAGTTAAGGGTTAACATAGGCACAAATCTCTGGAATCTTAGAAAAGCACATACAAATATCCTTCCGTCCAGTACAATTTTTCTTGATCTCAATAGTGACTCCTCCTCTCTGCTTTCGGGAATGAAGCCAAAAACCCGTTACAATATTCATCTTTCTGAGAGAAAAGGGGTAGAGATTAGATGTGCCGGAATTGAATCGATTGATGTCTGGTATGAACTTTATAAAGAGACAGCTGCAAGAAACTCATTCTACCTTCACTCTATCGAGTACTTTAAGGCAATTCTCTCAGTAAAAGCAACAGATACATTATCTCCAGCTTATGTAACACTTTTAATTGCCGAACATGAAGGTGTGCCTTTAGCTGCAATGTTTCATGTTATTACCGGGAACAGAGCCACCTATCTGTACGGCGCCTCTTCGAATCATAAAAGGTTCCTGATGGCCCCCTATGCACTTCAGTGGTATGCAATTAATTACTCTAAGCAGATGGGTTGCACCGAGTATGATCTTTTTGGAATTTCACCTACAAATAATACATCACACCCATTGCATGGGCTCTACCGATTTAAAAACGGATTTGGAGGCGAGATTTACCGGACACTCGGATGCTGGGATTATCCCATTAACTCCAAACTCTACGAATACTTTGCCACCCTGGAGATGCAAATGCAGGGATTTCATCTGCCAGAGTTTGATACACATTGCTAATTGACAAATATATATAAACACCAGTTTTCCTTATTTGGAAAACTGCGTTTTGTAATATTTAGTTATTCAAATATTTATACTAAACTCTGGCAATACAGTTCCCCATCTACTTAACACACACATTAGTAGCAGCTAACGAGAAATTTTGATACTATCTTTTGAAGCAAAAATCATACTGATGTCAGGTTAAACCCGTTTGCGCCGTTGGTGAGAAGCTATTATTGATCGCATAAAAAAAGCCCGATGATTTCTCATCGGGCTTCGTA
>CAZFTS010000009.1:0-95668 GCA_964521685.1 uncultured Muribaculaceae bacterium
AAAATATTTACATCGCCTTTGGCGACTTATTTAAAAGTCATGGGTGTTTCATAATGAGAATGTATTAAAATCTTTTTTTGGAATTGTTCAGAAAACTAGTGTAAATATAATAATATCTCAGGTTTTTTTTTCTATTTTGGTCTCAAATTATATTAAATCAGATACCTAAATTCTGAATAACTAACCAGAGATGAAAAAAAATGTAATTATGTTGCTTTTAGTAAGCTTATTGATTGAAAACACAGTTTACTCTAATCCGGGAACAAGTAGTCTGTCGATAATTCCTGAGCCGGTATCGGTCTCAGTAAAAAAAGGCACCTTCAGAATTTCTAATGAGAGCATAGTCTTTACTAATCTCAATTTTGTTGATTCAAAATTAATTACCGATGTGCTAAATGAGCATATGAAGCTTTTTTACGGATGGGAATTTAAAAAAATAGCCAGTGCCCATAAATTTGCAAAAAAGGGAATCTGCATAAAATTGAATAAAGAGTTAATGTTAGGAGAAGAGGGTTACAGGATTGAGGTGGGCAAAAAGGGAATACTTCTGGAAGCACAGGCACTGAACGGACTCTTTTATGCAATTCAGACTTTAATTCAGATGATGCCTGCAAATGGCTCAGAACTCTCTGATTTTTCGATTCAACACTGCACTGTTGAGGATTATCCAAGATTCAAATGGAGAGGTTTACATCTTGATGTATGCCGTCACTTCATGTCGAAAGACTTTGTGTTGAAGTACATAGATCTTCTCGCAAAACATAAGATGAATACTTTCCATTTTCATCTTACCGAAGATCAGGGGTGGAGAATAGAAATAAAAAAATATCCTCTGCTCACTCAGGTTGGATCGGTAAGAAAGGAGACAATAATCGGAAACGGAAGAACATCCGTGCAATACGATGGAACCCCTCACGGCGGCTTTTACACACAGGATGATATAAAAGAGATTGTTGATTATGCTTCAAAACGTTTCGTAACAGTGGTTCCTGAAATTGAGATGCCGGGACATTCGCTTGCAGCTCTTGCTTCATATCCGTTTTTAGGGTGTACGGGAGGTCCTTACGAAGTTGCAACAAGGTGGGGTGTTTTTCATGATGTAATGTGTGCCGGAAAGGAGAGTACATTTGAATTTATAGAGAATGTTCTCGATGAGGTTCTATCACTGTTTCCGTCTCAATACATCCATATTGGTGGAGACGAGTCTCCTAAAACAAAATGGAAAGAGTGCCCGCTATGTCAGAAACGAATAAAAGAGGAGGGACTTTCCGATGAACACCACCTTCAGAGCTATTTTATTCAGAGGGTTGAGAAGTATTTGAACAAAAAAGGGAGGAAACTAATCGGTTGGGATGAAATTCTGGAGGGTGGACTCGCTCCAAATGCAGCTGTAATGTCATGGAGAGGAGAAGAGGGTGGAATTGCAGCAGCAAAACAGAGTCACTATGTGGTAATGACACCCGGATCACATTGCTATTTGGACCATTATCAAGGAAAACCTGAAAATGAACCACTGGCTATAGGTGGCTTTACACCTCTTGAAAAGATCTACTCTTACGAACCGGTCCCTGCAGTTCTTAATAAGATTGAGGCTAATTATATACTTGGAGCACAGGGCAATGTCTGGACAGAGTATATGCCCGACTGTTCACATCTTGAGTATATGGTTTATCCACGGGCAGCCGCTTTGGCCGAAGTTGTCTGGTCTCCTAAGGAGAAGCGGGATTATCCGAATTTTTTTGAGAGACTAAAACGTCAGCTGTTCAGGTATGACCTATATAAGGTAAACTATTCAAAAAGCTCTCTAAGGGAACGGAATTTATAATATCTTTACCTAAAAAACAGAACAAATTGAAAGATTTTATATTTACCCCATATTCATTACTTTTTCTTGCGTCAAGCCTGGTATCATTCTTTGCCTCATTTATTGCGTGGCAAAGAAAAAATGAGAGAGGTGCCAGGGAGTTATCATTCCTGATGATGTCTGCAGGTCTCTGGGCATTTTTCGTAATACCCGAAACTGCAGCAACAATTCTGGAACATAAGATATTCTGGTCAAAGGTTGCTTATATTGGGGCTCTCTCGACACCTGTCCTCTTTCTGCTGTTTGTTGCAAGAATAACCGGGAACGATAAATTTATTACCCGCTGGAATGTTATAAAGTTATCGGCAGTACCTGTAATTGTCTTTTTACTGGCACTTACAAATGACTATCATAAGCTTATCTGGACCGGATTTGCACCAATATCTCCGGAGACAAATCTTACTCAATATTTTCATGGGATTGGATTCTGGATAGGTTACTTCAGCTATTCATATTTACTGCTCTCTATCTCATCGGTGCTATTGTTTAAACTTTCAATTTCAAAAATTGTACATTTTAAAGCTCAGGCAAGAGCAATATTGCTTGCTTTGATTTGCCCATGGTTTGCAAGTGTGCTCTATGTATCGGGATCCAATCCTGTTCCAGGATTCGATCTGGTTCCGTTGAGCATGATTGTTAGCGGTACGCTATTATCTGTTGCAATATTCAGAAACAGGCTACTCGATCTTGCACCGGTTGCAAGAGAGACTCTTATTGAAACATTGAAAGATGGAATTTTGGTTATTGACAGACATGACAGAGTTCAGGATATTAATAATAGTGCACTAAATTATCTGGGAGTAAGTAAAATAAATATCATTGGGTATGATTTTAACTCATTGAATATTTATTACAAAAGGCTTTCGGATGCAATTATAAGCCCTGAAAAAAATCAGATGGTAGAGGTAGAGGAGGGAAGCGGAAAAAGGTTTTATTCAGTAACAAAGCAGGAGATAAAGAATTACCCGGGAAGCCGTCTTGTTGTGATCAGAGATAAAAGTGATGAGATTCAAAGAGAAAAAGATCTGATGTTTGCTATGAAAAGGGCAGAGGAGAGTGATCGTTTAAAGTCTTCATTTGTAGCAAATCTCAGCCATGAAATCAGAACTCCGATAAATGTAATCACGGGATTTCTTGAGGTGCTGAATCAGGAAGATATAAAGAAAGAGGAGCAGGTAGTTTATGTCGAACTTCTAAGAAAAAATACCGATAGGATTCTCGCTACTCTTAACGACATAATCGAGATATCAAAAATTGAAGCAGGACAGGCAGTTTTAACTGAGACTCAGATAAATCTGAACGAGATAATGGATTTTCTTTATAATATTTTTAAAAAGGAATCAGACATTAAGGGTATTAATCTGGAATGTGTCAAGTCTCTTGAAAACCGGGAGACCCTCATCACAATAGACAGACCCAAGCTTGTTACAATTCTTACGAACCTTTTAAAAAATTCATTCAAGTTTACAGAGAAAGGGGATGTCTCTTTTGGCTATAAGCTGGATGGTGATAAGCTCGTTTTTTATGTAAAGGATACGGGAATAGGCATACCGGAGAATAGAAAAGAGATGATATTTAACAGGTTTGTTCAGGCTGAACAGACTATGAACAGACCATATGAAGGCGCAGGACTTGGTCTCTCTATTGTAAAAGCATACGTTGAGATGCTTGGTGGTAAGATAATGGTTAATTCTGCAGAAGGAGTCGGGAGTGAATTTTACTTCTCGATCAAATACAAACCTGTAATTATACCTGCAAATCTGTAACTATTCTGATACAGATCATAGTTTATCGTTCAAAAATAGAGAGATTATAGTGTATATCTTTAACAAGTGTAATTATTCTTATTTTTAATTTGCTGATTACAAGATTGTTAAAATCTATTTAAAATTCTGACACATCAAAGAGTTTTTTATACCTATCTTGTAAGCAAAAAGTTTATGGGTAGATTTTCAATTGGAGAACTTAATCTTTCGGTTCCAATAGTGCAGGGAGGTATGGGCGTCGGGGTTTCATTATCAGGTCTTGCATCGGCAGTAGCAAATGAGGGTGGAGTAGGGGTAATCTCCTGCGCAGGACTGGGCCTTTTGTATAAAAACAGATCGGTCGATTACCTTGAAGCCTCAATAATAGGATTGAAAGAGGAGATTACAAAAGCTAAAGAGAGGGCAAAAGGGGTGATAGGTGTAAACATTATGGTTGCTCTTACAAATTTTGCCGATATGGTAAAAACTTCAATCTCCTCAAAGGCAGATATAATTTTTGCAGGAGCTGGGCTTCCTCTTGACCTCCCATCATATCTGCAACAAGGAAGTAAAACAAAACTTGTTCCAATAGTCTCATCAACAAGAGCCGCAATGCTTATTTGTGAAAAATGGATAAAAAATTATAACTATGTTCCTGATGCCATTGTTTTGGAGGGCCCTAAAGCAGGAGGGCATTTGGGCTACAAAACAGAACAGATTGAGGATAATCATTTTTCACTTGAAGAGATTTTGCCAGACCTGGTTGAAAACATCAGTAGAATAGAGAAAGAGAATAACAGGAAAATTCCTGTTATTGCAGGTGGGGGAATATACAGTGGTGAGGACATGATGAGAATACTTGATTTGGGAGCATCGGCCGTTCAATTAGGGACAAGATTTGTAACAACGACAGAGTGTGATGCATCTGAAGATTTCAAAAAAAGCTATATTAATGCTAAAGAATCAGATATTGAGATAATAAAAAGTCCTGTTGGTTTACCTGGCAGAGCTATTATGTCTGAATTTCTAAAAAGAGTCCGGGATGGATTGGAACAACCAAAGTCCTGTCCGTTTCATTGTATCAAAACCTGTGATTATCAGAAAAGCCCGTATTGTATAATAATTGCTCTGTATAATGCTTTCAGGGGCAACTTTAAAAAAGGGTATGCATTTTGTGGAAGTAACGCTTTCAGAGCCGATAAAATAATTAGCGTAAAAGAGACAATTTTTACGCTAATGGAAGAGATGAAACAAGCCAGATTGAAGAGAGGGATATAAAAATATTTATTCCGAAGTATCTGATTAACAGGGCATAATGTTTAATTATCTGAAAATTAATTAATTTATTTGCTTTATTTGGTTTTAAATTCATACCTTAGCCGAATCACAAATTAATAAAATGAACACAGGAAAAGTAAAATTCTATGATGAAACCAAAGGATTTGGATTTATCAAAGACGACAAAACAGGAACGGATTATTTTGTACATTCATCCGGTCTGAAATCAAGAATCAGAGACAATGATGAGGTTACGTTTGACCTTGAACAAGGAAGAAAAGGCCTCAACGCTGTTAATGTAAAATTAGCGTAGCTTTAGACAACTTAAAAAGTTTTAATATAAATAATTTTTTTAAGTCAACGAAGAAGAGAGCGGTCCCTATAAGACCGCTCTTTTTTTATATTGCCAGCTCCATTTGAAAATCTTCCATCAAAAATCCGTTTCCTATATCTATATCTTCTTGTGCTGTGATGATGAACCCAAGAGATTTATAAAATTCTACCGCTTTATTATTCCGATTTACATTTAAAGTCAGCCTCCTGTTTTCATTTAAAGAGGCTACTCTTATAACCTCTTCAATAAGCGCTTTACCAAAACCGTAACCATGGAACTCCGGTAAAATATAAATTTTATGAATCTTTGTCTTTTTACTGCTGTTGCAGTTTAGTTCATATGAGAGGTAACCTGTATAAGTGTGTTTTGAATTTGCAGGTTTTCCATTATTGGTATATGAGAGCAAAAATTTGTGATGTTTAACTTCAATCTGTTCTTTGAGTGATTTGTTACTGTACATCATCTCCAGCATGTAATCAATCTGCTCTTCAGACAAAATATCCCTGAAAGTTACAGGCCAGGTTTTACGGGCTATTGATTGGATTATCTCCATCTCATCCAATCTTGCTTCTCGTATCATATAAAATTTCTATATTAAAATAATGAACATATGTTCAAAAATATCTATATTTGCACAATTCAAATCAAAAGATAATGAAAATAGCAGTACCAACAAGAAATAATGTGGTAGATGACCACTTCGGACATTGCGAATACTATACAGTATTTACATTTGATGAAAATAAAGAGCTTGTAAACAAAGAGATACTTCCATCTCCTTCAGGATGCGGTTGTAAAAGTAACATTGCATTTGTTCTGAAAGAGATTGGAGTAAAAGTTATGCTTGCAGGAAATATGGGACAGGGAGCCCTGAATGTTCTTAACAGTCACGGAATAGATGTTTACAGGGGTTGTTCGGGAGATATAAATGATCTGGCTGCTTCATATATTAAAGGAGAGATCTCAGATTCAGGTGTCGGATGCAAAGAGCATGACGACCACCATAACGGAGGCCATTCACATGGCCATACCTGCAACCATTAATAATCCTGATCCGGAGTTACAGCTTTAGCAGCCGGCTCAACCCATTTTCTTACGTTAATGGCGTTCATGCCGCGTGCACCTCTCTCAATATCAAATGATACAATATTGTTCTCCTTAATCTCTTCGAGAAGCCCGTTAACATGAACAAAAAACTTCTCCTGACTCTCCAGCTCCTTAATAAATCCGAAACCTTTTGATTCATTGAAGAATTCAACTCTTCCCTTTCTTATGGGTGGTTGTTCTTCTTTGCCTCTCTTAGGTATTGAAACCTCGATTGACTCTGCTTTTATAACAGTTTTTTTGGATGGATCCGGAGGAGTATTGGATATGACACCGTTTTCATCGACAAAAGCTAGCATGTTCTCAAGCCCTCCGCCTTGTGAATTTGCTTTTCTCTCCTCTTTTTTCTGCTGTTTTTCAACTCTTTTACTTAATCTTTTCTTCTCTTTTTCCCTTTTATTAAAAGTTACTTGTGATTTTGCCATTCGTTTTTGTATAAATTGGTATTGACTAGCCGCTTTGGCTAGATTGGATTGTCATATGTTTTAATGATTTCCCCCAGGCAAAGGTAGCAAATAAATAAGGCAATACTATTTTTAAACAGAAATAAAGGTATTTAGTCAGAAACCAGGCAATATATAAACTTGTATTTATTAAATTTGTTTTCATATAAATTCTATACTCACTTTAATTATAATTTTATGAAGAGATCATTTATAATGATTCTTATACTGATTAACTTTTTTAACAGTATAAAACTTATTGCCTCACCCAATGAGGCAAGACTACTAAGATTTCCCGATATTCATGGAGATAAGATTGTGTTCTCATATGGGGGAGATCTCTACCTTGTTAACAGTGACGGAGGTGTCGCAAGAAGATTGACATCACATATAGGTTATGAGATGTTCCCGAAATTTTCACCCGATGGAAGTATGATTGCATTTACCGGACAGTATGACGGGAATACAGAGGTATTTGTAATTCCGGTAGCCGGAGGAGAACCCAGAAGGGTTACCTATACTGCAACCCTGGGCAGAGATGATGTTGGTGACAGAATGGGACCCAATAATATTGTTTTAGACTGGACTCCGGATGGGAAAAACATTCTTTACAGAACCAGATCTTATACATTTAATGATTTTACAGGTCAGTTGATGACAGTTCCTGCAGAGGGTGGGCTTTCTGCACCGGTTCCACTTAAAAACGGCGGCTTTGCAAGTTACTCTCCTGATGGTAAAAAACTGGCTTATAACTATATATTTCGGGAATTCAGAACCTGGAAAAGGTATGAAGGTGGTATGGCCGATGATATCCGTATTTTTGACTTCGAAACTAAAAAATCGGTAAGAATAACTGAAAATATTAACCAGGATATTGCTCCAATGTGGTCCAGAGATGGAAAGAAAGTTTTCTATATTTCTGACAGAGATGACCATATGAATCTCTTCTGTTGGGATGTTGCAACGGGGAAAACCGATCAGCTTACCAAATACAATGAGTATGATATTAAATTCCCGTCAATAGGAGATAAATATATTGTTTATGAAAATGGTGGTTATATTGTAAAATATGATCCGGTTTCTAATAAAGATCAAAGAGTAAATGTATTGATTAATAATGATAAAACATATGCCAGAGCGGAGTGGAGGGATCTCTCTAAAAGCATTGGTTCCGTGTCAGTTTCACCAAATGGAGAGAGGATTCTTGCAGGGGCAAGGGGAGAGATCTTCTCAATTCCTGCAAAAAGCGGTATTATCTACAATATTACAAAATCTTCAGGGGCTAATGACAAGGGTGCTGACTGGGCTCCGGATGGAAGCGGATTTGCCTATATATCAGATAAAGATGGGGAGTTCAATATATACTACAGAGACAATAAATCCGGAATGGAGAGAAAACTTACCGATATCAAGGGGTATATTTTCGGTTTTGAATGGTCTCCCGATTCCAAAAAGATTTTGTGGAGTGAAAAGCTGAACACTTTGAATCTGCTTGATGTTGCCACAGGAAAGAATACAGTTATTGAACAGTCGGGAATTACCCCGGTAAATGAATACAGCTGGTCGCCGGACAACCGTTTTGTTGTATATACACGTCCCGGTAAACAGGCTTCCGTCGTTATGCTTTATGATACAAAAGATGGTTCGAAAATTCAGATTACCGATGAGTGGTTCAGTTCAGGAAGCGGAAACTTTAGCAAGGATGGAAAATATCTGCTTTTTGTCTCTAACAGAACATTCAACCCTACATACGGAAATACGGAATGGAATCATATCTACACAAATATGAGTAAGATATACATTCTACCGGTTATGAAGGATGCCGAGATTCCGTTTGCTCCGAAAAATGACACCATTGTCGTTGCATCTGCCGGTAAACCTGCCGATAGCAAATCAGAGGCTAAATCTGAAGTTAAGAAAGCTGTTGACAACTATTACTTTGAAAATATTGCTGCAAGGATTATCGAGGTTCCTGTTCCTGCCGGACAGTACAGAAATCTGCATATGATTGGAAATTCTATATATTATGCCTCCAGAAGGGGAACTGCCATGTTTGATATTGAATCCAAAAAGGAGACCGACCTTCAGGCAATGATTATTTTCGGAGCAGGATATAAAAAGGCTCTGGCAATTTCAAATAACAACATGCAGGTGATAGATATTCCAAAGGCACCGGTAACAATAAGCAAGGCAATCCCGATGGTTGGAGTAAAAGCGCTTGTAAATTATAAAGAGGAGTGGATGCAGATTTACAAAGAGAGCTGGAGGCAGATGCGTGACTTCTTCTATGCCAAAAACATGCATGGTGTAGACTGGAATAAAGTTCTTAAGAGATATGAGCCACTTGTTGAGCATGTAGCTCACAGATCGGATCTTACATACATAATTGGTGAGATGATTGGTGAACTAAACATTGGTCACGCATATTCACAAAACGGGGAGAAACCTGAACCGCCAAGAGTGCAGACCGGATTGCTGGGGGCAAGATTCTCAAAAGATAAATCGGGTTATTTCAAGGTTGAAAAGGTGCTGGAGGGTGCAAACTGGAACAGCGTAACCAGGTCTCCTTTAACAATGCCGGGTGTTGAGGTTAAACAGGGGGACTATATTCTTGCTGTTAACGGGGCATCTGTGAAAGATGTTCAGGATATTTTTGAATTACTTGCAGGTACCGCCGGATCGGTAACAGAGCTGGATGTAAATTCAAAGCCGGAGATAACAGGCAGCAGAAGAGTTCTTGTTGAACCGATTGCCGATGAGTCGGGACTCTATTATTATGAGTGGGTTCAAAATAATATCTGTAAAGTATCCGAGGCAACAAATGGTGAGGTGGGTTATATTCACATTCCTGATATGGGAGCTCCGGGGTTGAACGAGTTTGTGAAACATTACTATCCTCAGCTTGGTAAAAAGGCACTTATTATTGATGACAGAGGCAATGGTGGCGGTAATGTATCGCCAATGATTATAGAGCGTTTACAGAGAACTATTACATACTTTACAATGCACACCAACCAGGCTGAGGGCTCCCTCAATCCGGTAGGGACATTCCAGGGGCCTAAAGTTCTTCTGGTTAATGAGTATTCTGCCTCAGATGGTGATCTCTTCCCTTACAGATTCAAATTCAACAAACTGGGAACAGTTATCGGAAAACGCACATGGGGTGGGGTAGTTGGTTACAGTGGAACCGTTCCGGTTGTTGACGGCGGATCAATTGTGACACCTTCGTACGCTCCTTTTGCTGCCGATGGTAGCGGTTATATAATAGAGGGAGAGGGAGTTCATCCTGATATTATTCTTGAAAATGACCCATATAAAGAGTTCATGGGCGAAGATGAACAGTTGAATAAAGCGATAGAGGTTATTAAACAACAGATGAAGGAGTATAAATACAAACAACCGATAATTCCTCCATTCCCTGATAAGAGTGCTAAGCGATAGTTCTGTTTTATTAAAACAAGGGGCTGTCTTTCAAGGCAGCCCTTTTACTTTTACAATATAGGTTTCCCCTCGGAGGAGTAGTATTCAACAGGACCGAATCTCTCCAGAGTCCCTTTAATATCACTTACCTTTCCCTCTATTATTACAACAGATTCAAATGGTCTGATATATCTCTGCGCTCCTTTGCGAATATCTTCTGCAGTAATTTTGGATAATTTAAGCGGATAGGTTGCTAGATAGTCGTCAGGCAGATTAAATTTATCTTTAACCATGCAAAAGCCTATTATTGCCGGGGAGTTTAATTGTGACATTGATCTTGCATAATCACCAATGAGTCCGTTTTTAGCCATATCCAGACTGCTTTGGCTAACCAGTTCGTTTCGCATTTTTAACATCTCGTAAAAGATGTTTTCAAGTGCATAAGCTGTTTCAGAGTTTCTGACCAGCGTATTACTTGAACAGTTTCCTCCGGTTATATTAACGACCAGAATATTATTGGCTCCGTAACTTAACCCTTTGTCGAGCCTTATATTTCGATTAAGATTCGATAGATAACCGGCACCGTATATCTGATTCATTACCATAAGGAGAGGTTCATTATCGCCATATGGGAAGGCATCTCCCAAAGGCCATCTTACAGAAATTCTTGATTGAACGGCAAGAGGGTTGTCAATTACATAAATCTTTGTCTTCTCCGGAAAATTTTTCTCGTAAGAACTCTTATAATTGTCCGTATATTTTACTCCGTTTTTCCAGCCACTGAAATATTTTATAATCAAATCATTAATCTCTTCAACAGTAAAATCCCCCGTTATAATGCAGTAACTGTTTTCCGGATTTATATATTTTGAAAAATAGCCCCTTATGCTATCTGTAGTTATCTCATTGTACCTCTCCAGACTCTCTTCAATTTTGGGAAAAGGGATCTCTTTATAAAATTGTAACGAATCCTGAAGTTTTGCCGAAAATGTACTCTTGGAAATTCTCCCCGAACTCTCTTTTCGCTCTTTATACTCTTTAACCCTTTTGTCCTTTGCCGATTTAACTACAGAGTCATTTATCAAAGGATTTGTAATATACGAACTCATTAATGGTAAAAGAGTATCAATCATTGCTTTCATTCCTGAACATGTGGCACTGTTTACTGTGCAGGAAATTGAAGATGCATATAAATCAGCCTTATTCGTGATCTGAGATGTGGTGAAATTGCCGTTTCCTCTGGAGAATATATCAGATAGTACGCTTTTAATTTCAGGTTGCCTCTCAATTGGAATTAAAGGAATTCCAAAATCAATTGTTATTCTGAATTTAGGATATCCGGCTCTCCTGATAAGGAAGACCTTCATATTGTTATCGGCGGTGAATGATTTGAACTCTCCGATTTTAATGGCTTTGGCTTCGGTCGGTTCCGGCTTTACGTTTGGATTGATTTGAGCACCAATTGGAACGACAATAAAGAGCAGGAACAATGTTATTATTATTTTTTTCATCTGTTTACTTCTTTGGATAAAAAATCAACACTTTTCTGTTTTCCGGTTTGAAATACTCTTTAACAACTCTTTTGATGTCAGAATTTGTGACAGATTTATATTCCGGTATTAAATTATTTACTCTTTGAGTAGTACCCCACTCCAGATAACTAATTGCAAGCATTTCGGCCAGGAAAGGCATATCAAAGAACATATCGGTGTAACCGCTCTCATAAGACATCTTAAGCTGACTTACCCTGCTCTCTTCAAGACCTTTTGATTTTATATCTTCCAGAATCTCTTCAATTACTTTCAAAACGTAATTGTATTGAACAGTGTCTTTAAAAGATGATCTGAACCAGTAACTTCCGGCTTTTTCATACATCTCAGTAGTAGATGAAAGCTTTTTAATTGCCGCATATTTTTTCCCGATATTGTTGAGCGGGGAATTTCCGTCGAATGTGAGATGGCTGTTAATGAAACTGAGAATAGCTGCATCTTTATGGGTTTCCGGAATGGTTCTGTACGAAACTACCATATGGGGATCTTTTAATCCCGGAAGAGAATCAATGAGAATTTCGCCTGAAAACGGCGGCTCATTAAATTCAGGTTGAATAACAGGTTTCCCTTTTGGTATTCTGTTGAAATAGCCATTGATATATTTTTTAGCCTCTTCGACATCTACATCTCCGGTTATAACAAGTGTTGCATTGTTTGGAATATAGTATTTGTTAAAAAATTCCTGAAAATCGAGTAAACTTGCAGCATCCAGATGTTCCATTGATCCTACCACGGGCCACCTGTAGGAGTAATCTTTATACTCAAATGCCTGCATTTTACCGGGAACTCTGCCCAGTGGGTTCGAATCATATCTTTGCCTGCTCTCCTCTTTAACCACCTCTTTTTCTCTATCAATAACTTTTTGTGATATAATAGGATGAAGCATTCTTTCAGATTCTATCCACAAACCAAGCCTCAGTTGGTTTGAGGGCAAAATTGTGTAGTAATATGTTCTGTCTGCCGATGTACTTGCATTGCTGTACCCCCCGGCCTCTCTCATTAAATTCTCCAGCTCTCCTTCAGGGATATTTTTTGTTCCGTTGAAAAGCAGGTGCTCAAATAGGTGAGCAAAACCTGTTCTGTCTGCTCTTTCGTTTTTACTACCTACATGATACATTACTCCCACATTCACAATTGGAGAAGTTTTATCCTGATATATAATTACATGTAATCCGTTCTTCAGATTAAACTCTGTTGTCTTTACTCTCAAAGAGTAGTTTTGCTGAGCAAACAGATTGATTGAGAGCAGCAGAGAGATTAAAATTCCTGTTTTTTTCATTTGCAGACTAAATTGGACTGGCTATATAAGTAACTGTCATATCTTCACTTACAACAATATTAAAATCGGCCCTGCTATCTTTTGGGTCAAAGTTTAAAACATCTTGTTGCTTAATAATTGAAACGGTCTTAACCTTAACTTTACTATTGTAGTAGTTTAGGTAATATACAATAGAAGAGTGATTTGCGGAATGAAACTCGCCATTGAAATGGTAAAAGAACTTTCCGGGATTCCAATTTTTCAAAATGAAATGCGCCATAGTAGCATCTTTTATTGCCTGAGCCTTTACAAGATTGGAAGGTTTACTGCCATGCATAGCCCCTTTTGCCGGACCCTTCTCCTTAAGATTTTTCTCAAATTCCTCATCTGTTGGAAATACCGATGCCATTTTTGCATAAACCGGCTGAGTCAGATCGAAATGAATCGGTGTCGGAGGAAAGTAAGTTTTTGCCTGGTCAGATAACGAATCCAGATATTCAATCCCTTTTTGAAAGACAATTCTGGCATACCTCCTTGGTATGTTTGTGCAAATGAAGGGTAATCCATTGGCTTTTACAAACTGTAGTACCGGTTTGTAATCTGTTGTAAAGTTTGGCCACAGTTTACTGCTCTCTGTGTAGGATTGTCCGTCAACGAGTTTCAATTTCAACATCTCATCCATTATAAGCTGATTGTCAGATTCCCACATCTCTGCACCCACCACCAGTTTATCTCCTTTTATTTTATAAAATGTTTTTAACAGGCTAAGTTCCAGCCAGTGAGAGATGGGGTCGTTATGAAGCTCTCCAAAAAGGCAGATATCGGCACTTAGTAACTCATTTGTCATTTGCGAGTACGATACCTTCTCTCCACTGCTGTTGTAAATGACATATGCAGGAAAATCTGATAAATATGAGCTCTCTTTGGATGTCTGGGCAAGAGTTGCTATAGAACAAACAAGAAGGATTAGTGTAAATATTTTTTTCATTTAAGTTATTGCTTTAGAAATTAAAAATGAGATTAATATAGAGGTTAATGTACTTTTCTTTCAAGGTGAATTCTGAAAAATTTTCGTAATAGTTAATTTTCACAGGTTTTACAATCTCACCTTTAATATTTAGTTCCACTACCTGTGATTGATTTATTTGAAAATCATAACCAAGATTGATACCGGCTTTGTAATAATCTGATGTATTGTAGGCAAACGCAGGGACTGCAATTGATGTAGTATAAAAGTTATTGGCTGCTGCCATAGGTTTATGGGAAGCGGATAGGTTTTTTTTGTATGAAACGTAGCCTCCGAACAGAAGGTTGGACCTTCCTCTGCTATTCAATGGCGAAAAGTCGGAAGATAGATATCCCTCAAGATTTGAATAGTCTATTGTATGACCGTAGTTATAATCATTTTGCCCGGAGTTGTCAAAACGTAATTGTGCCGATGCTCTTTTAAACAGAGAGTTCTCTTTTAAATACGATACAAGAATATCGGCACTTAACCCCAGGTATTCATAATTGTCCTGAAAAATTCCGGCACTCTCTTTATAAACATATCCGGTTCCGATAGTGTTTTTCAGATTTATATTCGAAATCCATTGCCCCTCCGGACCCTTTTTCAGATATCTGAAAGACAAATCCTGAGAGAGATATGAATATCTTGAAATATTCTCTTTTCTGTTTAATAGTGTTGAGATGGACTTTAAGAGCCAATCCTCATTGGCCATATAAGCAGAGTAAATAAAATCAATAATCTGATTTTCCGACATCCGTCTGTAAGAAGCTACCAATCCATATCTCATATCAACCATCTTCATTTGAGTAGGGGAGTTATCCCAGGTACCCAAACCCTGATTGAAAAAGAGATGATACTTTTCGGGTTCCGTTCCATGCTGATACTTGTTTCTTATTGAAGGTTCGTTTTTTATCCGGTTTAATATTAATCCCAATGATGCATAACTCTTCTCTCCGAAGCGCATTGCAACGGAGGGAAGAATCTGCATATTCAATGTGTAATTTTCGTTTCTTGAGTCAAAAGTCCGGAAATGAAGATCTCCCAGATATTTTAATGCTACACCGGCGCTGATCCTTTTTGAGATCTTTTTCTGCATTGCAACATTAAAATCATAAGACTGTGTTTTCCACGTTCCCTCCTGTTCTATCATGTAGAAATAGGGAGAGCCGTTCTCAGGCAGGTTAAAGGACAAATTCCACTCTCCTGTCCGGGCATTTCCATTCGTATAGGAGACGCCGCCGAAAAATCTAAGACCTTTCTTTGGTAAACTTTTGACAGATTCGCTTTTAACTTCAACCAGGTTACGTGAGAACAGTAGCTGTGGATGGGTGTAATTACCTTTTCCGGATTTAAATCCGGTAGATATAAATGCATAATCAGCCTTTTCCCATATACCCAGCAAAGATGGAACTTTTGCAAAAATCTGATAATACTCCGCACGCTGGATTTCCCTGTCTACAAATCCTGAGTTTGTTACACTGTCTTTACTTGTCGCAAACAAAGAACCGGTACAAACCAAAGAGAGAATTAACAAAATAGATCTACTGTTCTTCATAAAATCGGGTTGATTTGTAACTATTGTTTGTTATAAGAGTGAGGAGTTGCAGGAGCTACAACTTCCAGATCGGCAGAGGAGTTGTTGGAATCCATCAGTACCTTTCTTCCTGTCGCAAGAGTTTTGGCAACCTTTCTGCGAAGACTCTTACCGGTATAGTTGGCACTTCCGTTTTCCTGAGCATAAGAAAAGCCGGCGTCGATTGTGGTAGGTAATCTTTTAAATGCAGATGAACTGCTTTTTGCAAGAATATCAACGCCATCTATAATTCCGGTTACTGGAATCTTAAGATAGAAAATCTGACTGGTTGTAATGTTTGGATCCTGTATTGTCTCGGTAGGTGTTGAAGTTAATCTAACCAATGCGATTGATGCATAGTCATCCATGTTGAAGAAACCATTGTTCTGAATATTGAGATAGATGCAGTTCATGGTAGGAACATCCGGATTATCCACATCAAAGAATGTATTACCTGTGCGACCAAGTGACTGTAGCCATGTGATTGCGTATGTATCAAACTGAGCTTTTGTATTGTCAACGGTAAGTGCCAATGGTTTCATCTCCTTGTAATTAACTGCGTTTAAAGCAACAACGGCTCCCATCCCCGGTTGAAGAGGGTATTGTGTACCTGATCCGGGGAACTGAAGAACTTTAGAAGCATAAACATGAGTTGTGAATGGAAGTCCAAGAGGAACATCCTTGGTGTTCTGTCCGGCAGATGTCGGAGCAAGATAGGCAACATGAAGTTTGTCAAGATATTGAACTTCGTCTGAGTTGTTGAAAATTTCAAAGAACTGGTCTTTAAACATAATAGCATAGCTGTCATTAGCTGCACCTAACGAGTATACCTCCTTTATAACAAGGTCTCCACCTGCTTTACCATCAAGCGTCAATGTCTGAATGCTTGTAGCAAGAGGTAAAACCGTAATATTTGTAACTGATGCATTTATTGTAACAGCTTTATTAAAGCCGGTATAATTAAAAGCAACCTCCGGAGTAAGTTCGATTGAGGCAGATATATTGTATGTAGATGGAGCGATATCTGCAAAAAGGGCAACTCCGGCAGGATTTGTTCTTACAACAGTTTTTGTGTTATCGACAGTGTTTGTTATCTCTACAGGTACATTGCTTAAAGTAACGCCGTTATATGCGGCTGATGCTTGAAGAGTAACCTGAATTACCGATAACTGAGCCGCCTGTTTCTCACATGATGAGAAAACAAGTAACATTGCAAAGAGCAAACTAAATTTAAATGCGATTTTTTTCATAATTAATTAGATTTATTAGACTATTATATTTTAAAAGTAATTCCAAATCCAAAGGATATCTTACTGTTTAACGAGTACATACTATTTCCATATTTATCGGTTGCATATGGATTGTACCAGAAACAGTTATTTGCATAGAAGGTAAAGCTGTGACCCTGTTTTGTCTCTTTACGGATGTTGAGGTGAAAATTGGGGTGAAACGGGGTAATTGAAGGGTATACCTGTGCAGGACTAAGCTGTAAATCTTTAAACTCTTCCGATCCTCTGTCAATCTCCGGGATCTCTATATAATTACCCATCTTATCATAATACCCTACAGGTCTTAAGTCAGGATTGATATTAAAAGCCCGGTTATAAATATTTATCTCTGTAGTAAGGGTAACAATTATTCTTAATTCAGGTATTTGCTGAATAAGTGTAAGGTTTGCATTTGCCATCTCCACCTCTCTTACCCAATTATTATAGACCCCGTATCTGCTTAGAGAGACAGAGTTATTTGATAACCTGACCGAAGGCACATCGTCAAAGGTCCGACTTTTTATATACTGGCCGGTGAAGTTGATACCTGTATTTGTTGCCTTAATTCTTGGAGGTGTAAATGTAAGCTCAAGTCCGTTGGATTCAGACTCCTGATTATTTACATAAACAGAGTAAGTTCTTGGAAGATATGTGACATTTGAGGGATCCTCTTCAACCACAGGCGGTCTGCCGGTTGGCTCAGAGATAATTTTATATCCCTGATTTTTAAAAACCGATAATTTATTGGCAGATGTAATCCCTCGTGACAATAACTTCTTATATCCGGTGACTCTTAAGTTGTAGCCTGCATTGTTGTACTCGAAAGAGATCTCCCCTGTCTCCCCTTTTCCGGGTTTAAGTGATTTATTATCAGGCTTTATTACGTAAGAGGTCACAATTGCGAGCCTCTCTTCCGGTTTTGGATCGTAATAACTTAAATTCACAAGGTCAAAGTAAATGGGTCCTGGATATAGAGTTATCATTGCCGGCGCTTTATAGGAGATTCCCCATGCTCCTCTGATTTTTATCTTTTTTCCCAAACCAAGTGTCCCGGAAACTCTTGGCGAAATAAGGTTGTATCTCTCTATTATTCTGTCATATCTGACTCCAAATCTCAAATTATACATGAAGTTTTTAAACTCTTTTGTAATAGTTGACTGGTGATAGAGCGAGAAATTTCTGGATGCAGGAATATCATTAAACAGAGCACCTCTGCTACCGGGAGATCCGGCAGGAGCAACTCCACCCTCGCCCTCAACTCTTCCCTTACCGAAGTTTTTATCGTAGGTATATTCAAATCCGGTAGTAAAAGAGAGATTATTACCCCAAACCACACTGTTCTGCTCGGCCTCTACCCTGGAGTACAGGTTTACAGGCATACCTTCCATCACGGTGGTTTGCATATAGCTTAGCGGAGAGTAAGTTGTGAAATATGTACCTGTCTCAGTCGGCTCGATCAAAGGTCTCGGTCCATCGGTTACCTCCTGTTCAAGCTTTGTGTATTGGGTAGTTATATTAAGACTTAAAGTGTAATTGAGTTTACCCAGGAAATCGAGCCTTCCATTTATCCCAAGCATATATCTGCTGTTTCTGATATCTCTGTTTGATATGAGTACCTCCTGAGGTTCCACTCTTCTGCCATCTCCGCTGAATCCGTAAGAGGCCGAAATAGTATTGTTCCAGTCCAGTTTTTCATTCAGAACAGCAGTCCATCTTGCTCCAACATTTATCCTCTGGAAATAGTCCTTCAGTTCGGTAGGTTGACCAACCGAGTATGCGTAGTCGGTATCAACATTAAGGTAACCTAGTTTCTTAAGTTTGAATCCCCTTGAGAGGCTGGCCTGATAAGTACTCGGAGTGCTGTTAAATGAAATATTCAGCGGAGCGTAACCGGCTTTTCGTGTTACAATTACAGCTCCGGAGGTTATATTTCCATATCTTGCACTTGCGACACCGGTAACAACCTCTACCGACTCTATGTTTGAAGCAGGAATCTCTCTCAGATCCAAACCTTTGCTGGCAACATTAGTTCCGCCGGACAGGCTTGCTCCGGGATTCTCTACCTGCAGGTTAGCGTCGTTACTTAAAGGTGTCCCATCCAGCACAATTGCCGTTCCGAATGCGTTTATCGCAGAGGATTCAGTTGCCCTCAGGTTTATCTGAGCAGTAGAGGTTAATTTCTGTGGTTGAAGCTTACCTCCGGGAAGTAAGGACATTACATCACTAAGACTTAATGCCTGAACCTGTTTGATAGCCTCGTTTCCAATTGAATAGGTGCTTGAACCCTCTTTGCTCTGAGATGTTGTTGCTGTTACCACAATCTCATTGAGACTGAGCGACATCTCCTTAAGTGAAAAATCAACTTTAGCTATATCGCCGGTTATTCGTAACGTCCTCTCCTGTGTCTCATATCCCAGTATTGATACTTTGATTTTGTAATCACCCGCAGTTATCTGAAGTTTATATTCACCCTTTTCATTTGAGTATGCGAAGAATTGAGTGCCCGGTATAAACACCGATGCATAGTAGATTGGTTCACCATTGGCCGATGAAGATATCTTACCCGTAACAGTGTATCGTTGAGCGAACATTGTAAGTGGGAGTATAATAAATATCAATTCAAGTAATAACCTCTTTTTCATTTAGACACCCCCTGTTTTTCTGTAACAGGCTGCTGATTCTCAACTGTAATTGCAGTCTTGGAGATCACCTCATCAAATTTTCTTATCTGCTCTTCAGTACAGATACTTCTGATGTTGTGATAAAACTTCATGGTCAAATCTCTGTTAAGAGAGTGAGCACTTATGAAATCCTCATAAATTTTACTCATTGCATTTGAGTCTTTTTGCACACCGGGAGTATTAAACCGCTCTTTAACACTCCTCAGTCTGAGGCCGACATCTTTTAAACTAAGGCTATAATCATTTACGATAGAGTCAAATGCGGTTTTCTGATCTTCGGTAAAACTAAGGTACTGAACAAAAAAGGTGTTTACACCCTCGATACTTCTTTTGGATTTGGCCTCTTTTTCCTTAGCTATGTACATTTTAACTCCTATAGTCGAAACTATTGTGATATTAAAAATAGCTAACACAATAACCCACAGCTTTAGTCTTCTGACAAGTTTTAAATAGTTGTTATTCATAATCATTATTTAAATAGGTAAAAAGATTCCACCGAATCCTACGCTGATAAAATCAATTCCCGGTGCTTCATTTACAACTCCGGTGACCGATGAAATATCCAGAAGATTACCAATAATACAGCCTACACATATTGAAACTGCAATCGATACTCCGTATATAAAAGCGGTTTTATAATTTAAACGTTGTGATTCAAATGATGCCTGAAGGCTTAACTCCACAACATTATTCATAATGGAATCAATCCTCCCCAGGTACCCGGAATCCTCTTTTTCCATATTAACAGCAGATTCAATTATCTCTTTATAAATCTTACTATCGGTTATCTTTTTCATCTATAATTGATTTTAATTTATTTTTCAATTGTTTATTTGCTCTCTGAATTAACGACTCTACAGCGTGTTCCGAAATAAGCATAATTTTGGCTGTCTCCTTTTGTGATAACTCCTCCAAACGACTTAATACGAAAGCTGTTTTCTGCTTCTCAGACAACTTATCAATCTCTTTGTATATTATCTCTCTTCTCTCTTTCTCAGACAAAATATAATAGGGCGTTTCACTTTTATCGTTGGAGAACTGCTCCAGAAAAGATTTTAATTTTTCGCCGTATTCCGTCAAAAAGAATCTCTTGTTTTTCTTTTTTATGTGGCTGATTGAGGTATTTATACAAATCCTGAAAAGCCACGTTGAGAATTCCGATCTTCCGTGAAAATCGCTCAGAGAGATAAACGCTTTCAGGAAGGTATCCTGGGTTACATCTTCGGCATCTTCTCTGTTATGGACAAAACCTCTTGAAAGGATAAAGACCCTCTCATGATAGCGTTCCACCAACAGCCTGAACATATCTGTTTCGCCATTAAGAACACACTCTATTATTCTCTCTTCATTCATCAATGTAAATATTAGACTCAGCAGTCGTTGAAATCCGTCGCAAGATGATAAAAAAATATGGCTGAGTTATACAGAATTTAAAAACCACACTACATTCCGGGGATGTTTGAGATAGGCTTTTGATGATATCCGGATAAAAATTATCATGACAATTACCCGGAACACCTCACCCGCTTCGGATGTATGTGTGGTTTTTTATTTAACGGCGATGCAAACTTAACGATTAAAATTTCAGAGATCGCCTCCGGATATTGTTGTTTCGGTTTGTTTTATTTTATTAATAATTAAGTAAAACATAAACAGTTTTTTAGAAAAAATCTGTTTCGGGTTGTTTCAGTTTTCCGGATTGTTTTCGGCTGTTTGTTTCTGAGTTTTTCTAACAATTTTACCTTTAACGGTCCTTATACTTGTTTGTGAACTATTGAGAAAATTGGCTATCTCCTGATTTGAGAATCCCTCTTCACTTAAAATATAGACCAATTTTTCGAAATCTGTGAGTTGGTTTAAAACTTCAATATTTCCATAGAATGTTTCAAAAGTCTCATTGTTGGTAATTGCAGAGAGGGTAGAACGGGAGAGTGTATTGGCCTGATCAATGATTTTGTTCAGACTGTCAAAAACCTCATTTGAAACTTTTCTAGCTCTTGCAGCCTCAAGATAAACGTTATCAATTACTTGTGGCAGGATATTAGAGTTTGACCTTCCAATCTCGGAAATAAGCCACAGTTTGCCATTCTCTCTCTCTTTATCCTCCATCTTTTTGGTAAGTTCTCTTTTACCAATATTAACGGAACGTGAATTTCTAATGTAGAAAAACAATATCAAACCAACGATTGCAACAAGAGCTATAGTGAGATTAATAAAAATTGTTCTCTCTTTTTTCAGTGACTCTATCTCTCTGTCTTTTAAGTTAATATCATATTTTCGATTTACCTCTAACAATCTTGAGAGTGATTGTCTGGTATAGGCGCTAACGTATGAATTATGACCTCTTTTATAATAGTCAATCGCTGTTTTGTAATCACCCGATGAAGCATATGTTTCTCCCAGGTATTTGTAGTAAAAATGGCTGTCGGTTGCTGTACTGTCTTTTATAGACTTTACAGACTTAATAGCATAAGAAAGAGTACTGTCTTTCTCATTAAGTCTTTTATACTGATTAGCAAGCTGATAGTAGATCTTTGGATAATTAATCTCAAATTTACCGTTGTTTTTTATAGCAAGTATCTTTTTCAGAAATTCAATGGCAATGGTATAATCTTTTTTTGAAACATAGTAGAGGTACATTCCGCTGAAATACTCATATTCAATATATGGTGTAAGCTTTGTCTCATCACCGAAACATGCTATCGAGGTCAGTGCATCGCCATACTCCCTTTTACCTATATAGTAGTTAAAAAGCTCCAGAGATGTGTTAAGTACCCCTTTTTTATAATTTTGCTCAATACTAATTTTTTTGGCTTTGTCATAGTACTCAAGTGCCAGAGAGTCATCTTCTCTGGCTCTGTATATTTTGCCGAGATAAAAATAAATCATTGCTCCAAGAGCTGGATTGTCGATATTCTTGGTTGTGTAAATCGATTCGGCATTTTTTAACATTCTGTAAGCAGTGGAATCCTGTTTGTCTCTGCCGGTATAATATATGGATTTGAGAAGTAAAGCCCTGCAAATATTGAGATTATCACCTTTTTTTGTAAACCACTCATTTGCCGTAGTCAGCATAGAATCACTCTTTACAAGGCCGTAACTCTGCTCATATGCAATGTTATAATAGATAGTTAAAAGAGCTGTTTGTTCATCCATCTTTGATTTATTGCCGGACCGGTCAGATGATAATAATAACTGGTTATACTCATCTGATATTGAATCTAAAACAGACTCGGAATCGGACCAGATCATCTTTTCTAGCTCAGAGAATCTCTCTTTTTGTCTGATATCAGAGATGCTACCCTGTTTTGAACAGGATGAAACTAAAAGAGCAAGCATTAAGGGGAGCAGATATTTCATATATTTCAATTCAATTCACGGCAAATATAATAATTAATCAGCCTTTCGGCCTCATTAAGATAAGATGGTCCGAACAGATTCAAATGGTTAAGTATATGATAGAGTTTGTAAACTGCCTCCCGTTCAGGCCAACCTTGAGATAAAGGATACTCTTCATTATAAGAGAGATAGAAATCATGATGAAATCCACCGAATAACCTTGTCATAGCCAGCTCGGCCTCCCTGTGTCCGTAATATACGGCAGGGTCAATCAATACCGGATTATTCTCTTTATCGCATATAAAGTTCCCGCTCCATAAATCACCGTGAAGCAGAGCCGGTTTTTCATCTACAGTATCAAGCACTCTCTTTATATTTTTTTCGGCCAGTATCATCCCTTTTAACATAGTTGCAGATGTAAGTTTCTTCTCCTCGCACATACGGAACTGAAACACAATTCTTTTATTAAAATAGAAATCAGCCCAATTAACTTTTTCAGAACCAACAGAAATATTGAGCTGATGAGAATCACCAATGAAGTTATCTTCATAAAATCCAAAATGGATGCTTTCGGCACGATGCATGCGTGCCAAAGTGCGGCCGAATTTCTGAAAAAAGCCTTTGCCGGGAGTAGTATGTTCAATAAATTCCATCAAAATGAGATTTTCATCTGCAAATATTACTTTAGGAGTCCTTACAACTCCGGTCTGTGCTATCTGCCTGATCCCGTTTAATTCGCATTGAAATTTTCTGCTGCCTGAATCTCTTTTTACAAAATACTCTTTTCCCGAATCCGTTGAAATTTTAAATTTAGAATATCTCTTATTACCAAGGTATAATTTGCCATCTGCAACCTTTTCGCCAAGAATTTCCTCTATATAATCACCGCTATTCATAATGAAATAAAACCAACACTCTTTAAAATGCAAGTTAAAACAAATAAATTATATTTGCACTTACTATGAAATGTAACGACGAAGATCTGGTAAGACAGGTTTCAAACGGTAACAGGAGAGCTTTTGACCGGTTCTATAAATCGGAATATAAAAAAGCACTCTTCTATACATTTCAATATATGAAGAATATGGAGCTTGCACAGGATATAGTGCAGGATTCGTTTGTAGCTTTGTGGGAAAACCGGACATTACTTGATACCTCATACCCTTTACAACCTTATCTCTATTCAATATTGAAGAACAGGTCTATTAATGCACTTAAAAGACTATCTCTTGATAAAAGGGTAATGAGTGATCTGGCTAAAAGAGAGTTCAGAGCCAATCTGGATGCATTGTCTCATGAATCATCAGATTCATTGGTTAATACACAATTGTCTGAACATATCACCAAAGCTTTTCTGGATTTGCCCGAGAAGATCTCATCGAGCTTTAAAGATAGTCGTATCAAGGGAATGACCTACCAGGAGATTGCAGATGAAAAGGGTGTGAGCGTAAAAGTTATAGAGTATCATATAACTCAGGCTTTAAAACATTTCAGACTAAAACTCAAAGAATTTTTAGAGTAGTTTTAAAGGGGATTTTATGTTTCGATTGTAATAATTATAGGATATGAATATAAAAAATATAGATAAAGGGTTACTACTCAAATTTATTGCGGGGAAAGTCTCTGATAAAGAGAAAGCTGACGTATTGGACTGGATTGAGTTTAGTAAAGAGAACAGTGATATTTTCTGCGAACTTAAAAACATGTGGGTTGAAAGCGAGATGGGTAAAATTGAGACTCAGGAGAGATTAACCAATGTGAAAAGGGCGTTTTTAAGCAGATTTGTAAAATACGCTGCTCTTATTGTTTTAGCAATCTCCCTGCCGGTTGCAGGATTTCTCTACTTTAGCACCAAAAGTGATCCTGTGATAGCAAATCAGACTCCCGTAATGTTTAAATATGTTGTAAATACAGGAGTTAAAGGTATTGTAGATTTGCCTGACGGAAGTAAAGTCTGGCTTAACAGTTCAAGTTATATAATTTGTCCGCAACAATTTTCAGGAAAAGCCAGGGAGCTTGAGCTTGAAGGAGAGGGCTACTTTGAAGTTGTTTCCAATAAAGATTGGCCAATGTTAATTAAAACTTCAAAGAACCATACTGTTAAAGTTACCGGTACAAAATTCAATCTGTCGTCCTATTCAAATGATAATAAACTGGTTGTTACTCTTATCTCAGGAGAAGTTTCACTTATAGACAACAAAAAAAGGAGTGAAATAAAATTAAGTCCGAAACAGGAGTTGGTTGTAATTGAAGAAAAAGAGGCTAAACTTATGGAGAATCCCAACATCTCAAATAAGACAGCGTGGAAGGAGGGTCTGCTGCTGTTTGATAATACCTCTATGGATGAGGTTGTGAAAAAAATGGAGCGCTGGTATGGTGTTAACTTTATAATAAAAGATTCTTTGATTTACGATTACAGATTTACGGCAAAGTTTCGCTCTGAATCAATTACGCAGGTTCTTGAGATTCTTCGCCTCTCTTCAAATATCAGATACAAAATAGAGAATACCACAATCACACTTGCAAAAAAATAAATTTCGGATGTTTTTTTGAGGGAACTATTTGCCTGCTTTGTATTAGTGGTAGAACTTAACCCAAAAAATTGACATCTATGAGAAAAAAAGATTCTTACTCCGGAGTAAGAGGAAAATTCCTACTCCTGGCAGTTATCGTGTCACTTATTATTCCGGCCGGTTTTATTCAGGCTCAGACTTCGGTATCTTTAAATTTTAAGGATACTCCTCTTAAAGAGGTTCTGAAATCTGTTGAAAAACAGACCGATTACACTTTTGTTTACAACAATAATCTAATTAATGCAAACAAAAATGTTACTGTAAATATCAGTAAAAGTGATATTAAAACTGCTCTGAACGCTATCCTGAAAAATACAGGATATGAGTACAAAATTGTTGAAAAACAGATAGTAATTTCACCTGTAAATCTTATGGAGGAGGGTAAATTACCGTCTTCCCCACAGAAAAAAGGTACAACAACAGTACAACAGTCCGATCTGACTGAGGTTAAAGGGAAGATACTCTCTTCAAAAGACTCTCAGCCCATAATCGGTGCATATGTAATGATTGATGATACCAAAAAGGGGACATCTACCGACCTGGACGGAAATTTTACTCTCAGAATTCCATCAAACTCAAAAAAGGTAATTATCTCCTGCCTTGGTTACCAAAGAAAGGAGATCCCCTTTTCACCTGAGAATGTTTCATCATTAAAAATAATTCTTATGGATGAGGCAACTCAGTTTCTGAATGAGGTGGTAGTACAGGGTTATGGAGCAACGACTGTCAAGGATGCAACAGGCTCAGTTGCCAGATTGACAACAAAAGAGATAGAGACAGTGCCAATGGGCTCCTCAGTTCAGAGTATGTTGCAGGGTAGGGCGGCCGGTGTCAATGTAATGATACAATCGGCATCTCCTACATCTCCTGTAAGCGTGACAATCAGAGGAGTATCAACACTATCAAGTTCAGGTACCCAACCTTTGTGGGTAATAGACGGAGTGCCTGACTACTCATCAAACACCTCTGGTGATATAACAAATACTCTTTTCAATTTGAATTTGTCCGATATCGAAAGTATAGACATTCTTAAAGATGCCTCGGCAACTGCAATTTACGGTTCAAGAGCCGCAAACGGAGTTGTAATGATAACTACTAAGAGAGGTGTTAAAGGTCAGGCGCCAACAATTGATGTTAACATTAAAAGCGGTTTCCAGAAGATAAATTCGAATGATCTTAAGACATTAAATGTAGAAGATTATAAATTCTTTACTGAAACACTTGCCAGGCAAAGAGTAAATATAGATGGAAGTATTGGTACGAGTGAGAAATATTTTATTGATGAATCAGAATTTCTCAAACTGAAAACCAGCCAATGGACACCTTCAATGTTAAAAATGTTGCCTACAGCCTATATGACAGGTAACACAGATTGGTGGAAAGAGATGACTCAGACAGCCATGACAAACCAGATTGACCTTTCAGTCAGAGGTGGCACCGAGAATACAAACTACTACTTATCATTCGGATATACCGACATAACCGGAGTCGTTAAGGGTGGCAAAAGCAACCTCTACAATGGACGTATGAATTTTGAAACTCAGGTAGGAAAGGCAGTTAAAATCGGATTGACACTTTATGGCTCATCAAGGATAGCTAACAACAAAGATGCGCTCCTGAAGAGTATTCCAAGATTTCGTCCCGATTTTGAAGCTTACAACCCCGATGGCAGCATCAATATCATCCCAACGAATACCACAATTGAGAATCCGTACATCACATATTTCAACAGGAATGACGGAGTTGGTAAGGTTCTTAACGGAACAGCCTTCTTTGAATTAAAACTTCTTCAGGGTCTGAAATTCCGCTCTGCCGGGACAATCAACTATTCAAATTCTACAAGCGATATCTTTAACAAAAAAGGTACACAGGGATATGCATCGAGTTACAACTATCGCTCTTTATCAAATTATGAAAATACAACTCAGGTTTGGGATAACACCCTGAACTATGCTGCCGTTATTGGAAAACATGACATAGTTGCCGTTTTGGGTCAGTCTGTAGAGGTTTTCAATGCAAAATCTCAAAGCTCATATGGAGAAGGATTCCCAGATGAAGATGTACTAATAAATATAAACAGCGCATCAACAGTGGGGGGAAGCAGCGACGCATACGGAAGTGCTTTGGCATCATTTTTTGCAAGAGCCAATTATAAATATCTCAACAGATATCTTTTAACTGCCACATTCAGAGCAGATGGTTCTTCGAAATTTGGTCCGAATAACCGATGGGGTTACTTCCCTTCAGGTGCAATTGCATGGATTATATCTGAAGAGAGCTTTATGAAAGACTTTAATTCGGTTGTTCCATACCTTAAACTAAGAGCTTCACTCGGAAAATCAGGTTCACAAAACCTTGGTTACTATGATTGGATGACTACTTTATCGGCAGCACCATATACCGAACAACCAGGCATAAAACCTTATAATCTAGGAAATCCATCACTTCAGTGGGAGAGCTCAACCCTACTTGATATAGGTATCGATTTTGGGCTTTTAAATGAGAGAATCAGAGGAACAATAGGGTATTACAGTAAAAACGTCGATAACCTCATTTATACCGGATCGGTTCCAACTAACTCTTCATTTCAGACAATAAATCAGAATGTTGGATCAATAACAAATTCAGGATGGGAGTTTGATATCAGAGGTGATGTGATTAAGAAAAAGAATATGATACTTGAACTGGGATTCAATATTGCAACAAACAACAGCGTTGTTAATAAACTTGACGGAATTCAGAAAGAGATCATTATGCCATACTACTATGAATGGGTTAAACTTGTAGAGGGAGGTAATCTGGGAGATTGGTTCGGATATAAGTCTGCCGGCAGATACTTCGCAACAAACGAGGAGATTTATGCTCTGAGAAAAGTCAATCCAACCACAGGTGCACAACTAAATTACCGTACATCAAGAGAGGTGGCCGGTGATCCATATATAATGGATATGGACGGAGATGGTACAATAACCAAAGCCGACAGGGTTGTTTTAGGTAACTTTAATCCTAAGTTTTACGGTGGATTCAATATTGCATTTACATATGGAAATCTTTATGCCTCTGCAGTATTTACATACTCATACGGAGCAAAAAGAATGTGGAACCAGACCTACTCTGCTGTTACAGCAGGATCAAGCACCTACAATGCATACAACAATCTGTTGAAAAGCTGGAATTTTAACCAGAACCCGGAAGCCATTCTTCCGAGAATCGGACTAACAGCAACTTACAATTCATTAAGCGACTTCTTCATTCATGATGCTTCATTTATAAGACTTAACGCATTGAATGTAAATTACAGATTGCCAAAAAGCTGGTTTAATAACAGATTCCTGAACGGAGTCGATCTTACATTCCAGGCATCAAATCTCCTGACAATAACCAAATATCCCGGATTTGACCCACAAGGTAACTTTGGATCGACAGATATGGCAAAGTCATATGTGGTTGGAACAAGAACTTCGCAGGAACTCATAGGTATCGGACAGGGAGTGGATTATAGCACTTACCCTTCTTCAACAACCTTTAGTCTGGGAGTTAAATTAACCTTTAAATAGAGATTCATATGAAAAAAATAGTTTATATAATATCGTTTATTATTGCTTTTACGACACTTACCTCCTGTGAAAAATTCCTATCGCTTACACCTCCTCATAAATTGGTGGAAGATAATGCGGTTACAACATATGACGGAGCGGTGTCTGTATTAAACGGAATGTATGCAGCCCTTTCAAAAGGGAGTGGTACATCTACAAGCGACTTTTTCGGAGGCAGCCCGTTTATCGCACTATCAGCTCAGGCCGGTGTAGGCAGAGCCGGAGGTGTTACATATTACAATATGAGCTACCTCTCCACTCAAAGCGCATTCTCAACCTACTGGCAGCAGTGGTTTGCATGTGTAAACTCTGCTAATGCAGCAATTATTGGAATAACCGGACTTGCAGACAATAAATTCCCTTCATTGGCAGATAAAAACAGAATGTTATCAGAAGCCAGAACATTCAGAGCATGGGTCTATTCACACCTGCTTTGGTGTTTTTCTCACTATTGGGCCGACGATGAGTACGGTGTATTATGGAGAGAGGAGATTGCCGATTTCAATAACATCTTTGCAGACAGAATTTCTGTAAAAGAGAGCTATGAGAATATACTTGCCGATGTGGAAGAGGGTATTAAAAATCTACCAGATTATACAACTTCAAAACGCCTCTCAAAGCAGATGGCACAGGTTATCAAAGCCAAGCTCCTTATGAACAGAGGGTGGGCAGGCGATTATGCTGCAGCTCTTGCAATTGTTAATGACATTATTGCAACAGCACCCGCACTGTTTAAAATGGATCCCGATATGAAAAAGGTGTTCAACGATGCCTGGGATTCTAAAGAGGTTCTCTGGGCCAGATATATGGAGGAGAACACCGGAAGAGCATACGGTGAAGGATCTTATTCACAAACTGTTATTCAGGCTGGAGATGCATGGAGTACCGCAAATCAGAATAATCCATCCTCTTTGAAATCATTTTTCCCGCAATTCGATAACTGGATAAATGCCGATCCAAGGTTTGCACAAACTATGGGCTGGGCCAGAGCAATAAGTGCAACCGGAATACTCTATTTTTGCCCTACCAAACTAGCCAGACAAGGAAGAGCAACCACAGACCTGATGAATGACAAGTTCACAACTTATTACTTCAGATACCCTGAACTCTATCTGATGCAGGCCGAACTGAGGGCAAGAACAAACCAGAGTCTGGCAAACTGTATAGAGCCTATCAACATCATGAGGTCAAAAAGAACCAACCCAGTGTTACAACAACTTCCGGTGCCGGCTTCTATGGATGAACTTATGGAGGTGATTTTCAGAGAGTATTGTCTGGAACTATATATGGAGAATGGTAGTGAATGGTTTGCATCTGTAAGAATAAAAAAAGGTACACAGCCTATTTTATACCTGATGAAACCCGATATTACACCGGTTGATGTAAACAAACACTGCTGGCCGATTCCATCTACAGAGACCTCAACAAATAAAAAGATAAAATCAAACCCTGGTTACGATAATTAAAAAGAATGATTTATGAAGAAATTAATATTTATAATAACAGTGGTTATTTTGTCGGCAACATCATGCACAGACAAGAATGAACTCCTTGTTCCCTATCCGAATGATATTACATTCAACGAACTGACATTGGGTTCATATACACATACCATTCCCGATGGAGGGTTCACATCGGGAGGAGTCAGGTTTAATACAGTAAAAAAGGGTGATGGCACATTTTCAGGATTTGCATACTCAAACCAGAATAATCGCTCTTTTGTTTGGACCGATACCAAAGCCGCCAGAGACACAAATATAATGAGCGTTTATACCGCGTACAGAAACATGACAGAGGTGTTTGCAGTAGGTTGTGCAGATAATGCCACCGATACCTATTTCACACTTGAAAAACCCACTGTCGTGAAACATATTCTGTTTGCAAACAATACATATAATTATCTGGCTATGAACTATGGAGCTAATAGCGGAACCTCTATTGCAAATCCAAATATACCATCCGCCCCAAAAGCTATCTGGAATACTTTTGCGCCCGGAGTTACAAGAAAACTGACAACTGATGGAGATTACTATAAAATAGTGGTTAAGGGATATAACGGAAGTTCCCAAACCGGAAGCATTGATGTCTATCTCTGCTGCCGTAAAGGGGCCGATCCTGCAAACCCTGCTTTCGCATTCCTGAGGACTGACTGGATTGCTGCCGATCTTACCACTCTCGGAGCAGTTACCAAGGTGGTATTCACAACTGCCTGTTCATATAAGGATGGAAACGGTAAAGACCTGATCCATTCATACTTTTGCATAGACGGAATCAGACTGAAAACAGATGAATAGCAAAATTCACTATTTCACCGGAGTAATAACCCTTCTCCTTTTATGCTCTGTTTCTGTGGATCTCTGTTCACAAAACAGAAAGGTGAACCTTTTGAAAAATGAACCGTTTGAAAAGGCTGCCCAAATGGCTAAAAAGGAGAAGAAGTTACTTTTTCTCGACTTTGGATCACCAAGATGCTCACCCTGTCTTTACATGAAAAACAACATCTTCACCATTGACAGTGTTGCCGATTTTGTAAACGAAAGATTTGTAAGCGTTGACTATACCGAAGGTCCGGAAAAAGAGAGACTAAGCCGCATTTACTCGGTAAGCACCGAACCTGTTTTTCTGCTTGTAGATTCTGACGGGAATCTACTTCACAGGACGGAGGGGAGGTCAACCGCCGGAGAGATGCTTGAAAGATTTCGTCAGGGTATAGATAAATCCAACAATCTTGCTGCTCAGAACAAGAGGTTTGATAGTGGAGAGCGTGACGGCGCTTTTCTGCTGGATTATGTAAAAACACTCCATATTGCAGGACTCAGAGATAAGAAGGCAGATGTTCTGGGGCTGATATTTCATCGGGAATTTCCTTTGGAACTGTTAAAACAAGCTGACTACTGGTCGGTTTATACCAGGTACGAAGACTCCCCTGTAAGCAGACAGACACTATATGTAATGGACAACATGGAGGAGTTTTCACGACTGTTCGGAGAAAAAACCGTCCTTTCCAAGATCGAGAATCTTTACGCCTCAAGGGCCAGAGTCTACATATTCGGGAAAAAGGCTCCTGCCGAAGATCCGGAATACAAAACAGTACTGAGATATGCACAGAAAACTGACCACCCCAACGCAACAAAATGGCTTGTATACCTTGTACCAGCAGGATACAAGTTCTCCGATTGGGTACAAATGGCCAGAGAAATTGATAATGCACTATCTTTTAACATTTTAAAAGGAGACGAAAGGTATACCTACATGAAGATGATGTCGGAACAGCTGGCGTGGTACTGCAACGATATCAAAGCCTTACCATATGCGTTAAAGTGGATGGACTCTCTTTTGCAGATGGAGGGGTATGACAAAAAAGAGTCTGTAACCGAAACAAGAAAATCGGTAACAGAAAAAATCGAAAAACTTTCCAGGTAAAACCGGCTCATGTAAATTTTACAGAGCAACTTGAGGGGATGACCCGGCTGAATCGGTCATCCTCTCTTTTTTTTCAGAAAAAATGACTATTTTTGAGCTGCTTTTAAATGACTGATATGAGAAAATTTATATATGCAGCTCTTAGTGTTTTAATTGTATTCTCCCTGACATTAACCTCATGTGACAAAGACCCCTTCAACGGTTCCTACCGCAGGGTTGTCATACTCTATATGGCTGCCAACAATAATCTTAGCAGCTTTGCCGAGCATAATATCACAACACTTAAAGAGGGATTTGTACCCTCAAAAGATAGTAAGGATATCCTGTTGGTATACCAGCATCTTTCAGGAAAGGATCCCAAACTAGTAAGATACTATAAGGCTAACGACGGAGTTGTGGTAGAAGATGTTGTATCGGCTTACACCGATCAGAATTCGGCTAACGGCGATGTTCTCAAAGCTGTTCTCAACAAGGTAAAAGTGATATTTCCTGCAAATGAATATGGCCTCATCCTCTGGTCACATGCTACCGGCTGGCTTCCGCAGGGTTACTTCAATTCGACATCGGTGTCAGCACCGAATGCATGGATGGAAGACCCTTATAAAGACATAGTCAAAAGTTTCGGAGAGGACAGAGGCGTAGAGATGGAGGTGAAGGAGCTTAAAGGGTCACTTCCATATAAATTTTCATTTATACTCTTCGACTGCTGTTTCATGGGCGGTATCGAGACAGTATACGAACTTCGTGACAAAGCGGACTACATTGTTGCATCGCCAACCGAGATTCTTGCATACGGCTTCCCCTATAATGAGATAATGAACTCCCTTTTCAAGACAACACTTGATCTGGAGGAGACCTGCCAGCTGTTTTATGATTACTACAATAACCAGAGCGGCGTACATAAGTCGGCTACTATCTCAATTTACAAGACTGACCAGCTCAGACAGCTTGCCGATGTCACCAGGACTATTTTCACAAATAACAGAAGCAAGATAGCAACGTTGAATATGAGTCAGATACAACCATATTTCCGACTAAATAAAAGGTGGTTCTGGGATATGGGAAACCTTATCGAGCTTATTGCCACACCTGCTGAGTATCAGACTTTCAATACGGCTCTGAATAAGGTAATTATTGCCAAATGGAACACACCCAATTTTATTGATCTGGAGATAAAAAGGTGCTCTGGGATCAGCACCTATATTCAAAACCCCGAAAACAGCTTCCTCGATATGTTTTACAAAGGGTTTGACTGGAATACTGCCAGCGGAATGATTAATTAATTTTTTTTTATATCTTTGCCCCCTCTAAAAAAGGAGACTTTTTTGGTGCAATGGGATCCGGAGAGCCCGGATTGAGTAACACGTTTTAAATCAATTTTATGAAAACAATTTCATTGAAAGGTAATCCAAGAGAGATTACCAGAAAGAGCGAGACAAAAGCTATGCGCAGAGGGAACCAGATTCCTTGCGTGATTTACGGACAGGGTGTGCAGAATGTTCACTTCTCGGTTTATGACAGAGATCTGCTTCAAATTATGAACACCCCTAATGCATACATTATTGAGTTGAATATTGAGGGTAAAGTATACAATGCAGTTTATCATGCAGCTCAGTTTCATCCGGTTACAGATGAGCCTCTCCATGTGGATTTTCTGGCAGTTAACGAGGTTAAACCAGTGGTTATAAGCGTTCCGGTTATTGTAACAGGAAATTCAGAGGGTGTTCGTCAGGGTGGTAAACTTATTCTTAACACAAGAAAACTGAAAATATCTGCCAAAATGAGTGACCTGCCGGATAACATTACAGTTGATGTTACCAATCTTACAATTGGAAAATCAATTGCCGCAGGCGACGTTAAAATAGATAATGTTCAGATTCTTACTCCAAAAACAACAATAATCTGCGCTGTTAAGATGACACGTGCAGCAATTGGAGCAGCCGCCGCTGCCGCAGCTGGAAAATAGTAATATATTAAGGGTATGAGCTATCTGATAGTCGGACTTGGAAATATCGGATGGGAATATGCAGATACCCGCCACAATATTGGATTTATGGTATTGGATGCCTGGGCTCAGGCATCCAATCTTATTTTCACATCTCAACGGTATGGTTCAGTAACCGAATGCCGCGTAAAGGGAAAGAAGCTTATCCTGCTCAAACCATCTACATACATGAACCTGAGCGGAAAGGCTGTTAATTACTGGTTGCAAAATGAGGGAATTCCTGTCGAAAATCTTCTTGTAATCGTTGATGATCTCTCTTTACCTCTCGGAACTTTAAGAATGAGGAAGCAGGGGAGTGACGGCGGACACAATGGTCTTAAAGATATCTGCGAAACCCTTGGAACCACATCATATACACGTCTTAGATTAGGTATCGGAGATAACTTCTCAAAAGGAAGGCAGATAGATTATGTCCTGGGCAGCTGGGATGACGAGGAGAGAACAATCTTACCTGAAATTCTTAAAAAGGCAGCCGATGCTGCAAAATCATTTGCTCTCTCCGGACCCGACAGAACTATGAACCTCTTTAATACCAAGTAAAACAGATATGTGCCGTCTCGATAAATACCTCTGGAGCGTCAGGATCTATAAAACCAGATCGGAGGCTGCCGATGCATGCAAATCGGGAAGAGTCAGGGTAAACAGTACAGAGGCGAAATCTTCAAGAGATGTAAGAGCGGGAGATATACTTGAGGTTAGAAAGCAAAATATAACATTTAAGTTCAAAGTTCTGGATCTGATAGATCGCAGACAACCTGCAAAACTGGTAGCCGGATTCATTGAAAACATAACTTCCGAAGAGGAGCTGGCCAAACTACACGCCCCTAGAGAGAATATTTTCCTCTACAGAGAGAGAGGAACCGGAAGACCAACAAAAAAAGAGAGAAGAGAAATGGAAGATCTTCTCGGTTTTCTGGAGGTAGACGAGATAGATTAGGCTTTCCCGGTTATCTCAAGCAGAGTACATTTACCCTCTATTCTGTACTCTCCCATATAGGCCGGTATCAGAATATTATCGCCCTTTTTAATATGCTCTTTCACATCACCTCCAGAGACAAATGCCTCACCTTCAATGCAAAAATATATTATAAAGCTGTTAAACAGGTGACTTTCTGCCCGGTAACTCTTTTCAATATCTAACTTCTTAATTTTAAAGTAGGGGTTATCGGCAATACCATCCCTGAAGATGACAGAAGCCGTATCCAGTTTTTTATAATCTATACAATCAATAGCAAGATCAAGGTGCATCTCCCTTGTTGTCGCTTTATTGTGCTCACGCCCCCAGTCATATACCCTGTAGGTAATATCGGAGACCTGTTGCACTTCGGCAATGAGAATTCCCCCTGTTGCTGCATGGAGTGTTCCTGGCTTTATATAGATAATTTCCCCCTTTACAGGAGTTATAACATTCAGAGCCTCTTTTATTGTGTCATTATTGCACATATCGAAAAGCTCCTGAGGAGTGAGCTCCCTGTTTAGACCAAGATAAATTTTTGCCGATGGCGCAGCATCCATAATATACCAGCACTCGGTTTTACCGTAGCTGTCGTGACGGTCTCTTGCCGTTTCATCGTCCGGATGGATTTGTAAAGAGATATTATCCTGTATGTCAAGAATTTTTATCAGCAGAGGAAACTCATTCCCAAACTTTTCATAAATAGCATCTCCAACCAGATCGCCCAGATAGACCTCAACTAAATCATTCAAATCGTTTCCCATAAGAAAACCATTGGAAACTACAGAGATATCGTCCTGGACTCCGCTAATCTCCCAACTCTCGCCAACGGGATTGCCGTTCTCTCCTGGTTTTCCAAGTTTGCCGGTGAGTATATCACCACCCCAGACCCTCTCTTTGAGGATGGGGTTAAATTTTAACGGGTATAATTTTGCCATAGCTTTTATTCATGTAATAGATGACGCTCACTGTAAAGAGCAGTGAAAAAATATAGGATACCATATACCACCCTTCCGGAATCACATCTGCAAAGCCATAGTCAAAAGGCATTTCGGGGTAAAGGATGGTAATCAGAAATGAGAAGCCGTTATTCACGGAATGGATAAGAATAACACTCCATAATGAGTTGGTTCTCCAGTATATCCAACCCATCAAAAGTCCAAGCAGGAATGCAGGAATCGCCTGCCATGGATTCAGATGTATAATGCCGAACATCAGTGCCGACCATATAATAGCTTTTGCAGGTGACATGTGAAAGAGCATCCCCCTCAAAAGGATCCCCCTGCAAAAGAGCTCCTCCAGGAGAGGGGCAAAAATCACAATTGCAAAGAAGCTACTCAGCTTATTGGATTGAACCTGAAGCATAAAATCTTTGAAAAACTGAGGCACCTCCATCCAGCTTGTGAGTGGTTCCGTAATAAGATTAAAAGTAAATACCAGAGGAATGATGAGAAGAACCGATAAGAGCGGGCCTGCCTTTCCAAAATCGGGATTGTTTACAGGAATTGAGTAAAGTGCCGTTTCTGGATTTGCGGCTCTCTCTTTATCAATAAGTTTCAGCGAAAAATAGATTACGGCAAAAGGGGGAATAAATATAACAGGATAGGTGATAATCTCCCCCCAGCCGGAGAATCCGGGAAAAAGCAGGGTAAGTATGAAATTGAGAAGCCCTCCGAGCAGTGAGCCCCCTATGGCAAGCATGATAATCAACAGCCAGCTCTTAGGCAAATCGGGTAGAAAAAATGAGAGTCTCTTAAACATGACAAATCAGCTAAAAGAGAGGTACAGGATACTCACCCTTTTTACAAAGTGATTTAATGCGCTCTTTTACAGAGTCCCTATCCTCTTTATAGGTTACTCCGAACCAGCAATCAGGAGAGCTCAAGACCCTGCATTTCGCATAACCCTCCTCGAGAAGTCTGTTAACAATAAATGGGATGTAAAACTCCGATTTTGGCTCATCTCCTCTCTCCTCCATAAAATCAGAGAAGAGACGCCACCCCTCAGTGAAGATGTCCGGAGTGAACCCCCACATATTCATAGAAACGGGATTATCTTCATTCAGAATAATCGTCTCACCCTTGCTGTTCTCCCCGGTTATAATATTCCCGAATCTTTTAATATTGTGGTGCTCCTCAACCGACTCCAGAAAGCCCTCCTTATTCACCGAGCAGACACCTCTGGAAACAGATCCCGATTCAGAGAGGGTATTTCCGGTACTGAACCCAACCATAGAGAAATGGCCCTTTTTGTTGATACATTCAGACAGATAGGCAGAAATAACTTTAAAAGAGTTTTTACCGTAGAAGTCATCGGCATTGATTACGGCAAATGGGGAGTTGATCACGCCGGATGCTACTATTACAGCATGGCCGGTTCCCCATGGCTTCTCTCTCAATGGATTTAGCCTGAAACCAGGAGGTATTACATCCAGCTCCTGCTCTACAAACTCTATATCAATGATTTTTCCGTAACGATTTCTGATATTGGATTCAAACTCATCTCTGAAAAATTTTCTGATTACGAAAACCACCTTGCCAAAGCCGGCCTGTACTGCATCATAAACAGAATAATCCATAATAGTTTCACCATTTGGTCCTACACCGTCCAGCTGCTTAAGACCACCATATCTGCTTCCCATACCGGCTGCCAGGACCAACAAAACAGGTTTATTCATATTGCCATTTTAATTTAATTACAAAGGACAAAATTATTATTAATTTTGTAAAAAATTGATGATTTGGGATTAAAAGAGAGATGGGCCACCTTTAAAGAGACCAGGGTAGCCAAATTATTAAAGAATAAATTCTTTATAACCGGAATGGCATTCCTCATCTGGGTCAGTTTTTTTGACTCAAATAACCTTATTGAGTGGTCACGGGTAATATTTAGCATAGGCAAACAAGAGTCTCAGAAAGAGTATTATAAAGAGTCAATTAAACAGACAGAGGAGAAACTTCAGGAGCTCTCTTCAAACAGAGACTCCCTGGAGAAATTTGCAAGGGAGCAGTACCTTTTCAAAGAGGATGACGAGGATATCTTTATAGTAGAGACGAAACCTTAAGCAGATCCCTCAGATCGCCCGAATTATATGTTGGACCACCGTCACATGGCAACTGTTTGTAATTGTAAAAGAACTGGTCAATTCCAAAGATCATTGCACCCTCGATATCGTTTGCAAAATCATCGCCAACCATCAAAGCCTCACTCTTTACCCCCCCGATAGCATTTAAGGCCCGTTTGAAAATTACAGGCGATGGTTTGTGTACGCCCTGCTCTTCCGAAATCAGAACAGCTTCGAAAAATCCATCCAGTGAACAATTTCTCAGTTTTTTATACTGTACCTCTTTAAATCCGTTGGAGATAAGTGCCATTCTTACCCCGCGCTCTTTAAGTGTTGTTAACACCTCCATCGCATAGGGCATCAAAACAGTCTGGTAGGGCATCCTCGCCAGATACTCTTCACCCATTTTTACAGAGAGCTCCCTGTCGTCGATCCCGTACTCAAGAAGGGTTCGGTAAAACCGTTCGTGCCTGAGCAGATCCTTAGCAATCTGACCCTTTTCATACTGTGCCCACAAAATATGGTTCACCTTGTCGTATGTATCATAAAACTCCTCTTTTCCAATATCTCCCAACCCGAAAGAGTCCAGGAGCGAGCAGATATTATTGAAGGCATTTGCGTCAAAATCCCATAATGTCCTGTCCAGATCGAACAGAATATAGTTGTAATTCTTTTTGAGCATGAACTCTTTACTTAGTGTAATAATCTATCATTTTGTTGATTGCCCTCACGCAAACCGGGCAGAATCCACCGGCAGTATTGGTTTTCATCCTGCAATCCAGATGAGGTCTGAAGATCCCTTTCGACATATATCCGCCACCCTCAAATAGTCCCACGACATCTTTATATGCCACATCATTAGGTGTAGGTACGGGAGTTTTAGGATCTATCATATCTTTCCACTTCGATTCAAAATTTACATTTGTGGTAATGTTGGGCTCCCACGGCTCGGTTTTCAGGTTGTAAAACTCATCATAAGCAACTTCCGATGAGTAATACTCATCACCCAATCCTGCAAAGCTGTGTCCAAACTCATGAACAAAAACCTCGGCACTGAATTTATGGTCGGACATACTCAGACCGTAAAAATTAAAGATACCTCCTCCACCATATTTCTCTGTATTGACAATTACGTAGAGGGCATCACACTGGGCATTTGAGGCAGCTTTCGCAACAATACTCTGGTTGGGAGCAGTCAGATACCGGTCAATTCTGAAGGTGTAAAAATTTGATGATAAAGCGGTATTTTTCCAGATGTCGTTGTGAGGGATATCGGGACCCGACTCCTTTGAAACAGACTCAACCGCCCAAATATTAAAGTCACTCATCCTGGATCTGTAGGGTTCAATCATAAAGAGGTTCTCTTTTAATCTCTGAACATCCCTTCTGAATTTATCCATTTCGGCAGCAGTGTATCCATCTGCAATGAAAACCAGGTCAACCTTCCCGGAAGATGGTCCATTGTAAAGAACTGTATCTACTGCATATCCATTCTCGCTCTCAGAGCTTATCAGTTTATCGGCAGGATCAACAGGGAAGGATGCAATCTCCCTGAACTTACCGCTCTCTTTCACCCTTTCGCTGAATACCACCCTCACCCTCTCTTTAGGGTAAGGAATCCAGTAAGATGCAGCAAATGCCTTTGCGCACTCTTTAGCCTCTGCCGTAGTTCTCCACTCCTGGAAAAGAGAGTTGAATCCTTTGGAAAAGAGGATATTGCCACTCACGTCCAGAACCTCGTAATGGTACTCCCCATATTGAAAAGGATCAATTAGATTATTACGGGAGCCGCTCCAGAAGCTCTCCTTATGAATTGACTCCAGAAATATCTTTTGTGAAGATGCATCTCCGGCAAAAACCACATCAAGCCGGAGTCTCTCAGCTGTAAAATATTTGTCGTAAAGCTCCTGCCCCGACAGTGATACGGTATTGAATATTAATATCAGCGAGATGATAAACTGGGTTCTGTTGAGGATTTTCATAAATATCTATTTTTCAATTATTATATTCCGGTATAACTTTCAGGGGTGATCTTTTTAAGCTCATCCTTAAGCTCAATACTAATATCCAGTGAGTCAATGAAACGGGTAATAGACTCCCTGTCAATGTATTTGTTTGTTCTTGTCAGGTTCTTGAGTGCTTCATAAGGTTTTGGATACCCCTCTCTTCTGAGCACAGTCTGAATCCCCTCGGCTACGACAGCCCAGTTGTTATCCAGATCTCTTAAAATTGCCTCTCTGTTCAGAATCAGTTTATTGAGCCCCTTTTCCAAAGATTTGAAAGAGATAATCGTATGGGCAATGGGAACCCCAATGTTTCTAAGAACCGTTGAATCGGTAAGATCCCGCTGCAATCTTGAAACAGGCAGTTTGGCAGAGAGGTGTTCGAAGATAGCATTTGCCACCCCCAGATTACCCTCGGCATTTTCAAAGTCAATCGGATTTACCTTATGCGGCATTGCAGATGAACCAATCTCCCCCTCTTTAATCTTCTGGCGGAAATACTCCATGGAGATATATGTCCAGATATCCCTTGAAAGATCGATCAATATTACATTAATCCGTTTAAGATTATCGAAAAGGGCAGCCAGATAATCGTAGTGCTCAATCTGGGTCGTAGGGTAGGAGCGAACAAGTGAAAGCCTCTCTTTTAAGAAACCATTGGCAAACTCATTCCAGTCAATTTCCGGGTAGGCAACATGGTGTGCATTGAAATTACCGGTTGCTCCGCCAAATTTTGCAGCATATGGCACCCTCTCCAGCATCTCAAGCTGTTTTCTTAACCTTACTGCGAAAACCTCAATCTCCTTTCCCAACCTTGTAGGCGAAGCCGGCTGACCGTGTGTTCTTGCCAGCATCGGGACATCTCTCCACTCATCGGAAAGGGATTGGAGATGGTTTACTATTTGATTGATAATGGGATAGTAGCACTCTCTTATACCCTCCAGCAATGAGAGAGGAACCGAGGTGTTGTTAATATCCTGAGAAGTTAACCCAAAATGTACAAATTCCGAATACTCCTCAATTCCAAGAGTCTCGAACCTGCTCTTAATAAAATACTCGACAGCCTTAACATCGTGGTTGGTTGTCTTTTCAAGCACCTTTATCTCGGCAGCGTCTTCAATTGAAAACCGCTTGTATATATCTCTGAGGGCCGGGAAAACACTCTTTTTCACACCAGCCAACTGTCCCAGAGGGATTTCACATAAAGCTATAAAATACTCAATCTCAACACGAACTCTATATTTTATAAGTGCATATTCCGAGTAGTACTCTGCCAGGTCTTTAACCTGCGAATTGTATCTTCCGTCAACCGGTGAGATAGCGGTAAGGGGAGAGTTAATCATATTAATTCAGATTTTTTTCAATTGTTTTGTAAATTTTAACAATCCGTGCAGCCTCCTTTACATCATGAACCCGTAAGATATCGGCTCCATTTATAAGTGCTGCAAGGTTAAGCGCACAAGTTTCAGGTATAACATCATCAGGAGTGGTATCCAGAAGTTTATAAATCATGCTTTTGCGGGAAAGACCAACCAGAAGCGGATAAAATGTCCCATCACTTTTAGTTTTTTTTAGTTTTGAAAGGTTGTTGAGCAATTTGTAATTCTGGTCTATACTCTTTGCAAATCCAAAACCGGGGTCGAGAATCAGCTCCTCAATTCCGGAACCGGTAGCCTTGCAAATAAAATTATCGAAACTGTCAGAGACCTCTTTAACCACATCTTCATAGTCGCACAGCCCCTGCATCGTTGCAGGAGTGCCCCTCATATGCATTGCAATATATGGAAGCTCCAGCCTTGCCGCAGTTGATAACAAACCGGGATCCAGCTCCGAGGCCGAGATATCATTAATAATAAAATCACCTGCAAAATCGTATGCCCTTTCCACAATTGATGCCCGGAAAGTATCAAGCGAAAAAGTTGACGCAGGGAAGACCCTCAGAATCTTTTTCAGGGCCGGTTTAAGTAACTCCCACTCCTGATCCTCTGAAACAGAGAGAGAGCCCGGTCTTGTAGAACAGGCACCTATATCAATAATATGGGCACCCTCCTCCAGCATCTTACCATATCGCTGTTCAAAATCATCCTCCCCTTTACATCTGCTCCCCTCGTAAAATGAGTCGGGACTCATATTGATGATTCCCATAATAAGAGGAGACTCCCTTTTTGGAATAATTGCCATAAAATGCCTAACTTTGCTTGAGGTCACAAATATAAGATTTTATTATGTTAATCGTATTAGAAGGTTTGGATGGAGCCGGTAAATCTACGCAGATAAGTTTGTTGCAGGAGTTCTTCGGAGAGAGGGGGGCCATGGTCAAATATCTGCATTTTCCACGCTTTGACGCACCTGTGTTTGGCGATTTGATAGCCAGATTTTTACGAGGTGACCTTGGTAAGATTGAGGATGTTCATCCCATGCTGGTGGCGCTCCTTTTTGCCGGCGACAGACGGGATGCTTCCGAAGAGATTAAAGGGTGGTTGTCTCAGGGTTACAATGTAATTCTGGACAGATATCTCTACTCGAATATTGCTTTCCAGTGCGCAAAATGCACCACCGATGAGAGTTCAAAGGAGTTAAGAGACTGGATCTTTGATACTGAATACAATAAATTCGGAATTCCGGTACCCGATCTTAACCTCTTTCTGGATGTGCCGCTCAACTTTGTAGATAAAAAGCTCAGAGAGAACAGAGAGGGGGAGGAGAGAAGCTATCTGCAGGGGAAAAAAGATATACACGAAGAGAGTATTTTGTTCCAAAAAAGGGTGAGGGAGATCTATCTTCAGGAGTGCAGGAATGGTACGGATCTGAAAAGAGTAGATTGTTCCGGTCAAAACGGAGAGATTCTTCCGGCAATAGAGATCTTCAATAAAATAAAGTGTCTGATATGAAATTTCTGAGAGCTATATCGAGAGTGATAATCGGGTTGACCTTCCTGCTGTCGGGGTTTGTAAAAATTATCGATCCGGTTGGAGTGGGGCTAATATTTGAAGAGTACTTCAAAGCTGCTGGATTCGGAGATTTGCACACACTTGCCATAATCTCCGGAGTTGCGCTTTCGGCAACCGAAATGTTGCTTGGTATCTGTATTCTTGTGGGAATCAGAATGAGATACTCAGCATCGGCAGCACTCTTTTTCATCTCCTTCTTCACGGTTCTAACCCTGATACTGGCTCTGTTCAACCCTGTCAGGGATTGCGGATGTTTCGGAGAGGCCATTAAGCTTACCAACTGGGAGACATTCTATAAAAATATTGTATTACTTCTCTTTGCCGTATTGCTGTTTCTGCAGAGGGAGAGATATATACCGGTTGCACCACCTGCATGGGAGTGGAGTTTTGCCGCAATATTTGCTACAGGAATATTGCTGCTGTCAATCTACTCTTACAGACATCTTCCAATGATAGATTTTATGGAGTTTAAACCGGGCACCAATATCAGCGAGAGGTTGAATTATACAAACAACTCTGATACACCACTTTTTGAAACAGTTCTTATCTATTCGAAAAACGGGAAAGAGTATGAGTTTACCGTAGATAATCTACCCGACTCTACATACACCTTTGTGGATTCAAAGACCAAACAGAGAGGGGGCGGGAGCTCCGTTACCGATTTTGCAATTTCGGATTCCGAAGGGGAGTATGTTACCGATTCAATTCTCTCGATTAGCGGGGCACAATTCTTTATCTCAATTCCTTATCCGCAAAGACTAAACGAAAAGGGCTATAAAAAAATTGAGAGTTTTAAAGATTCTTTGAATGCTCGTTCGATCCCTGTAAACACCCTTTCGGGATCAGGTCCAGAGACTACTGCCTATCACACCGATCTTAAAACCCTGCTGACCTTGAACCGCTCCAATGGAGGTGTCGTTTATCTTTACGATGGAACAATTATATCGAAGTGGTCTCTGAGAGATATCCCTTCTGAAAATATCGGGCGGATTCTGGATGAAGATCCTGAACTTCTGTCTGCAAAGAAGAGGATAAAGGAGCAGCTTTCTGCCGAGCTGGCAGCTCTTTTTCTGCTGATAGTGATAGCAATTATGAGGATGGCCTGCAGGTTGCTCTATATATACAAACCAATTGAGGGGGAGTGCTCAAAAGAGAGCTCACAAATAGCATCCGACTCAGTAATCCACGAACTATAAACAATGTATACAGAGAGAGATAAGGATTTGAAGAGACTTAATACTCTGGGATTAAGCGTGAAGTGTGATTGGTTCGCACAACCTGAAAACGTAGGGGAGGTGATATCCATCCTCAAAGATGAAAGATTTACTAACCTTACGAAACTGGTCACAGGTTCGGGGTCCAATATACTCTACAACGGGGATTTTAAAGGTCTGGTGATTCATCCCGGAATAATGGAGATATCAATTACAGGAAGAGATCACAAACATGTCTATGTCAAATGTGGCGCCGGTGTTGATTGGGATACATTTGTCGCCTGGTGTGTCGACAGGGGATGGGGCGGTGTGGAGAATCTCTCATTGATTCCAGGACGTGTGGGCGCCTCTCCTGTTCAAAATATAGGTGCATACGGATGCGAAGTTAAGGATACGATTGAGAGCGTTGAATATGTTCATTTGGAAACCTGCGAAGTGAAGAGGCTTAATGTCAGTGAGTGCCGGTTCGGATACAGAGATTCAATCTTCAAACATGAGCTTAAAGGTAAAATTGTAATCACAAGTGTGACATTCCGGTTGGCGCTTAACCCCAATCCGGATATCTCCTATAAAGATGTGAGCGAAAGGTTGGCACAGATAAAAAATCCCGGTATCAGGGATGTCCGTGAGGCAATTATTGCAATAAGAAGAGAGAAGCTGCCCGACCCTGCAATAACCGGAAATGCAGGAAGTTTCTTTAAAAATCCGGTTATCCCCGACCTGGAGGCACAAAAACTGAGCAGAGAGTACCCTTCACTTAGGCTTTTCCCGGCATCGCCCTCATTTTCAAAGATTCCTGCAGCATGGCTCATAGAACAGTGCGGCTTTAAAGGAATCAGAGAGGGGAATGTAGGGGTACATCCGAATCAGGCTTTGGTTTTGGTGGCGTTTGAAGGTGCTGCCGGTCCTGAGATTCTGGCCCTTGCACAAAAAATAAAGCGGGCTGTTAAAACCCGCTTCGATATTGATCTTGAGATGGAGGTAAACGTTACAGCTTCCTCTTAATTTCAACAATTGTGTATGACTCAATCATATCACCTGTTTTAATGTCATTGTAGCCATCGATATTCAGACCGCAATCATAACCGGCCGATACCTCTTTTACATCATCCTTGAACCTTTTGAGTGAGCCCAGACCCCCTGTGTAGATAACAATACCGTCTCTGATTATCCTCACTTTGGCATTTCTGATAAGTTTGCCCTCTTTTACCATACAACCCGCAATTGAACCCACTTTGGAGATTTTGAATACCTCTCTGACTTCGGCAGTTGCGGTTATCTCCTCCTTCTGCTCAGGAGCAAGCATACCCTCGATACCATCTTTTACCTCATTTATGGCATCATAGATTACAGAGTAGAGTCTTATCTCAATCTCCTCCTTCTCGGCAAGTTTCCGTGCAGATACAGATGGACGAACCTGGAATCCTATGATGATTGCGTTAGAAGCAGCGGCAAGCAGTACATCTGACTCCGAAATTGCACCAACCGCTTTATGGATAACATTTACATGCACCTCTTCATTCGACAGTTTGATAAGTGAATCCGAGAGCGCTTCAATAGAACCATCCACGTCACCTTTAACAATGATATTCAACTCCTGGAAGTTGCCGATTGCAATCCTGCGGCCGATCTCTTCCAGAGTTATGTGTTTCTGTGTTTTAAGACCCTGGATACGAAGTAACTGCTCTCTCTTGTTTGCAATATCGCGAGCCTCTTTTTCATCCTCCATAACGTTGAAGAGCTCACCTGCGGCAGGGGCTCCGTTAAGACCCAGAATTGAAACCGGAGTTGCAGGACCTGCTTCGGTTATCTTCATACCCCTCTCATTGAACATCGCTTTTACCCTTCCTGTGTAGCTTCCGCTGAGCATGATATCACCCATCTTAAGAGTTCCGTTCTGCACAAGGATTGTGGTAACATATCCGCGCCCCTTATCGAGAGATGACTCAATTACTGTACCTTTAGCCCTCTTGTTCGGATTAGCCTTTAAATCAAGCAGCTCTGCCTCAAGAAGAATCTTTTCAAGAAGCTTGTCAACGTTAATACCCTGTTTTGCTGATATCTCCTGGCACTGATATTTACCTCCCCAATCTTCTACCAGCAGGTTCATGTTTGCAAGCTGCTCTCTGATTTTCTCAGGATTAGCACCCGGTTTATCCATCTTGTTAATGGCGAAAATCATAGGAACACCTGCCGCCTGGGCGTGGTTTATAGCCTCCCTTGTCTGTGGCATCACAGCATCATCGGCAGCCACTATAATGATTGCAAGGTCAGTCACCTTTGCACCCCTGGCACGCATTGCAGTAAATGCCTCGTGACCCGGTGTATCCAGGAAGGTGATTCTTTCGCCTGTAGGTATTTTAACGTTGTATGCACCAATATGCTGGGTTATTCCTCCTGCCTCTCCGGCAATAACATTGGCCTTTCTTATATAGTCCAGCAAAGATGTTTTACCGTGGTCAACGTGTCCCATTACGGTAACAATAGGAGGTCTTGTAACCAGTTGCTCTTCTGTGTCTTCATCCTCCTGAATCGAATCCTGGATATCGGCGGTAACAAACTCAACCTTGAAACCGAACTCTTCTGCTACCAGCACCATAGCCTCGGCATCGAGCCTTTGGTTGATTGAAACCATAAGTCCGAGATTCATACAGGCTTCGATAACCTTTGTCACCTGTACATCCATCATCATAGCCAGGTCGTTAACGGTTACAAATTCGGTCACTTTGAGGATTGAACTTGATATCTGCTCCTTCTCGAACTCCTCCTGCATCTTCTGGGAGTTGTGCTCACGCTTATCACGTCTGTATTTTGAACCTTTGGTTTTTCCTTTCCCCTCAACCATACGGAGATAGGTCTCCTTAATCTGCTTCTGAACGGCATCCTCGTCAACCTCATTTCTTACCGGTTTGAACTTCTCCTTGCCGATAGGTTTTTTATCACCCTTCTTGTTGTTCGGATTAGGCCTGTTTTTATCGGCTCCCGGGCGGAAAGCGTTGTCCTTTGACTCTTTTGAAAGATCTACCTTCTCTTTATGAGGTTTGCGGATTCTCTCTCTCTTCCCTTTATGCCCCTCCTTTACAGGTGGTTTTTGCTCAGTTTTCTTTTTCTCGAACTGTGAGAGATCCATTGTTCCACTTATCTTTGGTCCCGAAAGTCTCTCTACTTTTGTTTCAATGTGCTCTATCACAGGTGCTGTATTTTGGTCTCTGACCGGTTTTTCTGACTCTTTTTGTTCGGCAGCCTCTCTCTGTTTTGCTGCAGCTTTTTCTCTCTCCTCACGTTTTTCTCTCTCTTCACGTTTTTCTCTCTCCTCACGTTTCTCTCTCTCCACACGCTCTTCTCTCTCCATCTGTTCACGTTTAACCCTTGCAAGAAGAAGCTCTCTCTCCTCCCTCTCCTTTTGCTCTGCTCTCTTTCTTTCATTATCAATCTCAGGAGCTGCAGGTTCTGCAACTTTCACGGGTTCTGCAACTTTCACAGGCTCAACAACAGCCGGAGTTTCAACAGGAGCAGATTGAACAGGAGCAGATTGAACAGGAGCAGATTGAACAGGAGCGGGCTGAACCGGAGCCGGTTGTGCAGGAACCGGTTGGGGAGCCGGTTTGTTAATCCTGTCAATATCAATTTTGCCGACAATTTTTGGCGAAGGAGGTTCTACTACAGTGGTTTTGATAAAGACCTCTTTAACAGGAATATCATCCTCAGAATCATCCGAAGCATGAACATCTGCCTTATCGGTGATATCTTTAACCTTTATTGCGATTTTTTTGGACTGCTCTTTGATTATCTGTTCTTTCCCGAACTCTTTCCGGATAATCTCGTATACCTCGGGAGTTAACTTCGTTCCGGGAGATGCCTCGATCTCTATCTTCTTGCTTTTAAGATAGTCAACCAGGGTCCCCAGCCCTATGTTAAATTCTTTTAGTACTTTACCTACTCTTATATTGTCAATGGTCATATATTATCTCCCAAATTTTGTTAAAATCTATTCGAACTCCTCTCTCAGAATCTTCTGGATCTCAATAACAGTCTCCTCTTCAAGATCGGCCCTTCTCACTATCTCGGAGACAGGAAGGGCAAGTACGCTTTTGGCGGTATCACATCCGATAGATTTAAGTGCTTCAATAACCCACTCATCTATCTCATCGCTGAACTCTGTAAGAAGTACATCCTCCTCCTCTTCCTCAATGTCGCGGAACACATCTATCTCCATATCAATGAGCATTCCTGCAAGTTTAATATTACTTCCGCCTTTTCCGATTGCAAGAGAGACATCGGCAGGTTTCAGGTAAACGCCTACTCTTTTCTCCTCTTCGTTGATCTTAACAGAGATTATTTTGGCAGGACTAAGGGCTCTCTGTATGAGCAGTTGCATATTGGAGGTCCAGTTAATAATATCGATATTCTCATTACGAAGCTCTCTAACAATACCGTGAATTCTGGAACCCTTTACACCTACGCAGGCACCAACCGGGTCAATTCTCTCATCGTACGACTCTACCGCGACCTTGGCCCTCTCACCAGGAATTCTGACAATCTTCTTGATTGTAATAAGACCGTCAAATATCTCAGGAACCTCCTGCTCAAACATCCTCTCGAGAAATACCGACGAGGTTCTTGACAGGATAATTATCGGGTTGTTGTTTTTCATCTCAACTGTAGAGACGACAGCCCTGACAGTATCTCCTTTTCTGAAAAAATCGGATGGTATCTGCTCGGTTTTAGGAAGAAGAAGTTCGTTGCCATCCTCATCCATAATGAGAACCTCCTTTTTCCATACCTGGTATACCTCACCTACAACTATCTCCCCGATCTTCTCTTTATATTTGGTATAGAGATTGGCCTTTTCGATATCCATAATCCTTCCCGAAAGATTTTGTCTCAGATTGAGAATTCCTCTTCTTCCGAAACTTGAGAGTTTAACCTCCTCCACAAACTCCTCCCCAATTTCGTAAGAATCATCTATTTTGGATACCTCTTCCAGTGAAATCTGAGTACTTGGATCATCAACCTCTTCTACAACTACTCTGTTTCGCCAGATCTCGAAGTCGCCCTTGTCAATGTTAATGATGATATCAAAATTATCGGCTGTTCCGTACATCTTTATCAGTTGATTACGAAAAACATCCTCAAGTACGCTCATCATCGTTGGGCGATCTATGCTTTTAAGCTCTTTGAATTCGGCAAATGTGCTTATTAAATTTAACCCTTCCATATTAGGTAAATTTCTTTTTTAAATTATTTAAAATTAATATATGTCTTTGTACTCTTTATCTCCTCAAGCTTGTATGAGGCGGTAAACTCAACGCTCTCCTTCCTCTTCTTACCCTCCGGTTTAACAAGTTTTGTCCATTTAAGGTCAACCTTATCCGGGGTAGCGGCAGTAAGGGTTGCAACAATCTTCTCTCCGCTCTTTAAAACCACCACAACTTCATCCCCGATACTCTTTTTATACTGCTCGAAAACCTTAAATGGCTGGTCCAACCCTGCCGATGTCACTGTCAGAGAGTAATCCTCTACGTTACGATCCAGACCCTGCTCAACTATTCTGCTTATATCGGCGCAGTTCTCTATGTCAACCCTGTCGTATGACTCTATTGTTATCTCAATGTCATTATCCTTGCTAATGGTTATATCAACAAGAAAAAGCGACCTCTCCTCAAGATAACTCCCTATCAGGGACTCTACGGTTGCTTTGTTTATCATCTGAAAATAAATTTAATAAATAAGGGGACAACCGTGTCCCCTTATCTCTTTCGCTCTTAACCGCTGCAAATATATGAATATTTTCAAAATACGGCAAATTTTTTAATATTATTGTAACTTTACAATATGATTAACAACTATAAAATAATAAACGACCCGGTTCATGGCTTTATCAATATCCCATCGGGTCTCGTATTAAAAATTGTGGAGCACCCCTGTTTCCAGAGGCTGAGAGATATAAAACAGCTTGGTCTCACTAATTTAGTCTATCCGGGGGCCACTCATTCCAGATTGTCGCATGCTCTTGGTGCAATGCATCTTATGCGTGAAGCTATTGCTGTTCTCAGGTCAAAAGGGGTGGATATCCCGGTCGATGAGGAGGAGTGGGCATCTACCGCCATTCTGTTGCACGATATTGGTCATGGACCATTCAGCCATGCACTTGAAAACAACATTATTGCAGGAGTTTCCCATGAAGAGATTTCGCTTGCCCTCATGAGAAAGATGAACAGAGATTTTAACGGAGCTCTTACGAAGGCAATAGCGATCTTCGACGGAAGTTATGAGAAGCGGTATCTGCACCAGCTTGTCTCCGGACAGCTGGATGCAGACAGACTGGATTATCTCAAGAGAGACAGCTTCTTTTCGGGGGTAGCGGAGGGGATGATAGGGCTGGAGAGGATTATCAAAATGATAAATGTAAAAGATAATTCGCTGGTTGTGGAGCAGAAGGGGATCTATTCCATCGAGAAATTCCTGATATCAAGAAGGTTAATGTACTGGCAAGTCTACCTCCATAAAACAGTTGTGGCTGCAGAGCAGCTTTTGATAAATATTTTGAGGAGGGCTCGTTATCTTGCCGGTAAAGGGGAGAGTCTTACCGGCTCACCTGCAATTCAATACTTCCTGGTAAGAGAGTTCACACCCGAGACCTTTCAGGCCGACGAGGTTCTTGAGATGTTCACCAGATTGGATGATACCGATGTCATGTCGGCAATCAAACAGTGGCAGTTCTCCCATGATTTTACACTGTCGGTGTTATGCAAAATGCTAACAGAAAGGAGACTGCCAAAACTTAAACTTTTTAATGAGCCGGTTCCGGATTCACTCTTTGAAGAGAAGAGCCAATCTGTCAGGGCTCTTTTGGAGAGAGTTTTTGAAAAGTCGGGCAAAGATAGAGGAGATGATGACCTGGACCACATTGTCTCATATTTTTCGGCCCGGGGGGCAGTAGTAAACAGAGGGTACGACTCCGGAGAGGGTGAGATAAACATCATATCTTCAGATGGAGAGGTCAATGATGTATATAATATCTCGGATATGCTCTCGGCCAAAGCCTTTTCTCAAATCACAAAAAAATATTTTCTTTGCACAGCCAATTTTAATGAATCATAATATGGAATTTTCGGCACAACATATAGCAGAATGTATTAACGGAGAGGTTCTTGGTGATCCTTCCGTAAAGGTAACTTCGGTTGCCCGAATCGAGAGCGGAAAGTCTGGAAACCTGGTCTTTCTTGGAAACCTCAAATATGAGGAGTACCTCTACACATCAAAGGCAAGCGTGGTAATTCTCAACAGGAGTTTTGAACCATCTTCACCATTGAATATGACCGTTATAAAGGTAGATAACGCCTATATGGCAATTGCATCGGTTCTTGAACTTTTCAATTCTGCAAAATCGGCACGCAAAAGCGGAGTATCACTCTTCTCAAGAATCTCATGGCTGTCCCGCAGAGGAAAAAAGTGTTATATAGGAGCCGGGAGCGTTATTGCAAAACGGGCGAAGATAGGTGATCAGGTGCAGATATATCCTCAATGCTATATAGGAGAGGAGGTTGAGATAGGAGACAGGACAATAATATATCCGGGAGTTAAAATTTACCGCGGATGTAAAATTGGCTCAGATTGCATTATTCATGCCAATGCGGTTATTGGCGCCGATGGTTTTGGTTTTGTACCGCTGCCCGATGGCAGTTTTAAAAAGATCCCTCAGACAGGAAATGTGGTTATCGAAGATTTCTGCGAAGTCGGTGCAAATACAACTATTGACAGAGCATCAATAGGTTCAACATTTGTAAGAAGGGGTGTTAAGATTGACAACCTGGTTCAGGTAGCGCACAACACCGAGATTGGCGATAATACAGTTATAGCTGCTCAGGCGGGAATTTCGGGCTCTACAAAAGTGGGAAAAAGCTGCATGCTTGGCGGTCAGGCAGGCCTGTCGGGCCATATTTCAATTGCCGATAAGACAATGATAGGGGCACAGGCAGGTGTTATCTCAACTATTAAAGAGGAGGGTCGCTCAATTATCGGAAGCCCTGCAATTGATGCGAAGGAGTATTTCAAGGCCTACGCAATATTCCGGAAGTTACATAAAAGATAGGTGAAATTTTGTAGCTTTGTAAATTGATCACATCGTTTAAGAAGGAATATGCAGGATAAGCAACAGACTTTAAAAAGAGTATACAATTTTGAGGGGATAGGATTACACTCCGGCAAGAGAGTCAGGTTAAAGTTAATACCGGCCGGAGAGAATGAGGGTATAAAAATAGTCAGATGTGATTTAGAAGGGAGACCGGAAATTCCCGCCGTTGCCGATAATGTAACTTTCACTGAAAGAGGGACGGTTCTGGAGAAAAACGGAGTGAAGGTCTCAACTGTTGAGCACCTAATGTCAACTCTTTTCGCTTTAGGTATAGACAACGCAGTAATCGAAGCCGATGGCCCTGAATTCCCGATTCTTGACGGCAGTGCGGCCCCTTATGCACTGGCAATATCGGCAGACGGGACAGTGGTTCAGACCGCTCCGAGAAGATGCCTGGAGATAAAACGCACCATTCATTACAAAGATGAGGTGAGCGGGTCCGAAATAACTATTGAGCCGGCAACCGGTTTTGAGGCAGAGATTAAGGTCGACTTTAAGTCCAGGGTACTTGGAGTACAAAGCGCCCAATATAAAAGAGAGACAGATTTTACAACTGAAATAGCACCATCCAGAACTTTTGTTTTTCTTCATGACATTGAGATGCTCATAAAGAATAACCTTATCAAGGGGGGTGATCTGGGAAATGCAGTTGTGATATCCGAAAAGAGGGTTGAGGGAGAGGAGTTGAAAAAGCTGGGTGAGCTTTTTGGCATAAGTTATGAAGAGTCAGTTGAGAGCGGATATCTGAATATAGAAAAACCACTCTTCCCAAATGAGTGTGCAAGACATAAACTGCTAGACCTGCTTGGAGATCTTTATCTTTCGGGTATAAGGTTTAAAGGGAGGGTAACAGCATACAAACCAGGACATAAAATTAACACAGAAACAGCAAAAATTATTAGAAAAATGGCACTTGAGAATCTAACAGCAAAACAAATTCCGCAATTTGACCCTAATGCAGAACCGGTTGTCGACATTAACGGAATAAAGAGACTGCTTCCGCACCGTCCTCCTTTTCTTATGGTTGACAGAATTATCTCAATGAACCACGATGAGGTTGTCGGAATTAAAACAGTTGGTATAAACGAGGGATATTTTATTGGCCATTTCCCCGATGAGCCTGTTATGCCGGGTGTACTTATCATTGAAGCAATGGCTCAGGTTGGAGGAATTCTCGTATTGTCCGATCTTGAAGAGCCGGATAAATACTCAACCTACTTTGCAAAAATTGATAATGCGAAATTCAAAAGAAAGGTTGTTCCGGGAGATGTATTGGTTATTAAGTTAACTTTGACAGCCCCATTAAGAAGATCCATTGTTTGCATGAAAGGTGAGGTGTATGTTGGTAACACACTTGCGTGCGAGGCGGATCTGGTGGCCCAGGTAATAAAAAATAAGTAATAAAACTTTATGAATCAATCGTATATACATCCGGATGCCAAAATTGGCGTAAATGTTATTATTGAGCCATTCTCTTACATTGCCGGGAATGTTGAGATAGGTGATGGATGTTGGATAGGGCCCCACGTTACAATAATGGATAACGTAAAGATTGGTAAAAACTGCAAAATATATCCCGGAGCTATAATTGGAGGAGAGCCTCAGGATTATAAATTTGCAGGTGAGGTAACCTTTGTCGAAATTGGAGATAATACTATTCTGAGGGAGTATGTTACCGTAAACAGAGGGACACTTAAAAGCGGAAGAGGTACAACCAGAATAGGTAAGGGATGTATGATAATGTCGTACGCACACGTAGCACATGATTGCAATATTGCCGATAATGTAGTACTTGTGAGCTATGTCGGAATCGCAGGAGTTTCCGATGTCGACGAGTATGCAATAATAGGGGGGCACTCTGCAGCTCACCAGTTTACGCATATTGGTGCCCACACAATGCTTTCCGGTGGTTCAATGGTCGGGAAAGATGTTCCTCCATTTATTATTGCCGGAAAACGACCACTCTCATTTGGGGGTGTAAATGCAATAGGACTAAGAAGGAGAGGATTCTCTCCGGAGAAGATAGATGAGATCAGAAATATATATAAAGTTATATACCATAGCGGATTAAATACTACTGATGCATGCAGGGCGGTCGATGAGACATTTGAAGAGACAGCAGAAAAGAGAGCAATTATAGATTTCATCAAAAGCTCCAAAAGGGGAATTATACGCGGAACTATAGATTCTATTGATGAGTGATAATTTAAAAGCAATAGTTTCGACAGCCTATCTGCCTCCAATAGACTACTTCAGGGTAATCAGAAGATTTCCCCACTGGGAGATAGAGCAGTTTGAAAACTACCAGAAACAATCATACAGAAGCCGTTGTCACATCTACAGTGCCAACGGCCTTTTACCTTTAATTATTCCTGTTGACAGAAGCTGCAGCCTCTCAATTCCTGTAAAAGAGATCAGAATCGACAACACAAAAACGTGGCAGAAACAACACTGGAGAGCAATAGTATCTGCATACAACTCCACACCATATTTTGAATACTTCAAGGATGAACTTGAACCATTCTATACAAAAAGGTTCACTTTTCTATTCGATTTCAACACTGAGTTACTCCGGAAACTGATGGATATGCTGGGAATCAGGCAGGAGATAAAATTTACCTCCGGATTCCGTCATGACTACGGCGGCGAAGGTGGTGAACTACTCTGTTATGATTTCAGAAATGCCATTCACCCGAAACGAATCAGCCGCAAAAGCGATTCCCGTTATCATCAAATCTTCTCAGAGAAATTTGGTTTTATTGATGACCTTTCAATTATCGATCTTCTCTTTAATGAGGGATCAGAAAGCTCAAGTTATATTTAACTTTACTCAATCTTTTAATATTAATTCAAAAACAATAATTTTGTGATTAGAAAATAAGGTAAAATGAAAATATTTTTATACATAACTGTATTTTCTTTATTAGTAATTAGTTGTACCAAAGAGATTATACCTGAAAATATATTTTCCAGTAATCTTTCACAAAATTTGGATTTACAACCTGGAGTAGCTATTACTTTTGATGATAATTATTATGATGAATGGATCGATATGCTCCCCATTCTGGACTCCTACGATGCAAAAGTCACTTTCTTTATTAGTCTTAATTATCCCAATAATGCAAAAAAAGAAGATAAAGAGAAAATCCTGAGATTATACAATAATGGCAATGAAATAGGTTGTCACACAGTAAACCATCCTAAGACTCATATTTATCTAAAAACCAATAGTCTTACAAGTTATTACCTGAATGAAATAGAACCCTCCTTAAAATTTTTTGATATGTTGGGTATAAGTGTCACCTCTTTTGCTTATCCTTACGGCTTTAATACCAGTGAGTCAGATATTTTTCTTTCCGATTACTTTTTGACTATAAGAACAGTGTCCAGATATTTAAAAGGAGATTTGTATATTAATGTTCTTGATTATGATCAAAAGTTTATTGACGGACTTGATATTAATTTGAGTGGTGACAGTGCATTGAATATTTATAAAAAGGCAATAATCAATGCAAAAAAGTGTGATGGTGTATTGGTTTTAATAGAACACCGACCAGTTAAAATTGCTGACAGGAAAAATAAGCTCACATATGCGATGCTTGATTCAATTTGTAATTTTGTCAAGCAAAATAATATGAGATTTTACAAAATAAAAGATCTTAGTCTAAAATCTGAATCCGATAGTCATAAGTAGTTTCCAGCCTGACATCTCCATATTACCTACCGGTGCGGCATGGTTGGTGTAGTCGGAGTAGAGCGAGAAGGATTCGCTGTTTGACAACCTCTTCTGGAATGCAAGATCAATAAAGGCACCGCCTTTATAGCTGAATCCCAACCCACCTGATATATATTCAGCCTCATAACCAAGGCTCTTTTCAGGGTTTCCATATTTTGTGTAACCGGCTCTGAGGGAAATATTTCCGACAGGTTTAACCTCGGCACCTGCCCTGAAGGTCTGTGCTGCTCTGAAGTAATCTGCAATATAGTCGTTCTCGCTTTTAAACTGATATTTATCAAATGATTCGGTCATCATTCTGATAGAAGAGTAATCGGCACCCTCATAATCAACACTTAACAGGCCCCATTTACCAAATACATAGGATGCTCCAAGATTCCAGATAAACGGTGATGTTATTCTGTAATTATACTCTCCTACAGGAGATTGAATTGAAGATTTGTAACCGTCGGAATATTTTGCATAGATACTCTCTTCCCACTCATCTTTAATGAAATGCCAGGTAGGTGTGGAGATGCTCGCACCAAGCCTCAGTCCGTCAAACGGAAGTGCAATGATACCAAACTTCATATTGATACCCATCCCCTCCGATGTCTGTTTGTAGGTGTGAGTAAAGGTCTGGAATTTTGAATCGAAATTGGCAGGAGTAACCGCAGTTTCGGAATACCTTTGCATGTCGCTGAAATTGAGAGTCTGAATACCGACATTTGCACCAAGAAAGATCTTATCGGATATATTTACTGATGCGTTGAAGACCATCTCGGAGAGGTTGCCGCCACTTTCACGGAAGAACTCCTGATTAAGATCACCGCCATGTACAATCTGATTTCCTCTTATATTTTCTGTCGCTCCTAAATAATCAAAGTCGGAGTCCGGAAGTGGATCCAGCAGGTTAGAGTTCCATGCTAGAATCTCTCTCCAGGATGCTTCGGGAAAATCTCTGAATGGGTCCCACTGATCATTTATATTAAGATCTCCTTTGTAAATTCCGCCAAGACCCTCGGCCAACGAACCCAACCAGCTGGAACTTGCATTAACACCGCTTGTATATGATCTGGATGTAAAGTTGTTTAGCTTATTGACAGCAATTCCGAAATTTATGCTCCTTAGCCCGTACGGAGAGCTTCCCACTCTGATAGAACCGACAAAACCCAGTGATGAGGTTCCCAGTCTGGTTCTGTTTTCATTTTCACGGTTTGAGAGGTATGTTGAATTTGCATTTTCAGAAACCAATGATGGGGTAAAGATAAATTCCGAATAGCGGTATATCCCTGAACCTGCGGGATTAATACTAAGAGAGTAGATATCCCCACCCAAAGAAGTGAATGCATTCCCCATAGCCATCGACCTTGCACTTCCCTCATATCTGATCTGAGAGAACTTCAGAGCGTCAAATGCATTTTGGGCTATGACGGTAGCCGTAACTACCATTGCCAGAATAATAGATAAAAATCTTTTCATAATATTTTTAAGTTATTACCCTATCTGCGATAGGATGATCCGCTACTGCTGCTACTGCTACTGCTGCTTGTGTTCGACGAAGAACCTGAACTGCTGCCTGCAGAGCTGGCGCCGGATGATGTATTTACATATCCTCTTGATGAACCTGATTCAAATCTTGAAGAGTTGTTAGAACTATTATTATTTGAACCTGAAGATCTTGAATAGGTATTGGAACCTGAATTTACCGATCTTTGGTTTTCAGAAGGTCTGTAGTTACCCGATGAGTTTGAGTTGGCAGATCTCGAAGAGGCAGATGTTCCTGAATTTCTGTAAGCAGATTCACTGTTTCTTGTCACAGAACTGTTGCTGTTTCTTGTTACAGAACCATTACTGATTCTCGTTACCGAACCACTGTTATAAACTCTTGATCCTGAACTTCGGTTAACATCGGCACTCTGCCTGCGAACCGGATTTCCCTGGTTACCGGCCATCTGCCCCGAATTACCTGACTCCTGATATCTGTTCTGGTTTTCAAACCTGTTATCCCTTCTGTACATACTTTCAGACGAATTCAGATTTCCATTGTAAGGACGACTGCCCCGAACCTGCTCAACATTTGCCTCCCTTCTGATATATGAACCACCTGAAACAACGGCTGTCGAGTTGTTTTTATCACTCCTCTGGCTCTCACGGCGACCGTAGTAGAAATCACTTGAACTTGTATATCTGTAACGATCAGGATCGTTCCAATTGTAGTACCAATAACCGTAACCATCACCCGGATAGTGCCATGATGCGTAATACCAGTCCCATGGTCTTTGGTACATTGGCATATACATGCGGCTCCACCAGAAATAGTCCATTCCAATGAACGGATCTATTGAAAAGTAGCCATAGTATCTTCCGTAATGTATCCATGGATTATACCAGTAATTCCCCCAATAGTAGTTTCCAACTCTCCAGAAACGGAAAGGGTTGGAGTAGTACCAGTCAAAATAGTTATTGAATGGATCGTAGGTTATATTAATGGTGTACTGAGGGTTTTCAAATTTTGTAAGACGCTCTTCGAAGGATTCACCCGGATTTAAAACCAGATAGGTCTTATCAATCTCTTCTCCGCCAAGATTTATCTCGACGTTACCTTCTTCGTCTACATAGAGGGGCTCTACAAGTTTGCCTTTTATGTAAACACCGTTTGACTCTTTGGTTTTTCCTCTTAATACCTCTATCTCCTTGTCATTGTTTGTGTTTACTACAATGTATCCATTGGCATCGGGCTTCTGGTAGATTGCATCCTGATACACTGCAGTTGTCAATCCGGTTGTAGTTCCACAAGAGCTAAGAAAATATCCAAGTATTATTGGAACAATAATTGTAATTGTGTTTTTCATCTTGCACCTCCTGTGTTTTAAATTATTTCTTAATTTTGTGCCTTCAAAACAAAAGTACTCAAAAATCGTACCATTTACCCACTATTTCTAAGAAAATTACATATAAAATATAATTAAAATGGCAAAAGAGATTACCGGAAGAGAAGAGAACTATTCGTTGTGGTATAATAATTTGGTTACCAAAGCCGATCTGGCCGAAAATTCGGCAGTCAGAGGTTGTATGGTAATTAAGCCCTACGGATATGCTATCTGGGAGAAGATGCAGGCCCAACTGGACAGAATGTTTAAAGAGACAGGACATGTAAACGCATACTTCCCGTTGTTTATTCCGAAATCTTTTCTGAGCAAAGAGGCCGAGCACGTCGAGGGTTTTGCCAAAGAGTGCGCTGTTGTAACCCACCACAGACTGATGGCCAATCCGGATGGAGCGGGAGTTGTGGTTGACCCGGATGCTAAACTGGAGGAGGAGCTGGTTGTAAGACCAACTTCCGAGACAATAATATGGAACACCTACAAAAACTGGATAAAATCGTACAGAGACCTCCCATTGCTTATTAATCAGTGGGCTAACGTGGTTCGCTGGGAGATGCGTACCAGGCTTTTTCTCAGAACAGCCGAGTTCCTCTGGCAGGAGGGGCACACAGCCCATTCGACAAAAGAGGAGGCGATAGAGGAGACAGAGCGCATGGTACAGGTTTACGCAAAGTTTGCCAGGGAGTATATGGCTCTCCCGGTTGTTGTAGGGAAAAAGAGTCCGAGCGAAAGATTTGCCGGTGCACTGGAGACTCTTTGTATTGAGGCTCTTATGCAGGATGGCAAGGCGCTTCAGGCAGGGACTTCGCACTTTCTGGGTCAGAATTTCGCAAAGGCATTTGATGTGCAGTTTGCATCGAAAGAGGGAAATCTGGAATATGTATGGGCAACATCGTGGGGGGTATCTACCCGTCTGATGGGTGCACTTGTAATGGCGCACAGCGATAACAACGGATTGGTACTTCCTCCGAAACTTGCTCCTATACACGTTGTTATGGTTCCTATCTTCAAAACTCAGGAGGAGAATGACCGCATTGTGGCAACTATGAAAGAGATGAAATCTGCATTTGAAAAGAGGGGATTGACCGTGAAGATAGATGACAGGGATAATCTGCGCTCGGGATTCAAATTTGCGGAGTGGGAACTCAAAGGTGTACCGGTTAGAATTGCGATAGGTCCGAGAGATCTTGAGAATGGTACGGCAGAGATTGCCCGCAGGGATACCCTCACAAAGACTTCGGTAAGCCGTGAAGATGCAATTGAACACGTAGTTAATCTGATGGATGAGATTCAGGAGAATATCTACAATAAAGCTCTGGAGTTCCGTAAAAACAACACTATTAAGGTAGATGATTACGAAACATTTAAAACAAAGATAGAGGAGGGTGGATTCCTGCTTTGCCACTGGGACGGGACAGCCGAAACAGAGGAGAGGATAAAGGAGGAGACCAAAGCAACAATCAGATGTATTCCGTTGGAAGATGTTGAGGATGAGGAGGGATTCTGTGTATACAGCGGAAAACCATCAAAAGGAAGAGTATTTTTTGCAAGAGCGTATTAAAATTTATATTTTTACAAAAGAGAGTTTTAAAAGGAAATCAAAAAAATTAATCAGAAATGTCAGCAGATTTACCGTCCAGGCAAAAAGAGATTCTAGAGGCTTTTAACAGCAAATCACAGGTGAAACTCCAGGTTTTCAACCAGACAATGGATGTTTTCAATCAATTGAAAGAGATACTGAATGAGATGAGCAATGATCTGAACGATCTGCTTGACAATAATGACAGAAGGATAAGGCTGGAGTACAGAGACCGTGGAAAGTTTGAGGCGGAACTCAAGTTTGCCGACGATGTACTCATTTTCAGTATGCACTCCGATGTCTTCACTTTCGACAGAGATCATGCTGCCTGGAAAGGGGGGTATCTTAAAAACGACCCTGATAACGGATTCTGCGGAATTATCAGTTTGTACAATTTTCTTTCGGACTCTATAAAGTACAACAGGGCCGATGACCTGGGATACCTTGTTGCAAGGATCTTTATAAATAAAGACAAATATTATCTTGTTGAGGGTAAAAGACAACAAGACAATGATATAGCCTCATTCGGGAAAAAGCAGCTGGGCAGGGAAGAGCTTGTGGGTATAGTTGAAACAGCTGTTTTGTACACCCTCTCATTCGACCTGCTCGTGCCACCTTTTGACCTGGTAAAGGTTGCAAGTGTTGAGCAGATAAATGACAAGATTGAGAGTGCCAAACTTCAGACAGGTAAGCGGATGGGGTTCAAGTTTAACTCCGATGATGTTCTTAAAGGTTAATAAATGGGCTCAATAAATTAGTTATGAATTTCAGAAAGCAGTTTTTACCGGCACTAATATTACTAATAGCTCCTGAGCTGTTTGCACAGCAGAATCCTGTTAAAAAGGAGCTGAGTGTTGCAAATGAGTTGTGTGTTTTAATTGCTTCCGGAATAAAAGTCCCTGTTTTAACACCACCTCCACCCCCTCCAAGTAAATGGAAAGGTGGGACACTCTTCCAGCTAGGCTTCTCTCAACTTTCTCTTACTAATTGGGCTTCAGGAGGATATGACAATATAGCTCTGAATGCATTTGTTAATGTTTACAGGAACTACTCGGTTAACAAAGAGATGTTCTGGGAGAACAGAATTCAGGTGGGGTACGGGTTTATCCAGTCATTCGGGGAAAGATACAAAAAGAGCGACGATAAATTTATATTGGACAGCAAGTTGGGATACAGAGCATTCAAAGATTTCTTTGCAGCTGTATCGTTTAACTTCAGAACGCAGATGACCGATGGCTTTAACTATCCGGCAAACCGTGACCCGATTCTCATATCCGGTGCATTTGCACCTGCCTACTTTTCGCTGGGTATCGGTATGGATTACAAGCCTGTTAAAACTCTTTCATTAAACTTTTCTCCACTGACCGGTAATCTGGTAGTCGTAGAAGCACCTTCACTCAGAACCAGATATGGCAACAGAATTGATCAACCTGCAAAACTTGAACTCGGAGCACAGCTGAAAATGGAGTACAAGAATCAGGTATCGAAGAACCTCAATATAACCTCTACACTAAATCTCTTCTCCGACTTTCTGGGTAAACCGGAAAACATAAAAGTTATATGGGACTTCTTTGCAGATTCCAAAATAAACAAATTTTTCTCGGTAAACCTCAGAACAAACCTTATTTACGATAATGAAATCCTGATTGCAGATAAAGATGGTGTACTTGCTCCCCGTCTGCAATTTAAAGAGATACTTTCCGTTGGTTTCTCATATACAATTGGTGATTTTAAGAAGTAATGGTTACAAAATTCAAAGAGTCGCTTATGCGACTCACAGGTATTGAGGATCTGCACCCTGCAGCTCCCGGAAATCCCGCGATTCTGCTTGCCGTAAGCGGAGGAATTGATTCCATGTGCATGGCACATCTGTTCAGCAGAATATTCTATTCCAACTTTGCAATTGCCACTGTAAATTTCTCCCTCAGAGGTGAAGAGAGCGACGGGGATGAGGAGATGGTGAGAGACTGGGCAAGAGAGAGAGGAATAACGTATTTTTCAAATACTTTTGACACCAAAGCCTATGCTAAAAGCGCAGGGATATCAACTCAGATGGCTGCCAGAGATCTTCGGTACACATGGTTTGATACACTGATGCAGGAGCACGGTTTTGAGTATCTGGCTGTAGCCCACAACCTGAATGATTCCGTTGAAACCTTTTTCATAAATATACTCAGGGGAACCGGAATTCAGGGGCTTACCGGAATTTCAAAAAAGAACGGAAATATAATCAGGCCTCTTATCGGATTCACGAGGAGGGAGATTGCTGAGTATACCAAAAGTGAGAACATCCCGTTCCGGGTTGACAGCTCCAACTATGAAAGCCACTACTCGAGAAACCGTCTGAGAAACATGGTTTTTCCTGAGTTTGAAATTATTAACCAGTCATTTCTGAAAACAATTGAGAGGGATATGGAAAATGTCGAAGCTGCTTCTGAGATAATAACTCACCTCTTTGAACAGAAAAAGGGTCTCCTTCTTGACAAAAAGTCTATGAGAATTTCTATTCCTGCACTTCTTCAGGAGGTAAGACCCGACTACTGGCTCTATATGCTTCTCGATGAGTTTGGATTTAATCCACTACAGACAGAACAGGTTTACAATGCATTAAAAGGCCAGCCCGGCAAAGAGTTTCACTCCGACAGCTTCCTGATATTAAAAGACAGAGACTATCTGCTTATCTATCCTAAAGGGACACCAACTGAAGCGCAGATAGTACTTCCTGTAATTTCTGTTTTTGAAAACCCGGCAGAGACTCAATATGCCGATGAAGACTTCTTCGAACTTCTTGAAGATGAGCAGGATGTTTTAACTGAAAAGCAACAGAATTTAAACCCAGAGGGGAATATAAACCCGGGAGCTAATCCAAATCAGGAAAGTAGTTCAAACTACGAACTGGGTAAATATAAGGAGATCGTTTCCAAAGTCTCTGTTGACAAAGCTGAATCCGATGAACGCTTTGTATTGGTAGAGGTGAAAAATCCCGGCGATTACAAAGAGATTACAATTGGCGATGTGAAAATGCGCCTCTCGGTATACCCTAAACCGGCAGGATTCAAATTTAAAAAGGAGAGGGCCAAAGCAGAATTCACCGGCGACCTGTTTGTCACAGCCTCCTCTGTACCTGTCTTCGAAAGCACACTCCTTCTCGATGCCGATCTGCTCCATTTTCCACTCTACGTCAGGAGATGGACGGACGGCGACAAATTCATCCCGCTCGGAATGAACGGCTTTAAGAAGGTGAGCGATTATCTCATTGACATTAAGATGGATAAGAAAAGCAAAGAGTCTCTTCACGTATTGTTGTCAGACGACAAAATCGCCGCCCTCCCCGGATTCCGCGTTGATGAGAGATTCAAAATCACCGGTAATACGAAACACATTCTGGAGATAAGTCTTCTGTAGGGGCAGGCATTGCCAGAGTTTGGTATAATTATTTGAATAGCTGAATAATACAAACATCAGTTTTCCAAATTTGGAAAACTGATGTTTGTATGTCTCTTTATATTAGCAGGTTGTATCAAACTCTGGCAAAGCCACCTCCTTCACACTGTCAAAGTCAATTCACGAACTGAATGTTGTATGGCAAACGTGCATAGTGTTTGATGCCGGTTTCGCCTTTTAGTTTTGAATAGGCTTTCTCTAACAACAGGTCAGGGTTTGAGACAGCTTTTGCAGCAGCGCCGCTATCTTCCAGAAGTTCCATGAGTTTTTCCATTGTGGTCTTCTTAACCGGATACTCAACCAGGCGGTAAGATTCTACATTTCCGTAAGTTGCTGCGGTGTTAATTGCGTCTGTAAGACCGCCTTTTTCATCGGCAAGTCCTATTTTAACGGCATCCAAACCTGACCAAACACGACCCTGGGCAATCTCATCTACCTTTTCGGGTGTGAGTTTACGGCCCTGTGCTACAAGGTTGATGAAATCGGTGTAGATCTTCTCGATGGCCGACTGTACAAACTGAACCTCTTCATTGTCAAGAGCTCTGTAGCCTGACATAATATCGCTGTGCTTGTTGGTGTTGACAGTTTCGGGGTTGATTGAAAGGTGTTTTTTCATTGTTCCGGCAAAGTTCGGAACCATACTGAATACACCAATTGAACCGGTAAGGGTTGTGTTGTTTGTAATGATTCTGGTTGCCTTTGCAGATATCCAGTATCCGCCCGACGCTGCGTAGTCACCCATACTTACAATCACAGGCTTTTTCTCCATCAAAAGAGCCAGCTCGCGATCAATAATCTCTGAGCTCTGAGCAGATCCGCCAGGAGAGTTAACCCTCAGTACAACAGCTTTAACGGTGCTGTCTTTTCTGACTTTTGATAGGTGCTCGATAAACGAATCCGAAGCGATATTCTCTTCCGATTTGCCCATAATGATATCACCATCGGCATAGATAACGGCAACCTTGTTTTTCTCTTTGTAGTTGATCTTCTTAGTGGCTGTCGAGTAGTCATTTGAGGTGATCATCTTGATATCCTTTTCATCTTCAACTCCAAAAAGTTTTGCCAGAGTATCTGCAACCTGATCTTTATAGAGGAGACCATCCAGCAGACCGGCTTCAAGAGCCTTTTGAGCAGTGGTAAGTTCAAGATTATCGGTCATTTGATTGATCTTCTCAGGGGCAATTTCACGTGCAGATGATATATCTGCAACCCAGGTACCCCAAACTGCATCCAGATAGGCTTTCAGTTGTTCACGATTCTCATCGCTCATCTTGTTACTGATGAACTGCTCGGCAGCTGCTTTGAACTTGCCGTGACGAATCAGCTGAACCTCAACTCCAAGTTTGTCAAGCAGATCCTTCATAAAGAGGGTGCTTATGCTTAGTCCTGTAAGCGGAGACATCCCGGAAGGGTTCATGTAAATTTTATCGGCCGCTGTTGAGAGGTAGTATGCTGCCTGAGAGAAGTTATCGGCATATGCGATAATTGGTTTACCGCTTGCCCTGAATCTGCTCAGCGCAGCTCTGATCTCCTCCATGTGGCTGATGCCGGCATTTAGGTCGCTCACATTCATGTAGATGAACTTAATAGCAGGATCGGCAGCAGCCCTGTCAATTGTCTGGATAAACTCCAGGATACCCTGGGTTTTACCATCTCCACCCATAGGGTTGAAGGCCGAGAATGGATCTTCAACCGACTGTTCAGTGATTGCTATGTCGAAATTCAGCTTAAGAATTGCCGATTTTGGGACAACCGGTTTTGCTTTTGCCGAGAAGGATGCCATGGAGCCAATGACTCCGAGCATTATGAAAAAACCAATGGCCATTGCTATGAATGACCCTATAAAGGTTCCGAGTACAATTTTCAGAAAATTCTTCATTTTAATAATGTTTTACGAAAACAAATATAAACAAATTACACAATAATATACCCTAATGGTTATCTAAGTGAAGCCTTGGTAAAGATATGGTCGGGTATGTTCTGGTCAAATTTTATCTCAATGGTTCTGAACTCTGTCCCTTTTCCCTCTCTCAAGGCATCCTTGTAGATAACAAGTGCAGGGTACCATCTGTTCTGAACCTTTTTTATCTCCTTCATCTGAGCCTGTTTAAGCAACTGACCGCTCTTTGCATACATCTCCTGTTTAAGTGGGATATACCTCTCGGTGTCGACCCACATCTTCTGTTTATGGTAAGCAATATCGATTACATTTGCAGTGAGCTCCAGCACATAGACCGGTCTGCCATCCAGAGTGTCGCTCTTCTCAACAACAACATTATAGACATCACTCAGTTTCCTGTCGTCCATCATATCCTCGTAGGAGAGGTCAGAGCCCATAACCGATTGTCTTAAAAGGTGTCCTGATATCTGAATGGTTCTGTCGGCAGCCGGGGTGTAGATCCATAACTGACCCTCGAGTTTGAGCATCTTGGTGCCGGCCTCCGATGCCGGTGAGAGGTACTCGGTAAAAGAGCGCTTCTCACCCTCAGTCCAGCTCCGGGCTGTAATTGTGCGACTGCCTCTGCGGCCGTGAATTGTCATCGATGACTCTGTAATCTGATTTCTTGACGAAAGATTTGCATCAATCTTCTTAAGTATCTCTTTTCCATCCTGACCATGGGCCCCAACCGGGATCAAAACTGCAAAAATGGATATAACTGCTATTAAATATTTGTTTGACATATATTTATTTAAAATATTCGTTTAAAATTCTGTTAAAGATTCTGATAAAAAAAATCTGTAATAATCATTATAACATTAAACCTCAAGTTCGTTGAATAACCGGGCCGTCTCCCGTTTGTAGATACCAATCCCGGCAAGGGCATTTCCCAGCAGAACCGAGAAGATACCCGGAATGAATCCGATATAGTAGGTGGTAGGGGTGATGGCTGTTCTCACAACCGATGGCATTACCACTGTAGAGTTCTGCATCATCCCCGACATATCTACTCCGTAAACATTGAGATAGAGCACAATCGCATATCCTATGGCAGTTCCGATAATCGAACCTATAGTCCCAATTAGCAGCGCCTCAAAGAGGATGGTCTTGTAAATGTGTCCTTTACTCTCACCCATTGCCAGCCTTATACCAAACTCGGTATATCTTCTTAAACCCCCAAGCAGACCACCGTTCCAAAGAACGAGTGCCATTGCACTCACAAATACAAAGATCATTATCTTACTCACGGCATTTGTGTAGTCCACCATATCTGACATCCCCGGCTGGTCACGCAGAGTTACCATTACAGGCTCAAATTCATCCTCAGCAAGCTCCTCTCCGTTCAGCTCAATAACTTTCGGACGGTTGTTGAATCGCTCTTTAATGGCGGATGCCCTCTCTTCGTTAAAGTATCTGTCCGGCAGGAATCCCAGAATCTCACTGCAGGCTCCCTCCATCCCGAAAGCTGCCCGGGCATCCTCAATATCCATCACAATAGCACCCCGGTCAAGGCCGGTGGCGCCAAACAGCAGTGTTCCGGCTATAGTGAGATTGTAGAAGGCGAATCCACCCTCCATTGTCGAGCCAAACAGAGTAAAACTCTCACCAAGTTTTGCATTAAAACGTTTTGCAAGCTCATCCGAAATGAGCACCTCACCCCGTTTCTGAGCCATTCTGCCCTGTACTATTGACTCCTTAAGATTGAACCTGGAGCTCTCTGCCGACCCTTCACGGAAAAGCTCCAGTGCCCAACCTGTTACCGGACCCTGCCCTCTGGTCTCGCCTAAAGAGTCGGGGAAATCGGCCAGAGCGCCAAATCTGATTCTTGGTACCCAATCGGCCTCTGGTTCAAAACTCTTTAAAAGGTTCAGAAGCGAATCGCTCTCCAGAATAGCAAGGTCATTCGGAAACTGACCTGCATCAGCGGCGTAGGCTTTAGTCATAACCTTAAGCTCACCGGTATTGAAATTGGCATTCATTTTAATTGAATCACCCATGATTCCGGTCATCCAACTGTAAAGCACCACCATAAGCATTGTACCTGTTGCCACCACAATGATTGGCAGCAGACTGCGCCCTTTATCCTTCAATATTCCCTTTAATAAAAACTTTCTCATTTTCAATGTGTATTAGTTGATATTGAAGATTATACCAATTTCCCACGAAGGGCATCGGTCGGTTTCATTTTAGATATTCTCTTTGTAGGGATGTAGCTCACTATTAGCGAAGAGAGAACCACAAGTATCACAGATGAGAGAATCATCCCCATTCCATAATATGGAGTAATCTTCTCTGCAATTGCTATTCCCGCCTGGTCGGCAGATGCCGGCATAGGAATACCCGTTTTCTGAATCAGTAACAGAAGCGGAATACCCCAGGCCGATCCAAGCGCAATTGCCAGAAGTGAGTGGGTGGTACCCTCAATCGTAAAGAGTCCCACAACCTTTTTACGGGTCATACCCAGCGCTATATATGTGCCAATCTCCTTCTGTCTTCTGAAAATCGAAAGCACCTGAGTGTCAAAGATTGCAAGAAGTGCTATTGCGAGCAACAAACCCGAGATTACATTCGAACCACCCTTCTTTGCCTTCATAATATCTCTCAGATCTTTAAGTAGATACTCCATATCTCTGTATATCCATCCACCCTTGGAATCACTAATACCGGCAACTGCAACTTTTGTGTCTTGCGCCAGCACCGTAAAGGTGGCCTCGCCAGGAAGCGAAAGCATCTCCCGTAGCGTCTCAATAGGAATGTAGATCTGGTTCACATCTATGTTCGGGACATTTGCATTGAAGATGGCAACTATGGTTATCTCCCGGGCATCAAAGGTGCCGTTGGCATCCCTCCATCTGAGCAGAACCCGGTCACCCTCCTTAAGCTTTGCACTTTGGGCAAATCTCTTACCGATAATTGCCGGAATAGACTCCGAACCGGTTAAAAGGTGCGATGGTATCTTGAGTATTTGCTGATTTGGATCAACCCCCTTGACAAGGGCATTTACCAACCTGCCTCCGGGGTAAGCTGTTGCCTGACACAACAATATAGGGGTTGCACGTTTTTGGTCAATCTCCTTTTGAATCTCTTCAGGAATTTTTCCGTGTGAATCTGCAAATGTAAACGGGTCATACGGGTCGTATGAGGGGTGCCATATCTGACCGCCGCCAATCTCCCATTCAACGGTATCGTTCTGTGCCTGCATATTCCATCCATCAAGCATCCCGTTGTAAAAGAGGATGATAACAAAAGCAACCGAGAGCACTGTGACGTTCAGCCAGGTCCTGAGTCCCGAGCCGAACAGATTTTTTAGCGCAAGTTTAAACTCCAGCATGATCTTAGATATTTTTATCTGCATTGCTCTCTTTCAAAACATCTCTCTCAACCATCCCGTCTCTCAGATATACCACTCTGTCAAGATATTGCATAACCTTCTCGTCGTGAGTAGAGAAGATGAATGTGGTCTGCAACTCTTTATTGAGCCTCTTCATTGTCTGGACAATCATATGGGAGTTTCGGGAATCAAGGTTTGCAGATGGCTCATCGGCAAGCACCAGTTGTGGCCGCTTTACCATTGCCCGTGCAATCGCAACCCTCTGACATTCACCTCCAGATAGGGTAGATGGTTTCGATTTTGCCCTATCTGCAAGACCTACCCAATCAAGCGCCTCCATAACAGCTTTCCGCCTCTCTGTCCTGGACATCTTTTGCAAAAGGAGTGCAAACTCGACATTGTCATAGACGTTGTAAACGGGCAAAAGATTATAGGTCTGGAAGATAAACCCTATTCCATAATTTCTGAGCAGAGCTGCTTCTTTATGGTTAAGTGAATTTATTGTCTTACCCAGAACTGTTGCAATCCCCTCAGTAGGGCAGTCAAGTGAACCGACAATATTAAGCAGTGTAGTCTTACCCGATCCGCTCGGACCAACCAGACCGGCAAACTCCCCTTTTCTGAAGACCAGATCTACCTTGTTTAGAGCTGTAAAATCATTCTTCCCGGCGGGAAAGATCTTGGTTACCTTTTCAAGTGTTACAATAATAGGACTCTCCATATTGATTATTTTTTAAAATTTTTCTTGTTAAGATGGTTGTAAACCAGCATTATCTGAAAACCGCTTCCTGAGTAAACCGCCGCATTGTTTCCGGTTACAGGCAGATTATAACTCTTCGGGTTAAGGTAACCCATCAGGTGTAACTTAAACTTATTGAAGTCATGCCGCCAGTTTATAAAGTTATAGATGCCCCCGTTTTTCCAGTCATAATAAGCTATATACCCCAAATTATCGGAGATACCTGCAGGATATGATAAAGAGACGGCTGACATATTAATTTTGTTACTGAACCGGAATGGTTTTTCGTCATAAGAGAGAATAAGGTGTTCTGCAATAATATTTAATCCGTTTCCGATTCCAAAAGTGTAGTCGGCACCTATGTTTATCATCTCCTGATTGGTCATTGGGCCTGTACTTACACGCTTGTTGATCCAGACAGCCTCCACCCAAACTCCAATCTCTACATCAAGTTTTATATCAAAGGCATACCTGTTTTCAGGGATTGCAGATATCAACTCACTTTGTGCCCTTCTGTGGTGAAAACTAAAAGCGGCCTCACCTCTTGGGATGCTCTTCTGCACCCTACCACCATACTCGGGAACAGTTGCCCATGTTGTTCCTACCTCCCACGGCCGGCTCTCCTTGTTCCCATAGAGCGCCCATAACCAAATATTTGAATTGTCTTTGAAATAGTATCTGCCCAGAGCCCCCCATACACCGTCGGTGAACTGCAGCGGATCTCTGGCATCCACTCGGTCAAACCACATTAGTGGTCTAAGGATAGTGGCAGATCCAAAGTTAATCTTCTGAAGGCCCACTCTCAGCTCGGCCCTCTCGGACGAAATCTTTGCCCAGCCCCTATAAAGTTTCAAATCGCCACCCCACTGCGACCTGTTGAACGGTTTTACGTTTCCATTCCCATACAGATTTGCCGCCACCTCAATTTCAAACCCCGATTTTTTAACAAAGTTTACCTGAGGCAGATATCTCCCACCCAAGATGAGGGGCAAAGATGTCCCGGACAGATATCCGCCCCAAACACTCATCTGCCCTTTTACGGCAAGCTCCTGCGAACGGAGACACACCGGCGTCAAAGCCGCTAAAAGAAATATAATCAAGTATGTAAACCCGATATAGACTCTATTTGGACTTCTTATTATTAACACATTATTTTTTCCACTCTTCATCTCCCAATTTCGTTAACTCTTTTTTGGCGCAATACCAAATGCAACAATTGTAGTAAGTTCGATAATGATCTGTTGCGGATTATCGTACAATGCCATAATACTCTTATCCTCAAGTATCGCTGTCATCTGCCTGCTTAATGCAAGAAGCAGCTCCGGCTTAAAATCAGCCCTGAAGATCCCCCTCTGCTGAGCATCTTTAAAAAGTTTCACAAATGTCTCCCAAGACTCCTGAATCCTCTGTGTCATATAGAGTTGCAACTCACTGCCGCTATCTGTATAGACATCCTCAATAAACTCCCGGCTTATCTCCCTGGTCCCCTCCATCTTAAGAGCAACAATCCTTCTCATACGCTCATCGGCGGTACACTGCGCATTCATAACCTCCCTGAACCTCACCATACTATCCTCAACAACATCATTCAGAATCCGCTTAGCCAGATCGCTCTTATTGCTGAACAACCTGTAAAAGGTCATCTTACTCACCGATGCCTTTTTGCAGATATCCTCAATACTCACCCTCTTAAACCCATACCGCCAGAAAAGATCCTTACCCGCACCAATTATATCAACCTCCTTCTTCGAGACTTTTTTCACCATATTCTGTTATTAATGATAATGAATATTACAAATACAGTACAAATATACGAAAAAAGTAATAAGATGCAAGAAATGTAACACTTTGCCAGCGTTCCCCACATCAGGGCAACAGAATTTCATCTGACAGAATATTGTGTATAACATTGATTGTTAATTATATATGTTTTATACAATATGCAATTTCCAAAACACCAAAATCAATCTATCTAATATATAACACATTGCACAAGATTCTGTCAGATGAAATTCATTCTTGGAACAGTTTTTGAGAGGTCTGTTAATAAGCAATTTATGAAAGAACGAAGCCGGAGATAATTGCATCAAGGCGCGAGAAACGGAGGGGAAAAGAAGCCAACTATCATATTTACATAACATTATGGACTTCAACCCAAAGAGGAATTTGTCAATTTCCCGTATTCCTTTTATTATTTCAGTAACAGTCTGTTTATTTGTTATTTCTTGTACGAGTAGTAACAATACAAAGAAATCTGACAATATTCCGGTTATTGACATCGAATCAGCAGTCGGTTCCGGGCAGATAATTAATCTAAGCGAAATTGCAACCGAGATAAGATATATTCCACTGGAGACCCGCGATTCATCATTGATGTCAGAATTACCAAGAATTATTTATGAAAGAGGTCATTTCTACTCAATTTCACATTTTAATATTGCAATTTTTGACTCCTGCGGGAAATATTTGAAAACGATTGACAGAAGAGGGAGAGGGCCGCAAGAGTATTTATCTATTTTTTCTGCTTATATAGACCCTGAAACAGGAAATATTTCGATGTATGGAATGTGTCCCGATCAAAAAATATCTGTTTTAACCTATTCACTTGAAAGTGAGCTATTGAGCAGATATCTAGCTGACTCTATTAAAATGGGTGTTCCCAATCTGTTTATGAAAAAAGATGGAAATAAACTGCTCTTTTCCTATAATGTCTCGGTATCGGATTCTGTACAGCACTATGCGACTATCTTTGACACAAGCGGTACAGTATTGAAAAGGCTTTTTAAACCAAAAATGGATTATTATAAGTATGTATATAATGATCTCTCCAATAAGATGAACGAAGGAGGATTTCACTTAGATGTAAAAGCATTAAAAAGAATCGCCCCTCATTCGTTTAAATATAAAAAGAGCACCAGATTCTTCTTCTTTGAAAACGATACAATATTTTCGTTAGACAGTTCGTTGAATTATAATCCTTTGTACGTCTTTAATTATGGGAAATATAAAAATATCGAAGAGTTTGAGGGGAAAAAATCGAAAGGCAAACACATAGATTTAAATGATGGTAGAATCATTGAAACTAACAATCATTTAATGATGCAATTCAACCTGAGAGATTATGCACATGAACCATTTGAGATTGTAAGTCAGAGCAGTGGTCGCTCAACAAAAAACACATTAAGCTACGCAATTTACGACAAGAACAGAGGAAAACTGACTCTTATGAATGCCCCAATACCCGCTAAACCGGGGTTTAAAGAGGATTTTGAATCGGGACCTCCCTTTTTCCCGATGTACATCTCAGCAGATATGTATGCGATCTCAATAATTTATCCCGCTAAGCTAAAGGCGTTTGCCGATTCGCATGAGGTCTCACCAAAGTTGAAGTCCATTGCAGATAACCTCAAAGAGGAGGATAATCCGGTTATTGTAATGGTTAAGATGAAGTAAAGGGCAAATTTAAAAAGATAAAACAAATGACTTATATGAGAAACATACACAAAATTCTGATTCTTACAGCAATTGTCGCTCTGGGCGGATGTAATTCACAACAAAAAACCGAGACCGGCGGATTACCGGTAATTGATCTTGCCTCAAATGTAGGCCAAGGAAAAATTGTTAATGTGAGCGATGTCGCACACGATATACGTTATGTTAAATTGGAGACAAGCGACAGCTCCCTCATAGGTCGTTATCCCACAGTTTTTTACGAAAATGAGAGAATTTATGTTTTATCAATGAGGGTACTCAAGGTATTTGACAAGGATGGAAAATTCCTTTTTAAGTTTGACAGAAGAGGCCGAGGAGCTCAGGAGTATGTTGCTTCCAGAAGGATAAGGGCAATGCACGGCAGCGGAGATATACTTGTTCAGACTCAGGCAATTGGTGCAAGTGACGATCTGATGTTTTTTGACAGAGAGGGCAATTATCTGGATAAGAAAAATGTACCCTACAACAAAAACACTTTCCAGAGTGATGTTTTGGAGATCGGGGATAATCTCTATGTTGCCGCAGCATCACCAAAATATAAAGATTCGGTTCAGCTAGCAGCAATCATATATGACTCAACGTTTACCATCATTAAAACAATACCCTATCCTTCAATTACCGAATTTGAAATGGAGGGTGGAGATTCTTTTGTAGTAGTATCTGCCGACGGAAAAGAGATACCTTCGGCAAAGTTGTCAACAATCAGATTCCCTGAGACATACCGATATAAAGATTATATCCGCTTTCTCTTTGCAGGAAACGATACAATCTTCTCAATTGATTCGGAGCAAAATTATTCGCCGCTCTTACGCATTAATTACGGGAAATATAAAAAAGTATCAGGCAAAAGCAGCGAAATGAACCTTAATAAAGGCGATTATATTACTTTGAGATCGGTCTATTTTATAGAATCTGACGAATATATGATACTTCAGTTCTATATGCGGGATTTTTGTCATGAGCCATATGAAGAGCCGATCTCTACAACAACCGGTATGAGAGTAAATAAACACTTCGACTGTTATGCCCTGTACAACAAAAAAACCGGAGAGTTTACCCTTCTTAATCAGCCGGTTAAAAATATACCTGGATTCAAAGATGATATTAAAAACGGTCCGCCATTTTTACCAACCAGCATTTCGTCTGATTTTCAGGCGTGTGCGCTCTTTAACGCATCGCAGATCATTGAATATACACAGGCAAATGATGTGAAAGAGGAGCTGAAAGAGATTGCTAAAGACCTGAAAGATACCGATAATCCTATTGTAGCAATTGCTAGAATGAGATAACTTTACAAAAAAGATAAAACTTAAATAAAATGGTTGTAAAAATAAGGTCGCTCATAATCCCAATACTATTAAGTGCAGCAATTATCTCATGCAATTCAGGGGCAGATAAAGGGGTAAATAGCAATAATATTATTGATATTGAAAAGAGTATAGGATCAATAGAGGTTGTTAATCTTAGTGAAATTGCAAAGAGTATAGATTACATACCGCTGGAGACAAATGATAGTGCGTTAATTAGCAATATTTCTAAAATTATCTGTGAAGATGATAAGATCTATGTTACCGACAACAGCGATAAACTCTATATTTTTGATTTGAATGGTAAGTATTTAAACACTTTAAACCGAAAAGGGAGAGGCCCCGGTGAGTATATAAACCTCAGAAATTTTAAGGTAGATGAGAAATCCGGGAACATATTGATCCTTGACTATACCGGAGATATTTCTGTCTATGGCACTAATTTAAATTTTATCCGGAAAATTAAATCACCTGTTAAAGAGGTAAATTTTACCAGTTTTGAAATATTCGGCGATTCACTTTTTGCTGCATCTAACTTTATTCTTGCCGATAATACTCCGTGTAATATGATATTTTTCAAGGATTCATCCAAATTGATCAATTCATTTAAATTCAGGCCAATAGATTTTATTGCAAACGGAAATGATGTGCCCCTGAGATTGAACCATCCGGTTATCTCAAAATTTATTGATGAGATGAGATTTTTCTCTCCTAAAAGCGATACAATTTTCTCATTAAATCCGGAAGGTCAGGCCGGAATAGCATATATAATTAACCAGGGCAAGTACAAAGAACCAGAAAGGGTTACTTTTGAAGATGTTATATCTCAAAACTCTCCGTTTATATCAATTTCTCCATTTTTAGTCGAAACTGACAATAATATCTTCCTTACTCTTACACTAAGAAGTAAAGCAATTGAGCCTGTAACGATTGATTCAAGAACATATACGATTGCAAATGGTCTATTTAGTAAATCGAACGGAAAATTTACCATTCTTGCTCAGGCTGTAAAGGGAAAGACCGGCTTAAAAGATGATTTAAAGAATGGACCTCCATTCTGGCCGGAAGTATCTAATTCACAACAGGATCTCATTTCACATAAAAATGCGTCAATGATTATAACCTACGCCAACGAACAGCCGGAAGCAGGAGGTTATCTGAAAGAGTTGGTTGCCAAGCTGAATGAAAACAGCAACCCGGTTGTAATAATTGCAAAAACCAAATAATACTATGAAAAATAAGATTTTAACACTAATCATCATTCTTTTCACTTTGGTAAGCGGATACGGTCAAACGGCATCTAAAAAAACAAAAATTGAAACAATAGAATACAAAAAGGAGATCTCCGAACAGCAATTCCTTGAGACTTTTGTGAAGGAGATAGAGGTAATCCCACTTGAGACTAAGAGGGAGTCTTTTATTGACCAAAATCCCAGATTTGAGATGTATAACAACAATTTTTACATCTACACTTCTGTAATGGATGCATGTAAGATATTAAAATTTGACATTAAAGGGAAGTTTGTAACAAACATTGGTACCAAAGGAAAAGGACCGGAAGAGTATATCAGCTTAAGTGATATAACCGTAGATAAAAGTGGAGTACTTGTGATATCTCCAAGAAATAAAGTTATCTACCGATATAGTCATGATGGTAAATTTTTGAAACAGTGGGAGCAGGAAAAAATGCCATCTCAAATATTCAGTTATAAAGGGGGATATTTGCAGAGTTATGGGTTTAATTATGATAAGGGAAGGGTAATCTATACCGATTCTATCGGGAAACCGGGCAGAACTCTTTTGAAAGAGAAGAAATTCTTTACAAGTATTGATGGGAATAAATCGCTGACAGCATCGTGCAAAGATTTTGTAATATTTTACGAAAGCTTTTCCGATACAATTTCTAGAATCACAGGCTTTGAGGCAAAACCTGTTTATGTTTTCGATATGAAAGAGTTCTCAACATCCACCGAATTTTACAAACTTAAGGACTTTGATTCCAATGCATTTGAACTTATTAATAATTCAGTTTTTTCGGCAATATTCTATTTCCATGAGAATCAAAAATATATTGTATCTGCAAGCACAATTTTTAAAAAAGGTGATTCATTTCTCCTTTGCATGATTAAAGACAAAACAAACAACAAACACGAGTGGATAAAATATTCCGATAAGGATTTAGCCAAAACCCTTTTATTGGCAATACAATTAAATGAAAATAACGAAATTTTTACCATTGTTCAACCGCAGGCGTTACTTGCACTTCCTGAATCTATTTCGAAACTGATTAAAAACAAAGAGGTGGTTAAGAATATAAAAGAGGATGATAATCATTTAATTCTGAAGATTAAACTTAAATAATTCCATAAATGAGAGTTTTTCAATTTTTCCTGATTTGTGTACTAACCTTTGGGTGCAGCAGTGGTGAATCTTCCGGAGATTTAAACACAATTGATTTAGCATCTAATGTAGGTAAAGGAAAGATCGTTGACCTGAGCGATGTCGCACAAAATATCCGTTATATCAAACTGGAGACAAACGATAGTTCTCTCATAGGCAATAACCCAAGAGTATTCTACGAGAAGGGAAGAATTTACATTGTCTGTTCCAGAGTAATTAAAGCATTTGACGAAAATGGTAAATTTTTATTCAAATTGGATAACAGAGGAAGAGGTCCAAAAGAGAGCGTCAATATTTCAAACATTTTATTTTTACCGGAATCAGGAGACATTTTAATTCATAGCCGTGGTAATGAGCGCACTAATAAGCTGTTGTTTTTTGATAAAAATGGAAAATATTTGAAAACCAAAGATATGCCTGTTAAATTTAACATGTCATCTGAAATGGTGTTAAGATTAAACAGCAATCTTTATGTTTATCCGTTTCATCTGCTTAAACAAGATTCAGCAACAATACATGCAACAGTTTACGACTCCTGTTTTAATGTTTTAAAAAATATTCCTACTTCATATCTGCCAGAAAACGAAAAAATAACACATATGCAGATGGCTAGAAAAGAGTCAGACGGGAGTGTGACCATGATAAATGCCGGAAGTTATTTTTCTATTCTTCCGCCTAATATGTACATTTTTAAAGATAATATCAGGTTTCTGACAAAGGGAAATGATACAATTTTTTCACTGGATTCTAAGCTAAATTACTATCCGGCTTTTTGGATCAATTACGGGAAGTATAAAAATCAATCACCGGACAAGATTAATATCTCAACAGAAAAGGGCAGATACATTACTCAGAAAAACAACTACTTTATTGAATCGGAAGAGAACATAATCCTTCAATTCTATTTAAGAGACTTCTGTCAAGAGCCTTATGAGATAACATTTACAAACCTGAACAGAATAAGAACCAATAGATATACCGACAGTTATGCACTATATAATAAAAAAACCGGGTCATTCACATTAATGAATCAGCCGGTTAAAAACATGCTCGGGTTCAGGGAGGATATTAAAAACGGCCCGCCATTTTTGCCAACCAGTATATCATCTGATTTTCAAGCCTGTGCTATCTTTTCGGCATCACAAATCATAGATTATGCTCAGAAAAATGAGGCTAAAGGGGAGCTGAAAGAGATTGTAAAAAATCTGAAAGACACCGATAATCCAATTGTGGCAATTGCAAAAATGAAATAAAAACGATATTAAATCATGAAAATTAACTCCTTCATAATTCCGGCAGCACTTACTTTTGCGCTTTTCTCGTGCAACTCAGTGACTGAAAGTAGTATATCTAACTCAGAGACAATAGACATAGAAAATAGTATCGGTAAAGCAGAGGTTGTAAAGCTGAGTGAAGTTGCAAAGAGCATAGAATATATCCCTTTGGAGACAAATGACAGTGTTCTTTTAAGCGAAATATCAAGTTTAGTCTATAGTAACGACAGAATTTATATCTCAGATAATTCTAAAATTTTTGTTTTTGATAACAAAGGAAATCATATCAGGACTTTAAGCCGAAAGGGCAGAGGCCCGGGAGAGTATTTGACTCTTCAAAGTTTCAAAGTGGATAAAATTACGGGTTCGATTTTTATATCCGATCAGTTAGGTAAAGTAACTATTTATGACTCCCTTCACAACTATGTAAGTTCAATTGAACCAAAAGTCAAAAGTATGTTCTTTACAGGTTTTGAAAATTTTGGAGATACCCTCTTTTTTGCAACATTTTTTTCAAGAACGCTTGAATCGGAGATGATTCTGTTTAACAATCAATCAAAGCTGATTGATTCGGGACTATTCAAAACCCCCTCATACAAAACCGATAATGATAATAAATCAAGAGTTATAATCCCGCCGATTATTTTCCGGCATAATAATGAGATTCGCTGCTTTGCCCGCAGAGGGGCAGATACGGTCTTCTCAATAAACAACAAACTCGAAAAGACTGTGGAATATGTATTTAAATTGGGTAAATACAAAGAACCCGCCGATGCAACAAATCAAGAAGTTGGCTCCAACGATGCCCGGTTCATCTCAATTAATAATCTGACCGAGAGCGATAATACACTATTTATGAGTGTGAAAATGAGAGGCCTCTCTACAGAACCGATTAAAACATCTACTAAACTCAATGATGGATCTCTGTTTGAAACGGTAAATACCAACAGTTACGCAATCTACAACAAAAGAGATGGCAAGTTCACGATTCTGGCACAACCAATCAAAGGGAAGATGGGGTTCGAAGATGATCTCAAGGGTGGATTGCCTTTCTGGCCCAGAGCAATCGGTTCAGCAGGTGAACTGATCTTATTTAAAAAGGCCGCAGATATTATAAAATATGTAAATGAAGAGACCAAAGCCGGAACCTATATTAAAGATCTGGCTGCAAAACTGAATGAAAACAGCAACCCGGTTGTAATTATTGCAAAAACCAAATAACTCTTATATTGAACAAATATGAATCAAAAAAGAGATAAATTATTGTCCTGCATTCTGGTAATCATCACGATATCAATTATTATATTCACTTATTCCTGTACAAACAAAAAAGGTGCTTTAAAAAGTGATGGCCCGGAAAAAGTTAAGGTTATTGACCTTGAATCTGCAATCGGTACAGGGAAGGTTGTAAACCTGAGTGATGTTGCAAATGATATTCGCTATGTAAAACTAGAGACAAATGATAGTTCATTGATTGGAAAATTCATGTCTGTTTTTTATGAAAACGAAAGGATCTATGTTTTTTCTAAGTGGGTTCTCAAGGTTTTCGATAAAGATGGAAAGTTTCTTTTCAAGTTTGACAGAAAAGGAAGGGGACCTCAAGAATATATTGATGTCATGCAGATTAGAATTATGTCCGGAACGGGTAATATAATGGTTCAGACTCGCTCGGTGGATACACTAGGCAAACTTATTATTTACGATAAAGATGGTAATTATAGTTACAAAATAAAATTACCATATAACAATAGCATGAATCCGAGCAAAGTCATTGAAAATGATGACAATTTGTTTGTTGCTGTCGTAAATCCAAATTTTAATGACTCAATACAACAAACTGCATTTGTTTATGATTCTTTATTTAATATAATTAAAACTTTTCCAAATCCTTCAAGCATTGAAAATAAAACGGGAAACAATCAATTTATTAAGGTGTCTGTTAATGGAATAACCAAAAATTTTGCGATTTTTAAATCTCCTGATTTGTACAGATTTAAAGATAACATTCGAATTCTATTTTATGAAAATGATAACATTTTTTCATTTGATTCATGTCTAAATTATGCTCCGGCATTTCATATCAATTACGGAAAATATAAAAATGAATCTACGGATGGAAATTCAACAAAGCCAGGCAAGCACATTAGTCAAGCAACCAATTACTTTATTGAATCTGAAGATTATTTGATACTTCGTTTTTACTTGAATGACTATTGTCAGGAACCTTATGAAATAACTTATTCAAATAAAATAGGGACAGGTATACATAAATATACCGATAGCTACGCATTATACAACAAAAAAACCGGTGCCTTCACCCTCATGAATCAGCCGGTTAAGAATATGCTCGGATTCAGGGAGAATATTAAAAACGGCCCGCCATTTTTGCCAACAAGTATCTCTTCAGATTTTCAGGCGTGTGCACTATTTACTGCTTCACAAATAATTGAATATGCACAGGCAAATGATGTGAAAGGGGAGCTGAAAGAGATTGTTAAAGATATGAAAGATACCGATAACCCGATTGTTGCAATTGCAAGAATGAAATAGATTGTATTTAAATAGATAAGATCATGAGAATTTTTAATTTCTTTCTTATTTTCCTACTCGCAGGAGGATGTAGTAATGGTAGTAAGAGTGTAAAGTCAAATATAATAGATCTGGAATCGGCTGTTGGCACTGGCAGTGTTGAAAAACTTAGCAGCTATGCAAAAGATATCAGCTATATAGCACTGGAAAGCAATAGTGAGTCTTTTATTGGCAACATCCGAAAGGTAGATTTTTCTAATGGAATTATTTATATCCAGGATGAAAAGGGGGTGATTAAATTATTCTCCGATAAAGGTAAATACCTTAGTACTTTCAACAAAAAAGGGAGAGGTTCGGGAGAGTATATTAATATGGCTACATTCAGGATAGAACCCATGGACGGTTCCATTAATGTAATTGATGAAATGGGTAAAGTATATAAATATGACAGTGATTTTAATTTTGTTAAGCTTATACCATTTGTAGATGAAAAGATTTTTTTTTCGGGAGAAGGGTTTCATCTGCTTGATAATAACCGTTATCTAATTACGAAAAGTTCAATACAGTTAACTGATCCGGCATCGGGAGTAACTAATGAAATCATTTTATACGATGACTCTGCCAAAATTCATTTTAAGATTGGCTTTGTTCAGAAAAATGATATCCATAGCCATTCCGAAGGAGGTAAAGTAATATCACTCTCCTATGCAAATTTTCCTTATTACATTTCAAGATTTAAAAATCTATTCACCCTTATAACTCCAATAAAAGATACAATTTATAGTTTGAATAATAATGGGGAGCTTAGTTTAAGATATACAATTAACTATGGCAAGTACTCCAGGCCGGTTGACAAAGATATATTCTCATTTGAAAAAACTATACTAATTAATAACTTCATTGTCTTTAAGCCACCTCTCTTTGAAAGTGAAGATTTTATCTTTTTTGAATTTAATATGGGATCTTTTTGCAAAAACCCAATTGAAAGGGTATCCAGATTTGGTAAAAGTGAATTTAAATACAGAGAAACTGAGGAGTATGCAATTTTCAACAAAAAAACAGGAAAGCTGACATTTCTGGATCTGCCGGAAGATGGAAAACGAGGGATGGTTGAGGATATTAAAAACGGTCCCCCATTCTGGCCACAATTTACGGGCACTAACGGGGAGTTTATCTCTTACATGACAGCATTGGATTTTCTCGCTTTAGCGGAAAAACCGGAAGCAAAACCGGGGATTATTTCGGAAGTTGCCGCTAAAATAAAGGAGGATGACAATCCTGTGATAATTATTTCATATCCAAAGTAGTCACGCAATATAACTTTTTGTATATTTGTTAATTAAAGATATAATGGTTCGGTTTATGACAAAGAATAAAATTTCCTTTTTAAAGTGGGCATCCATGCTGCTTTTCACCATTAGCGCAAGCACAGCATTTACTCAGCAAAAACACAAAATTACCCTCTCGCTGGAGCAGGTAATTGAGACTGCACGGGATCAATCACCCAATGCACTTGTGGCCAAACACAACTTTCTGGCCAACTACTGGAGTTACCGCTCATACAAGGCACAGTTCCTGCCATCCTTAAAACTCACGGCAAATCTTGGCCAGTATGACCGCTCATTGAGGGCTCTTCAAAACAGCGAGACAGGAGAAATCAACTATATTGCCAATAATAACCTCAGAAACTCCCTCTCACTCTCCGTAAACCAGAATATACATTTAACGGGAGGGAAGATATCTTTATCAACCAACCTCAACAGACTTGACCAGTTCTCTCCATTTGAATCCAAGACCTACAGCTCTATTCCAATCAGTCTGAATTACGACCAGCCGCTCAAGGCATTCAATACCCTCAAATGGGATAAAATCATTGAGCCGAAGAGCTTTGAAAAGGCCAAAAGGGTATATCTGGAATCGTTGGAAGATATTAATATCCAGGCTGTAAATCTCTTCTTCAGCGTTTTATCGGCACAGATGAACAGAGAGATGGCCAGGAAGAAATATGCCTCTACCGAACTTTCGCTCAGAATTGCTGAGGAGAGGTTTTCTATTGGGGGACCAATTTCAAAGAATGAGCTACTTCAGCTCAGGCTGGGGCTCTACAATGCAAAACTGGAGATAGGTGACAGCGAGACAAACTACGATATGTCGGTTCTCAGACTCAGAACATTTCTCGGATTCAACGATAATGTAGAGATCGTACTGACTGCTCCCGGAGAGGTACCTGAGGTGCAGCTGGAATTTAACGATGTTTACAACAGAGCACTTGAAAACTCATCGACAACAATCTCAAACGAACTTACACTGCTCAATGCCCAGCAATCTGTAGCACAGGCAAAAGCATCAAACGGTCTCCAGGCATCCCTCTTTGCACAGTTCGGACTCACCCAAAAGGGGAGCGAGTTATCATCTGCGTATAAAAACCCGATGGATCAGGAGATTATAGGACTAAGCCTCTCTCTGCCAATTCTCGACTGGGGGCTTGGAAAGGGAAAGGTAAAATTGGCTCAGTCAAGAGAGGAGGTTGTAAGAACCCAGCTTGAACAACAGGTAACCCAATACCGGGAAGATATGTTGATTAAAGTTCTGGAATTCAATAAAATGAATACAAAATGCAACACCTCATCACAGGCCGACTCAATTGCACGTCTCAGGTATGAGATTGCCAGCGAGAAGTTCAAAAACGGAACTCTGAGCGTGCTGGAGCTCAACTCCGCCCAGACAGATATGGACAACTCGGCATCCCGTTACATATCGGAAGTTGGCAAATTCTGGCAGAACTACTATACAATCAGAAAATTAAGTTTGTACGACTACCTCACCAAAAAGCAGGTATCTGCCGACTTTGACAAACTCACAAACTAAAAAATAAATAATCAGATATATGAAAAGGGCAATTTTCTTTATTATTCCGGCGCTCCTTATAATCTCATGTGCTCCCAAAGGTGGAGAGAAGATAGAAGAGGGCGAAGCTGCAAAGGCAAATTTCGTTGCCGAAAAAAATCTTGTAGATACAGTGGTTCTCAAAAGGGAAAGCTTTAACAGACAAATTATTACTAACGGAAAACTGAGGGCTGTCAAAAAGAGTGACCTCACATTCCGCTCTTCGGGAATCATCTCTGAGATCTATGTTAAGAATGGTGAGTTTGTGGCAAAGGGGGGTAAAATTGCTCAACTTGAGACACTATCTGCACAAAATAAGCTTAAACTTGCAAAAGAGCGGATGGAGAAGGCCGAACTTGATTTTGCCAACGATATAATCGGTTACGGTTACGGAAAGGATACATCGGCAGTTCCGGCAGAGATTCTCAAGGTTGTGCGGATAAGATCGGGCTACAACAGTTCGGTGAACGATCTGCGCCAAAGTGAAGAGGACCTGAAGAATACAACTCTTTATGCCCCGTTCTCGGGTAAAATTGCAAACATTGCCGGTCGTGAGTGGCAACCGGCCTCCGGAGCATTCTGCACCCTGATTGATGATTCAAGATTTGAGGTGGAGTTCAGCCTGCTGGAGTCGGAGTTGTCGTTCATCAAGGTGGGCAATACCGTAAAGGTTGCCTCATTCAGCGAGCCGGAAAAATATTACCCGGGAGTGATTAGTCAGATAAACCCTGTGGTTGATGACAAGGGGCAAATCAAGGTGATGGCGGTTGTAAACAACAGCAGCGGTAAACTCCTTGAGGGGATGAATGTAAGGGTTATTGCCGAGCAACTCCTGCGTGATAAACTGGTTGTGCCAAAGAGTGCAGTTGTGATGAGGGACAATTTTGATGTGCTGTTCAGGCTTAATCCTCAGACCAACAAAGCTATGTGGACATATGTCAAGGTAGAGATGACCAATACCACACATCACGTTGTGGTTGCGAATGAAGATAAGAATGCCGAAATAAATGCCGGAGATATTGTCATTGTCTCAGGAAACCTGAATCTGGCAGAGGGCTCCAATGTAGAGATTAAAAAGAGGTAGTTATGATAGGTAAACTCATAGAGAGGCCCATAGCAGTTACTATGAGCATAATTGCTGTTCTGGTGCTGGGTTTTGTGGCCATAGGGATGTTACCCGTATCGCTTATGCCCGATGTGGATATCCCCAGAATTTCTGTACAGGTAAGCGCCCCCGGCTACTCGGCCAGGGAGATAGACCGGACAATGCTCAAAACCCTCAAGTATCAATTGCGTCAGCTACCATCGCTCAAGGATCTCAAAAGTGAGGCGAACAACAACTCCGGAATAATCTATCTGGAGTTCGAACACGGCTCCGACATTCAGTATCTCTTCATTGAGGTTAATGAGCGGATAGATAAGGCCGGGTTGCCAAGGGAGATTGAGCGACCAAAGGTTGTAAAGGCAAGTGCCACCGATATACCTGCATTTTTTATCAACCTTACCATTGAAAACTCCAGTTCCGAAAAGTTTCTGGAGTTAAGCCGCTTCACCTCAGATGTGATTGCAAAGAGGATTGAACAGTTGCCCGAGGTTGCCCTTGTAGATATGAGCGGATTATCGCTCCCGGAGATTCTCATTACCCCATATACTCAAAAAAACAGGGCGATGGGTGTGACTGAGAGCATGCTTGTAAATGCAATAAACACAAACAACCAGCAGCTTGGAAATATAACGATTAAAGATGGTCACTACCAGTGGGACATACGTTTCATGTCGGAGATTAAGACCAAATCGGACATAGAGAATATTAATCTGAACATCAACGGCCGGGTTTACAAGTTTCGAGACCTTGCAGCTGTAACCGAACAGCCGCGAAAGGCAAGAGGTCTTGTGAAATCGGATGATAAACAGGCGATAAGTCTAGCTGTGATCAAGCAATCGGATGCAAAGATGTCCAACCTCAGAAACTCTCTGAACGAACTGATGGCCAGCTTCGAAAAGGAGTATCCCGAAATTAAGTTCAATATCACCAGAGACCAGACCCAGCTACTCGATTACTCGATTCAGAATCTGCGCAGTAATATAATCATAGGGGCAATACTGGCATGTTTGGTAATATTCCTCTTCCTGAGGGACTTCAGGTCACCAATGCTGGTTACTATCACAATTCCGCTGTCACTGGTTGTTTCACTGCTCTTCTTCTTTCTTGCAGGAATCACAATCAACATAATCTCACTCTCCGGATTGATACTGGGAATCGGTATGATGGTAGATAACTCTATTATAGTAATAGACAACATCACCCAGCTAAGGGAGCGCGGATACAAACTAAAAGAGTCGGTTGTAAAAGGGGTGGGAGAGGTCTTTGCTCCAATGTTAAGCTCCGTTCTTACAACCTGTTCTGTATTTTTGCCGCTTATCTTCCTGAGCGGTATTGCAGGAGCGCTCTTCTATGACCAGGCTATGGCTGTGACAATAGGTCTTATCTCCTCTCTTATGGTTGCGGTACTGGTTATACCGGTCTATTATTACCTCTTTTACAGGAAACTACCGGTAGATCATAAAAATAAACTTCTTACAAGCATAAAAGGGTATGACTATCACGCAGCATATGAAAGGGGGTTGATGTGGGTATTCAGGCATCAGAAGCTTGTATGGACACTCTTTATCCTCATAATACCTGCAACCTTCTTCCTTTACAAGTTTATAGAGAAATCGAAATTACCGCCGGTAACTCACGATGATACTATGCTCATTGTTGACTGGAACCAGCCGCTAAACCCGCATGAGAGCGATTTAAGGGTTGCAAACATCTCAAAACCGGCAAAAGAGCTAATTGCCCACCAAACCTCCTATGTTGCCGGGCAGCAGTTTATTCTCTCGCACACCCCGGAACTTTCTCAATCGGAGGCAATTATTTACTATAAAGCAAAATCGGCCGGCGATCTGGCCCAACTTGAGAAGAGAATCACAGAGGAGGTAATAAGGCAGTATCCCGATGCAACTTTCAGATTTACGATGGCCGATAATATCTTCAATATGATCTTCTCCGACAACGAGTTCAATCTGGTTGCAAAGATAATAAGCAAAGATAACAATCCGCCCGACCCCGATAAGCTTAACCTCTTCCTTGAGAAGATATCGGCAAAATTACCAAACCTTTATATTGAGCCGGTCCTGTGGCAGGAGCAGATATTGCTGGTTACCAGGCCGCAGATGCTCTCGCTTTACAAAGTTGAGCACGGTACAATTCACAGTGTAATTCAAAATGCTGCCAGGGAGAGCCGTCTCTTCTCGATTAACCACGGAACCTACTCGATTCCGATAATTATGGGTGATGAGGAGAGCTTTGCAAACGATATTACAAAGTTATCGGTACGCAATTTCGAGGGGATTGATATTCCTGTCTCCGAGTTGCTCAAGGAGAGCAGGGTGAGGGATTTCAAGAGTATAGTCTCCGGGAATGAGGGTGATTATTACCCTTTAAACCTCAGAGTTGCCGATAAAGATGCGAAAAAAATAATGAGCGAAATTGAGTCTCTGGGTAAGGAGGATAAAAACTTTGATATCCTTTTTGCCGGGAGTTATTTCTCAAACAGAGAGATGATTAAAGAGTTGATAGTAATTCTGACCGTTGCCCTTTTACTCCTCTTTTTCATTCTTGCCGCTCAGTTCGAGTCACTTATTCAACCGGCAATCATTCTTTCGGAGGTGGTTGTAGATATATTTGGAGCTATGTTATTCCTGATCGCCTTCGGGTCGGGTCTCAACCTTATGTCCATGATAGGAATCGTGGTGATGAGCGGTATTATTATTAACGACTCTATTCTTAAGGTAGATACAATCAACAGACTCAGGCAAGAAGGCTACTCACTTCTCAGAGCCATAATAACAGGCGGGGCAAGAAGGCTTAAACCTATAATAATGACAAGCTTGACAACAATTCTTGCAATTGCACCGTTTCTTGTGAGAGGCGATATGGGATCCGATCTTCAATATCCGCTTTCACTTGCACTTATAGGCGGTATGATTGTAGGTACAATTGTGAGTATCTTCTTTATTCCTGTCTTCTATTACAATATCTATAAAAAGAGAGAGCGATGAAAATACCTTCATTTTCGGTCATTCTTATATTTGTAGTTCTTGTCATCGTCGGGGCCGGAATTGCACCGCTCTTAAGCCTGCAGTACAGTCCGACCGTAAAGGGTAAAAACCTGACAGTCTCATACAGCTGGCCGGGTGCATCTGCAAGGGTAATTGAGTCGGAGGTGACATCCAAACTTGAGGGTGTGGTATCTACACTTTCGGGGATTGGCGATATTACCTCAAACTCATCAAAGGAGAGGGGCTCAATAAACATTACCTTAAAGCCGAAAACCGATATAGATGCTGTTAAATTCGAGCTTACAACCCTAATCAGGCGCATATACCCCAAGTTGCCTAAAGAGGTCTCATTTCCGCGGATAACTGCCCGTTCGGCATCCTCATACAACCCTTTTGCCGGCCCTTATCAGAGGGGCTATCAGAGCAACGAGGGTGTTCCGGTTATGACCTATACAATTAACTCTTCGCTATCTCCTTTAAAGATAAATGATTATGCCGAGGAGAAGATTGTAAAGGAGCTTGCACTGATTCCGGGACTTGGAAGTGCCGATCTTTCGGGTGCCACCTCTTATGTCTATGATATTGAGTATAATCCCGAACATATTGCCAACCTGGGAATTACCGCCAATGACATCTCTTCTGCCATCAGTAACAACAGCGGGAAGGAGAGTATTATCGGCAACAGAGATGGAGTGGCAATCGTTCTCAGAACAGAGGGTGCGAACGAGTCTCTCAAAAAGATACCTGTCAAGAATGTAAAGGGAAGGATTATCACTCTGGAAGATATCTCCAAAATAACCCTACGGGAGGAGATGCCTGCAAGCTACAGCAGGATTAATGGTCTGAATACCATAAATTTGTCTATTAAAGCTGAGAGGGGGGCAAATAATCTGGAGGTTATAAAGGCTGTCAAGAAGAAGATGGCCGAACTGGAGAAGATTTTTCCGGAGAATTTTTCGGCCATAATTGTTCAGGATCAATCAACCGAGATTAAGGGGGAGATCAATAAGATTCTGCGAAGGACGGTGCTCTCTATTATCATTCTGCTGGGATTTGTCTATCTGGTAAGCAGAAGCCTCAGATATCTGGCTGTCATTACCGTTACCCTCGTAGCCAATATTCTCATTGCCTTTATATTTTACTATCTCTTCAAGCTGGAGATCCATATCTATTCACTTGCCGGCATAACGGTTTCTCTTGGTATTGTGATAGATACCTCCATTATAATGATATCCCACTACGGATATTATAAAAACCGGAAGGCCTTCATTGCGATTCTGGCGGCACTTCTTACAACAATCGGAGCACTCGCCATTGTCTTCCTGTTACCAGAGGCCGAGAGGAATATTCTGCTGGAGTTTTCGGCTGTGATCATTATAAACCTGAGTGTGTCGATGGCTATTGCCCTGTTGCTCATTCCTGCTCTGATAGATACATTCCCGATCCGGAGCGTGAGCGCTGTGAGGAGTTTGAAGGCTACCCGCAGGGTAATCAAATTCAACAATCTTTACCGTCGGTTTATCCTCTTTGGCAGGGGTCATAAATGGATCTTCATCCTGCTTATCATTCTCGGATTCGGTATCCCCATCCATCTGCTTCCGTCAAAGATTCAGAAGGAGGAGAATGCGTTTCACAGGTTTTACAACAAGACAATCGGGGGTTCGTTTTATCAGAATAAGATTAAGAGTATTGCAGAGCCTCTGCTTGGGGGATCAATGCGTCTCTTCACAAAAAGCCGCTCATTCGGCGGATTTTACCGTGAGCCGGGTAAACAGCAGATTTATATCGGGGCATCTCTTCCGGATGGTTGTACCGTTCAGCAGTTGAATGAGATAGTGACTCATATGGAGAACTATCTCACCCAGTTCGAGCAGATCAAGATTTTCCACACCAATGTGAATTCCTACAATAGCGCCTCCATAACCATTTCGTTCAAAGATGAATACGAGAACACATCTTTCCCGGCAATGCTTCAGAACGAGATCATCTCAAAAGCTATAGACTTCGGCGGTGCCAACTGGACAGTTCGCGGACTTGGTGAGCAGTATTTCAACAACAATGTCTCTTCGGGAGATAACCGCAGCAACAGCATAGAGATGTCGGGCTACAACTACGACCTGCTCTACAAATATTGTCTTGTACTTGCAGATACCCTTTCAAACCATCAGCGGGTACAAGGCCCTGTTGTTGCAGGTGCAGGCGGATTCGGGCGGATAGGTAAGAATGAGTACTATATTGAGTTTGACAAGGAGAAGCTTGCCGGGCTCAATATAAATCCGCAGACTATTTTCAACACTCTTATCCGCAAGCTCTCGCCATCGGGCAGTTCAAGCATTAAATCGGAGGATGACAAGATAATATCGGTATCAATCATCTCCGATGAAAGCAAAACCTTCGATATCTGGAATCTGAGGAGTGAGTATCTCGATATTGGTGACAGGAAGATTAAGTTTTCCGATATTGGCAAAATTGAGATGCGCCGTTCGGGTAACGATATCTACAAAAAGAATCAACAGTATATGCTTAGTGTCGCATATGATTTTGTAGGACCTTACGAGCTGGCCTCAAAGGTTCGGGACCGCGAGATTAAGAGGATGAATTCAGATGTGCTTCCGCTTGGATTTAAGGCCGGCAGCGACCGGATGGGCTACTTCATGTCAAGCAATTCGAGTTACTTCTGGATTCTGCTTCTGATTGCCACAATCATCTACTTTATCTGCGCAATCCTCTTTGAATCATTGACCCAGCCGCTTATAATAATAATCCTCATACCAATCTCCTTCATCGGACTCTTCCTCACATTTGCATTCACCAAATTCACCTTTGACCAGGGTGGCTTTGCCGCACTCATAATGCTAAGCGGAATCTCGGTGAACGCCGGCATCTACATCCTCAACCAGTACAACCTGTTAAAATCAACCAACCGGAAATCACCCGTTGAACCATCCGGCAAATCTGATGCAAAATGGCAAAGATCAGAGCTGTCGCTCTACATAAAAGCCTACAACCACAAGATAATCCCCATACTTCTGACCATAATCTCCACCGTCCTGGGACTCGTCCCATTCCTGACCGACGGCCGCAACGAAGTATTCTGGTTCTCCTTCGCCGTAGGCACCATGGGCGGCCTCCTCTTCTCGTTAATAGGAATTGTGTTTATACTACCCGTTTGGGGCAAGAAGAGAGCATCTTAGTACAAAGCTCCCGGATAAAAGAAAACCCTGGGAGCCTGAAAATTATTATCAAGGAATATTTGATGCAATGTCGCTGACATTATGTCACTTATATTACACCAGCTAGATTACTTCTCCTTCTATCTGTATTTTTTCAAACCTATTAGAAGCGTTCGTTTGAAAATAAAAGAAAATTTTGTTTGTATCACATATTTCCTTTAGCATTACTAGCTTTGTAGAATCCTTTCCAAAATAGCAAAGTTGATTTAATAATGGGTTATAAAGAATCTTTTTTTGATTCTGTTCAGCCGTATTTACTATATATTGAATCATCTCTTTGCTCTGTTCTACTTCATTGTTTCTCTTATTTAAAAATGATTCAATAAAAATATAGATAGCTAAGGCAAGTATAAATAATGATATTATTACAGAAATTTTTTTATACAAAATAAGATTATTTAAAATGATAAAAAATAAAGTATGGATTATCAACATCTGGATTGTGATTATCAACAATTTTTAATTGTTCAGGAGACATAATCTTTTTAATTTCTGGGGAGACAGTTTTCAGTGAAGAACAAAATGTTTTATTATAAAAAATTCCTCCTGAAAAGTGAATTCCTTCTTTAGTGTATCTAAAAACGAATTTTTTAAATGTAGTTTTATCAACAAAAACATTTATTTTAACACCCCCCCATTCTTTATAATGTAATCTTAAAATTCTAAATTTATCTGATTCAGAAATGCTTGAAATATAGTACTTTGGAAATTTATTATTTCTAAACATTTCATCTCTTGAAAGACCAGATCGTCGCTCTTTTTTGTATGTTTTATAATTCAAAACTAATTCATCAATTTGTTTTTTATTATAATTTTTATCCCCAAAATTCCATTTAAAAACACTTCGCAGTGTTTTATCTGTTAAATTAACTAGTGATGTTTCTGTCCCAACATTAAGAAAGTATAGAGAATCATTATAGAAATATGTTTTTCCTATGGGTGGAATAACCGCATCTAAATCATTTGTCGTTGGCAGGAACCCATCAATATTTCCTGTAGTTCTCGAATAAATAAAAACTTTATAGTTATTGAAATGAGAAATAAATACAAGCCTATCTTTATCAAGTGCGAATACTTCATTATATGATCTAATAGTTTCAGGTAAGCGGATTTTAGATATAAATTTTCCATTAAGGTCGTAACACACAAGATTTCCCCATGGTACTAAGAGCATTATCATATCATTAAAAGTATCAATCTCCATGTTTGCAGCATATGAATATTCATCCCCACCTCTTCCTTTTTTATCTATTTTAAATAGGTATTTCCCATTTGAATCAAAACAAAAAACCTTTTGTTGATCATGATCGAAAACGTAATACTTATTTTTATAAAACAAAACGCATGGTGATTTTATTAGTGATTCCCTTTTTGTTTCTAATTGAACTACAGAAATAGAATCTATTAAATCATATATTGATACCTTATCTTCTTTATCTAAATCAATAAAGTCATTTATTTTGTTTGAATTACAAACAATTGTAAAAGTTATAATGATTATTAAAACAAGAAATTTCATAAAAACAAGTATTACTTATCGTTCTCAATTAGAAATGTTTAATTATGTTGGGTCTAAAGAGACGCTGTTCTCTATTTAGGGGTTCCTACACTCTTTTTTTAATAATTCTATTATTTTAGATGAAAAACAATTAATAATGGATTATCTGAATCAGGTTTGTATGACTCAATAGATCCTAATTGATCTTTTGATAAAATTGATTTAATTTGTGGCGTTAATTCCTGAATACTAAAACAATATTTATTGTTAAAGAAATAAGATTTATCAAAACAGATACCTTCTGTGGTTTCTTTAAAGATATAAGGCTTCCCGGATTCCTTATCAAAAAATATGTTAAGTTTGTTATCCCAAGTCTTATAAATAATAAACTGAATTCGAAATCTATCTGTTTCGTAATGAACATATGTATAAAACTGAGGGTATCCATTTTTCCCAACCGTTTCTTTTCTATAATCAATCGACTTCCTTTCTTTTCTTGATTTTTCCACAAATGATAACAAATTATCTATCTGACTTTCGTTGTAATTATTATCCCCATAGTTCCATTTATAATAAACTCGCTGGTTTGAATCACTCAAATTTATAAGTTCATTATTTATGCCTGCATTAAAAAAGTAAACAGAATCTTTGTAGTAGTATGATTGACTAAATGGTGGGAAAACTCTACTGTGAAGCTCGGTAGTTGGTAAACAGCCTTTAATTAAGCTGTCTGGCTTTGAGTAATAATAAACACTATACTTATTCATCCAGGTAAAAAATACTAATTGATCCTTACTTACCGCATTAACATCACTATAAGCATTTATTCCTGCAGGAAGCTTGGTCTTAGATACAAAACAACCATTTAAATCATAACAAATAAGTGAACCCCAAGGAACTAAAAACATCAGATAATCATTGAAGGGATCAATCGCAAATGTTTCTGCATAAGCATATTCATCTGGACCTCTTCCTCTTTTATTAATTTTAAAAAGGAACTTACCATTATTATTAAAACAAAATAATGTTTGCTGGGAACTGTCAAAAAAATAAAACCTGTTTTTATGAAAATAGGCCCTCCCTTTTCTTATCAATGATTCCTTATTAGTTTCTAGTTTTACTACTGATACGGAGTCAATTAATTCAAAAATGGAAATGCTGTCATTTTTATTTAAATCCACAAAAACGTCTGGGTCATTATGTACGCATGACTGTGTGCAAATAATCAAAGTGAAAATTAGGAGTTTTTTCATAAAAACAGGTTTTAATAAAAATATTAATTTAATGTGTTATCAGTACAACGATTTAATAACATCCCACTCCAACTACAAAAATCTTCACCGGAATATTACAATTTTTTATTGTTTATCTCTTTTCTTCTAAAACAAAATTTAAAGCTACACTACCTCTCCTTCCTACTAAAAACTCATAAAATCTCACTGGATTTTATCAGAAATCCTCCTCCGAATATATTTATTATAATTTTACAAACCAAATATTTAGACTAAATTTTTCAAAAATTTATTGCCGACCCCTCGAGAACCCGCATGGTATAAGGATTTCTTTAATTTTCTAGATTCGAGGGTATTGCTAAAATCAATAAATTTTATTAAAAAACCAATTCAAAGTTGATTTTTTGACAATTTTTATCGCTAAAAAAAACATCTAAAATGAAAAAACAGGTCGGAATTTGGATTAGAGTCTCTACAGAAGACCAAGCCCAAGGTAGAGCCCGTATTATAAGCCCGACCAACAAACGCAGGGCTTTAGAAAATGCGGTCAATTGCGTCGCAGTTTTTCCAACCTAACCCGATTTATAAACCCCTTCATAACAAAGATATAATGAATAGCAATTAGAAGTATCCTAAGACCAGCGAACGCAGGGCTTTAGAAAATGCGATCAATTGCGTCGCAGTATTTTCTTAGTAAAATGCGTCTGTCTGAGCCCGAAGGGCGAGTCAGCATTTTACATGAAAAGACAAGACAGCAATAGCATTTTCGTATTCGGCCTGCGGTAGCTGGTCTTAGGATAATAGCAAGTTGCTCAGTGAATTTTTCAATCAATGAAGGGGTTTATAAACCCATCACGAGTCAGCATTTTAAATGAAAAGACAAGACAGCAATAGCATTTACACTAAAGCTCTTCCTTGCGTAAACGGTAGCCCACGCCCCGGATGTTTTCGATGACCAACAGGGTGTCGGTGAGTTTCTTGCGAAGGTGCGAAGCGAGTGCTTCGAGCGATTTCTTTGGGTCGAGATCTTTATCCTCCCAGATGTTGAGGAAGAGGTCATTGCTCTTGCATATCTGGTTGAAGTTCTGGCAAAGAACCTGCAGCAGCCTGTTCTCGTAGTAGGAGAGGATTATGGTTTCGCCGTTCTGGCGGAAGAGGCAACGCTCCTCAGGTGAGTAGTTAAGGGTGCCCAGGGTGTAGATATCGTTGTTTTTAGTCGAGACACTCAGGCATTTCTGAACCCTTATCAGAAGCTCCCTTAAACCGAAAGGCTTTTTAAGGTAGTCAC
>CAZFTS010000010.1:0-90815 GCA_964521685.1 uncultured Muribaculaceae bacterium
TCTTATTGAACCCGTTCAACTCATACCAGGTGAGAAATTTATCTTGTTGCTGCTGTCCTGCAACGGTTTGGTTTATAAATATCAATATGAAAAGTGAAATAATATTTCGTATAGTTTTAATGCGATCAGATATCATCTTCTTGTTTTTAGATTTAGTCTCCAAAATTACTAAAAATATCCACTCCAAGGTTGGGTAACCTTGCCAAGGTTCTTGGGACACCACTGACTGAAAACATATTCTCTCCGCGTGGCTGTAAAATAATAATCCCTTCACAACACGAGGGCATAATCAGCCGGAAGGAGCGAACTTGTGAGCGGATGAGGATGGACTTGCCCGGTGTGTGAACGGGATTATTATAAGCCCGCAACATGCAATAGTATGTTTTCAGTCAGATGTGTTCAAATAACCTTGGCAATCTTTTATAGATGCATTTTCTGATTAAAGGTCAGGTTAAGGGAGAAAATTACAGCAGGACGAGTCTTGAAAAATTTTTCTGCAAATATTTGGATAAAGTGTGTAAAAATCATAATTTTACGCTGCTTTGCATAAGGCACAGCTACGCAACTCAACTTTTTGAGGCCGGAGTCAGTTTGAGATACATTCAGGAGTTGCCTGGACAGAAAAGCAGTAAAACCACATAAATATATACACACGTTAGTATGACCGGCTTGGAAAATATTGAAAATCCCACTTGCAATTTTGATCTTTAACAAAATAAGCCCTCACAAACGTTTGGTTAGCCAACCATTTTTCTGAAGCTAACCTTAACTTTTGTACAGCTATAACCAAGTTATGCCCCATTTTAGAAAAAATCACAGCAATGGATAAAAAACTTGCATCACTGATAAATGATTACGACTTTGAGAAAATAGAACTTTCACTCAAAGAACCTAATATTTTTAATGCTTTATCAATCGAACGTAAGGAGATAAGACATTCAAACTTTCTTGCATATATTTTGAATCCTAATGAAAATCACGGATTGCGTGATATTATTCTAAAAAAATTTTTGAGAGATATATTTTCAGATTCAAAAGCAAATAATCGTAATATTTTTGATTCTGATTATTTGGATTTATACAATTGTGAGATTAGACGAGAATGGCGCAATATTGATATTTTGATAATCTTTGAAAAAGATATTGTTTTGATTGAAAATAAAGTGGATTCAGTTGACCATACTAATCAATTAAAAAGATATAAGAAAATAGCAGAGGATAATTTTTCTGATAAAAATAGACATTACGTTTATCTTACTCCTTTTGGTAGTGACCCTGTTGATAATGATTCAAAGGATTTTTATGTAAACTATTCTTATATTCAAGTCTCAGAGACTTTAGAAAAGATAATTTCTTTATACAAAAACAGTATTAGTGAAAAGATTAAGTATTATCTTGAAGATTATTTATCTACCTTAAAAAAAGAATTACTGATGAATGATTCATTAAATGACTTAGCTTTAAAAGTTTATAGTGCACATAAAGAGGCTTTTGATTTTGTGTTTGACAATAGACCTGACCCAGCAAGTATGCTTTATCCTTATTTTGAGCGAGAGTTAATAAAGGCAGGTTTTGTTATTGGTTCTAAAAATAAAGGATATATAAGGTTTACTACTCCAGAATTGGATAAATTGTTGGATAAGAATGGTCAAGGTTGGCCTGATAAGGAGATTTTTCTTTTTGAGATTGAGTACTTCTGGACAGATAAATATTGTGATGTTAATGCAATAATTGCTCCTTGTGACGATATTATAAAAAATAAAATAATTGATGCAGTAAAGGATTTAAAATGTTTTAAACAACCAACAGGGAAAAAATGGTTGGTTTTTTATAAGAAAAAACATAGTTTTATTGCTTCTGAGATTATTAAGGAGGAACTAACTGATATAGAAAAGAAAGTTCAGCAAATTATTAATGAAACTAAGCCTATTGCTATTGAGATTAGTAAAGCGATTGAAAATAAAATAAAAAATGGGGCATAACAAAGTGTAGCAGTAATAAGGGTTTCAGAGGGTATTACAGCATTATACCTTGCATAAAGTTTTGTGTAGGTTGATAGTGATGAAGCCCGTAATCCCTTACTACTGCTACACTCGACCGTTAGGCAGCTATGGAAAAATCCCTCAAACACCTATAAAGCACAGAAAATTAATGTATATAGGCAACTAAACAACTATAAAATCAAAACAATATTTTTTAAATTTGTTGTATACTAGAATAAATATGGATAAACGGTTTATTGACATAATTCAAATTATAAGACAGTCACGGAGTGATGCCATAAGAATTGTTAATGCTGAATTGATTAACCTTTATTGGAACATTGGAGAATTTATCAGTATGAAACTTCTACTTGCTGAATGGGGTGATTCCGTCGTGACAGAATTAGCAAAATATATTCAACAAAACGAACCAGATATTAAAGGTTTCTCAGACAAGAACTTATGGAGAATGAAGCAATTTTATGAAACCTACAAAGACTATCCAAAAATCTCAACACTATTGAGAGAAATTAGCTGGTCTCATAATCTGGCAATATTTTCACGATGTAAATCGAGTGAAGAGCGAGAGTTTTATTTAAAATTATCTAAACAAGAAAGTTATAGTTTCAGAGAACTTGACCGACAAATTTCCGCTAGTCTTTTTGAACGGACAATGATTGGAAATACAAAACTCTCAACAGCGTTGAGAGAAGCGAACTCCAACATGTCAAATACATTTAAAGACAGCTATATTTTTGATTTCTTAAATTTACCGGAGCAACATAGCGAAAACGAGTTACAGCGTGGACTTGTAAAACAGATGAAAAATTTCATTCTTGAACTGGGCAGAGATTTCCTGTTCATAGGAGAAGAATACAAATTACAGGTTGGCAACAGTGACTTTTATATAGATCTTTTGTTTTATCACCGTGGATTACAGTGTTTGGTCGCTTTTGAGCTAAAAGCAGACAGGTTTAAGCCTGACCATTTAGGACAGTTGAATTTTTATTTGGAAGCCTTGGACCGAGATGTAAAAAGACACAATGAGAATCCAAGTATTGGAGTTTTGTTGTGTAAGGACAAGGACAGCGAAGTAGTTGAATATGCTTTGAGCAGAAGCCTTTCACCGACAATGGTATCTGAATATAAGACACAACTTCCAGATAAAAAATTATTGCAACAAAAACTACACGAATTATTCGACAAAGAAATCAATGAATGAAAGAGCCACAGCTACTAACAAAGGGTATAGCTCAGCCACCCAGATGTATAAGGTTTAGCAGAGGGTGGACAATCCATACCCTCAAACCGTTTGCATGCATTAATTTGTCATAACTTTACAAATAAATATTAGTATGAAAGAGTCTGAAATTCTAATATACAAGGGGGATAATGGTGAACCCGAAATTGAAGTAAAACTTGAACGGGAAACTATTTGGCTTTCTCAAAAACAAATAGCGGATTTGTTTGATAAAGACTCGGATACTATAGGTCTTCATTTAAAAAACATTTATTCAACCGGTGAACTTGAAGAGTCTTCAACTACCGAGGAATACTCGGTAGTTCAAAAAGAGGGAATAAGAAATGTAAAAAGAAAAATTAGACATTATAATCTTGATGCGGTAATATCTGTAGGTTACAGAGTTAATTCAATAAGAGGTACTCAATTCAGAATCTGGGCAAATAAGATTCTAAAAGAATATCTAATAAAGGGCTATTCAATAAATGAAAAAACTCTAAAACAACAAAGCGAGCAATTGAGTGAGCTCCAAAAAACGATAAAGATGATTCATTTAAAAGTTCAATTTCAACTATCTATCAGACATTTGATGGAAAAGATCTATATCCGAGTATTGAGGAGAAAGCTGCACATCTGCTTTATTTTGTAACGAAAAACCACTCCTTTTCTGATGGCAATAAGAGGATAGCAGCATTTATGTTTCTCTATTTTCTCTCAAAGAATGGAGTATTATATGACAGATACAGCAATAAAAGAATAGCCGATAACACTTTGGTAGCTTTGACATTGATGATTGCTGTGAGCAAACAAGAGGAAAAGGATATTATGATAAAAGTTATTGTCAATTTAATAAATTCTAAAAATTAACGCATGCTAACATGGGTTAAATTCCATTAAAACGGTAATTTATCGCGGAAACGTTGTAGGGCATTTTAACCGAACCGTTATTGTATAAAATAGGCTCATATCGTTTCAAGAGTTTCGTATATTTATTGAATAAAAACGAATCATTTCGTATCGGATTGAGAAAAACTTGATTGAAAAATTTGGAACAGGACCAGGGACTAATTATTCAATAAAATAGTAAAACCCCAAACACACAATATAGTAGACAACTTGTCGGAATCATAATAATGCGGTAAAAAAAATAAATAAACGCCGCATATTTGCGGAGAATAATTTGTATATTTGCCGCATAATTGATTTGTTGAAATGGTAAAATACATTCACGAATATAAAAACTGGACAGACTTTACCTGGGATGATAAAGCCATCAATGCGTTATTCGGTGAGGTTCGGTTAATGCAAGGTAAAATCATAGGACAAATGAACGCTCTCGGGTTCTCTGCCAAGGAAGAAGCTACACTTACAGCCTTAACCCTGGACGTAGTAAAATCATCTGAAATCGAAGGTGATTTACTCAACTACGAACAAGTACGTTCATCTATTGCAAGACGTTTGGGTATAAACACCGCGGGACTTGTAAAAAGTAGCCGGCACATAGAGGGTGTTGTTGAAATGATGCTGGATGCTACTCAACGCTACAAATTACCTTTAACCGAAAAACGGCTGTTTGGTTGGCAAGCAGCACTTTTTCCAACAGGCTTTAGCAGACCTTATGAAATTGAAGTAGGTAGATACCGTAAAAGTGAAATGCAAGTAGTTTCAGGTGCTATGGGTAAAGAAAAAGTACACTACGAAGCTGTTAAGCCTGAAATGGTTAAAAAGGAAATGGACAAGTTTTTAATTTGGTTCAATAATGACAATAAACTTGATTCTGTTCTAAAAGCCGCTATAGCACACTTTTGGTTTATCATCATTCATCCATTTGATGACGGAAATGGTCGAATCGGACGTGCTATAACTGACATGCTGCTTGTACGTGCCGAAAATAGTGGTGAACGTTTTTATAGTATGTCAAGTCAAATATTAAATGAACGCAAACGCTACTACGAAATTTTGCAAAAAGTTCAATATAGTAAAGGGGACATAACAGAATGGCTTGAATGGTTTTTACAATGTCTGAAAAACGCAATGTCAGCAACAGAAAACACAACACAAAGAATATTGCATAAGGCTGAGTTTTGGAAAATACATGAACAAACAGCGATCAACGCCAGACAACGCTTAATGCTCAATAAACTTTTTGACGGATTTGAAGGGAAATTGCAAACGTCGAAATGGGCGAAAATTGCGAAAACTTCTACTGACACAGCTTTACGTGATATAAAAGATTTGATAGACAAAGGTATTTTAAAACAAACAAGCGAAGGTGGCCGAAATGTCAATTATGAATTATCTGTCAGCGAGGTTATTAGAACCGCGCTTCGACTTATGGAAAATGAGGAAAACAGGGATATCGCTTTGATTAAAGAACTTGAAGTTGGCGAAAAGAGCGGGTTTGTTAAAGACTATGACAGAAAAGAAAATCTCAGAAATCTTCACTCTAAACACTTGAATAAAAGAGAAATTTGATATTTAATTAAATAACAAAGGTGTCCGGGAATTTATTCCGGACACCTTTTCTTTTATAAGCGATTACTTTCTTCCGTAAACGGCGAGGTCGCCAAGTTCCTCTTCGATGCGGAGGAGTTGGTTGTATTTGGCCATACGGTCGGAGCGGCTTAGTGAGCCGGTTTTGATTTGGCCGGAGTTGGTTGCTACGGCGATGTCGGCAATTGTTGAGTCTTCGGTTTCGCCTGAACGGTGTGAAGTTACAGAGGTGAATTTGTTGCGGTGAGCAAGCTCAATAGCATTAAGGGTCTCTGTAAGTGTTCCGATCTGGTTAACTTTAATGAGGATTGAGTTGGTGCAGCCAAGTTCGATACCCTTTTTGAGGAATTCAACATTGGTAACAAAGAGGTCGTCTCCAACCAGCTGGATTTTCGAGCCTAAAACATCGGTAAGAAGTTTCCAGCCATCCCAGTCCTGCTCGTGCATACCATCTTCGATAGAGTCGATAGGGTACTTCTCGGTGAGCTGTTTCAGGAACTCAACCTGAGCAGCTGCATCTCTCTTAGCGCCGTTAGGGCCTTCGAATTTGGTATAGTCGTAGATACCATCTTTGTAAAACTCGCTTGCAGCGCAGTCAAGAGCAATTGTGATGTCCTTTCCGGGAACATATCCTGCCTTCTTAATTGCAGCGATGATTGAATCGAGTGCATCTTCGGTTCCGTTAAGTGCGGGAGCGAATCCACCCTCATCACCTACAGCTGTGCTCAGACCTCTGTCGTGGAAGATCTTCTTAAGGTTGTGGAATACCTCGGCACCCATTCTGAGAGCCTCTCTGAAGCTTGGAGCTCCTACAGGACGGATCATAAACTCCTGGAATGCGATAGGGGCATCGGAGTGTGAACCGCCGTTGATGATGTTCATCATTGGAACAGGCAGAGTAACCGCATTTGTTCCACCAATGTATCTGTAGAGAGGGATTTGCAGATAGTCTGCAGCAGCGCGTGCAACTGCCAGTGAAACACCAAGAATGGCATTTGCACCAAGTTTTGATTTGGTAGGAGTTCCGTCAAGTTCAATCAGAAACTTATCTATCTGTACCTGATTAAGGGCGCTCATACCCATAATTGCAGGGGCAATAATCTCATTAACATTTTTCACGGCAGTCAAAACACCTTTTCCGAGAAAGCGACCTTTATCGCCATCCCTGAGTTCCAACGCCTCATTTGAACCTGTCGATGCTCCCGATGGTACGGCTGCTCTGCCGAACGCTCCTGAAAGGAGGTGAACATCTACTTCAATTGTGGGGTTTCCTCTTGAGTCCAAAATCTCGCGGGCATGTACGTTGCAAATTTCCATAATACTGATATTTAATTAAATTCTAAACTGTTAGTTTATTAGTTGGTTAGTTTGTTATACTTTAATAGTTCAATGGCAGGTTGGATAGTAAGCTAGCCATTAAGTTAATCTCTTAACATATATTCCACGGTGCTTACAACCCTTACAACTTTGATCTGAGGGGTGTTGGCATCACGGTCAACAATTGAGAACTGACCCTGGTTGGCGCTCTTGATCTTTCCAAGTTTGCTGTTTGAATCTTTTGCAAACTTCTCGGCAGCCTCCCGGGCATTCTTGGTTGCCTCCTCAATCATAACCGGTTTGATATCGTTGAGCAGGGTGTAAACAAATTGGGTCTGGTACTGGTAGTCTCCCGCAAGAAGGGCAACACCCTTCTGAAGCAGCTCCGACTGGCTTGAAATGATGCTCATTACAAGATCTACCTTATCGGAAGTTACTGTGAGGATACTTGTAATATTGTAACGGTAAGGTGACGGCTGGCTCTGGTAACGCTCGGCACTCATATCTATAATTGATGGTGCAGATATTGTAATCTCCTTCTCATCAAGCCCTTTTGATTTTAAATACTCAATGATAATTCTATTCTTCTCGCTGATAGATTTATACAAAGTCATTAGGTCGTTGCCAATCTCCTTGTAAACAACCGGCCAGATAACTCTGTTTGCCGGAACCTCCTTCTCGGCAAGCCCCTTTACGCTTACAACACGATCGTATGATTTTAAAGAAGTAACTGCGCTTTTGATAAAAACTCCCAGAAAGATTAGCCCTATCATTATAAATAGTCCGGAAGATATTGACTTTTCAAAGATGTTGCGTCCCATAATTTTTGACTAAATTTGTAAAATTTCGAAAACACTTTCAGCAAATATCAAGCCATGAAAACTAACCTAAATCTGCTTTTCACAATTCTTTTAACCCTTGGATTTGTGACAGTTGCAAACTCTCAGAGCAACAACGCCTTAAAAATTGTAAGGGGTAAGAGCGATACCGTAACAACCTCCCTCCACTATATTGTAGGAGTGGCAGCCCCCGGCTCTGAAGTTTATGTAAACGATCTGCCGGTTAAACAGTACACCACCGGGTCATTCGGTACTGAGTTAACTCTAAAGGAGGGCGATAATCCTGTTACCGTTAAGGTTAAATCGGGAGCCGGCGAAACTGTCGAAAATTTCAGTGTATATTTTAAAAAACCAGTTATTAAGCCAATGGCCGAAAGGGTAACATTTTTCCCCGGAAGAGTGGTTAAAACAAAAGCCGGAGCATATCTTAACTACGGTGCCGGAGAGGATCGGCTTGGCGGTGCAAAGATAAATTTTTTAGCCGAGGGAATCAAGATGGAGGTTATAGATTCTGTAAATAATCTATATCAGGTAAAACTCTCCGATAATCGTTATGCATTCATACCAAAAAGCTTTACGGAGTTTACAACTTTTGGAACCGAGCCTGCTAAATCACTTTCAGGATCGTGGTCAGTGGTTAATACCGGAAAGAGTGACAGAATCAGAATTTCACTCGATAACAGACAACCATATACAATCTACAGAGAGCTCGATCCAAACATTCTTGTTGTGGAGATTCACGGTACAAAATGCAACTCAAACTGGATCACCCATTACCTAAACCTAAAGGTCATTGAGTATGTTCATCTGAGACAGAGTGAATCGGATGTACTCTCTGTAATTATTAAATTAAAAGATAAATACAGCTGGGGCTACAGTGTTGACTATTCGGGCAGCGCGCTGGATATCAATATTAAACATACTCCGGCAACTATACTTCAATCTTCAAAACAAACTTTGAAGGGACTGGTAATCGGGGTAGATGCAGGTCACGGTGGTCCGGCAACCGGAGCGGTAAGTCCTTCGGGAATTCAGGAAAAGAATCTGAACCTCGATATGGCCTATGTTTTGAAGGATGAACTGGAGAAACGGGGTGCAAAGGTGGTTCTGAGCAGGAAGGAGGATGTGGATGTTGCGATGCTTGAAAGGGTAACAACCTTCAGGAACGAAAATATTGATCTTATGGTTTCTATCCATTGTAATGCGGGTGGAACTCCACTTAAACCAATGGGAACCAGTACATATTACAGACATATAGAGTACAGGGCTCTGGCAGAGACAATTTTAAAGCGACTTACAGAGATGAATGTAGTCAATTTCGGTCTTGTCGGGAACTTCAACTTCTCACTCAACGCTCCGTCTGATTTTCCTACAGTACTGGTTGAGACAATGTTTATGAGCTCACTTCCTGACGAAGAGAAGATAGCCGATCCTGCATTCAGAAAGGAGATGATGCTTAAGGTTGTAAAGGGGCTTGAAGATTATATAAAACTTGTCAAGGGAGAGTTCAAGGTAAAATAGAGTAAAGGCATAACAGTTAAGATGGGTTTCAGATTATCATCAGATTTTAAACCGACGGGCGATCAGCCGGAGGCAATTGAGCAGCTTTCACGCCATTTAAGCGACGGTGTGAATGCAGTGACCCTGCTCGGGGTTACCGGTTCGGGTAAGACATTTACAATGGCAAATGTCATTCAGAATCTGCAACGGCCGGCTCTTATTCTGAGTCACAATAAAACATTGGCGGCACAGCTTTACGGCGAGTTCAAAGCCTTTTTCCCCGATAATGCCGTTGAATATTTCGTATCGTACTACGACTACTACCAGCCGGAGGCTTATCTGCCTGTAACAGACACCTATATAGAGAAAGATCTGAGTATAAACGATGAGATAGAGAAGCTCAGACTCTCGGCCTCAAGCGCTCTCTTGTCGGGAAGGAAAGATGTTATAGTGATTTCCAGTGTGTCATGTCTTTATGGTATAGGGAACCCGGAAGATTTTCATGCAAATACAATTAAAATAGGCCGCGGGGAGAAGATTACCCGGAGCAAACTGCTTTATGCCCTGGTAGATAGTCTCTACTCCAGAAATGAGAATGAGTTTAAACGGGGAGTATTCAGAGTTAAGGGTGATACGGTTGATATCTACCCGGCCTACTCCGACAGCGCCGTAAGGGTGATATTTTTTGGCGATGAGGTTGAGAGCATCGAGCTATTCGAACCAGTTTCCGGCGTTCATATTCAGGATCTGGATGAGATTTCGGTCTATCCGGCAAACATCTTTGTAACCACAAAGGAGCGGATGAAAAATGCAATCTCCCAGATTCAGGACGATATGATGGATCAGTACCGCTACTTTATGGAGATTGGAAAACCGCTTGAGGCAAAACGTCTTAAACAGAAGGTGGAGTTCGATCTGGAGATGATTAAAGAGATAGGTTACTGCTCGGGAATCGAGAACTACTCCCGCTATTTTGACGGGAGAAAACCGGGGATGCGACCATTCTGCCTCATAGATTACTTCCCCGATGATTTTATAACATTTATTGATGAGAGCCACGTAACCGTCTCTCAGATAAGGGCAATGTACGGGGGCGACAGATCCCGCAAGGTGACGCTCATAGACTACGGATTCCGACTCCCGGCAGCTGCCGACAACCGCCCGTTAAGGTTTGATGAATTTGAATCTGTTATAGGCCAGCGGGTCTTTGTAAGTGCTACTCCGGCCGATTACGAGCTTGCGGCCTCAGAGGGGCTCATCGTTGAGCAGGTTGTGAGACCGACCGGTTTGCTGGACCCGCCGATTGAGGTGAGACCGACTAAGAATCAGATAGATGATCTGCTTGAAGAGATAAGGGTCAGGGCCGATAAAGATGAAAGAATCCTGGTAACCACACTCACCAAGCGAATGGCCGAAGAGCTGGATAAGTACCTCTCTAAAATAGAGATACGTTGCCGTTACATCCACTCCGATGTAGATACGCTGGAGCGGGTCGAGATCCTTGAAGATTTTCAGGCGGGGCGGTTTGATGTTTTGATTGGCGTCAACCTTCTTCGTGAGGGGCTCGATCTCCCGCAGGTTTCGCTGGTTGCAATTCTGGATGCCGATAAGGAGGGATTCCTCCGTTCGTCCAGGGCGCTTACCCAGACAGCCGGAAGGGCTGCAAGGAATATCGAGGGTAGGGTTATTATGTATGCAGATACAATCACAGGTTCAATGAGGCAAACCATTGACGAGACCGAACGGAGAAGAAAAAAACAGGAGGAGTACAATAAACAGCACAACATTTTACCAAGGCAGATTGTTAAACAGGTGCGGAATGTGCTTGGAAAGGTGAAGAGTTACGATCTGGACAATGAGGTTAAAAATCCGCTACTATCCGATCCGGTTATGGCTAAGTTCAGACCTGCAGATATTGAAAAATCTATTACTGCTGCAAAAGCCAATATGGAGAGTGCGGCAAAAGAGCTTGATTTCCTGAGAGCTGCAAAATTCAGGGATGAGATGAATGCACTAAAGCGTTTACTTGAAAGTAAATAAAAAAGAGAGATGTTTTCCGGGAAAATGGAGAAGATACTGCTAGCTTCTCCCGAACATGAGAGGAGGTGGGTTTATGACTCGCTGGAGATTGCAGCTTCGGTCTTAAAGAGCGAGACCAGAAGTGACGGAACCCCGTTTATGGAGCATGTCACTTCAGTTGCTTCAATAATCGCAACCGAGATAGGTCTTATGCCGGGTGCGGTTGCAGCATTCTTTCTTCACGAAGCTTCACGGGTAGATATTTCGGTAATTGCCAATCATAAAAAGACATTCAGCGATGAGATAATTGCAATGTGCGAAAGTCTGAACAAAATTTCCGGGATTAAACCCAAGGATACCGGATTGCAGGCCGAGAACTACCGGAAACTTATCGTGAGCTACTCCAGAGACCCCAGAGTGACGCTTATCAAACTGGCGGACAGGCTTGAGGTTATGAGAAAGCTGGATATCTTCTCAAAATCAAAACAGCTAAAGAAGGCAACCGAGACTCAGCTGCTCTATGCACCTCTGGCACATCAGCTTGGGCTCTACAATATAAAGACCGAACTGGAAGATCTGGCATTCAGATATACCGATCCCGAGAATTATAGAATTATTTCAAACAAACTAAAAGCGGGAGAGCAGGAGCGGAAGCGTTTGATTGATCTGTTCGTAAAACCTATTGAGACAGAGCTTAAAAAAGCCAGAATAAAATACACACTCAAAAGCCGGACTAAAAGTGCATATTCAATTCATAAAAAGATGGTTACCCAACAAATTCCCTTTGAAGCGGTGGCCGACCTTTTTGCAATAAGGATAATCATTGACTCTCCGGAAGAGAGGGAGAAGGAGCTCTGCTGGAATGTCTATTCGATTGTCACAAAAAGCTATACTCCCGATACTGACAGGCTTCGGGACTGGATTACCGTACCAAAGGAGAGCGGATACGAATCTTTGCACACAACAGTCAAAACTAAGGATAACCATGTAATAGAGGTTCAGATCAGAACCGTAAGAATGGACGATATTGCCGAAAATGGTTATGCAGCCCACTGGTCATACAAAGGTGTGAAGAGCGAAGCGGGGCTCACCAAATGGCTTACAGGGGTTAAAACCCTTCTGGAGAGCGGGAATATGAGCGAGGGGCTGAGCGAACTGGAACTATCTCTTAACGAAATATTTGTGTTTACCCCTGAGGGCGACCTCAGGAGACTATCTGCCGGATCTTCGGTTCTCGACTTTGCTTTTGATATCCACTCCAACCTTGGCACAAAATGTTCGGGTGCAAGGGTTAACGGTAAACCGGCCTCCATACGTGAAAGGCTCAAAACCGGCGATGTGGTGGAGATTATGAGCAACAAAAACCAGCGACCATCCATTGACTGGTTAAACTATGTTGTCTCATCCAAAGCTCGTGCGAAGATCAAACAGAAGCTTAAAGAGGAGGCAGGTAAACGTGCGCTTGAGGGAAAGGAGCTGCTGGAGAGGAGGATAAATAACTGGAAGCTTGAATTTAACGATGAGGTTATAACATTCCTGCTTAAGCATTTTAAATACAAAACCGCTCCTGAATTTTATGTAGATATTGTAAATGAAGTTATTGATATTGCTCAGGTTAAGACTATTTTAACAGTCAGAGAGAGTGAGAAGGGGCTTCCGGAGTCAAGGGAGCAGTTCATACCCCCTCCGCCCAGAGTTGATAAACCGGTAACAGAATCAACTACAGACTATCTTATTATAGATGATAAAGTCAACAATGTCGGATTCAAACTTTCGAAATGTTGTAACCCAATTATGGGGGACGATGTTTTTGGTTTCGTGACTATTCGCGAAGGAATTAAAATTCACAGAATGAGCTGCCCGAATGCTGCCAGACTGATAGATAACTATCCGTACAGGATTCAGCGGGTAAAGTGGAGAGATGGGGCAACGGGACAGAGTTTCCAGGCTGCTCTCAGGATAAGCGGTTACGAAGAGAGCTCTACCGGACAGCAAATTATGGAGATAATTAATATGCTTAATATATCTTTGCGTCACTTTTCAATTTCTGAGCAGAAGGGGAGGCTGGAGGCTAAGCTTCAGGTGTTGGTGACAAACAATCAGCAGCTTGACAAGCTTATCTTCAATATAAGGAAGCTGAAAGGGGTTAAATCGGTAAGCAGGGTTTCAATTTAAAGGTATCTCAAAAGGTGGGTAACGACAATATAAAAATCAGAGGAGCAAGGGTTAATAACCTGAAAAACATAAATCTGGATATTCCAAGAGATAAGCTGGTGGTAATTACCGGGATATCGGGATCGGGAAAGTCGAGTCTCGCTTTTGATACTCTTTTCGCCGAGGGTCAGCGTCGCTTTGTCGAGAGTATATCTTCATTTGCCAGGCAGTTTCTGGGAAGAATGACAAAGCCCGATGCCGATGAGATTTCGGGGATCCCCCCAGCAATTGCAATTGAACAGAAGGTCAACACAAGAAATCCGAGATCTACCGTTGGTTCTACTACAGAGATTTACGACTATCTGCGACTTCTCTTTTCCAGAATAGGAAGAACCTACTCTCCGGTTACGGGTGAAGAGGTTAAAAGGGATACTACCGATGACATTCTCAGATTTATAAAATCTTTACCGGAGGGTGAGTATATCTATCTGCTTACACCTGCCGGATGGAAGAACAGAGAGGGCAGGACAGAGCTGCTTCTGGCTCTCAAGGAGCAGGGTTTCTCAAGGTTGTATCACAATGGGGAACTTGTAAAAATAGAGTCGGCTCTGAGTGAGGGGTTAGAGGCAGATGGTGAGGTCTATCTGTTAATTGACAGGGTTCTGAATGATTTTTCGGAGGAGAGTGACAACCGTATCTACGACTCGCTTCAAACCGCATTTTCAATTAAGAAGGGGTTCGGTAACGATAATGAGACTGTTGCGGTGACGGTGCAGGGGAGTAAAAAGATTAAGAGTTTCTCCACACTCTTTGAGAGAGATGGAATTGCTTTTGAAGAGCCTCACGAATTTCTGTTCAGCTACAACAATCCGTTGGGTGCCTGTGTGCAATGCTCCGGTTACGGAAAGATTGTGGGTATAGATGAAACACTTGTTGTGCCCGATCCCACGCTAAGCATCTATCAGGAAGCAATAGCCTGCTGGCGGGGTGAAACAATGAAATGTTTTCAGGAGGATCTGGTTAACTCCTCATATAAATTTGACTTTCCTATTCATAAACCATATAAGAGCCTTACACCTGAGCAGAGAAGAGTGTTATGGAAAGGAAATGAGTACTTTACCGGAATTGATGATTTTTTTAAAATGATTGATTCCAATAAGTACAAGATTCAGTATCGTTATATGCTAAGCCGTTACTCAGGTAAAACTACCTGTCCTGAGTGCGAAGGGAGGCGTTTAAGAAGGGAGGCGCTCTATGTGAAGGTTGGCGGCCGGTCGATAGATGAACTTCTGGAGATGAGTATAGATGAGCTTTTTAATTTTCTTAATGGTTTAAATCTTGTCGATTATGAGAAGAAAATTTCGGAGAGAATTTTAAAGGAGCTTGCATCAAGACTTAGCTGCATGATCTCGGTAGGTTTACCCTATCTTACACTTAACAGACCATCCAATACACTGAGCGGTGGAGAGAGTCAGAGGATAAATCTTGTAAGCTCTATAGGCAGCTCACTGGTAGGCTCGCTCTACATTCTGGATGAGCCAAGTATCGGGCTCCACCCGAGAGATACAGGAAAGCTCATTAATGTGCTTAAAGAGCTCAGGGATTTGGGTAACAGTGTTTTGATTGTGGAGCATGATGAAGAGATGATGAGGGCTGCCGATGAGATTATTGATATCGGACCGTATGCGGGCCATTTTGGGGGTGAACTGGTTTTTCAGGGAAATGCATTTGAAAAACAACCGGCTGCTGCCTACGAAAAGAGTCTTACCCTAAGATATTTAAACGGACTGGAGAGGATTGAACTACCATCTGCAAGAAGAGAGTGGACAAATTTTATCGAAATAAAGGGGGCATCCCAGAACAATCTGAAGGAGATTGATGTAAAATTTCCTTTGAAGGCACTGACTGCCGTGACCGGTGTGAGCGGTTCAGGTAAGTCTACACTGGTCAGGGATATTCTCTATCCGGCTCTTAACCGCAGGATTAATCAGTTCGGGGAGAAACCCGGTTTTCATAAAGAGCTCTGCGGTGACCTCTCCAAAGTTACTGCAGTTGAGTATATTGATCAGAACCCTATCGGTAAATCTTCCCGTTCAAACCCGGCTACCTACCTGAAGGTGTACGATGAGATAAGGCGGCTCTTTTCCGAACAGCCCTACGCAAAAGCTAATAAATACGGACATTCACACTTTTCTTTCAATATTGATGGAGGCAGATGCCCGGAGTGCCAGGGCGATGGTGTAATAACAATCGAGATGCAGTTTATGGCCGATGTTCAGATGGTATGTGAATCGTGCCAGGGGAAGAGGTTTAAACAGGATATTCTTGAGGTGAGATACAAGGATAAGAATATCAACGATGTGCTCAATATGAGTGTAGATGAGGCAATAGAGTTTTTCTCGGCACAGAAGGAGAGTATGGCAAAACGGATTGCCGATAAACTGATGCCTCTTAAAGCTGTGGGTCTTGATTATGTTCAGTTGGGCCAAAGCAGCAATACTTTAAGCGGAGGTGAGAGCCAGCGTGTAAAACTTGCTTCATTCCTGGCAAGGGAGCATAGTAACGAATCTATAATGTTCATCTTTGACGAGCCAACCACCGGCTTGCATTTCTACGATATAAAAAAGTTAATGGACTCATTTTCCGCTCTTATTTCAAAGGGGCACACAGTTGTTGTCATTGAGCACAATATGGATGTGGTTAAATGTGCCGACTGGGTGATTGATCTTGGTCCGGAGGGTGGAGATAAGGGTGGTGAGCTTCTCTTTGCAGGAACACCGGAAGAGCTAGCGCTCTGTAAGGAGAGCTACACAGGGGCCTCTCTTAAAAGATCACTTGGCAAGTAACCCGCAGGTAAAGAGAAACATCAGTTTAATTCTCTCATAAAGAACGGGGTAGTTTATGAAAAAATGGTCATCGGTATGCTTGTATGTATGCATATGTATTCCCGAAGTGAACATCATTGATGGAATTCCTGCTTTTGTGAGGTTATAGTTGTCGGATGTTTTCAGAAAGACATCATAAAAGGCCTCACTTCCGTAAAATGTGTGATTAATATCCATCACAACACCGTATCTGTTTTTATAATCTTCCAGCATCTTTCGCACCATCGGTCTGATTCTGGAGTCGGCCACATAGAGAATGTAATCATCGAATTTACCCGGAGGGGCAAAGGTGCATCCGATCTGGTCAATATTAATCGCATAACCGATTTTGGAAACCGGAACGGGCAGATGTTTTGTAAAGTAGGTTGATCCTGCCAAATCTACCTCCTTTGCATCAAAGAGGGCAAAGATTATATTTTTACGCGGTCCCTCCCTGCGGGTTCTCATCTCGGAAAAGAGTGAGGCAATTGTGAGAAGAGAGGCGACGCCGGAGGCATTATCATCGGCTCCGTTGTAAATTCTCCCTCCCAGAATTCCCAGATGGTCGTAATGGGCTGTAATTAAAATATATTCATCTGTATAGTAGAGAGAGGGTATTACTCCGATTACATTTCTTCCAAATTTGGCCCCATCTTCTCCTTCGGGCAATTTGAAACTTTGAGTAAAAGTCTGGCTGTAGAAGGGGATCATCCCTAATCTTTCAAATTCGCTTCTAAGGTAGGAGGTTACAATGAGGCTTCCGGGTGTTCCTGCTGCTCTTCCTTTTGTCAGATCATCTGAGATAAATGAGAGTGAACTCTGTAGCTTTTCGGCAGAGATCCTCGAAGTGTATCCCGAAAGGTCGGATGGCTGCGCATTGGCAGTTATGAAAAGGGTAATAAAAAAAACTAACAGCAGAGTACGGTTAAAAAGCATCTATTATTTTTTATATTTGTCAAAAATAATTGTTTTAGTGCCAATTATGCAAAAGAAAAGGAAAAGAAATTCGGGAGCTAAGGGTAAAGCATTTAAAAAGAGACTTCTAAAATATCTGAAGATTATTTTTTTATACATTCCCTTAATTTTTTTCTCGTTTACGCTAATCTGGATCACCTTGCTAAAATGGGTTCCGGTTTGGTACACTCCGTTGATGGCTATCAGATCTGTTGAAAATATAGGTGACGAAACCTTCAAAACTTACAAAAAGTGGGTTCCTGTCAGCAAAATTTCACCCAATATGGTTATGGCAGTAATAGCTTCAGAAGATAACAGGTTTATGGAACATAATGGTTTTGATTGGATTGAGATTGATAAGGCAATTGATGCAGGTAAAAAAGGTAAGCGCATGAGGGGTGCCAGCACAATATCTCAGCAGACTGCAAAAAATGTCTTTCTCTATCCCTCCAGATCCTGGTTCAGAAAGGGGCTGGAGGTTTACTTTACTGCTGGCATTGAGCTTATCTGGGGTAAAAAGAGGATTATGGAGGTCTACCTGAATGTTGCCGAGATGGGGCGAGGGGTTTATGGTGCCGAGGCGGCTGCTCAAAGGTTGTTTAAGAAAACGGCACAAAAATTGACACCGGGAGAGTGTGCACTAATTGCAGCTACTCTGCCGAATCCTTTGAGGAGAAGAGCCGATAATCCATCTGCTTACATAAGCTCCAGAGCATCTGTAATTCAGGATCTGATGTATAAAGTTCCCCGACCTTTGTGGCTGGACAAAAAGGAGAGGGTAAAAGAAAAGAAAAATTAAATTTTATGTCTGTATTAAAAAGAACTCTGCCGCTAATTCTATTTTTCATGGCAATCTCATTGTCATCTTTTGCTCAGTATGATAAACAGCAATTTTTTCTCAGGGGGAGACAGGCTCTAATTGAGGGTAAATATGGGCAGGCCATTGAGCATTTCAACATTCTGGTCCAGCTGGATACCAACCTGCATGAGGCCTATTTTTTCAGGGGAATTGCTAAATACAATCTGGGTGACTTTTATGGGGCACAAAACGATTTCAATAGTACTATTTCTATAAATCCTATATATACTCCTGCCTACCATTACAGAGCTATAACTCTGAGCAGGATAGGTAAATATGACCTTGCAATCAAGGATCTGGAAGAGGCTGTCGATCTCAGACCGGGTTACACAGGGCTTTACTTCAGCAGAGGTGTTACATATTTCCTCTCTCAGCAGTTTGAGAAGGCAGTCGAGGATTTCAACCGTTTTTTGAGAAGGGAGCCTAAGGTTGCAGATGCTTATCTGAATCGTGGTGCAAGCTATCTTTTCCTGGGCGATACTACAAAGGCGATAAATGACTATAATACTGCTATAAGCTTAAACAGATTCGATCCTGAAGGGTATGTAAGAAGGGCCAGAATTTATATGATGCAAAAGGAGAACAGGAGGGCGCTCGAAGATCTGGATGCGGCTCTTAAACTGGACAGCGTTAACACATTCGCACTTTTTCATAGAGCGCTTGTCAAGTACGAGTTGAAGGAGATTATGAGTTCGCTGAAAGATCTTGAAGAGGTTCTCAAACTTGATCCTGGAAACGCTCTTACTCTTTATAACAGAGCTCTTATTCGTTCACAAATAGGTGATTATAATAATGCTATAGATGATTATGACAGGGTGATTGCGATTAACCCGAACAATGTTCTTGCTTACTACAACAGGGCTTCTGTATTTGCCCAGCTTGGACGCTTCAGGGATGCAATGGATGACTACTCCCAGGCAATCAACCTCTATCCCGATTTTGCCAATGCCTATCTAAACCGCTCCTATGTTAAGAATCAGCTTGGACAATTTAACTCGGCCCGGAGTGATTATGAGATAGCTCAGAAAAAGGTGAAGGATTACAGGACCATGAGAAGTGATACATCCAAAGCCTCAATGTTTGCCGACACTACAAGACGATTTGACAACCTGCTGGCTCTCGATGCCGACTTTGCAAAAAAAGATTTCAATAATGAGTTACTTCAGCACAGAGATGTAGATATCAGACTTAAACCGCTGTTTAAATTCAGGGTCGAAACCGGAAAGAGAAATATAACCGCTCTCGATAAGGTGTTTGAAGATAAGAGTATCACCGACTTTATAAACTCACTCCCGGTACCTGTTTCATTGACTTCGTCGGTTCAGAATCTGGATTTTGAGCAGCAGCAAAAGTATCTGCATAAAATTGACAGTACATTAAGGCGAGGAAAGGAGGCAGAGACTCTCTTTGCCAAAGCGTTGCTTGAGGCTGGCAATAAACAGTTCAACACTGCTCTTGAGTGTTACAGTCAGGCAATTGAAAAGGATCCTGCTCAAACTTTCTATTATATTAACAGAGGTGCACTTCAATCGGAGATGATAGACTTTATCTCTTCAATCGAGAGTAATGTACAGGTTCTTACACTAGATAATTCAGGAGCGACAAGGGCGAAAGTAAAGGAGAATGTAACAAGAAGTTACGATTATACAGCTGCAATTCATGATATGAAAAAAGCAGCCGGACTGGCTCCCGGACTGCCATATATCTACTATAATCTTGGAAACCTCTACTGCCTGTCAGACGATCTGCCAGAGGCAATAGTTCAGTATTCCAAAGCAATAACTCTCTTTCCTTATATGGGAGAGGCATACTACAACAGGGGGCTCGTTCAGATTTACCTTCAGGACAGAGAGAAGGGGTGTCTGGATATGAGTAAAGCCGGAGAACTTGGTATCACTGAGGCCTACAGCGTTATCAAGAAATATTGCACCGAAAAATAGAAGATCTATTTTCTACCCTTTTTACGGAGCCTGCTTACAGACCTGACCATAGCCTCGTCACGGGCTATATATCTTACTGCCATTAGTGTAAGCAGGGCAGATACTGCAGGAAATACCGAGTAGATGGTAAATGCCGATCCTTCGGGCTTGTTAAAGAAGAGCCATAAGATCCAGCCCTGGAAAGCTACCAGAATTATTATATTGAATACCAATACTCTTATTTGCAGCATTCTGTGTTTGTAAAGAAATATTGAAAAAGATGATAATCCGAATGTTACAATGTTCATTATGAGAAGCTGGGTAATATCTGTGAACCGGATGCTCTCCCTGGCATCGGAGGCCATTGTGACAAAAAACATCGAGAGTAGAAGTGCCGAAACGGCAAGCAAAAATAAAGTCTGGATTCGTTGTATCATATGGATTGATTTTTGTACAAAAGTATAAAACAATTGGCTATTTTTGTAACTTAATGAAATATGAGATGAATACAATTGCACCTTCGGAACTTATAATAAACAGTGACGGTTCGGTATTCCACCTTCACATAAAACCCGATGAGCTGGCGCAGAATGTTATTCTGGTGGGAGATCCGGGGCGGGTAGAGATGGTCTCCTCATTTTTTGACTCAAAGGAGTTTGAGCGATCTTCACGAGAGTTTGTAACTGTTACCGGTACATATAAAGGGAAAAGAGTTACCGTATTATCGACAGGAATCGGTACCGATAATATTGATATTGTGATGAATGAGCTGGATGCTCTTGCCAATATTGATTTTAATACGAGAACTCCGAAATCTGAGCATAAGAGACTTAAAATATTACGGATAGGTACCTCGGGCTCAATACAGCCCGACATTCCGCTCGGCTCTTTCGTCCTCTCTCACATCTCTGTAGGTTGTGACGGACTCCTGAACTGGTATGCCGGACGGGAGAGGGTAACCATCAAAGATATGGAGGAGGCGTTTATAAAGCATACCTGCTGGCTTCCTCAGCTGCCGCTGCCATACTTTGCATGTGCAAGTCCTGTTTTGATCAATGCATTGAGTGATGTCACTATAAAGGGTGTTACAATATCGGCATCAGGATTTTATGCCCCTCAGGGAAGGGTCTTGAGACTCCCGCTTGCAATGCCTGATATGGTACATAAACTTGAAACTTTTCGTTTCAACGGTGAGAGAATTACCAATTTCGAGATGGAGGGGTCGGCAATTGCAGGTCTGGCTACCCTTCTGGGCCACGATGCCGCCACTGTCTGCTGCATTATTGCTAACAGATATCTGCACGAAAGTACCCCTGATTATAAACCTTTAATCCGCAACCTTGTTGAATTATCATTGGAGAGGATATGAGACCGGATAACGAATTGATATCTTTAATAACCCTGATGGACGACAGTGATCTTTTTGTAAGGAACGCCGTCCGCGGGAGGCTCATTGCCAGAGGTGAAGAGGCTGTTGAGCAGATTGAAAGATATTGGTTACCAGAGGCTCCAGTAAATAAAAAGGAGTCCTATCTCGATTTCCTTGAAGATGTTAAGACTGATATTGCCCTTGATAAACTGGAAAAATTGCTGGAGAGCCCGCAGCCTCTTCTCGGTAGTGGTCTTTTTCTGGTAACTAAAGCTGCCGATCCTTTGGCAGAGGAGATAATCTACAACAGCACTCTTGAGAGTTTAACCGAGGAGTTGAATCTCGAAATCTCGGGCGAAAAGACACCCGTTGAGAGTGTTAAAATATTCAATTATATATTCTTCAGGCGTTTTCGTTTTCATCATACCGATACCCAACTACAGTCAGAGGAGAGTGCTTTGGTAGACAGGGTTTTATTGTCGAGAGCCGGTAACCCCGTCTCAATTACGTTAATCTATTTCCTTCTGGCCAGGGCTTCGGGATTACCTGTATATCCGCTATGTTTTACAGGCGGATTTGTTCCCGTTTATCTGGATAATGACGGGAAGATCCTCTTTTATCTCAATATTTTTAAACAGGGTTCAATCTTCCTTGAGGATACGCTTGTTCAGTTTTTTGAAGATATAGGGATGCAGTATAATCCGGAGTCGTTAAAGGTGGAGCAGGAGAGAGCACTGGTGGCAATATATGCCGAACTTCTCGCTTTTATCTACAGAAATAATGGAAATTCAAAGATTTGCGAGCGGATGGAGAGGATTACCGGAATTCTGGGAGGGATAAAATACCTATAAAAAACCTCCGTAATCTTTTCAGATTACAGAGGCCGAAGTTAAGTAATTAGGTTAAGTAATGACTAACAGTACGCAAATATAATAAAATATTTTAATTGTTGAACACAAATATCTTTATTGCTAAAACTTTATGGCGGAGGGGTCCCGGAAAGGGGGGGCTTGGAAAGGGCAGTTCACTCATTGCGTCGGTTTCAGTAGCTGTGAGTGTAATGGTGATGGTGCTTGCAATATCAATTTCCGATGGTTTTAAAAAGGAGATTAAGGAGAAGGCTTCAGGATTCTCCGGAGAGATTCTTCTCCATACTCCGGGAGTGGAATACACAACAAATCAATATCCTTTGAACTCAGAAGCGGAATCTTTATCATCTTTAAAAGGGGTTCAGCAGATACATTCAACGCAGCCCTATGCCTACAGATCCGGAATTATAAAAAGGGATAACGAGATACAGGGTGTATTAATTAAGGGGGTTGATAAAAATTACAACTGGGATTTTTTCAAATCGGTTCTTTATGAGGGAATGATCCCTGATACTTCGGACTCTTTGGCCACCGGTCAAGTTATGATCTCTTTGCGACTTGCAAATATGCTCAACTTTAAAGTGGGCGACAATATCATTATATACTTTATAGACAGGGGTGTCAAGGTGAGAAAATTTCTGCTGACGGGAATTTATAATGCTCAGCTGGAGGATATGGATAAAAGCCTTGTTATTGGATCGTTATCGCAGATTCAAAGAGTTAACGATTGGAATCCCAATGAAGTCTCCGGAATTGAGGTGAAATTGAAACCGGGGTCAGATATCAATAAAACTGCATTTACGATAGAGAAAAAACTGAACGACTCAAGTTCAACTGATCCGATTTTTGTTACTAAAGTTAACGATCTGTTTCCCCACCTTTTTGACTGGCTCACACTCCTCGATTTCAATGTTCTGGTTGTAATGATTTTAATGTTATCCGTGGCCGGTTTCAATATGATATCCGGGTTACTTATTTTACTTTTTGAGAAAATCTCAATGATTGGATTATTCAAATCTCTTGGAATGAGAGATTCGGGGATTCATAAAATATTTCTTACAAGAGCTCTCTATATGGTTATTTCCGGAATGGTTGCCGGTAACATTATTGCCATAACCCTTGCATTAATACAAAAACATTACGGAGTGATATCTCTTGACCCGGTAAACTATTTTGTTGACCATGTGCCGATTGATATTAACTGGGCTAAAATCCTGATAATGAATATTAGCGCACTGTTTGTGATTGTACTGTTGCTAATGATACCATCTCTCTTTATCTCGAGAGTGAGTCCTGATAAAACTCTAAGAGTCAAATAACAGCTTTTTTACTTTACAAGCTCTTTGTAGTTCTCGTAACGGGAAATTATGTCGTCAACAAACCGGATTGTCTCGGTACCTTTGAAACTTCCAAGCTTAAGCAGCCCTTCGGGTAGTTTGTCACTCTTTTTCATCTGTCCAAGCACAACTTTTGTGCTGTCCCACATATTGTGATTTACCCCCATGTGCTGGGCAAAATTTCTTATGTCATCTACTCTGCCCTCACCGGCATTATATGCCGCAAGCACGAATTTTACCCTGTTGAGAGAGTCAATTTCTGGTTTGTTAAATAGCCCCATTAGCCTTTTTATCATTAAAGTACCGGCTTTAATATTCTGTTCCGGGTCGTAGAGATCCTCTATGTTGAACTGTTTTGCCGTTGCGTTTCTTATTTGCATCAATCCGTGAGCCCCCTTTACAGAGCGGGCGCTGATCGAAAACTTGGACTCCTGGTAAATGAGAGAGGCCAGCAGCCTCCAGTCCCAGCCGATTGATGCCGAATAAGTTTTGATGAGCGAATCATAAGGAGAGAGCAGCGAAACCTTACCGTTTTTAAAATTAACTCTTTCGTACTTTCTGTAATATGAGGTGACTAAATTGGTATAATCTTCTGAATTCTGGAAATACCCGAACCAGTGATTCATATTCTGCAGTAGACTGTATCTCTCTTTTGAAACTACCCAAACCTGCTCATATTCATTAAGATCCATGCTGGAAATGAGCAAGTGGGAGTACTCCTCCGGAATTGTATCTTTTCCGGCATCTGCAACCACGATATCTACCCGCCCCTCGGCAAGCTCTTTCCAGGGATCACAACCGGAGACAGGTTTTATTTTAATATTACATCGTTGGTGAGTTGCAAATCTGTTAAGAAGGTCGAAGTGAAACCCGACAGTATGTCCCTGTTTCAGGTACATTCCCCCCTCAATTTTCACCAAAGCATTAAGTTTGCTCCCCTCGAGAATCAATCCCCCCATAGTCTCGCTTGTATCATTTGTCAATGATGTGAAAACAGGAAAAGAGATTATGAGAATTGTAAGGGTTATTATTTTTTTCAGATGCCTCATGGGCGTTTTCTTCTATTTTACGTAAAATGGCCAGTGTATTCCGAATTTAATTGTGTTCTCAGGTCGGATATAGTGGTGGGCAGAAAAATAGTCTCCGTCCGGCCACCCTTGTGCAGCATTTATATATTTTACGAAAATACTTGTCCTTTTCCATTGGAGGTTGACAAATGCATCAATATAGGGATAGTTCCCTATAAGCCTTCCATTCTGGTTGTGAAATAAGCCCAATGCAGGGCTGTATGCCTGAGCGTAATATTCGGTGTTAAAAGTTACATCGGCACCCAACTGAGCTGTCAGTACATTTTTTACAAGCATGAATTCCATGAAGTATCTCAGATTCAAACTCAATGTGGGTAACGGTATTATCTCCTTATTGGAACTTGATTGATAAAGGATCTTGTTATTAAGGTTTAAAAATCCTATTTTAAAATTCTTCTGTAAGTAGGCCGATAAAATGGATACTACTCCATTGTGTTGTGCTGCAATCCCTTGCATACCATAGTAAGTGGGGTTGTTAATCAGAGAGTATCCTGCAAATGCCTTTAGTGAGTAGTCAGGAATATTGACAGAGCCCTCGATCTTTGTCTCGGTGATATTACTGAAATTATTCTCCCAGCTGTAGTGGTTTGAATAAAATGAGTTCGATAACCAGTCGGCCCTTCTGTTTTCCAGAAGAACTCTTCCGTTTATATGTATTCCCCCTTTAATCGGGAAAAGTGACAAACCTGCTTTAGCGTCAAGTTTGAAATTGTTCTCATAATAGCCCGAGATATTGTATCTGGCAAAAGCATCCCAGCGGAAGTATTTCCGGAAGCTGCCATCGGCGCCAAAATAGAGATAGAGGTTGTTATAGATGGTGTTGGATCTGCTGTCGGTATAAAATTCAGGCTTGAAATTGTATATTCCGAGAATCTGGTAACCGACTCCTCCATCCACTCTCGATATTATTGCATCTTTAGCCCATGGCTGTAATCTTATATAAAATCTGTTTTCCAGATTATTGACCCTTACAGAGTCGTTTGTTGCAACAGGGTCGAGCAGGAATGTGTTGTTATAGAGTTTTCTACCTGTTGTATCGGTAAGGGCTATTTCGTCGGTGTATTTCTTTGAGTAGGCCGAATATTCGAATGAGTGGCCAAAAAAGGTGGTGGTTCCCTCACCCGATTTGAGTGTATCTTTTTTGAAGATTCTTATGGGAATGCCGTAAGAGTGTGTAAGAAAGAAGGTTTTGCCCTTCAGTTGGTTATTGGCTTTTTGTAACCTGTAGATGAGAGTTTTCGAATCATCGACTGTCGTGTCAAGCACCATTTTATCATCCAGAATACCTCCGTTTTCATCTCTTTTTACACTGTTGGAGAGAAATCCGGAGTGCATTACATAGTTTCTTCCCAGGTAGTTTGAAAAGATAGCCAGAGCTCTCGTGTCGGTTGACTCGTTTCCGAGCAACCCCTTTCCTCCGAATCTTTTGTAAATAAATGTGATATTCAGTGCGGGAGATAAATTTTGCGAATGCAGTATTTTTATATTACTCTCCTCTTTCTCCCTGTTCGCAAAAAGCGTCCCCCAGTATCCGAATTCGGTGTATGGGGTTTTAACATTATAGAACGGGACGGTTTCCGGAGTGAAACCATAAACGAGATATGGTTCAAATGGTGTGAATATATCGAGTCTTCTCCTTTTGAAATAGTTATGTTGCAGTGAGGCTGAGCCTGCCACACCCAGATATGTGGCTCCTGCATCATCCCTCAGAAAGGGGTAGTCGTTATAGTTGTCGTTAAATGTAGTATCGGGGCTGATATAATTTATTTTATTCAGATAACTATCGTGATTCCAGGTGATAAGCCTTTTATATCTTAGTGAATCATCAACGATATAGGTATTCAGAATCCTTGGAATTGACCATCTTATGCTATCTTTTACCTCTTTGATACTATCTCTGGCAGCCCTCTCTTTCAATCTCTGCTGGTACCTTGCCTCTCTCAGTGCTGCTTTATCTTTAATGGTATCCCGGATGGTCTTCGTTGTATCTGTTTTTTGCTTTAATGTGTCAACCTGAAAAACCGGAAATGCTGCAGAGTGATCCGGAATAAAGCTGAGCATTACGGCCGTTAAAACCGCAATGCTCAGTATATGATTTTTCAGTCTGATAGCTTTTTTGTTCATATCAACCCGCGAACATACAAAAATTATTCCAGAGTTTTGCAGCGAGGCTTTCTAAATGCCTGCTACCCTCTTTTTATATTCGTCAATACATGCGTCCAATCTGTCGTGAGCGGTTGTATCTCCGGGTACATTGTGGGATGGGTGGATGTAGAGTTTCACACCTCTGTCGGCAAGAATTTCGGCAGCTGTAGTCACTGTCATCCATACGAGTGTTATGAATGCGAGGGTAGATACCGGACCAACCTTATCGTAGTGATTTTTAAGTGGTACGCTTGCATCAACAAGTGGTGCGCAAGAGTCCACGACTATATCAGCCAGTTGAAAAAGTGTTTTACCGCATGAGTGTCTGGTCTTCTTATCGGCAGACTCGGCTGCAGAGCCAAAAACGATAACTTTCATCCCCAGCTCCTTTGCCTTAAGGGCAACATCTATGTTTACATTGTTAATTCCGGTATGAGAGAAGATCCACATTGTATCTCTCTTATCAAAATTGTAGGATTTCATTATTGCGTTACCGTAACCTTCGGCTCTCTCAAGAAAGAGAAACTGATGGATTCCCATCTCTCCGGTTATCTTTGTGAAGAAGGTGAGCGGAAGTTCTACCATAGGGTGGAAGCCCACAAACCCACCAATACGAGGGTACATCTCCTCTACAGGGATAGTTGCGTGTCCACATCCGAATGTGTGAACCCATCTTCCCTGTTCGATTGAATCGGCCATAAGGGTGGCTGCCTTTTTTATGTTCTCGAGCTGACTTGACTCAATCCGGGACATTACATCCCTTGCGTTTTTTAACCATTCCAGTGCTAACATCTTTGTAAATTTTTGTTAAGTGTTATGTTGTTAATTAGTTGATTTAATCTTTTGACCTTTTTTTGCAATCTGCATAGCTGTTATAAATAGTATGACAATTGCTCCTGCTCCGGCAATTATGGTCAGATGAAAATATTCAAGTGATATGTAGCCGATAAGCAGATTTATGAGAGTGTTGCCGGTAAGTGCTATGACTAAGGCAAAGCTGAAGGCAGTTCCGGAAATCTCTTTGTACCTCTCGCCAATGTCGCCCAGAACAACCGGAAATGTCGATGCAAAACCAAGCCCCAGCATGAATGATCCTGCCATTGCGGGAGTTACGGCCGGGAAGAGGTAAATTACGACTATGCCTGCAGCCGCTATTGCAACGCTTGTGAGCAGGACAATCTCTTTCGCAACAATTCTTAAAAGATATCCCAGAAGTAACCTCCCAATTCCGATACCGACGATTAATGCGCTCAGAGCCAGCATTGCCTTTTGAGCATCAATCCCCTTCTCGCTCTCCAGATAGGTGGGTATCCAGTTATTGCAAATCCCTTCAAGTCCGCTTTGGAAAAAGAGGACAAAGCTGAGCAGAAGTATCACCGGTTCTTTTGCCATCGAAAAAACCCTCTTAAGTGGGAGCCCCTGTCTGAATTTTGCATCGGGGAACTCTATTGTGAAGTAGTAAAGGAGAGAGAGGGACATAATAATTCCCGCTCCGCTTACAATTGTCTGGTAGGATATGCTTTTCGAGAGAGTGGCAAAAAGCAGCGGAATAATTATTGCTCCGATTGTGTAAAAGACTCCCAGAATACTCAGGTTGGACGATCTGTTTTTGACGTCGGAGATATCTGAAACCAGTGCGTTTGTAAGTCCATTGAGGATTCCGCCTCCAAGGCCAATCAGAAATATTGAAAACCTGATAGTTGGAATAGTATTCATAAATGCAAGCAACTCCAGTCCTGCAACTGTTATGATACTGGAAAAGATTATAAGTTTTTTATAACCGAATCTGTCAATAACAGGCCCGAATAGTACGGAACCCAGCAGAATACCCAGCGGTAACAATCCCACCAAGGTTGAGGCGGCAGTAGTGTCGAGTGAGAACTCCTTTATGAGAGACGGGAGTACAGCCCCCATGATTACAAAAGCTACTCCGAAAAATATCATTCCGGTAAATCCGGCAATGAGAACATTGGTTTTCCTGATCTCTTTTTTCATAGTTATAGTTTTGTGCTGTTAATTTCTCCCAGTCGTGCAATTGCTCCCGCTCCATATAAGCCGGCTAAGTCGGGCAGGGTGGTGGCTGCAAAACGACACTGTTTAATTGCTATTGGTTGTGCCCATTTACAAGCTTCTGCATAAATTTCGTCAATCAGTGAGGAGGCCGGGCCAAATACCCCTCCTCCGAAAACTATCATCTCCGGGTTAAAGAGACTCACAAAGTTTGCAGCTGCCATTCCCCACATCTCTACAGCTGTTTTAATAACCTCAATTGCAAGAGGATCGGAGTTGTTGTAAGCCTTAAAAATTTCGTGAGCGGTTATCTTTTCTGGTTCATATGCGCAAAGCTCTCCATTATAACCCTTTTTTTCTCTCCACTCTTTTAATTTTGCCTTTGCCTGAGATGCAATTCCGGCACCGGAAGCGTGGCTCTCAAAGCATCCGCAGCGGTCCCACGCTTTATTGTAAGGGGATTTGAGTGCCATCCAGCCTGTAGCTCCAACAATATCGCTTGCTCCGTGAAGAACCCTTCCGTCAATTAGTATTCCTGCACCGATTCCTGTTCCTACTGCAATGAAAATTGCATTTTCGCACCCTTTTGCGGCACCTGCGCTCACCTCTCCCAGAATATAACAGGTTCTGTCGCTCTCTACCATTACAACCGATCCAGGGTATCTCTCCGATAATGCTTTTTTCAACGGAAAGTTCTCCCAGCCGGGGATGTTTGGTGCCCATACGTTTCCGGTTTTTGAATAGGCAATTCCGGGAACGCAAATCCCGATACTAATCTGCGCATTTGTATTAACATTACCTATGTCAAGGAGTTTGTCGCAAAGAGTAAAAATCTGTTCTACAACCTCTTCACCCTCTCTTCCCTCCAGATACAGAGTTTCACTCAGCAACATGGAACCATTTCCGGCAAAAAGTGCTCCCGATACTTTTGTGCCTCCCAGATCTACTCCGATGTATACCATATTGTGAGTATGTTTATTTTAATTTTTAAATGATTTGTGCCCCAAGTTTTTTAAGCTCCTCAACTGTTTTTAAATGGCTTTCGGGTGTAATATAGGAGAGTCCGTCCAATAGAAGCGATACCTTGAAGCCTGATTTAAGAAGATCCTTTGTTGTCTCATTGACACAGTATTCGGTAGTGATTCCGCTGATTACCACATCATGTACATCATTTTTTTTCAAAAACTCACCAAGTGTGTGTCCATCAGCGGATTTTGCCTCAAATCCAGAATATTGTTCGTTATGAAAATCCTCCCCCTTTCTTAATATATTATCCTCTCCGGGTCTTGATGAGCTATCCTCCACTTTTGTATAGAAACCCTCGTGAATCTTTGCACCTTTAGTGCCTTTCACACAGTGCGAGGGCCATATCCCTCCGTAATTTCTGAAAGAGCAGTGGTTTTCAGGATGGGAATCAGCAACATAAACCACCATCTGGTCTTTATTTGAGTTAATATATCCGATACTTTTTTCAATTGCATTTTCTGCATTAAGACATGCCAGGGAACCGTCTATAAAGTCGTAAAGCATGTCGACTACAATATGTGCTCTCTTCACTTTAAATTGTTAATTTTATTTATATTAATTATATGCTGTTATCGTTGCTCTCTTTTATCTCTTTAACAAGCGAGTTGATGAGATTGTTTTTTAAATCGTAAAGCTGGTCCGATATATCTACCTTATAGTAGTGCGGATTTATGAGTCTTATTTGTGTATTGTTCAGGGAGGCAATATTTTTCAAATAGTACTCTCTTCTTTCGGAGATTGGTTTGTTAACCATTATCACCTCTCCCTCTTTAATTATTGGCTTTTGCAATATTCGGAATTCGTAACTGTTTTCCGGGAAGTTTGTCACCTTTGTATCGTCAAACTCGTCCCTGATTGTTATTGCCTCTCTCTTCTCGATTGCACAAGACATTGTGTCACCGCGCAGGCAGGTTACATCTGCCTTAAACATTCCTCCCCTAATAATTCTGTATGTTATCTGAAATCCGGGGTTTACGGCTTTGCTTTTGTCTTCCGATCTTTTCAGTACGGGTTGGTTATCTATCTGCACAAGCTTATACACATTGCCGAAGCATGGGTTGTGTTTGCTTGTGGCAATTGCATCACCCACACCATATGCATCAATCCGTGCATTCTGCTTCTCAAGTTCCGATATGATGTATTCGTCCAGGGAGTTGGTAGCAAAGATTCTGCATTTCGTGAGTCCTGCGTTATCGAGCTCCTCCCTGCAGACCGATGAGAGATAGGCAAGGTCTCCGCTGTCAAGACGAATGCCGTAACTGTTTGTGTAGTTGTCGTCTATTCCGTTATTCAGATAGGCTTTTACTGCATTTTTTATACCACATCTGAGTGTATCGTAAGTATCTACCAACAGCACGAGAGGCTCCCCTTTATGACTCTTAATGTAGGTGTCAAAGGCCTGATATTCACCCGCTATTGTGCATCCGAAAACATTTATGAAACTGTGAGCCATGGTGCCCGATGAGTTGAGCCCGAAGATATTGCCGGTTATAATATTTGATGAGTTTATACATCCGCCAATGTATGCTGCTTTTGCTCCGTAAACTGCTGCCCAGGGGCCGTGAGCCCTTCTTGAGCCGAATTCGCTTACAGGTTTATTGGTAGATCTTGTTACCCTTGAGGCCTTTGTTGCAATAGCCATCTGGTGGTTCATGATTGATAACAGGGGGGTTTCAAGCACCTGTGCCTCAATAAGCGGCCCCTCAACGGTAATGACTGGCTGTGTAGGAAAAGCAACTTCACCCTCCTCCATAGCGTAGACATTTCCCGTAAATTTCATTGATGATAGGTATCTCCTGAACTCTCTGTAATTTTCTCCCGGAAGGAAGCTTTCAAAGAACTCTTCAGATGCCGAACCTAGTCCCGAAATCATCTTAACCGCCTCTTCAATACCGCTTACCACAGCCCAGTTATTGTTGTCGGGGGCACTTCTGTAAAATAGGTTAAAAATTGCCCTTCTGTTCTGAAAACCTTTGTCATAGAAGGTTTTGCCCATGGTGTACTGATACCTGTCAGAGCAGTAAGATATATTGAAAAAATCATTCATCCTTTAGGTATGTTAGGTAACAAAGGTAGGAAAAAATGGTTTTCAATCCGACTCATTGAGCACCTCTTTCGCAACAAGATCCTGCAAAGAGTGAAGGATGATTACGATAAATATGGAGCCGGTGCAGAAGTATATGAGAGAGAGCAGGAGTCCTGCCAGAAGAGGTTTTATAACCTCCTTGCCCTGATAGATATGCCCCAATCCGAAGAGTATTGTTGATATAAGAATTGTAAAGAGAGGATTTAAATAGGGGAAAAGCAGCGGTATTGCCATAAATATGTATCCACGGTACTGCACCTCTTCGGTTATCCCTGCTGTTAGCGAGAGAAGCGTCCAGACCTGCTTCTCCTTTTTTGTAGAGGGGAGCATCAGCTTAATTGAGGGGTGGAGTTTAGAGGAGTATTCAAGTCTTGTCTTTTTGCTTATTTTCAGGGATATAATGCAGTAGACATTGTAAACGAAATAGATTAGAGCTCCCGATAGTGCAATTATGTAAAGAGTTGAATTTATATCATTAACCTCTTTTGATGGGAGACGAAAACCGAGATGGGCAGGTGTCGATCCTGAAAGTAATGATACTATCACAATTAACGATGTGGGGACCCAGCTCCAGATCAAAGATGATTTATACCAATCCTCTTTTGTGAAAATCCCCCGGAGCATTTGCTCTCTTAATTTTTTACTCTGATAATATCCAGAAAGGGGATACAGGAGTGACATCAACAGTACAACTACCGTAAAAAGCGTCACATTTATTAAAAACAGGTAATCCGGCATCAATAATCGGGAAAAAAAGACCGGGGAGTTTATTGCCCTTACAATTGCTGAACCTTATTAAATGAAAAGAGTTTATCCACCAATCAACCTCTGTATGAACTTCCCCGGTCGGTTAACAACCTTTACACACTTTTACAGCAAATTTTGTACCAGAAAAGTTTTATAACGCTTTTATTGCTATATAACTGGCCGCTCCTGCAAGGTAACCTAAAGCTGCGTAAAGCGAGATGTACTTAAGGTACCAGTTAAATTTAATTCTTTCAAGACCCATTACAACCACACCTGCTGCCGATCCTATAATAAGCATTGAACCTCCCACGCCTGAGCAGTAGGCGAGAAATTGCCAGAACTCTCCATCCATGACAAAGTGCTGCATAAATTCAGGGTTGGATACAGTTGAAAGGGTGGCAGGGTCAAGAATCGGATACATACCCATTGCAACAGCAACCAGAGGCACGTTATCGACAATTGAAGAGAGAGTACCTATTGCAATATCTATTATGTAGACATTCTGTGTCATTTTATTCAGGAACTCTCCTGCCATATTCAGTACTCCGGTTGCCTGCAGCGACATTACCGACAGAAGGATACCAAGGAAAAAGAGTATGGTTGTGGTATCTATTCGTTTGATAACATTGGTAACTCTGTTCTTGTGAGAATTACCGAATCTGGAATTGCTGAAGAGAATCTCTGTGTAGATCCAGATCAAAGCAAGTGCAAACATTACCCCGATAAAGGGAGGTAGACCGGTTATGTATTTGAATACCGGAACGGATAACAGTGCCATTACTCCAAAAACCAAAATAATCCTGCTCTCTTTTTTCCCTATTTCGGTATTTTCTGAAGTTATCTGCTTTTTAGGGGTGACCTCAACGTTTCCTTTAAGCATCTTCGATATGAAAAAAAGTGGGACTATGGTTGAGATTAAACTTGGAATAATAAGTGAAGTGATGAGCGGAAAAGATGATATTCTTCCTTTAATCCAAAGCATTATGGTAGTCACGTCACCAATCGGAGACCACGCACCACCGCTGTTGGCGGCAATTATTATCATACTTCCGAATATCCACCTCTCTTTGTAGTTTGGAACAAGTTTTTTTACCAGCATAACCATTACAATGGAGGTAGTAAGGTTGTCCAGAACGGAGGACATGAAAAATGCAATTAATGTAATGACATAGAGAAGCTCTCTTTTACTTTTGGTTGTAATTTTCTCAGTGATAATATTGAAGCCGTTGTTTGCATCTATGAGCTCAACTATTGTCATTGCCCCAATCAGAAAAAAGAGGGTGGAGGATATATCTCCCAGATACTCTATCAGTTGAAACTCTACAATAAATCTCTTACACTGTTCAATAATTGAAAGAGATGTGAGGAATTGATTATTGGAGATAAACTCTTTAAAAGCGGCCTCGTTCTCCAGCATGGCAGACAAAGGTGATGTGAGGATGTAGAGAACCCACATAAGACCTGCCATTAACAGTGCAACGGCTGCTTTATCTACTCTTAACCTATGTTCCATGGCTATACATATATAGCCGGTCAGGAACACTATTACCATTATTTCCAAAGTAATATATTTTATTGCATGAGTACTCCGGGCAGGGCTGGTTTACCTATATCCTCTCCGTTCGCCCCAAGGTATTTTTCCGATTTTACATATTCGACTCCAATCTTATCCAGCAGAGGTTCGACAGCCACCTGGTGAACCTGTAATCCTATATCCCACGGATTATAGCCCAGTAACAGTGCAGTAATCTCTTCGTAAGTGAGAGACGGAATTCCGTATCCCTTTTCTCCGTAGGTAATACCCTCCATCTCTGCAATCACATACTGCCATCTGTCCAGGAAAAATGTACACCCGGGGCAGTTACCGATTATAAGATCAGGCTTATAGGGTTTCATCGAATCAAATTTTATCTTCGAGTTTGTTACCGAATATCCTCTGTTCTCTCTAAGCAGATACTGTCTGAACCCAAATCCGCAACAGTGTCTCCTCTCAGGATAGTCAACCTGCTCACCACCAAATTCATCGGTGAGGCCGGCAAGAACGTACGGGTACTCTGCTCCGCCGATCCCTTTCTCCGGGAAGATCTTCGCATAGTGGCACCCGATATGGTCTACAACCTTAAGCGGCTCTCCGGTTTCTTTGTTTACCAGGCGATATTTCAACCTCTTTGAAAGCTCCTCTCTGAATTTAAAGATGAGGTCGCTGGCATGAACTATATTTTTCGGGATTGTAAAAGTGCGCCCGGTAGATTTCAGAAGTTGTTCCCTTGTTTTTTCCAGTGTTTCGGGAAAGTGGTGCCATGTCTCAAGTACTTCGGTGTAGATCCCGAATGAGGTGACGCATGAGCAGACAAAATTCTCATAGCCTGCATCGTTCATTAAAGAAAACTGCCTGGCAACCACTGTCATAGTGGTTTCAAACGGGATGATTCCAGAGTGATATGCAATTCCTGAACAGGTTGTCTGTTTGGGATCATCAAATATATCTTTTTCTAAAACTTCCCTTAGGATTTTCATGAAAAAATCCTCGGCTGCAGGAAATACATTTTGCCTTATACAACTTCTGGCAAGATAGTAATGGTCACTGGCAATCTCTTTCTGATAATTCTGCCACTCCCTGTTCTTAACAAGTTTCACACTTTCAGTTGTCATACCTCCTCCAGTTTTTTAAACCTCTCCAATGCACCTGTCTCTTTGAAAATTGCGTAAAGATCATCCAGAGACTCCTGAGGAATTGCCCTCAAAGCACCTGCTTTATCCTCTTTGTAACTGCAGCCCAGCCGTTTAAGAATACTCTCTTTATTCTCTTTAATCCAATCCCATACAGGACCCTGTTCCGGGAATTTTTCAGTATTTATTGCATCGAAATAGACACAATAACCATATTCCAGAATATGTTCACTCATTGTTTTCATTAACTCCCTCTGCAATCTTCCCTGATGGCTCAGTCTGAACAGTCCACTCTCAATAGAAAGAGCTCTGAGTGCCTGTATAAGATATGCTGGTGTATTGCCCCTAGGGCATCTTGTTTTACAGGAGAGACATTCACCGCACCTCCAGATTGTATCGGAAGAGAGCAGCTCCCTCAGTTCATCTTCATCTTCATTCTGAAGAGTATCAACAACCTGCCTGGGGTCATAATCACTCACTCCTGCTGCAGGGCAGATAGCCGTGCAGGTACCACAGTTGATACAAGCTTTGAGACCCTCCTGATATCTGATATCCTGTTTAAGTTTATTGTAAAGTGTTTCCGCCATTATTTTATGAACTACAAAAGCGACTATAAAAGTAAGAAATAATTGTGAACACTCCTCTCAAATTATCTCTTCTCAGGAACAAACCTGAACCTTTTTTTACCCGGCTCTGTCTCATCAATAACCTTTTTAACAAGAGCATCGTATGCATCTTTCACAGGTTCATGTTTCAGAATATCCTGCATTTTACCATTGTCGCAACTTTCGCTCACACCTTCGCAAAGCGGAATTTTAGTTATGAGTTCAAGGTTGAATTTCTTCGCAAGTGCCTCTCCGCCACCTTTGCCGAACAGAAAGTATTTTTCATCGGGATGAGTTGCAGGTGTAAACCAAGACATGTTTTCAACTATACCAAGAATCGGCACGAAAATATTGGGATCTGTATATAATGAGATTGCTTTTTGCACATCTCCTGTTGACAAAACCTGCGGGGTTGTTACAACAATCACTCCTGAAATCTTATACTCTTGTAAAAGTGATATATGTATATCGCCTGTTCCGGGAGGAGTATCAATAATTAGATAGTCCAGTTCTCCCCAGTTGGTTTGGTCAATCATCTGCTTCATCCCGTTTGCTGCTAATGGACCTCTCCAGATAGCCGCTTTTACAGGATCTACGAAGAATCCAATAGACATTAGTTTGACACCCATCCGAACAAATGGTTCTACAAATTGAGCTCCCTCAATTTCAGTAACATCCGGTTCGCTATCCCAAATATTAAAGAGGGTAGGAACAGACGGACCGTAAATATCGGCATCCAGTAACCCGGTTGTATAACCCTCCAGTGATAACGATACGGCAAGTGCTCCGGCAACAGTTGATTTCCCAACTCCTCCCTTGCCAGATGTTACAATAATAATGTTCTTTACATTTTTGATCTCTCTTCTTTTAATGATGTTCTCGCTGCTCATAACTAACGTTTATGTTTATTTTTTAAAAACTTAACTATACCATCTATCTTCACCTCTATTGAATCAAGAATTATCATCCCCATATTCATTGAGTTAAAATGGTTCTTTACCTTCTCTCCGAATTCACAGGATATTACAATTTCCACACCCCTCTCTTTAAGAAATTTTACTGCCGATTGACCGGCTTTTTCGGGCATATCTTTAAATGGGTTTTTTACAAATTCAAGAGATGAATCTTCAGAGTCAAAAAGCGCAAAGTATGAACATCTGGCAAAATGTACATCAACGCGGGAGTCGGCAGAGTCGCCCATAGAGGTTATTGCATATTTCATATCTCTTCGGTATTTGCAGATTCAATTTCAGGAGAGCCGCACAATGTACAGGCCGGATTCTCTAGATGTCTGTAATTATTGAAGAATGAACCGCAACTTTTACATCTGTACCAGTCGCTGTCCATAAAAATCTTACCGCCTTCAAAAATTATCCCCATCCCCCCTACAAATGCTCCTGCCACCTTTTTTCTGGCTTCTGAATATATCCTTGTAAATGTGGGTCTGGACACGCCCATCTTCACAGCAGCCTCCTCCTGACTAAGAAGGTCATAGTCACATAATTTTAAGGATTCGTACTCTTCAAGATTTATTATTACAGACCCTGACTCTCTGTCCAAACCAACCGGAATGAACCCCCTGAAAGCAGGCGGGGAATCAATTCTTCTTAAATTTTTAGGACGGGCCATATTGCATTGAATTTTATTTTCAATGCAAAAATAATGAACAAATGTTTAAAATGGAATTAAATTTTTAATATCGATAAGCTGCTCGTCTCATATCGGTGGGCGATTTGAAAGGTTTGGGAGGGTTCAGATACTTTTCCAGAAACTTATGGATGGTGAACCTGATATCTGTCGCTACTTTTGTATCTATCCTGTCAAATCCATGTCCGCCGGGAGAGTTCTCAAACACCTTGTATTCAAATTGTTTGTTATGAGCTTTAATCGAGTCGATCATTAGCAACACCTCTTCTACATAGGCATCATTATCGTTGGTGTTTGTGTGGATGAGCAGCGGTTTCGACAGATCCTTTGCGTATGCAGATGGGGACCTTCTTTTGTACTCTGCAGGGTTCTCCTCAATTGACTCTCCTATATGGTATTTTGGGGTAAAGTATGCAGAGTACTCTTCTCCGTGCGATGCCAGCCGGTTTGCCAGATCGCTCACCGGAACCCCGGCAAATGCAACCTTATATTTGTCGGGATGTCTCAGAATATGCATCAGAGATATCATCCCCCCGTGACTCCACCCGATTATGCCAACCCGTGAAGAGTCAACAATGGAGTAGTTCTCCACCATATAATCACGGCTCACCATCACATCTTCATTCTCCAATCCGCCGTAATCGATATTCTCGTATGTAACCTTCCCGTATCCGGTGCTGCCCCTGTACTCTGCCGATACCACAATGTATTGCTGGGCAACCAGCTCTCTCACGATATGAGCGTAATAGGTAGAGAAATCGGCATGGATACCACTGTGCGGCAGTACAATAAGCGGATACTTTTTCGCAGGGTTCACCGATTTTGGGATAAAAACATATGAGTAAAACTGAAGCGGATTTGCAGCAAATCTGTCATCCTCCTTCAATGGCTTCCACCTTGGAGGCCCGGCCAGCCTCACCTTATCTACATGCGCAATATCCTCAACCATCTTATACCAGATAACATCGTCAATCTTCTTGATAATCATATCATTTGTGTGACGATACCCATCAAGCTGCCTCTTTAGCGACTTAATCTCCTCCATAAGAGCCTCACTCTCGCTCTTTTTTCCCTCCTGAGCATACGAATTTGTAACACAGAATATTGCCATGAAAAGCAATAGAGCCGGAATCGAATATTGATTTTTCATTTTACTTAAGAATTAGGTAAAACAAATATAATGAAAATCAATTAAATTGTATATTTGATTAGTATTCACCAGTTAGAAATCAAATTAAATCTATCTTTATGAAAATCAGATATGTTGTTTTTGTATTTGTGCTATCTATTGTTCTAACTAATTGTAAAACAAAGAAAGAAAATAATGACTCAGCTTACACACCATTTATTTTTCCAAAAACATATCATTGTAGTAATAAAGATTCCATACCACTGAATATTCTGGAACCAATCGGAATACTAGCTTCTGATTCCCTGCTGATAATACCTATTAAAACAACATCTTCCGATAAATCATTGAAGATATTTCGCAGAGATAATTTTAAATTTATTGGAGGGTTACTTACAAAAGGAAGAGGCCCCGACGAGATAAATTTCTTAATGCCGATTATTCAATGGGATTTTAGTAATGGTAATACAAAGCTGCTCATTCGTTCATATCCATATTTTCTTTCCTGGCTTGATTTAGATAAATCATTGGAGTTGAATAAACCGGTTTTTACAAAATCGTACGATTTTAAATCGGATTATAATAAAAAAATGCGAATGTTGGAATCCGGATTTATATATGACCTTAAAGATTTTCTGTTGATCTCAATGTATCCACAAAGCCCGGGATACTTGAAAGATAATCCGAATCCTTATTACATACGCTACGATTATGATAAAAGTCTTGTTATAGATAGTGTTTATTTTCAGAATTTTATTAGAACTGATAACTTCAACTCTCTGATTTATGCTGGAAACATCTCTTTGTCTCCTGATTTAAAATATCTTGCTAAAGCTTTTGCCTATTTAAACACCGTCGATATTTTTAATTTGAAAACCGGATCAAAAAAGAGCCTTCTATTCTCAAAAGATGCCAATGACTTTGCCTATGCGACTAATAACCCTGTATATCATTTAGGTGATTTAAAGCCAACAAAAGACTTTTTGTTTATTATGAGTGAAAAAGACGATTCTGCAACAAACGGTATTATCACAAAAATTTATACTTTCAAATGGGATGGCACCCCTGTTGCACAATTAAATTTCAGTGAAAATATATTTACATTCTTCGTAGACCAGAATGCAGGGGAGATATTTGCAATTGATTCAGACAGAAAATTCTGGAAATACACCCTTGAAAAAGATTTGCTTAAGTAAGGTTTCATCTGCTAAAGTTCCCCACTTAGATTTACACAAATAAAGCCGGATTTTAATATTTCCGGCTTTTGCTGTTATTAGCAGCTTTAATATTATGAATATCAAACAGATAATGCTAAAATAAAATTGCAAGAGAAGATAATTATTTGTAACTTTAAGTCGCTAAACCAATAAATAACAAATATATAACTCCACTTGCAATGATACACAAGATAGACTTTCTAAGTGAAATTTCCAATTTATATTCAGACCCGGAAACAGTTTGTAGCTTAATCAACAGAATTCTAAGGAGTTTAGACGTTAGCCGTGCATTGTCTTCAGGCAATGGATACCAAAAGAACAAAAGATCGGTTACTTTATTGTATATGCTAATAGTAATGAGTTTATTAAAAGGAACTCATTCTGTTCATAGTTTGTGGAAGAACAATTTTTACAATTTTATAGACTGTGGTAAGAATGGTCTCTATCGATTTATGAACAGACCATTTACAAACTGGCGAAGAGTCTTGACTTATGTATCTGTAAAATACAGGCAAGTAGTTGAAGAGAAGAGTAATACGAAACCAAAGACGGAGGCTTGTTTTACTGTTGATGACACGCTCATAGAAAAGACTGGATTTAAGATGGAGGGTATTTCAAGAGTTTATGATCACAGTAAAAATGCCTGTGTTTTAGGATTTAAAATGCTGGTTTTAGGTTATAATGACGGTATTGCCACACAAGCCTGTGACTTTTCTTTACACAGAGAAAATCCACAAAATAACTGGGGTCTAAGTAAAAGGGAGTTGAAAAAACACAGAGAAGGAACGCATGAGATCAATGATCCCGATTATCAAAGGCTAAATGAGCTTGATGTTACTAAATTCCAAAGCACATTGTTAATGATAAAGAGAGCTATCCGTAATAACTTTAAAGCAAAATACTTGCTGGCCGACTCATGGTTTTCTTGTGCTGAATTCATAAAAAATGTAAGAGAAATAAGTAAGGATAAGGTTCATTATCTTGGTATTGGGAAAAAAGATCAATCCAGATACGAGATTAAAGGTGTTGGATGGAATCCAAAACATATAATTAAGAAGTACTCCCAAAAGAGCACGTTAAGGAATAAAAAATACAACTGTGAATACTTCTACGTAAAATGTGAGATACATGATATAGATGTTAAGTTGATATTTATCAGAAATATAAACGGTCAGGATTGGAATTTTATAATCACAACCGATATGAACATGACGTTTGAAAAAGCTTATGAACTATATCAGGTTAGATGGACAATAGAGGTGCTTTTTAAAGAGTGTAAACAATACTTCAAACTGGGTAAATGTCAATCTGAGCATTTTAATGAACAGGTAGCAGATTGCACTATAGCATTGATAACCCACACATTAGTCTCTCTTGAAAACCGATTTTCTAACTATGAGACACTAGGAGGATTATACTCTGATATAGAAGATCAGCTTTCGTTTATGACTCTTTGGGAGAGAATAATAGAGTTAGTCATTAAGATTATGAAAGCAATCTCTGCATTAATAAGTGAGACTATTTATGAGCTTATGAGGAGACTTATTGTAAATAATCATGGAGAGCTACAAAGCCTCTTCAAATATTTAAATTTAGAATTGAAAGGAGAGTCAAAAACTAGCACAAAAATACTTGTTAGTTGCTATTAATGTGGGTGTTAACTAGGTGGGGAACTTTAGTTCGCTTTGCCAGAGTTTGAAACAAATTACTAATATGCAGGTATATACAAATATCTATTTTCCAAAATTGGAAAACTGTGTTTTATAATATTCAGTTAATTAAATAATTGTACCAAACTCTGGCAACGAGATTCATCAGACAGACTTTTGTGTTCTGCCCGGCTTTTGCTTTGCCAGAGTTCCCCACTTTTGGTGTTTTTTAGTAATGTAGGGCAATCGCTTATATATCAGGTTGTTGGTGATTGTGACTTTTTGTAACATGATAATCTGGCAAAACATCACTCTGACAGTGTTTTTTTAAACGTACAGATATTCATGTTATTATAAAGGGTCGCCTATATTTAATAAATAGGCGATTTACTCACACTACTACAAAGCGCCCCAGGTGGGGAACTTTGGCAAAGCTGTCAGATGAAATTTTGCCGGATTATCATGATATAAAAACGTGTAACTTGTAGCGGTCTGTTATATAAGTGATTAACTTACATTACTACAAAGTGGCCAAGGTGGGGAACTTTAGCAAAGCTTCTCTGGATTCGCTCACGTTCGGGAATGCACAAGCAGCAGGCCGGGGGCCTGCTTAAAAAGAGAGGACCCCGGGTCCTGTCCAAGCAAGCTTGTCCATTCTCCGGGGTCTCTATTTTTTATTTCGCTTAGCGAAATACTTGTGCATTCCGCTCACTTAACCGCTCACTTTACCTCTTCAAAATCGACATCGGTAACCTCTTTGTCGCCGTTGCCTGATGATGAGCCTGCGTTGCCACCGTTACCTGCGCCTGGGCCGGCACCGGCACCTGGATCCTGGCCGGGAGCGGGTCCCGACTGGGCGGCTTTGGCCATATCTTCCGAAGCGGCATGCCATGCAGCATTGAGTTGTTCGGTAGCTTTGTCAATTGCACTTATATCCTGTGATTTATGAGCATCTTTGAGCGAGTTGAGTGCGCTTTCGATTGCCCCTCTCTTATCGGCAGGAATTTTATCGCCGTAATCTTTGAGATTTTTCTCACTCTGGAAGATCATTGAATCGGCAGCATTGATCTTGTCAATTCTCTCTCTCTCAGCTTTATCATTAGCCTCATTTGCTTTTGCCTCATCCCTCATTCTGTTGATTTCGGCCTCGGTAAGACCGCTTGAAGCCTCAATTCTTATCTTCTGCTCTTTACCGGTTCCCTTATCCTTTGCAGATACATGGAGAATACCGTTGGCATCGATGTCAAATGTCACCTCAATCTGAGGAATACCTCTCATAGCTGGAGCGATACCATCCAGGTGGAAACGGCCGATGGTCTTATTATCTCTTGCCATTGGTCTCTCGCCCTGAAGAATGTGTATCTCCACAGATGGTTGATTGTCGCTGGCAGTACTGAATACTTCAGATTTTCTTGTAGGAATTGTGGTGTTTGACTCGATAAGTTTGGTCATAACTCCACCCAAAGTCTCTATACCAAGAGATAGAGGAGTCACATCGAGAAGAAGCACATCCTTAACATCTCCCGAAAGCACACCTCCCTGAATAGCGGCACCAACTGCCACAACCTCGTCAGGGTTGACCCCCTTACTCGGACTCTTGCCAAAAAACTTCTCAACTATCTGCTGGATTGCAGGAATACGGGTTGAACCACCCACAAGGATAACCTCGTCAATCTCATTCGCTTTCAGATTTGCATCGCTAAGAGCTTTGCGGCAAGGCTCAATGGTTTTCTGGATAAGATCATCGCAAATCTGCTCGAACTTAGCCCTAGTCAATGTTTTAACAAGGTGTTTTGGAACTCCGTCTACCGGCATAATGTATGGCAGATTTATCTCTGAAGAGGTCTGGCTTGAGAGCTCGATCTTTGCCTTCTCGGCAGCCTCTTTAAGTCTTTGAAGAGCCATAGGGTCTTTACGAAGATCAAGACCGCTGTTTTCAGATTTAAACTCATCGGCCAGCCAGTCAATAATCTTCTGGTCAAAATCATCACCACCAAGGTGGGTATCACCGTTTGTAGATTTTACCTCAAATACACCATCTCCCAGCTCTAGAATAGAGATGTCGAATGTACCACCGCCAAGGTCAAAAACAGCAACCTTAATATCTTTGTGCTGTTTGTCAAGACCGTATGCGAGTGCGGCTGCTGTAGGCTCGTTGATAATCCTTTTAACCTTAAGACCGGCAATCTCGCCAGCCTCTTTGGTAGCCTGTCTTTGCGAGTCGCTAAAGTAGGCAGGAACTGTGATAACAGCCTCGGTAACCTCATGTCCGAGATAGTCCTCGGCAGTCTTCTTCATCTTCTGGAGAACCATTGCAGATATCTCCTGCGGAGTGTAAAGACGGCCATCAATGTTAACCCTGGCAGTGTTGTTCTCACCCCTTTCAACTTTGAAAGGCACGCGGGCAACCTCCATCTGCACCCTGTCATAACTCTCACCCATGAACCTCTTTATAGAGGAGATGGTTTTAGTTGGATTGGTAATTGCCTGTCTTTTTGCTGGATCACCAATTTTTCTCTCTCCGTTGTCGGCAAACGCCACAACCGAAGGGGTTGTTCTTTTACCTTCACTGTTTATGATGACTGTTGGCTCGTTCCCCTCCATAACTGCCACACAGGAGTTTGTAGTTCCAAGGTCAATTCCGATTATTTTTCCCATAATAATTTATATTTTGATTATTTATTTCGTTTTGCCCATGATTGCCGCTAAGATTGTGCCAACCGGTAAAGACTGACAAGCTGTCATAAACGCCCCTTTTACCACTTCTTATAATTATTTTGTATAGCTTTGTGCCGCTAAAACAACCTAACAATGTCAGTAGAGGGAAAAAACAGAATCATCACCACCCAGCGACTGCTGGAGATGAAACAGAAAGGGGAGAAGATTGCCATGCTCACGGCATACGACTATACATCTGCCAAAATTGTGGACGAAGCCGGAATTGATATAATCCTGGTGGGTGATTCGGCAGCAAACGTAATGGCCGGTCACGAAACCACATTGCCAATCACTCTCGATCAGATGATTTACCACGCACAAAGCGTTGTGAGAGCAGTCAAAAACCCTATGGTTGTGGTAGATATGCCATTCGGAACCTATCAGGGGGATTCAAAACATGCCGTATCGAGCGCTATAAGGGTTATGAAAGAGTCCGAGGCAGATGCTCTTAAAGTTGAGGGGGGGATGGAGATAATTGACTCTATCAGAAGGATTCTCTCAACAGGTATTCCGGTTATGGGTCACCTTGGTCTTACACCACAATCTATTCATAAGTTTGGAACATACAGCGTTAGAGCTAAGGAGGAAGCAGAGGCAAATAAACTAATGGAAGATGCGCTGGCACTTGAAGAGGCCGGATGTTTTGCAATAGTTCTGGAGAAGATCCCTGCCGATCTGGGACGCAAGGTGGCATTGGCTCTCAGAATTCCTATTATAGGGATAGGTGCTGGTAACGGAGTTGATGGTCAGGTGCTTGTTATGCACGATATGCTTGGAATCAATACAGAGTTCTCACCAAGATTTCTCAGGAGATATCACAATCTTCATGACGAGATGCTCAGTGCCTTCAGGCAATATATAGATGATGTAAAGAAAATGGACTTCCCAAACGACAATGAACAATATTGAGATTTTATACGAAGATAACCACTACATAATTGTAAATAAGAGGGTAGGGGATATAGTACAGGGTGATAAAACCGGAGATGAGCCTCTCAGTTCGGTAATTGCCCGCTATATAGCAGAGAGAGACAACAAACCGGGGGATGCATTCATTGGAGTACCCCACCGACTGGACCGCCCTGTTAGCGGAGTGGCAATCTTTGCAAAGCGCTCTAAAGGGCTCGAAAGAATAAACGAACTCTTCAGGGAGTCAGGAGTTAAGAAGGTCTACTGGGCAATTGTCGCAAAACTCCCGGAACAACCGGAGGGGGAGCTTACCCACTATCTATTAAGAAACGAAAAGCAAAATCGCTCATACGCATATAATTATCCAAGAAACGGCGCCAAAGAGGCACGATTGAGGTACAAAGTGATTGCAAGCAGCGATAACTATCATCTTATTGAGATAGAGCTCTTAACCGGAAGGCACCACCAGATAAGATGCCAGCTTAGCGCAATAGGCTCACCAATAAAAGGCGATCTTAAATATGGAGCACCACGCTCCAATCCCGACGGCGGAATCTCCCTTCATGCAAGAAGTATCAGATTTACCCACCCGGTAACCGGTGTGGAGGTTTACGTTGAGGCTCAACCACCTAAAGATTCTCTTTGGGATTTTTTTATCAATAAATCAGTTTGATAACCCGCCTCTCTGTTCCCGGATTTCAGTTGAAGAGATGTCAATGAGCGGGGCGTCCAGAAAGCGGCAGCCGTATTTTTTGCATAACTCCCGGGCATCACTCCCCTTTCTGGGGTAGACCCAAATCTCGGTTTCCGACAGGAGCTCCTGCCATTTATGCCACTTTTCAATGATCGCAAGATTGTCCGAGCCAATTACCAGAATAAATTGATTGCCGGGTTCGCTCTCTTTTAAGTGTCTGATTGTGTTTATGGTGTATAGCGGGGGCTGCAAATTGAATTCGATATCCGAGACAATAATATTGTCGTTTGGAAACTCCTCTTTAATAATATTTTGTGCGCAGATAAGCCTCTGAAGGGCATTTTTAAAGTTATCGGCACTTTTTAATGGATTACCGGGGCTGACAACAAGTCGTAACTGATCTATCTCTCTCTTTTCAAGCAGATACCGGCATATAGTAATGTGACCTGAATGCATCGGGTTGAAAGATCCGAAATAGAGTGCAGTTTTCATTTAACTGTTAAAAAATTGCTCTACAATAGATTCAGCCTCTTCAAGACACCTCTCAAGGTTGTCATTGATAATTATTTTATCGAACGATGCCGAGTAGCTCATCTCCTCCCGTGCCTTTGCAACTCTTCTTTTGACAGACTCTTCAGTTTCTGTCCCTCTTGAGATCAACCTCTCCCTCAAAGCCTCTATGGATGGAGGCATTATAAAAACAGAGAGGGCACTCTTACCGTAGAGTTTTTTTAAAGTTATCCCCCCTTTGACATCTATATCAAAAACTGCAATCTTCCCCTCATCAAAAATTCTCTGAACCTCACTCTTAAGAGTACCGTAATAAAAACCAGCGTAAACCTCTTCATATTCTACAAGCAGATCCTCTTCAATCATCTTCCTGAACTCAGTGGCACTATAAAAAAAGTACTCCTTTCCATGCTTCTCATCGCCCCTCGGAGCCCTCGATGTAGCAGAAACTGAAAATCCAAGGAAATTATATTTTGACATAAGATGCTTCACGACAGTGCTTTTACCCGCACCCGACGGGGCCGAGAAGATTAGAACCTTACCTCTGTTATTTCCACCACTATTCATAGAGATCCTCTTCCGATTTAACCTTTGAAAAATCAACTATAAATTCGGCAAGTTTAGCCGAGCAGCAGTTGATGAACTTCTCACCCTTTGCAGCATTAGCGGCAGCCGGATTTCCGACACCGGTATCCTCGCTTATATAAACCCACCTTCTTGGAGTCCAGACCCACTTTTCATGGAATCCCTTAATCTTAAGCTTTCTCTCATTACCCTCTCCGGCACTCTCCAGCGGGAGCACCAATTCCGGTGCAAGATGCTGCATACAAGAGGTCTCAAGCTCCCCGGCATGATCGCCGGGTTCATCGAAAAAGAGCTTCTCATCGCAGATTTTCCACCAGTTTACGGTACACATTATGATATCGGGATACTCCAGCGACAACTCTCTTATTAAAGGCTGAAAGGAGTTTCCACCATGACCGTTCACAATAATTAACTTCTCAATATTATGAGATTCAAGCACAAAAAGAATATCGCCCAGAATTGACATCTGGGTTGACGGATTTAGATTCATGCACAACTTAACCTCAAGCTGCCCGGAGTTTACCCCATATGCAACCGGAGGAAGCACAATCGCTCCTGCACCCGATTTGTTGGCAATAACAGCAGCGTCTGCGGCAATTTTTTCGGCAAGAATGGTGTCGGTCCCGTAAGGCAAATGATAATTGTGTGCCTCTGTGGCTCCCCATGGAAGCAGAGCAACTTTTATCTTGCTCTTTTCAATATCTTTCCAGGTGCTCTCCTGAAGTTTTACAGATTTCATATAGGTGAGGTTTGGACAAAGTTAGCCAATTTTGTTAAAAATTGTTGCTATTTTTGCCTCCGGATAAAACATAACATATTATGATTTCGTACAAAGAACTAGGTCTGGTAAACACCAAAGAGCTGTTTGCCAAGGCTGTGAAGGGGGGATATGCGATTCCCGCTTTTAATTTCAATAACCTTGAACAGATGCAGGCAATTATAAGCGCCTGCGTTGAGACAAAATCACCTGTAATTTTACAGGTATCGAGCGGTGCACGTAAGTATGCAAACCAGACTCTTCTCCGTTTTCTTGCACAGGGAGCTGTAGAGTATGCAAAAGAGCTTGGAGCAGAGATTCCGATTGTACTGCATCTTGACCATGGAGATACTTTTGAATTGTGTAAATCTTGTATAGATATGGGATTCTCATCAGTGATGATTGACGGCTCCCACCACCCATATGAAAAGAACATCGAGATCACCAAACAGGTGGTTGAATATGCCCATGCACACGGCGTTACCGTAGAGGGAGAGCTTGGAGTACTTGCAGGGGTTGAAGATGATGTAACCGCTGAGCACCACACCTATACCCAACCCGAAGAGGTTGAAGATTTTGTAAAGAGAACCGGAGTAGACTCCCTGGCAATCTCAATAGGTACTTCACACGGAGCATTCAAATTCAAACCGGGACAAAATCCTGAAATCAGACTCGATATTCTACACGAGATCGAGAAGAGAATTCCGGGATTTCCAATCGTTCTTCACGGAGCATCAAGTGTACCTGAAGAGATTGTTGCGCAGATTAACAGCTACGGCGGTAAACTGAAAGATTCGATAGGCATACCTGAAGAGCAACTTCGCAAAGCAGCGGCAAGTGCTGTATGTAAAATAAATATTGATTCAGATGGCCGTCTTGCAATGACTGCAGCAATCAGAAAGGTTTTCGCAGAGTCGCCTGAAGAGTTTGATCCAAGAAAGTATCTGGGTCCGGCACGCGACGCCCTCAAGAATCTTTACAAACATAAAATTCTGAATGTGCTGGGTTCTAACGATAAGATGTAGATTTACAAACCGAATTCGTTAAGAGACCTTTTATAAACCTCAAGAGCCCGTTCGCGGGCTTTTTTATTTTCAACCAATGGAACCGGATAAATGGTGAAATTTTTTCCATTTCTGTTTTCCGGCTTTAATTCGGGCACCCATTTGAAGATATACTCGCTGTCAGGATCATACTTTGTAGCCTGTTCAACTGGATTGAAAATTCTGAAGTAGGGTGCCGCATCGCATCCGCATCCTGCCGCCCACTGCCAGTTTCCGTTATTGGAAGATAGATCGTAATCAAGAAGTTTCTCTGCAAAGTAGGCCTCACCAATTTTCCAGTCAATAAGCAGATGTTTTACCAGAAATGAGGCTGTGACCATTCTTACCCGATTGTGCATCAGCCCTGTCTGGTTGAGCTCCCTCATCCCCGCATCTACCAGAGGGTAGCCTGTGGTCCCGTTACACCACCGCTCCAGATCTTTACTGTTATTTATCCACTCGATAAAGCTGTACTTTCTTTTGAAAGGGGCATCGGTCACATATGGAAAATTAAAGAGGATCATTTTGAAAAAATCCCTCCAGATGAGTTCGTTAAGCCATGTCCCGTTCAATTTTACTGCAACTTTTACCGCATCCCTTATACTCACAGTTCCGAACCTTAAGTGCACACTAAGAAGAGATGTCCCTTTTAATGCGGGGAAATTCCGGGTATTGTGATAATCGGTAATAATATCACTATTGAATATATGTTTCTGAAACTCCCCTTTGCTGTAATCCCATGGAAAAATCAGACCGGAACCATCCGGAGCTGAATTGCCAAGACCCGATGGATAAAATCCAAAAGTTTCAAGCTCAGGCATCTCCCCGCCCTCTGTTTTAATAAATTTGTCAAGCAGGTTTTCAGATGGAAAGTGTTTTGCAAAAGTATCAGGATCAGTGTTGAATTTCTCTATCCACCTTTTTGAATAGGGGGTAAAGACAGTGTAGGGCAAACCATCTCCCTTGAGTATCTCCCCTTTCTCAAAAATCACCTGATCTTTAAACCGGAGCAGTTTAGCCCCTCTCTTTTTGAGCAGCTCTTCTACCTCAATATCCCGTTCAATGGCATATGGTTCATAATCATCATTGCAGTAGATTGCTTTAACATTGTAAGTGTCACACAAATCTTCAAAAACAGAAACCGGCAGACCTTTGGCAACTGTAAGCGATGAGCCAATCTTCTTTAGCCTTGAGTCTATCGCACAGAGTGTTTTGTAAATATAATCAACCCTCTTATCACTCTTATTGTTTAGTTTGGACAATATTGCAGTGTCAAATATAAAGAGCGGCAACACCTCAGAGCCGCTGCTCAGAGCCTCCCAAAGTGCTCTATTATCTTCAAGACGAAGATCCCGTCTGAACCAGAAAACTACAATTTCTCTCTTTCCCATTTAAACAAATATAACAATAATCGTATATTAGTGGTGCATTATGAAAACGCTAAATTTAAACAACAACCTATTGTGGCTCATTCCGGCAGCGGTTACCGGCGGGGTTACAGGTGCATATGCACAGCAGGTTGAGAAAAAGCCTCTCAATATCATTTACATAATGTCCGATGACCACTCTTATCAGACAATAAGCTGCTACAGCAATAAGCTCATCAGGACACCCAATATTGACAGGATAGCCGCAAATGGAGTGAGGTTCACAAACAGTTTTGTGGCAAACTCTATCTCCGGCCCAAGCAGGGCCTGTATGCTCACCGGCAAGTTCTCCCACAAGAACGGTATGACAACCAATGCTACCAGGTTTGACAGTACCCAGGTCACCTTTCCAATGCTGCTCCAACAGGCAGGATACCAGACAGCTATATTTGGCAAATGGCATCTTAAAAGCGAACCGCGGGGGTTTGATAAATGGAAGATTCTGGTGGGGCAGGGGCAGTATTACGACCCGATTTTCATAACACCTGCCGGGAGGGTTACCATAGAAGGGTACAGTACCGATGTTATAACCGACATGAGTCTGGAGTGGCTTACAAAGGATCGGGATAAGGAGAGACCATTTTGTCTTGTTATCCACCATAAAGCACCTCACAGAAACTGGATGCCGGGCCCTGGAGAACTGACCATGTTTGAGGATACCACATTCGCTTTGCCTGCAAATTTTTATGATAACTACCAAGGACGCCCGGCAGCGGCAGGGCAGGAGATGAGTATTGCCGGAGATGAGATGGATCTTGCATTTGACCTCAAGTTGAACTCAGACAGTATCAACACAAGACTTAAAGAAAATCTGACATTTGCCCTTAAAAGACTCAATCCTGAACAGAGAGGAACCTGGAATAAAATATATGACTCAGTTCTTACGAGCTTTATGAGCATGAATCTGAAAGGAAGAGAGTTGGCAGAGTGGAAGTACCAACGCTATATGAAGGACTATCACAAATGTATCAAATCGGTTGACAATAATATTGGAAGGGTGCTGGACTATCTCAAAGAGAATAATTTGCTGGAAAATACCATCGTGATCTACACATCGGATCAGGGTTTCTATATGGGCGAACACGGATGGTTTGACAAAAGGTTCATGTACGAAGAGTCATTCAGAACACCATTGGTAATTCAGTTGCCGCAATCTGTCGGTGAATTTAGGAAAAGAGGTGATATTGAACAGTTTGTTCAGAATGTAGATTATGCCCCCACAATCCTGGAGCTGGCGGGGGTTAAAATACCCGCAGATATTCAGGGAGAGTCATTTGTCCCGTTGCTAAAGGGTAAGGTTCCTTCAAACTGGAGAAAGTCGGTCTATTACCACTATTTCGAATATCCGGCAGAACACTCAGTCAGAAAACATTACGGAGTGAGGGATAGCAGATATAAATTAATAAGATTTTACGGAGACGATATTGTAACCTGGGAACTCTACGATCTGGAGAGAGATCCGTCAGAGATGCAAAATATCTACAACAACCCCTCTTACAGCAAAGTGAAGGAGAGAATGCACAAGGAGCTGGAGAGGTTAATGAAAAAATATGATGATTATCCGGAGCTGGTAGATAATATCAGATAGTATCTGCTTCTGAAATAAGCTTTTCAACAATCGGGTAGTCGGCCTGGGCCCATTTGAGAGTATCGAGTTTATCAGGTGAAAGCCATTTGTAGTCGGTATGTTCCCGAAGTGTTATATCTCCACTTTTATTTGTACAAATAAATGTGTTAAGTACAATATCAAAGTCAGGATAGGAGTGCGTTACGGTAAGGTACTCTTTTACAATCTCTATCTCAATGTCAAGCTCCTCAAAAATCTCCCTGTGGAGAGCCTCCAGAGCATCCTCTCCCGCCTCAATCTTTCCGCCGGGAAACTCGTATCTGCCTGCAACATATGAGTATCCTGCAAGCCCTCTCTTTACACATAGAATCTTGCCCTCTTTAACTACAATTGCAGCGACAACCTTAACTGTTTTGCCCATCTTCAAGGATAATTTTACTCCAGAAACCAATCATCTTCTTCTGACTCCAGCTGTGACAACCGAAAGGGAGTCTGTTTCCGGTAAGTTTATAGCAATAATCGGGGTGTTTATCAAATGAGAATGAGAGAGCTGTAATATGGTCGGGGTAGACAAAAGGTTTTGAGTTGTGTTTGTTCACCTCTATTGACCAGAATACATCCTCGTTGTAGAGATGGTACTGTTTAGCCTCGGTAAACCTCTTTACAACATGCGGATACTCTCTTATGAAATCATAGTGCCTTTTTACATTCCTGAGCGATAACCCTCCGTTTCCCACGCGGTTAAAGAGCTCCTGCCTGTCGGGTTTGTTAAATAATTTAGTGAGATAGCGGCTGATTTTCATGTATGTCCTTATGAGTGGCCTGTCGTAAACATCTCTTTTAATCCATGGTGCCCCCACATAGTCATACCCCTTTTCGCACCAGCTCATCAGCTCATCTCTGAATATATAACAATCTGTCTGGTATATCAGTATATACTTATAACCAAGAAACCTCTCGTAGAATTGCTCCGACATCATAAGGTTGTTGTATGCCTTTTTTCCGGCAAACATATAATCTGGAAAATCTTGAAATTCCGCAGTCGGACAGAGCGATCTAAAGAGATTGGGTGAGAGTGATTCCGGCTTGACAAATACAATAGGGTAGTGGCTCATTACCTTATTGAGCCTCTTAAGAGAGATAATATCGTTATCTGAAAGTGAATGAGTGTATACCGGGACAACAATCGCTACCATCTTATATAAATTGTTTATAAATGAGCCAGAAGGACATTCCGAATACCGCTACGGTTACAAAATAGTTTATAATCTTCACACCCCATTTAACCGCGACCTGTGAAGCAACTATCGCCCCCATAACATTACCTATTGCATAAATTAACGCAACCGGCCAGTTTACCTGCCCGTGTATTATGAAAATGTACAGAGCAACGGGAGTATACATAAGAACTGCAAACTGTTTTATCCCGTTTGCCCTTAACATATCTAGTCCAAGCATAAAAACTGAACCGAAGATAATAAGAATCCCGACTCCGGCATGTGTAAATCCACCGTAAACTCCTACCAGAACGAATACTAAAAATTTGAATATCCCTATTGATTTTGTACCTCCCGATTGGGCAATCTGTTTTAATTTCTCACTGTTTTTTTGATTAACTAACAATAAAACAGCCATTAAAGGAAGCATAATACCCATTGATATCTCCATCACAGCAGGATTGACCATTGCTGCAAACTGTGCTCCAATTACAGACCCTATTGTAACGGGGATTCCAACTTTGGTTGCAAGTTTTATGTCGAGTAATCCGCTCTTTCTGAATAGAAAAGTAGAGGTTGTAAATTGAGCGATTATTCCGAACCGGGTCGTTCCGTTGGCTACATTTATAGGCATACCCATTGCCATAAAGAGGGCATATGAGAGTGCAGATGCCATCCCTGCAAGGGTATTGATGAATCCTACTGCAAATCCGGTAATAATCAGGATTGTAATCATTCCTGCAGAGATGACATCTGCAGTGGAAAGGTATTCTGTAATGTTATTCAGCACTATCCGTTATAAAATATTGCCGGCAAAGCTACAACTATTTTTTCACAGGAGTCAGCAGCTTCTCAAAATAGATTGCGAATGACCTGTAGAGAAAGTGTGTCCATTTACCGAACGGAACAATGATGAGCGCCCACTGAGCCAGTATGGTAAAGTGTAAAATATAAAGCCAGAAGTTGCTCTCCAGCAGGTTTGTGTCAATTAAAACCCTCACTGCAAAGGCTGTAATTCCCATCAGAAAGAGCCATGCTACAAACATCCAGTCCGACGGACGGGAGTGGCGGCTCACCTCTTTGCTCTTTTTAATACGGCCCGCAACAAAGAAAACGGTCACGGTAAAGACAATTGTACTCACAACATATCCCAGAATAATCACAAAGAGACTCTCAGTCGAAAACCAGTCCAGAAAAACTGTTGTAAAGAGCAGTGAAAGATATCCTATTACCAGAATGAAGTGTGCAAACCAGCGGGTCTGGTTATCGTCACAGCCTAATGCTCTCTTTTGAGTGAACATGTGGGTGAAAAATTCACCCAGAGAGGCCATGTAAGTTTTAAAATCAACTCCTCCCAGCAACCTTGTCAGGAAGGGAAACTCCTTAACCTGCTCAGGGGTCATACCTGCCATTTTTTTAGCAAATGGTTTATATATAATGAAATACCACATTCTAGCAATGTTTGGCAATAGTATTACCACAAAAACCGTAGCAATAGCATACATCTCAAAATAGTGTCCGAAATGCATGATTTTCTCAATGTCAGATGAGTTGGTAATCGAAAAGGCAACGACCCCTGCAGCAACTAGCACCATCGAGATAATCAATACTGTAAGTGATTTGTAAAGAATGGCAGAGAGACCTGTCCAGTCATATTTCGCAGTGAGCCACCTTCTGAGCGACATCATAAGTTCTCCCGGGTAGGCCTTTCTCGGGCAATCGGTAGAGCACTCTCCGCAATAGTAACATAACCATGGTTTTAGTGATGATGCTATCTCATCTTCCATCCCCAGGGCGCTGTACCTCACCATCTCTCTCGGAAAGGAGTTGTTTTCGGTTGACAGGGAGCAGGTTGCCGTACAGTTTCCGCAATTGAAACAGGCATTGAAGTCATCGGCACCATATTTTTTAATCTCTGCAGCAAATTTTGGATTTAATCTTGCCATCTTAACGATTTTTAACTTTGTAATAGAAATATGCGTCATCGTCATCGACACCCGCAGGCTCGACAATGCCGTATTTATTCATAGTCATAAGGTTATAGGTTATCACCTCTATCTCTGAGGTTACATCTTCCGATATCTCCGGAATTGTCTTCTTACCATCTCCGATAGAGCTGAGAATCTCCTTCCAGATCACAGGGTACTCCCTCATTATGTTATCTTCACCCTCATCCTCTTTTTCAACCGCATCACCCGATGAATCAAGCACTACGCTCTCCATAAACCCATCAATCATAGACTCTATCTCAATATCGGTATACTGAGCTATCTCAATGGCATTTACAGGGCAGACAGGCGCACATATCCCACATCCTGTGCAGATTGCTTTGTTTACGGCTGCAATTCGCTTCCCGTCAGACTCAATCTCCCTGATTGCAGTATAGTCACAAACCTGCTCGCATTTACCGCACCAGGTGCAGATGTCGCTCTTCACCATTGCAATCACAGGGTCAATTGAAACAGTTCCACTCTTTAACAGTGCATTTATCTTGGCTGCACCCGAGAGTGAAGATTGAACAGATTCGCTCACATTTTTAGGACCCTGGCAGGATCCGCCAATGTAAACCCCTTTTATAACTGTCTCTACCGGTTTAAGTTTAGGGTGGATCTCATTGAAAAATCCATCATTTCCAACCGGTATTTTAAACTTTTCGGATATGAGATTACTGTCACTGCGGGATACCATTCCGGTAACCAGCACAACCATATCGGCCTCAATTTCCAGCTCCATTTTGTGAGTGAGATAATCCTTCACTTTAACCAGAAGATTTTTTCCCTCCCTCTCAATTACAGGCGGCTCCTTCTCCTCATACTTAATATATATATCTCCTGCTCTTGACGACTCTTCATAGAGAATCTCCTGTTTTCCGTATGTTCTCACATCCCGGAAAAGGTGGTAACAGGTAATACTGTTGAACTTCTCCTTCAACTCCAGCGAACTGTAAATGGCCGACGAACAGCACTGTCTTGAGCAATATTTGTTTTTACCCTTAGTCTGTCTGCTTCCTACACAATAGATGTAGGCGATACTTTTTACCTCTCTGTCGTTGTAAATGAGTTTTCCGGAACTCTGTTCAGTAAGTTTTTTGAATTCAGGAAGAGTAACCACTTCAGGATGTGTTTTATATCCGAACTCACCTTCGGTTGGCATATAGGATTCGTATCCGGTTGCAACAAGAACGCCTCCGGCAATAAAAGAGAGGGTCTCATCGCTCTGCGTGAGATCTAAGAAAGCGGAGTATTTCGATTTAAGCGACTCAGAGTTATTCAGGAGTTCAAGGTTAGCTACAGGAATATCGGGGCAGGCCTCCGGGTAGCTTTTGTAAATTGCTCCGTTGCTATGTGCCATTGCTTGCTTAACCTCTTCCAGGTTGGCTTTCAGATTTATGTGTCTTGGTCTTATCTTTATATCTATGTGAAAGTTACCAAGACTGCCCGATACCTTTTCGATTGTTGCACCGGTAAAGAGAGTGATGTTCCGGTAGCTTTTAAGTTCAGAAAACAGTTTGGTTACCATCTCTTTACTCTTTTGTCCGGTCATAAAGAGCGATTCGCTGTTGGTTATCTGCCCGCCTACAAAAAACTCCTTCTCAACCAGATAGACTTCATTACCGAGTTTAGCCAGTTCTATTGCCGCCTTCATCCCCGCAACTCCTGCTCCAACGACAAGTGCCGATTTTTTAACGGATAGTTCAATGTTGTCCAGTGATTCGGAGTGGCTCACCCTTTTTATGCCTGCCCTAATGAGACCGGCAGCCTTTACGGTCGCTTCTCTAGGAGAGTCTGAGTGAGGCCATGAGCACTGCTCCCTTACATTCACCTGAACATAGTTGCTTGGATTCAACCCTGCTCTTTTAGCCACATTTCTGAATGTGTGCAGATGGAGTTTAGGAGAGCATGAGGCGACAACAATAGCGTCCAGATTGTACTCTTTAATATCTTCAATCATCTGCTTCTGGTTGGAGTCGGCGCATGCAAACATTACATCCTTCGAGACCACCACGCCATCCTCTTTATGGAAAAGTCTTCCCAACTCCTCCACATCTACATAGTCGGAGATGTTACCTCCGCAATGACAAATATATACACCTATTCTCTCTTTCATTTTACTCTCTCTTTAACAAAACTGAAATGTGCTGCCGGGTTTATCTCCCTGCTGTTTAGATAGCTGGCCACCTCCGATGCAGCACAGCCTGCCGATAGAATCGAATCGGGAATATCTTTCGGGCCAGATGCTGCACCTGCAACAAAGACCCCTTTTATACTGGTTACCGATGGTGAAAGAAGCTCATCTACCTGTTTTACAAAGCTGAATTTATCCAGTTCAAGATTCATGTTTGTAAACATCTCCGGAATTTTTTTGTCCGGAATCACCCCTACCGAGAGAACTACAAGGTCGTGTTTAGCCTCCTTGACAACCCCCTTGGTAACATCTTCATACCTGAGTATAAGGTCACCTTTTTTCTTCCCGTTTTCGGTTATTCTTGCAACTTTGCCCTTAACGAAGTTTACCCCCATTGATTTAGACTGCTGGAAGAACTCTTCGTAACCCTTTCCGAATGCCCTTATATCCATGTAGTAAATTGTAATATCGGCCATCGGGAGTGCCCCCATAAGGAGTTGCGCCTGTTTTATTGAGTACATACAACAGATCTGTGAGCAGATTGGGTTGTTAGAACAATCGGCACCGCAACCTTTGTTCTCCATGGAGGAGTCTCTTGACCCTGTGCAAAGTATATATGCAATATTATCAGGAACCTTACCATCCGATGGCCTTAACACTCCGTTAAACGGGCGGGTTGGAGCTATGAGCCTGTCCATCTGCATGGAGTCAATGACATTGGCCAGTTTGTCATAACCATATTCAGGTTTGCCCGATGACGGAAAGAGTTTGTATCCTGTCGAGACAATTACAGATTTTGCTGTAGTCTCCACAATCTCTTCACGCTGGGAGAAGTCGATGGCATCTGCCGGACAAGCGCTTATACACTGGTGACACTCACGACAGTTACTGCAGTCGAGACACCTTTGTGTACTTGCTTTCAGCTCCTCCTCCGTGTAGGTGAACTCAACCTCTTCAAAGCTTTTGGCTCTTTCGTGAACAGGAATAGAGCCGTTCTCAACAGCAGGCAAAACGGCACCTTTAAATCTTTTTATGGCGCTTTGTTTATCGGATGCAGGCAGTTTGTCCCCAAATTCGAAACTCTCCATCTCCTGACCGGATAGATATTTATCAATATAGAATGCAGCACGTTTACCCTGACCAGCCGCCTCGATAAGAGTTGTTGCTCCCGTAACTGTATCGCCACCTGCAAAGATGTGCGGGACAGATGTCTGGAGTGTTTTTGAGTTTACCTTTATGGTCCCGCCCCTATTAATCTCGACCTCATTTGCAAAGACCTTTGTAGATGGTTTAAGTCCAATCGCTTCAATCACATAATCAACATCTTCCATATATTCTGACCCTTTTACCGGATCGGAACGGCGTCTTCCGCTCTCATCGGCATCACCCAGTTTCATCTTAACCAGCTCAACCCTTTTCAAAACTCCATCTGCACCAAAGAATTTCACCGGATTTCTGAGAAGTAGTATCTCAACACCCTCCTCTTCGGCCTCTTTGATTTCAGGGGCGAAACATGGCATCTCCTCCCTGCTCCGTCTGTAAACCACAGTCACTTTTGACGCTCCCAGTCTTACTGATGTTCTTGCAGCATCTATCGCGGTGTTACCGCCTCCTATCACCATCACTTTTTTACCGGTAAGATCCTCTTTTTTACCGATGTTTGCCTCTCTCAGAAAATCAAGACATGAGACAATTCCTTTTAGATCAGATCCTTCTGCTCCAAGTGATACTGTGTCATGGGTTCCGACCGAGATAAAGATTATGTCGAATCCCTCATCTTTAAGAGATTGCAGATTTTCAATTTTTCTGTTGCACTCAATCTCGACACCCAGTGCGGTGACATTCTGTACGTCCCTGTCTACGATATCTTTTGGTGCTCTGTACTCAGGAAGTGCCAGTTTCAGCATTCCTCCTGCCTCGGGGGCGGCTTCAAATATCTTCACTGAATGTCCCTTTAAAGCAAGGTGGTATGCTGCTGTTAAACCGGCAGGCCCTGAGCCGATTACTGCAATCCTTTTCCCACTTTTTTTATTGATCTCCACTTTAGGTGCAGTCGGATATTTTTTATAATACCAATCTGAAAAGTATCTTTTGATTTTTCTTATATATACCGGGGAGTCAAGTACCGCTCTTGAGCAGGCGTTCTGGCATGGAGAGTAACAGGCTCTTCCCAGACTGCCCGGAAATGGAATATCTTCAAGATGAAGCTTCATGGCCTCCTCATATTGCCCGTTTCTGGCAAGAGTGATATAACCGTATGCTTTGACTCCACCCGGACACTCATTTATACACGGTGCCGAGGTGTTATCCCTCTCTATGGTTGCTATTCTCGGATTTGCGAGGCTGAATGGTATGTATGCAACTTTTCTTCCAGCGAGATTGCAGTTGTACTCATCGGCACGAACCTCAGGGCAAACCATCTCACACCCCTGACATCCGGTACAGTTCTCCTGTATTACATATCTGGGATGTTTTGCAACCTTTATACTGAACTCGTTCTCCCGCTTTTCAATGCTTTTTATCTCACTGTTGAGTAACATTGATATGTTCGGGTGCCTTGCAGTCTCCGACATTTTTGGTGTGGTGATGCAGGCTGCACAGTCAAGAGTCGGGAATACCTTACTCAGCTGGATCATCTTACCACCTATTGAAAGCCCTTTTTCAACCATCAGAACCTTGTGGTTCATATCGGCCAGATTCAGCGCTGCCTCCTGTCCGGCAATTCCTCCTCCGATAATAAGGGTGTCAAATATCTTATCCTTTTGATTCATCTTGAATTATCTGATGTTAAATAGTTTTTGTCTCATTAATCTCAGTTTTAATATCGCCGAGACCAATCAGGATCTTAGTGAAATTCTCCATATGATTCGAGAACGGCTCTGCACAAACGGAGCAGATTGCTGCCATCCTTATCCGCTTGGGACTAATGTTGTTCTCTCTCATTAACTGCTGAGATCTCTCTATGATACTGTTTGTGTGCTCTTCACATTTTGGGCTGAATGAGCACTCATGACCATCTGCAGCAATAAAGACTCCGTCAAACCCCTTTTTAAAGGCGTGCAGAATCCATTTTGGTTTTATCCCCGATGAGCAGGGCAGGCTTATCACATAAACGGCAGGGGAGTAGTGTAACTTCCTCAGCCCTGCCTGATCGATACCCGGATCTGAAATCTTATCGGTAGAAAAAACCAGAATTTTAGGTTTATAGTTCTCTTCTGACATCTGGTTCCCTTGTTTTTTACTTAAGCTTTTCTGAGGAAAAGTCTGGTATAGCTATCCTCCTCAACTGTTCCAAGGAAGTCATGTTCCATTTTACCACACCACTTTGGGATATCCTGCTTGGTACCCTCATCGGCCGAAAGGATCTCCATTATCTCACCCGATTCAATCTCGCCTATTGCCTTTTTAGCCGCCAATAGTGGTCCCGGACATGCTGTCCCTCTTGCGTCAACCGATTTTGCAACTGCAAGGTTCTTTAATTCTTCTGTTGTCATAACTCTAACTTTTATATAAAGGTTTTAAATTTAAACGAATAGCTGTGCTGCGCTCTCTCCTGCATCTGTAACGAATGTGGCTGCACCTGCATATGAGAGATGAGGGTAGTCAATAAACTCCTCTTTCCTGAATCCCATCAGACCCATTGACATTTCACATACAATAATTTCAACTCCCAATTCACCGGCTGTTTTGAACATCTCATCAAGCGAAAGAACATTATGCTTTTTCATCAGATACTTGATCATCATCGGACCCATACCGGCCATATTCATATTGGAGAGCTTTAGCTGACCTTTACCTTTAGGCAGCATAATGCCAAACATCTTTGAGATAAAGTCTTTCCCTTTAGGGTTTTTGTTTTTATCCCTCAGAGCCGACAACGCCCAGAATGAGAAGAAAATCTTCACTTTTGTATCCATTGAGGCTGCTGCAATCGATATAATCATGGTTGCCAGAATTTTATCCAGATCACCCGATACACATGCGATTGAAAGCTGGTCTTTTCTGCCGTTCTGCAGTTTTGTCACGCTTTTTTGCAGCTTATCTATCTGTTGCTGCATCTGCTGAATTTGTTGTTGTAAATCTTCCTGCATAGTATTCAATTATTAATAATTATTTACAAAGAAAGAGCATTTGGGATTGCTTTATGGGGTTACCAATATGATGTGGATATACTATTATTGTGATTTATATCACAGTTTTTGTATATTTACAGAGATTAAAGATGTCAAAATGGAAAACAAATGCGCTTTCTGTGAACACAAATCGGTAGCAGCCAGAAAGTTAAACCCGGATGAGCTCTCGAATCTCTCGGGAAATTGTCTTACAGTTCGTTTTAAAAGAGGGGACTCAATTATAAAACAGGGGACATACTCCACCAACGTGGCATATCTCAAAAGAGGTCTGGTTAAAATACACATTGACGGCCCATACCGGATACAGGTTGTAAGAATTGTAAAACCTTCGAGTTATCTGGGTTTGCCAACAACATTCGGAGATAAGGTTAATCACTACTCTGTAACGGCAATCGAAGATTGTGAAGTCTGCTTTATAGATATAACAACTTTCAGAACGCTATTGGTTACAAACCCGGATTTCAGCAACCAGATACTAATTGAGCTGTGTAAAGGAGAGCTGGACTCATACAATAAATGCGTAAACCGGACACAAAAACAGATTCGCGGAAAACTGGCAGATATGCTCATAGATTTTGCAGATAATATCTATCGTTCAGAAAGCTTTCTAATGAATATAACTCAGGAAGATATTGGTAATCTTGTAGATGCATCCAGAGAGAGTGTTTCCCGGGTAATGACTGAGTTTGCCAGAGACAATATCATTGATGTTAGAGGAAAAACAGTTACTATTCTGGACAGAGCAATGTTGAACAATATAAGCAAAAACGGATGATATATCTGGAATACGGAGAGAAGGAGCTTGATTTTCTAAAGAGAAGATCCCCTGAATTAGGTGCTGTAATAGATAGGGCCGGATACCTTAAAAGAGAGGTGATACCAAACCTTTTCGAAGCACTTGTCATGAGTATAGTATCCCAGCAGATTTCCGGCAGGGCTGCCCAGACCATACTGGCAAGATTTGTCAGTTTAACCGGGGCAATTACACCGGAGAATATTATTGCTGCCGATCCCGATTCAATAAGAGGGTGCGGTATATCGGGCCGGAAAGAGTCCTATATAAGAGGTGCTGCCCATGCAGCTGTAAGCGGGGAGATAGATTTCGGCTCCCTGGATAAGATGGAAGATGAAAAGGTGGTAGAGATTCTGACATCGCTCAAGGGGGTAGGGGTCTGGACAGCCGAGATGTTGCTTATCTTCTCATTACGGAGAGCAGATATTTTAAGCTGGGGTGATTTTGCAATCAAGAGATCCTTAATGAAACTCTTTAATCTGGAATCGCTTTCGAGAGAGCAGTTTGAAGAGTTCAGAAAACTTTTTTCCCCACACAACTCCATAGCATCCCTTTATCTCTGGGAGGTTTAACATGTGCGGTTATGTCAATTTGTCGCAAACAGCTTCGTGGCAAATTATTTGTGGCTATATTTGCGGTTTAATTTAAATGTGTCAATAAAAAGAGTTTATAATGAAGAAGCATAAGGTTGAAAATGAGCCACTCCATGAGGAAGAACAAATAAAAGAGAGTGAGGTGAAACATAAAGAGGAGAAGCACAAGGAGGATAAGCATAAAGAGGATAGGCATAAAGAGGAGATAGATGCTTTAAATGATAAGTATCTGAGACTGGCGGCCGATTTTGACAACTACAGAAGACGCACACTTAAAGAGAGGCAGGAGCTGATTCTCACTGCCGGGGAGGATTTAATCGTCGGAATCCTGCCTGTACTGGATGATTTTGAGAGGGCATACGAAATGTTACACAAAGCCTCCGGAGACAACTCAACTGCAATCGAGGGGACGGAACTCATATATAATAAATTATTCAGCTTCCTGACCTCTAAAGGCTTAAAGGTGATTGAAGCAGTTGGTTCCGAACTTGATACCGATTTTCACGAAGCCATAGCACAGCTACCTGTCGATAATCCGGAAAAGAAGAACAAAATAGTTGAAGTACTTCAGAAGGGGTATACACTAAACGGAAAGGTTATAAGATTTGCTAAAGTTGTTGTAGGGCAATAGAATTTAGAGATGACAAAAAGAGACTACTACGAAGTTTTAGGCGTTGCAAAGGGGGCATCGGCCGAGGAGATAAAGAAGGCATACCGCAAAATGGCCATAAAGTATCACCCCGATAAAAATCCCGGTGATAAAGAGGCAGAAGAGAAGTTTAAGGAGGCTGCCGAAGCCTATGATGTCCTGAGCAACCCTGACAAAAAGGCCAGATATGACCAGTTTGGACACTCGGGAATGAACTCCGGCGGAGGGTTCAGCGGCGGCGGATTCTCAATGGACGATATTTTCAGCCAGTTCGGAGATATTTTCGGAGGTCATTTCGGAGGTTTTGGTGGATTCGGCAACTTCGGTTCTACATCAAGAGGGGGTAGAAGAGTGAACAGAGGCTCAGATATCAGAATAAGAGTTAAGCTTGATCTTAAGGAGATTGCACACGGAGCCGAGAAGAAGGTAAAGATAAATAAGCAGGTTTCATGCAAAGCTTGTAACGGGCGCGGTGCAAAATCGGAGGCCGACATAAAAACTTGCGATACCTGTAAAGGTTCGGGTCAGGTTACAAGAGTGACCCAAACTTTTCTTGGCGCTATGCAGACAGCCTCAACCTGTCCAACCTGTAACGGAGAGGGAAAAATTATCTCCAAACCTTGCAGTGCCTGTAGCGGAAGCGGCCTGGTTAAGGAGATGGAGGAGATCTCATTTAAAATTCCGGCAGGGGTGGCACAGGGAATGCAACTGACAGTTCAGGGAAAGGGTAATGCTGCAAAAAGAGGCGGTGTTAACGGCGACCTGCTCGTCGTTATAGAGGAGGATGTCCATCCGGAGTTGCAGAGAGATGGTAATGATCTCATATACTCACTGTTTGTCTCTGTCCCTGATGCAGTTTTGGGGGTAGATGCCGAGATTCCATCTGTTGACGGAAAACTCAGGATCAAGGTAGAAGCTGGAACACAGTCGGGAAAGATACTTCGTCTCCGTGGAAAGGGTTTGCCTGATGTAAATGGTTACGGATATGGCGATCTTCTTGTATATATCCAGATATGGACCCCTCGAAAAATAGACAGATCTGAAAAAGAGATGCTTGAAAAGCTCAGAGCTTCCGAAAATTTCAAACCGAATCCCAGCAAGGAGGATAGAAACTTTTTTGAGAGGATGAAAAAAATCTTCTCATAGAAATATGAGAAGATTCATTTTTATTCTATTAACCCTCAGTACATTTAACTTGATTGCTCAGGAGAGGGAGAGTGGATTCAGAGTACCTGTTAATCTGCCTGTTTCTCTATCGGGGAGTTACGGAGAGTTAAGAGCAACCCATTTTCATGCCGGAATCGATATACGGGTTGGCGGAGTCTCAGGAGCACCGCTCTATGCAGCCATGGATGGTTTTATTTCAAGAATCTCAGTATCACCAACAGGTTACGGACATGCACTTTATATTGACCACCCTAACGGACGTACAACACTTTACGGTCACATGCAGGAGTTCGCACCTGCAATTGCATCCTGGGTAAGAGATCAGCAGTACTCGGCACAGAGTTTTTCGGTGAACCTCAATCCGGACAAGAGTCAGTTTCCCATTAAAAAGGGTGATTTGATAGGTAAGGCAGGCAATACCGGATCGTCGGGAGGGCCACATCTCCATTTTGAGGTTCGGGAAACATCTACGCAAATACCGCTAAATCCGCTTAAAGAGGCCGGAATAAAAATCCAGGATAACATTGCACCTGAATTCAGAAAGATTAATCTCTACGCGCTCAGTGGGGCATATTCAATCCCTCAAAGTAAACTTCTAAGAGGTCTTACGGCTCCGGTTCAGGAGGTTATCTCTGTGCCCGATACATTTTATGTAGCGGTTGCAGGCCATGACAGACAGAATAATACATCTGCAAAATTAGCAGTTTCAAAATATAGTTTCTATCTGGACAACAATCTTCTGTATTCTTTTATACCCGATAATATTCCATTTGATAAAGGCAGATATATAAACAGTTTGGTCGAATATCCGGAAAAAGATAAGAACGGACTTTCAATGATTAAGAGCCGGGTTGAGCCGGGCGGTGATCTTAAATCAAATATCGAATCGGTTCAGGATGGACTATTTGTGTTGAAAGATAATGAAATTCATCAGGTTAAAGTCAGGCTTGAAGATGAACACGCCAATTCATCGGAAAGAGTTATAAAGGTCAGGCGTGACACATCTCTCAATATTAATATTGAAGCAGATTCTCTAAAATTCCGTAATGGTGTAATCATGCCTTGGTTTTTACCAAACAGATTTGAATCGGATGGAATCAGATTTATGCTGCCGCCTGGAGCACTCTACAGTTCAATTTTATTTAATGCAGATACAATTAAAACCGTAAACTCTTCAATAGCAGGAAAAGTCTGGAGAATTCACAATAGTACTACACCTATACACAACTCTGCAAGGCTGGCGCTAAAATCTCCATACAGTGATTCTCTATCTGCAAAGGCTCTGATTGTCGCAGTTGATGAAAATGGAAAAATTTCATCTGCCGGCGGAGCCTTCAACAACGGCTGGATTGAGACATTCACAGGTACATTCGGCTATTTTGCTGTTGCACTGGACACAATTAAGCCAAATATTGTACCTTCGTTCAAGGCAGGAGCCAATCTGACCGGAAGATCTGCGCTTAGGGTTACTATTAGCGACAACCTCTCCGGTATTAAAGATTATAAAGTTTTGATTGACGGAGAGTGGATACTTACCTCTTTCGACCCGAAAAACAGGCGTTTGGAGATTGAATTAAAGAGTGATAAAGTAAAAAGAGGGAAGAGACATTCCATTGAGATTTGGGTTTGGGATAACAAACAGAACGAAAATTATTTAAAAAGTTCATTTATATGGTAAGAGTTATTGGTCTGATGTCCGGGACATCGCTTGATGGGCTTGATATGTGCTATGTAGAGTTCGATCTCAAAAACGGGAAATGGGATTATCGTATACTAAAGGCAATAGACGAGCAGTATCCTCCCGAAATCAAAATAAATCTTGCGACCGCGCAGAATATGAGCGCTTTGGAGTATGCTTTGTTTAACTCCGATTACGGCCTCTACCTTGGCAGAAGAGTTAAGAACTTCATAGATAAACACAAACTGGAACCTCACTATATTGCATCTCACGGCCATACAATCTTCCACCAACCTTCAAAAAGATTTACTGCGCAGATTGGCTCAGGGGCCGGAATTGCGGCTGAGAGCGGTGTTGACACCATCTGCGACTTCAGAACCACCGATGTTGCGCTCTACGGGCAGGGTGCCCCGCTTGTTCCGGTCGGTGACAGAAACCTCTTCTCACAATACGATTACTGTCTCAATCTGGGAGGTTTCTCCAATATCTCATTTGATGAGGGAGAGAACAGAGCTGCCTATGACATCTCTCCGGTCAATTATGTTTTGAACCACTATACCAGGCAGATAGGTCTCGAGTACGATAAAGATGGAAAGCTTGCGAGATCGGGTAAGGTAAACAATAACCTACTTGAAAAATTAAATAATCTGGATTTTTATAAAATCAAAGGACCTAAATCGCTTGGCCGTGAGTGGGTGGAAGATGTCGTTATTCCATTGATTGATAATTTTAACTTAACTCTTGAAGACAGGCTTGCAACATTCTGTGAGCATATTGCCGTAATAACATCGTCACATATAAAAAGGGGAAAAGTTCTTTTGACCGGAGGGGGGGCTCTGAATAAGTATCTGGTTGAGAGAATGAGTGCCAATGCACCTCATTGTGAATATTTTGTGCCCGATAAAATGACAGTTAATTTTAAAGAAGCACTTATTTTTGCATTTCTGGGTGCACTTTACATTTATAATGTGCCAAACTGCCTCAGAAGTGTAACCGGTGCAAAATATGACAACATTGGAGGGGCATTGTATAAGGGTAAAATTCAAGAGTAAGTTAATAATTTTTGGTATCTTAAAATAAATTTCTATTTTTGCAGTCCCAAATAAAAAAGCAACCGCTTATAAGAACTTAGGAGTCTGTAATGTTGCGCTAATAAGATTAGAAAGATGGATTTAATTAAAGTTGCAGAACAAGCATTTGCCGGAGAGGTAAAGCAACTCCCAGATTTTAAAGCTGGTGACACGATCACAGTTACTTATAAAATCAAAGAGGAGAACAAGGAACGCCTTCAGAAATATCGTGGCGTAGTTATTCAAAGAAGAGGATCAGGATCAACTGAGACATTTACTGTTAGAAAAATGTCAGGTAACGTTGGTGTAGAAAGGATTTTCCCGATTACATCACCTTTCATTGATTCTATTGAGGTTAACAAACGTGGTAAAGTACGTCGTGCAAGAATCTTCTACCTAAGGGATCTTACAGGTAAGAAAGCCAGAATTAAAGAGAAAAAATACGTTGCAATTAAAGACGCCATTTCGGAGTAATTAATTGTTCCAAATACCGGCCCCGTAGCTCAACTGAATAGAGTATCTGACTACGGATCAGACGGTTACAGGTTTGAATCCTGTCGGGGTCACTTATAAACAGAGGCTGTCTAAAATGAGACAGCCTCTTTTACGTTTTATGCTTTATTACTTTTTACGGATTCCCGATTCAGGAACTGAAACCTGATCGCCGCATCCAGTTCCTGCACTGTTTGTGCCGTATGCTCCTACATAATAGGTAGTGCCGGGTGAAAGCCCTGTTATTGAACTGGTAAAGCTACCTGTTCAGGTTCCATTTTTTGCGGTACCTGAATTTGTCTTGGTCAATGAATCAATCGGATTTTGACTCGTATTCAAGCAGATACCCCTTGCAGTCACAGCTACACCGCCATCGGCTGTTGAGTAATGAATTGAAATGTGACTGATATAAGCCCCCATAAATAATATAATAATATGGAATAATATCAATTTTATTTACTCAAATAGAATTTTTCACGATTGAAACTATAAACTTAGTGCTTCGTCATAAATCCGGCTCTGTGACGATATTATTTTTTCAACTTTGACAAGGAGTAAAAAACTATTAAAAGCGCACGACAACAACCTTATATGTATCAAAGATACATTTTAGATCTAAAATCGCAGGATTTTATATCATGAACAAGAAAACAAAAAGTTTTTACATGGCTATAAAAACAAAAATAATTCTCTTATTACTAACCTCTATAAATAGTAATAATATTTTTTCTAAAACAAGAAAAACTTCTCTTCGTAAAGAGATGGTTATTTCGAATCCATCTTTGCTTTTAAAGCTTTCATTTAAAAACGTTTCACAAAATTATCCAAATACAGAAAATAGTTATAACGCTTTCTATAAAGAGACTGTTATTAAAAACAGTTCTCTTCTTAACTCTAGTGAAGCTATTCTTGACATACTAAAAAGCCCGTATTGTAGTTCTGAATGCGATAAAATTATTGTATCGGACGTAAGAGGAGTTACAAAATCAAATGACCTCGAAAATTATGTAATAAAACTACATGGAGGTCCCCTTAATTGTCTTGAGTGTGACGTTCTTAAGCAACCTTTCCTAGGTACTTTTCTTAATGAGATAGAAGACAAATTTGAATTCTCATATAAAAAGAGTGAAAAATCAAATGGTAAAGAGATTTATGTACTTGACTTCAAGCAAAAACCTGGAGTAAGAAGCTCCATTTACGAAGGTGAAATTTTCATTGATTCATCTTCCTGTGCAATTGTGAGAGTTAACTACAGTATGGATGTAAAAAACAGAGAGTGGGCTTATGACAGATTCTTTCATTCTATTCCAAAAAAATCAAAAATAAATTTATTGTCAGCAAGCTATAAGATTGCATATAAAGAATATAATAGTAAATGGTACCTTGACTACTCATCTACGAATATTTGTTTTAACATACTGAATAAATCAGATAGCACTTCAGATATATATAATTTCAATACAAGTATAGCTGTAACAGGCATTTTTAGTGTTAATCTTATTATTGATAAACGTGACTTTCTCAAAATATCAGACTTAGTTTTAGATAATGATCAAGTAAAAAAATATTACGATAAATGGGATCAATATAATGAAATTATGACAATTATATCTGCAAATTACTAACCTTTTTAAATATATATTATGGAAACAACAGTTGTTAAACAAAACACAAAAGTGAGTATTTCAGAAAAAACTATTTCAGATTATTTTCTGGACATTGTTTTTATGAAAAAAGGAGACTCAACTATTATTGACGAGTCAGCAAATAATATTTTCAGGAATTTGAACGATTCAGATAAGTCAACACTGATTAATGCATTATATTATATTTATAGTAATATCCGGCGGTAGATAGAGTCACTAACCAAAAAATAAATTAATTAGTTCTTTGTCATATTATAAAAAAAAATTATCTTTGGGCTGGCTTTGAATTAAAATATAAATTGATGTTCATTCTGGACGAGTCCATAACCTTTCTTATAAACAAAACTGCTCAAAAGTTCAAACTTGAGCTGGGTCGGAAATTAAAGCAATCGGGACTTGATATTAGTAGTGATCAATGGTCAGTTATGATGTATCTGGCAGACAAGGACGGGCCTTCGCAAACAGAACTTGCGTACAGGCTGCATAAAGATAGATCTAATCTTACCAGGATTCTTGATTTAATGGAAAAAGCAGAGTATATAAGAAGGAGTCGCAGCATAGATGACAGAAGAGAGTTCAATGTATTTATTACTGATAAAGGAAGGGATCTATTACCAATTTTGAGGAAAACCGGCGATTCAGTAATGAAAAAAGCGTTGAAAGGGTCTGATACCAATGAAATCAGGGTTGTCAAATCTTTCCTGAACAAACTTTTTGCAAATCTCGATTAATTTTTTTTCTCATATAGTTGATGTGTCAAAAGTGGACACAATTCTCAGCTAAAAGATATACCAGAAGATTTTTTTATTTCATTTTATGGGTTTCTGTAACACCCATTTACATAAGTTATAGAATTAAGTACAGTTTGCAACGAAGACACCTGTCTTCCTGACAGGTGTCTTTTAAAAAAGAATTTTCAAGTTCTATTTTAATAACAAAATGTAGTTGATTACCTCATTATTCAATAAATAATTAAACATAGAAGTATGATATTAAAAATTATTATTATATTTGATACAACAAACATAGATGAAACAACAAAACTAAACATTAACTCAATTATTAACCAATTTCTTTAAGATGAAAAAACTTGTTTTAATTTTTACGGCCCTTTTATTCGTAACTGGGAATGTGCTAATTGCACAAAATTTACGGATAACAGGTACTGTAACCGAGCAGGGAACGGGACTCCCGCTCCCTTATGTAAGCATCATGGTTAAAGGGACAACCACAGGTGTAAACAGTCTGGATAACGGAACCTACACAATCAATGCTGCACCAAACTCAACTTTGGTTTTCAGTTTTATGGGCTATAAAACTGTAGAGGTTCCTGTAAACAACAGAACAAAAATTGATCTTGAAATGGCTCAGGAAGCGCTAAGTCTTGATCAGGTTGTAATGGTTGCATATGGAACTGCGAAGAAAGAGTCCATTACAGGATCTATCTCTTCGGTTAACTCAACATCAATTGAGAAACGACCAATTTCGAGTGTTTCCGGAATCCTTGAAGGTCAGGCTGCAGGCGTTCAGGTTAACAATACTTATGGTCAGCCAGGTAACGATGCAAATATCAGAATCAGAGGTTTCACTTCTGTGAATGGTGATAATTCACCTTTATATGTAATGGATGGTGTACCTTTTAATGGCAACATATCAGATATAAATCCGCAGGATATTGAGAGCATCTCTGTTCTAAAGGATGCAGCGTCTTCGGCTTTGTTTGGTAACAGAGCTTCTAACGGTGTTATACTGATTACGACAAAAAAGGGAAAGAGTGATAAAATCCAGCTTAGCGCTTCTGCCAGTCAGGGATTTTACAACAGAGGGCTAAAGGAGTATGAAAAACTTAATCCTTATGAGTACATGGAGGTAATGTGGAAGGGTGCCAGAAATAATTATATGTCTACCCAACCAACAGTTTATCCAACAAAAGAGATTGCAAATTCAGCAGCTTCAAACACTCTAATTTCTACATATCTTAAGTATAATATATTTAATAAACCTAATTCAGGTCTGTTTGACTCAAATGGAAAGATTGTTTCAGATGCTAAAATTCTTCCTGGATATGACGATCTTGATTGGTTCAAAGCGATAGAGCGTGTCGGATACAGACAGGATTATCAAATAAACGGGAATGCTGCTTCAGATAAGGGCAGTTACTATTTTTCTGCCGGATATCTGGGAGAGGATGGATATGTCAACTCCTCAGATTTCAAGCGTTTTACTGCACGAACCAATATAAGTATACAGCCAAAAAAATGGTTGAAACTTGGTATGATATTATCTGGTTCACATCAGATCTCAAACTTCTCTGAGGGTGATCCTGCAAATCCGACACAATTTATAAACCAGTTCTTCTTTGCCAGAAATATAGCACCTATTTATCCGATATATTATCACAATATGGAGACTGGAGAATATATACTTGATTCAAACGGGAATAAAATTTATGACAATGGATCCATTTATAGTAGACCACAGTATCTTGATCGTCATATTGTCTGGGAAAAAGAGCTAAACAAGGACATAACATACAGAAACACTCTCGGAGGTCAGGCTTTTGCTGAATTTGATCTGTATAAAGGTTTGAAATTTATTACAAAGGCTGATATAAGCCTCAGGAATTCCGAGAACCAGGGTTACGATAATGCTGTTATCGGAGATGGAGCCGGAAACAAGGGTCGTGCTAACAGAACATTTTACAGGTATAAAAACTACACTTTCCAGCAACAATTAACCTGGTCAAAAGAGTTTGGTCTCCACAATATTGATCTGCTTGCAGGACACGAAAACTATAGTTATAACTACTCATACCATTACGGTTTTAAGACTACAGAGACATTCTCACAAGGTCCTGAGTTGATCAATTTTACTGATATAACAACTCTTACAGGATATCAGGTAGATTACAGAACTGAGAGTTACCTTTCAAGAGCAAGGTATAATTATGATAACAAATATTTCTTCGAAACCTCATTCAGAAGAGATGGTTCTTCAAGATTCTATAAAGAAAACCGCTGGGGTAACTTCTGGTCAATAGGAGGTAGCTGGACAGTTTCGAAGGAGGGTTTCATGGCAGGAACTGCCAATATTATTAATTCACTAAAGGTACGCTCATCCTATGGTGAGGTCGGAAATGATGCAAGTGCTGATTTCTATGCGCATATGGCACTTTACGGATTAAATCAGAATGCGAACCTTGGTGCTGTATACAAAAGCCAGAATGAAGCTCTGGATCTTCAATGGGAGACTTCAACCTCGCTTGGTGTGGGTATTGATGCTTCTATCCTCGACAGAATGAATTTAACTTTTGATTATTTTGACAAACGCTCTAAAGATTTGTTATTTAATGTGAACCTTCCTTTATCGGCTGGTGCTACATCTACAACAGTAGCAGAGGCAACAGTAACAAAAAACCTTGGCTCTGTATCAAACAGAGGAGTCGAGTTTGTATTTGATGCTGATATTCTCAGAACCAAAAATTTCAAATGGAATGTTGGTTTTAACGCTACTCACTATGTTAACAAAATTATCAGACTTCCTGAACAAAACAGAGAGAATGGAATTATCTCCGGAACTAAAAGATATGTTGAGGGTGGAGGTATTTTCGATTTCTGGTTAGATAAATTTGTGGGTGTAGATCAAATGACTGGTCGTTCATTATACTTACCTGATTTAGATAAGTTTTATATAGGGACACCAGAAGACGGCAAAACAGAGATCCCATCACAATATGTTGTAACAATAGGAGATCAGAAATATACAACGTATGTTACTTATAGTAAAAAAGATTGGAGTGGTAAAGCTATTCCGGATCTATTCGGAAGCTTTAACACCTCATTCAGGTTTAAGAACTTTGATTTATCAATGTTATGTACCTACTCACTGGGTGGTAAAACACTTGATAACTCCTACAGAAACCTGATGACTGCTTTAGCAACACCAACAGCTTTACACAAAGATCTGCTGAAAGCGTGGGACGGGGTACCACAGGGTATTACAGAGACCTCTCCAAACAGAATCGATCCAAAAGGAATTCCAGTACTTGACTATTCGCTGAGCCTCTATAATGATGCGGTATCAGACAGATTTTTACAAGATGCCTCATATCTGGTTATTAAAAACATAACTCTAAGCTATTCGTTTCCAAAGAAAATAACTAATAAAATGAATATTAGTTCGTTATCGCTAAATGCATCTATTGATAACCTTGCAACTTTTACAACTTTAACTGGTATGGACCCTCAGCAATCATTTGCAGGTCTTAATAATAACGGTTTTGTGACCGCAAGAGTTCTCTCACTGACTATTAATATTAAGTTGTAAAAAAGATAAACAAATTAAAAATATAAAAAATGAAAAAGATATTATATGTATTTGTTGGTTTAATTCTTTTGACCTCATGTGCAAAAGATTACCTGGATACTTCACCTACATATTCGAATGCTACCTCTACGATTTTCGAAACTACAAAGAATGCTAAACTGGCAATAAACGGACTGAACAAACTTATGACAATTCAGTATCTGGGAAGCCAGGGATTTAATGGTGAAGGAACCATAAAGATGTACTATGGTAACTACCCCGGTAATTATTTTTCGGTAAATCTACCTGGTTGGGCAGCTATTATTAATTCGACTTATCATGAGAACTTAACAAGTATTTACCTTTACTATCCATGGTATTATTATTACAGGTTAATTGGAAATGCAAATGCTGTTATTTTAAATATAGATAATGCGAGTGGGCCTCAGACCGAAAGAGAATTTATAAAAGCTCAGGCACTTACATTTAGAGCATACAGCTATTTCATGTTATCACAAATATACTGTGTAAGATGGAAAGACTCTAATAACGGTGCCTCTAACGGTCTTGTACTTCGTCTGGATACATCAATTGACCCGATGCCTCTCTCAACCCTTGCCGATGTTTACAAACAGGTTTATGATGACCTGGATGAGGCGATAAACCTGTATACATCTTCGGGATTGAGCCGCGCATTTAATTATGATCCTGATAAAAACGTTGCATACGCCATTTATGCCAGAGCAGCAATAACCCGACAGGATTATTCGAAAGCAGCAACTATGGCACTAAATGCAAGAAACGGCTATCCATTAATGAGTGTGACTGATTATAAGAAAGGCTTTTATGCTCCTACAAGTGAATGGATATGGAGCAGTTTCGGATCATCTGATGAAACTTTGTATTTTTACTCATATCAGGCATATATTGCTTATAATTCAAGTGCAAGTGCTGTAAGAACTTATCCTAAAAGTATCAGTAAAGAGTTATTTGAAAAGATCCCTTCAACCGATATAAGAAAAGGTCTGTTTCTGGATCCTACCGGATATACATATACTGCAACAACAGGGCTTGCCGGGAGTGCACTTAAGGCCCGGGCATTCTCTCTCTATCCTGATCTCTATTCAACAGCTTCTGTGTATGCATATATGCAGTTTAAAATAAAGGCTGAGGATTTGCCAGGCGTTGGTAACCTTAACCATTTCAGATCTTCTGAAATGTATCTTATTGAAGCTGAAGCTAAATATTTCCAAAATGATATAGCTGGTGCTCAACAGGCTCTTATAACTCTTAACAAGACAAGTGGAAGAGATCCACAGTATAATTGTACAAAAACCGGCACAGAATTATTGAATGAAATTAAAACATACAGAGCCCTTGAACTTTGGGGAGAGGGATTTGACTGGTTTGATTTAAAACGCTGGGGTGATCCTGTTGTCAGAAAAGACTTTGCTGTTGGAGGTAATTTTATATCAACATTAGCAGTAACAGTTCAACCTAATGAAGGTAACAACTGGACATGGATGATTCCAATTAAAGAGACTGATTACAATTCAGAAATAAAGTAACTTAAAGTATCTCGCATAATAAAGTAAAATTTATTATGCGAGATTTTTAATCATAGCCATCGGGGCTGCTGTAATCCCTTATTGTGAGGAAGTTCACTCATAAACTACATTCTAAAAGTAGGTACAGCGGTTAGTAATTTAAGTAAAATTAAAAATATAAACCAGTTATGAATTTTGAAGGTCAAAAATTCTTTTTTAAGAATGATATGGATTATTTTAATAAAACATGATTATTACAAGAAAGATAGAAGTTTTTATAAACGAGCCTGATCTTGAGTTAAGAGGAGGCTATTATAAAAAGATTCAAAACTGGAGATATTTGGTGAGGAATGGTGCAAATGAGTTGATGTCTTATTTGTACAGTATTGATAAACTCAAATACTATAAGTTCATCACCGAAGAGACTAAGGTGGAGTTGGGAATTATTGGTGCAAAAGGAGAAGTTGTAAAAGAGTCTTCTGCAGGGTATGTTCTTCTTTCAGAAAAGATGAAGGGTCAGATACCTATGAACATATCTACTTGTCTCCAACAGGCAGTGATAAAGAAATATAAAGATACAAGAAATGAAATTTTAAGAGGTAATGTAAGTTTATGCACATATAAGAATAATATTCCCATTCCTTTCAGCTCTTCATCGATAAGACAATTACGTTGGGACGTTGAAAAAAAATGCTTTCTCTTTAATTTGTTTGGAATTCCTTTTGGTTTTGTAATTGGAAGAGATCGCAGTAATAACAAGGGTTTTCTTGAAAATTGCATAAACGGTGATGTTAAACTATGCGGCTCAACTTTAACTGTCGATGACAAAAGAAGAAAGCTATTTATGTCAATAGCGGTTGATGTTTCGAAGAAAGAGGTGGTTCTTGATGATGATAAATTTATTAATGCAACTCTTTCAATAGATATACCAATTGTTGCAACATGTGGAGAGAGCGTGAAGCATATTGGGAATAAAGAGGAGTATTTACACAGAAGATTACAGATACAGGCGGCTATTAAAAGAGCACAACAAAACAGTCGTTATGCAGCGGGTGGTAAAGGAAGAAAGAGAAAATTACAATCATTAGAGAGGTTTCACGATAAGGAAAAGGATTACATCAAAACAAAAATACATACATATTCTAAAATTTTAGTCGATTATGCGCTGGAAAACAGGTGTAAAACCATAAATCTGATAAATCAGACATCGAAAGAGAACGAGGCGAGAAAGAAGCCATTTTTATTAAGAAACTGGGGATATTACAGCATAAAACAAAAAATAGAGTATAAAGCCAGACTTTATGGAATAGATGTAAAGATTATCTCATAAGAAATGAGACACATTAAAAATATTACAAAAGAGCATTCAATACAGATTTCACTTGTGTTGAGTTGTCTCTTTTTATTTATTTCATGTTCAAAAGATCAGAACAACTGTGATAACAGATTCTTTGAAACGGAGCTCAGACTAAGAAGTGAATACCTGGCTAAACTATTTAATTCATCAAGTTGTACAAAGACGTTGGAAAATCTTCCGCAAAATACCAGGATTGGTGTATTTCTTAATGAGAAAGATATCCCCTTAACAATCACAGGTAACTATTTTAATGTTGAGAAGATAGTTAATGCCGATGGCTCTCTTTCAGGAAATCCGGTAATGATGGTAATTGGAAAAAGCTATGATATTTACTCATATGCACCATATCATCCACAGTCAAAAGCATCTCCTGTTGTTGAAAGTTTTGCTCATGGAGAGGATGTATTATGGGGAGATATAAGATCCATAGCGGTGGTAAGCGAGACTAATAATTCTGTGAATCTTGAATTTAATCATGTTGTATCACAAATTGCTTTTGATGTTAAATCTTTAATTCCAGATTATATTTTCCCGGACAATGCATTTATTAAAATATCGGGATTTTATCCTGTAGCTCAGCTCGATGTTTCAACAGGTGTTCTGACACCTGCCGATGTAGCTAATCATTATATTGCTACTACTTCAAAAAATGGGACCCTTAAGTTAAAACCTTTCTGCTTTTTTAATAATGGAAATAAAAATCTCGTTTTATACATTGAGGTATTTGACGGGAATATAATATATAACGGTACGATTAATAAACATTTTAATTCGGGAGAATCCTACAAATTTAATGTAACGATACCGGGTGTACAACCAGAACTTATTATTAATGCTACTCTTACCTCCTGGATAGAACAGGAAGGTGAGATTACCATAGGAAACTGAAAAAGAAAATATTAACAAATTAATTTAATTATGAAAAAAACTTTTCAATTGATATGTCTGACAGTTGTTATGCTGGCTGCATGTTCAAAACAAAACAATCTTTCATTGGAACCTCCGGTATCTTTGGCTGTGAATGTAGGAATTTCAATGGAACCATCTACAAAGGCAATAATTGCAGGTGAATCATTTTCTAATGATGATGAAGTTGGTGTCCAGGTACTTAAAAGTTCTGATGGAACTATATATGAATCTGGTGCACTTACAAATGTTAAATTCAGTGTTTCAGATGGCAATTGGAGTACCGATACACCATTCTATCTGACAAATACAACAGGTAAAATTTATGGTTACTTTCCCTATGTAGACAGAACAACACTTGGAGGGGCTGAAACTAATAACGAGATTTTTACCACAATTCCGGCATCTCTCCCTGCAACTCTCACAACTGGGAATGAGACTGATTTTATGTATGCTACGCCAATAACAGATGAGGGATCATTAGTAAGTAACTCCAGAAGCTCTGCCTCTCTTACAATGAACCATGCAATGGCTCAGATATCATTCCTTGTGTACAAAGAGAACTACCCTGGAGCAGGCTCATTTACCGCATTTACTATTGAAGATGTCAATCCATTGATGACACAATATGTAATTGTTAATAAAACTGTTGATAATGATTTGGCAATGAATATTATTAATGGTGAGGTAACAGGAGGAGAAGCAGGAGTTATTTCACGAACACTTGCAGTGGCCAGAACCCTGGAGGTTGCAACTACGGTTCCTCTTTTCCCATCAGATGTTGCGTTAACTTTAAGGAGTCAGGTGGCTGCAAAAGGTACAACAACACTGGTTGTACCAAAAGGTCCTATTGCTTCAGGAAATGTAAAATTCGGTTTTACAGTAGATGGAAAATCTTATTATGTAAATAACGGAGCAGAAGTTACCTGGGAGGCAGGAAAGCAATATATATACAAAGTAAAACTTTCAGGAACTGCTCTTGTAATCTCCTCTGTGACAATAACAGATTGGCAGCCAATTGTTGGTGAAGATATAGATATTCAGTAAAATAGTGAGATTCCTACTAATTTATTGCATTTGAAATCGATTAAATAATAATGTTATGATTAAAAAAATTATAATTATTGGTTTTTCATCATTGCTTTTATCAGGTTGTATGAAGAACGATAGAGTTGTACTGGAGAGATTTGTGCCAGTCTCTATATCTCCGATAATGACACTGGAGCAAACTAAAACTCTTCTGGATGATTCCAATATCGGTGGTGAGACTATAAGACTAAATGTAGCGAAAGGTGATGGTAGTGTCGCGTACAATATTGATGGAGATAGCAAGATTACACTTTCATACAATGGAACAAACTGGGTTTTATCAACTATGGTTTATCTTTCATCGGACAATGCAAAATTGTATGCTTATTGCCCTTGCCCGGTAGATCCAACTACAGTTGAAACCGGCTCTTACAGCTCACTTAAACGCTCTCTTAATATTCCAGCCACTATAGCAATGTCTAGCCAGGTCGATTATTTGTGGGCTTATCAGGAAAAAACAACATCTGGCGGTGCAAATGATATAAATAATGCTTATCCATCTGTTTCATTGAAGCTTAACCATGGATTGGCTCAAATTGCATTTGTAATTTACCGTGATAATTTTACAGGTGTTGGCAGCTTTACCACTTTAAAAGTAAAAGATAATACTGCTACTCCTAACCTGATAATAAACAAGAGTGGAACAAACGATCTCGCATTGGCTACTTCCAACGGCGCAATAACCGGAGGAGAATCAGCATCAGAATTAACTGTAAATACTATTGGTAATACAATAACAGAGAATAGTGACCCGGGAACAGATCCTGCTGTTCTAAAAACAAAAGTTAATGCGTATGCATTGGTAGTGCCTGTTACTATTGCCGATATTACAAAGGTACAGTTCAAATTCACTGTAGATTCAAGAGAGTATGCAGTCTCTCTGACAGGAGCTGGTGGTGTTACATGGAGTGCCGGACAGCAATATATTTATAAAGTGAAACTCTCCGGGACACAAATGGTTATTCAAAGCGTTACTGTTACACCATGGACTTCCAGCTATGGAGGAGAGGTAGTAATTCAGTAAAATGCTACATAACAAATTGCTAGATAATTAGATATTTAATCATTCATGAGATGAATGAACTTATAAAATGTAACTCCTCACCATGCTTAGAAAAAGGTGAGGAGTACCAATCTCCTGAAATTGAGATTGTTGAGTTTAAATTAGAAAAAGGTTTTGCTTCATCCTCAGAAAACTGGGAAGAGGAAGAGTGGAGTTGATATTATGTATTTAATGAGATGAAGTGTTTGTTGAAGATGGTTTTAATTACGTTAACTATTATTTACTCTTGTTCCAAACAGGAGGGAATAATCTCTGGGGTGGATTATCTCCGGTCACAATTTATCACGGAGGAACAATTGGCACACTCATGCGGGCACCAGGAAATGCAGGATAAGATGTAAGTCATAAGTATGGTTTATTGTATAAATGGAAGTTTTGTGTCTGATGTGATTTATAAGCTTTATCTAGGAAAAAATATTACAACTGATTACAATATAAACAGTAATACACATTATAATATAAGTATAAGATTTTTGGGATTGGACATGTATGATACAAGGCTTGTTTCTTCAAAAACGGATAACTGGATTGATGGGATATGGTAATCTTGAATGAAAAAAAGAAAAGAATTAAATAATATAGAAAAATGAAAATGAGAGAGTTTCATAAGTTTTTATTGTTGCTGGCTATTTTTATTATTATTTCATGCCAAAAGAATGAAATAGAAAATAAAGATATTGCAGGACAAAAGATTACAGTAATAGGAGAGAATATTGAGCCTGACACCAAAACAACTTTAAGCGGACTCTCCTCTATCTGGATTGCAAACGATGATAAAGTGGGTATTTACTCACCTCAGGCGAGGCCGGCAAGTGATGGTGCTGCCGGAGTAACAAATGCACAATTTTCTGCCGTTACAAGTACTTCAAGTTCGGTATTTACTGGTGAAATGTATTGGGGTACTGGTTCTCATTCATTCTATGCTTACTATCCCTATTCTGCAGGTAGCCCGTCAAGTTCTTCAATACCCGTGTCTTTATCATATCTTCAGACACAATCGGAAGGAGGGAATAGTTCTCACATTGGTTTACTGGATTTTATGGTTGCGACTCCTCTTACAGGAGTTACTCCGGGTACCGAGGGACAGAGTGCCGGCGTATCATTATTTTATAACCATTTGTTCACAATGCTGGAATTTCAGATTAAAAGAAGCTCCGGAAGTGGTGATATTACTGAATTAAGATTCACAGCAAGAAATAAAATTGCATTCGATTCAGGGACAATTGATATTTCACAAACAAAACCTGCAACGGGGGCAGCATACAACATCTCAACAAATGACACTAAGAATGAGATAGTTCTCTCTTTAACAACTGCTGTTGCACCTACTTCCGATTATACTACTACTCCAAAAATTTTTATGATGATCAATCCAAAGAGTGAAACCGGTTACATTACAATAACACTAAAAAGCGGATCAACTTATAAATATGTTCAAAAAAAGGCTCCTGCAGGTGGGTTTGAAAGGGGGAAGAAATATATTGTTCAAATTGATGCCGCTTTAGCGACAGACTATCCCGGAAGTAGTGTTACTCTTGATAATATGCCCACAATTGCTTCCGTAAAATGGGCCCCGGTGAATTGTGGTTATAATCCGGAAAATACTTATGGATACTACTATCAATGGCATCGTAAATATGGTCAGAAAAGTGTTTGTACTAACGTTGCAGGACCAGTATCACTTGCTGTAGGAAACGATCCCGCAAATATTGATAATTTTTATTATATCTCAACTTCATTGTCAGATTGGTGTAATACAACTCAAGTTTCCTGGAGCAGTGACCAACAATATAATCCATGTCCAATTGGCTGGAGGTTGCCTAGTACTTCTGAATTACAAACTCTACTTGCAAGTGGTTATACATGGGAAAATGCAGGAGGAAGTGGAATAGATTTACTCGCAGGTTGCTGGATTGGAGGGAATCATGCATCTGACCATATCGGAAGTGTTTTTCTGCCTGCGGGAGGATTTAAAAATATTGAAGGATCTGCTGCTAATAATGTGGGCTCTGCATGCCACTATTACAGTAGTGTTGCAGCTACTTCAGATTTAGGAGACAGGTTATATATAGCAGGAGCCACATCTTCTGTCAGTGGATCCAAAAAGGCCAGAGGAAACAGTGTGAGATGTGTTAAATAGTTTAAAATGCGTTTACTAACTCAATACAAATTTAGCTTGGTTATAATTATTATGCCTCTTATAATTGGTTGCACGGATACCAATTTCGAAAACATCCCCACACTCGGAGAGGCGAGATTCTATGCACGGATAGAATCACAGGAAAAAATTGTAACCAAGCTTCCTATTGAGTCTGGTCAGAGCATTCCTGTAGGTGAAAATGTTGGTATATTAGGAATTCAATACTCAGGTTCCGATATCTCCACAGTAGTATGGCCATCTGCAGAAACGGGATATGATCTATATAATACTGCAGGAACCGCTTCCGGCGGTACTCCGCAGACAATTTCTTTACCAGTTCCCTATTATTATCCTACTTCTGGTAAAAAGGTAGCATTATACTCATACTATCCAAGATCTGCAACACTTGAATTTAATTCAATGTCACCTCCCTATGCAGATATTCTAATACCATCTTCTCCGACACTTCAAAAGGATTTTTTATGGTCTGATCCGGTTACAGGAACCTCAGCATCACCTACTGTCACTTTAAACTACAAACATGCATTAAGTTTGTTGAGATTACGGATTCAGCAAAGTGTTGATAATTCATTGGTTCTGAAATCAGTAATAATTGAAACTTATGAAAATCAAAGAGCAAAAATGAATGTTGCCGATGGTACTCTTTTTTCTGCAACCGGTGGCGAAACAATTTTTACTTTATCAGATATAAACCAATCAATTGCAACTGTTACTTTCGGAGTTTCACCTGTTGTAATTTCAGGGGGTAAATTTCTTTTTATACCCGGCAGCACAATAAAATCTATCAAAGCTGTTGTAAGACTGGCATCCGAATCATTTGACAGAGTTTATACTGTAAATGATCCCGCAATTTCTTTGCTAAAGGGAGGAGCAAAGGATATCAATTTTATTATTCAAAGCAAAACAGTAGCTACAATTGCAAATTGGAGTGAAAAAAGCATAGTTGAACAATTTTTTGAAAGTGAGCCTCTTCCTGCAAATTGTTACATGATTGACTCAGACAGAACCCCGCAAGGTGCAGTAGTAGGTATTGCGACTTCACAGGTAACAGCTGGATTAGCGTCTGTTTCAGGGTTAACTTTTGTTCCTTCTTCTGCCTGGACAACAGGCGTATTATGGCATACATGGGATCCTGTATCGACAGGAAAACAGTTAACAGTTACAAGAGTTTCAGATAACTATATAAGAGTTACTATTCCTCCCGGGTTAAATGGAAATAGTGCACTAATTGTCCTTAGAGAGGCAAGTACAAATGTAATTCTTTGGTCATGGCATATATGGATTACTGACTATGCTCCGGTTCCTAACGGAATACCCTCAACAGTATCAAAAAAGGTAACACATAAATATGCAGGAGATGCTTTTCTTTCGGGCGGTTTATTGGTGAATAAAGTAATGATGGATAGGAACTTAGGAGCATCATGGACAGGTTCGGGCTTTATTCTTCCAAACGTTATAGGTAGTAATGCTACATTAGCGGCAAAGGCTTACGGTTTTCTTTATCAGTGGGGTAGAAAAGATCCATTTCCAGGCTCCTCTAATGGTACCACTACACAAGTTACACTTTATAACAACGCAGGATCTACAATTTCAGTTACTTTGACTGCTGTTTCTGCTCCTGAAAATCTGGCAAACTCTATTCGGAATCCATTGACATATTACTATAGATCAACTAATAAGTATGACTGGTATACAACAAATGGAACACAGAATAATGAATTATGGAGTACTACGACGGCAAAAAGTGTTTTCGACCCATGTCCGGCAGGCTGGAGGGTCTGCATACTTTCGACAACATCAACAATTAATCCGTTTTCAGGATTTTATGATGGAGGGACATCAAATACAGCCGGGGGCTCATCTGCCAGTACACAGGGTACTCATTTTCAGCATTATTATAATGGAGTTGTAAATAATTATAACAATGGCGCAACTTCCGGAAGGCTTTATACACTATATTCAGGTGATGCAACATCATCTGCATCAGCATGGTATCCAAAATCGGGTTACCGAACCTATAATTCAGGAGCACTTACAAGTGTTGGTACAACCGGCAATATATGGGGAGCCGGAACTTCAAGTGTAACGGCTTACAGATTTAATTATACTATCACAAATATTTATCCTACTTCACTTTACAGAAGAGCTGAGGGTAACTCTATAAGATGTGTACAGGAATAATGTTAAATTACAAAATGATGAGAAGAAATTATTATATATATACTATCTTTTTTGTAATGAGCATTATTGTATTCGCATGTAAGAAGAATCTTGATAATCCTTTCCCTGAATCAGTTCTGACCATTAATCCAAGTGTAAACAGTGAAAATTCAAAAGCTTCTGTTACAAATTTAAATATTTCTTCATGCCAGATTGGTGTGCAAGTTACTAATTCTATTGGTGATGCATTATATGAAGGGAAAAGTTTATATAATAATCTTCTTCTAAAATATCAGAGTTTATGGTTCTTTGACAATGGCTCAGGTGGAGAGAGCAGGGTTATATTATATGCAAACAATGCCAGAATTTTTGCTTATTATCCTTATTCCATAAATATTAACGGAATCGGGAATTCGGCAACTATTAATCTGAACATCCCGGCTCAGAATACCATGAGCCAAATGTCAGATTATTTATGGGCTTCTCAGAGTACAACTTTACCATCCGGAGGAAATCCCATTAACGCCAATAATCCTTCTGTAACTCTTAACATGAATCATGCTCTTTCTCAGATAGCATTTGTTTTTTTTAAAGAGGGTTATATTGGTACTGCCCTTTTGGAACAGATAACTATTAATGATTATAGCGTCACTCCAAATATAAGAATTAACAATAGTGGAACTAATGATTTAAAAATGAGTGTTTCAGATGGGCTGATTTCAGGAGGAGAGACCTCATCAAATATCTCTGTAACGAGTATAAATAATATAATTACTCTAACTGCAGATCCTGGTACCGAACTGTCTGTTTTAAATAATTATATCAATGGATATATTTTTATTATTCCTGCGAATATTCCCGATGTGTCAAAGATTGAAGCTGTTATAAGAATTGATGGAGCTGATTATATAATTGCCCTTCCGGGAACTGGTGTGTTAAATTTATTGCCAGGGAAAAAATATATTTATAAAGGAAGACTTATGCCAAGAGGTATACTTGCTGTCGATAATGTGTTTGTTACAAACTGGAGTGAAGGAGGAGAAATTGATGTTGATTCAGATTAAGATAAGTAGATTAGATTCTTTTATATGTAATTTATGTATAATTGGACTGTTCTTGTTATTTTCATGCGAAAAGAGAGACATTAGCAGTAATGGAGACAGTGGAAAACTGACAGAGGTTGCTTTTCGACTGTATACAGCAAATACAGATATTCTGGAGACAAAAGCAGGAATCCAGGAGAATTTAATAAGCAATTTATGGGTTCTGCAATTTAATGGGACATCGGATGCTTCTGTTCTTATAAAGGCTACATATTACACTTTCCCGGATATCAGTAATTTAAAACTCTATTTATACAACGGTGCATCAAATAGTGTCTATTTTATTGCTAATCTGAACAACAGTAATGCATTTACTCCTGAAAATGCTCCTTTGAACAGCTATTCCCTAATTTTGCTGAAAAACAGAACTATTTCTTATAGTAGTCAAAACAGTAATTTTACAATATCTGGTGATAATCAGGTTATCAGAATGACAGGTGTCTATTCAGGCAGTATTCCCGGAGGTGCTGTATTGACAGCAATTCTTTACAGACTTCCTGCCAGAATTGATTTCAGTTATACGAGTATTGCTGCATGGGATAATGCAATAGTGAAAATTAATTCTGTTACTCTGAAAAACGTCCCATCAACTTCAAAACTATTAAGCAATCCTGATAATTCTACCGTTTATGAGCCTGCATCAGTATTTGATTATTCATCAGTTACGTCCGGAATTGGAGAGACAAGCGGAACAGCGATATTTTATATGCCTGAGAATATCAGAGGAATTGTTCCAATCAATATAACTCCCTCTGATAAAGCTTTAAATGCACCGGTAAAATCTACATATATTGAAGTCAGTGGTAACTATTATTATCCTCAATCTGCATCCAATCCTATCAGAAGTGTTTTATATAAAATTTATCTGGGGGAGAATAATACTACAGATTATAATATAAGGAGCAATACAAGATATATTGTTTCTGCATCTTTTAAGGGAATTGATATGTCAGATGCAAGAATAACTCTGCCATAATTTCAGTGAAATATTGCTTTATAATCTGGTTTTAATCAGGTAGAATTATAAAGTCTTCAACGGGAACCGTAATCCAGTCTGTGATAGTTCCGGTCATAACAAGAGCCGTTGACGTGAGTTTTATATTATAGTTATAAGAGTAGCCTTGTATAAATGAATTTGTAAGTGTGCCGGAATAGGTCTGAACTCCGCCTGAAACTCCCGGAATGTTAACAAATACATTAAGTAACATTGGTCTTTCATCTGCAGCAAAGCATACCGGAGAGTCTTGTATACGAATCTTTACACTGTTGTCAACGGGCCCTTTTGTAATTTCTCCGTTCTCCAGATCCAGAAAAAACCGGCTGCAAAAGCCACTAACCTCAAGTAATGCGCCTGAAAATGGATATATTGTTTTTGATGTATTATCTCTATCGTCGGTAAGGGTAAATCTTATTTGAGATGTTTTGTGATAATACTTAAGATTTGCAGTATTCTGACCAGGTAATGCTCCTCTTACATCTCTGTTTACCTCTGACCAGATTAGATCGGTACCATGATTAAATACAATTGAGTTAATATTTTCAACCGGATCGACTATTGGTGCATACGAGTAAATGTCATAATCTTTCCCGCTGTTTATGTATAGAATATCTCCTGTAAAAGTACCTTCGGATGTAACTGTGTATTGTTTATTTTTTACCTTGGCTGTGTTGAAAGTTTCCACAGATCCAGATGTAACATTCAAAACATAAACGCCAAGCCGGGTATCCTGAGGTAAATTAATATTTGCCTTTGTTGGCACAATATCTAAAGACTTTCCTGATAATACTAAATATGATATGTTCTGCAGGTTATCCATATTGTTTCTGGAGCAGGAATAAAGTGCAGAAAATAAAACTATTAAATAATAAAAGATCTTCTTCATTTCTTTTGTTCTAAACTGTTTAATTATTCAAGTTTTATCTCTTCTTCAGTGGCAACCCAGGATTTTAATTTTGCATTCAGATCACCCTCAGTTGCTAATGTTATATCCACGTATAGAGTTATCTTTTTTGTACTTGTAAACTCTTTAAAAGCTTCTGATATATCAATATCAAGAATCTGATTGGAACCATTTTCATATTTAAATAACAGAGATACATTATCTTTTACATTTGAATTTAATCCAAATACAAATATTTCAACAGTATACTCATTCGTTTTGTCAAGTTCTGCAGTTAATTTGCCAAATTCAGGACTTGAGTTGATATACTCCCCGTTGTGAAGATATACACCCTCAATGACGCCATTAAATGTAGCAGTACAACCTTTTACGATATTATAATTGCCGGAGAATATTACTCTGTACTCTATTTTCTTTGATAATAATTTAGGATTCATCAAAAGGACTGTACTCCCGTTTGCCAGCAAAGTAAGATTAATATTTGAATCAAAAATCACCCGTCTGTGTTGCATTATTGAAGCTGGAGCTTTAACGAGTAAATTAGCCATAACCTTTGCTTTTTCATAATTCTCAAGATAACTGTAAGTTACTCCTGAAGCATACTTATTGTATCCAATAACTTTATATTTCTGAACCGGCAAGATCCAGGAAAAACCATTACAACTTCCGGTTTTATGAAACACTCTTCCGTCTTCCCCATAAAAAAAAACTGTAACAGAGTCAATAGGATCTTCCCAGTCAGGAATTTGCGTCCAATCGAATTTAATATCAACGTTAGAATAAATATCATTTGAATTCCTGTTAAGATCCCTTTTACTGCAAGAGACCAAAACAATCATAGATACCAATATTAATTTAAAATAGTTCAACTTATAAACTAATCTTTTTTAGTTTTCCAAACCTGTATTGAAAAGAGAACTTTACCCCGCACAGATCCAACCCACTGTTTCTGCCACTCTCTTCAAGATAAAACCCTCCATTTCTCACTTTGTATGATTCCCAATTATCTAATTTATAAACACCTCTAACTCCAACCTCAAAGCAGATACCTCTGAATAATGGTATAAGGAAACCTGCTGAAATTCCAGCTCCAAAATATGTTCCCGTATATCCAAACTCGCTTTTTTCAAGGTCTCTGTTGTCATAATCGCCATAAAGACCCACAATGCCTATATACAATCTGTTAAAATGTTTATTTTTAGCAAACCAGATTTTTTGTTCGGCTACTAAACCACTTTCCTTAAACCACTCCTGAGCGTCAGTTTCGATTTTATCAAATGGTGTGTAATATCCTTCTAAAGAAGTTGATAGTCTTTCTGAGTAAAATATTTCAATTTCTGCATTAGGAATAAAACTACTCTGTTTTAAATTAGGTGTAACCCCATACCAATATACAAGATTGCTCTTTATACCAAAAAGTGGCTGATAATATCTTGTATTATAATTACTGTTCTGAATTTTTGTTTTGGGTTTTTCTAAATTTGAAAGTTTGGAATAACTTGAGTTTTCCGATATTAAATCATTTTCATTAATCAAAGTTCTATTACTCTCGTGTTTTTTAATATTATATTCAATTTTTTTTGTTCCAGGCAGCGGAATCATACTCTTTTTTTGTATAATACCTGAATATAATTTCATTGAAGGGATGAGAATCATAAACCCGGGGTTATCACGTTTGATTACTTTTCTGTTGTATTCTGAATCTTCGGACAAATCATTATTGTCTTCAAAAAACGGGTTATTAACATATTTATCAATTGCAGCCTTTACAGCAGTGCTGTTATTTGATGTCGTATAATAAATTTCGTTATTATACAGCGCCGGAGAGCCCTTTTTTACTTCAACCCTGATTGTATTATATGATGAAGTTGAATTATCAATATAGAATGTAAAATTATAATTTGATAATTTGTATTTAAGTTTAAAATGTGCTCTTACCACACTACCTTTTATAGAAGCATTATTTATAAAAGTTAAATCATTTGTTTTATTGTCTGGTATATAACTGATTATTGCTATATGATAACTGCCTTCATTAATGGATACAAGATGCTTTTCCACCTCCTTCTCTATCATTAATAAATTTTTTCGATTATTGGAATATTTCAATTCCAGAATATTATTATCCCCAGCAAATTTTATTACTCCCGAATTTGTAAGATTTTGTGCAAGAACACTATGGCTCTGTGACGTAATAAAAAAACAGATTGCTGTAATGAAGAATTTTAATTTAAAAGATTCTTTGGTTGTTATATTTTTTGCATCCATGGTTCAAATTTAAATGTGTCAATAGCCATAAAATGAGATCCAACAAAAGTAGATATAGCAAATATATGAATTTAATAATTAATATAAAAATATTTTTTAAAAATATTAAAATTCTCTTCTGTATAAATAAAACGATTGATAATAAATATAATAACACTAACTAAATTCTTATTGATTGTAATTTTTCATAACGAAAAAGTTTGTTATAACAAATAAAATATTATATTTGTTATATGTATTTTCTGTTAATTCAGTTGATAGTTATCAATCAGATTGCATAATTTGTTAAGAAATTATAGGTTGCCATTAGATATAATTAAATATCTCCATGTAATAGATTATCAAATAAATAAAAATTCGATTAATATAAAAAATATAATTCTGAGAGATTTATGTTAAAAATCAATATGAAACATAATAAACCAGGAGATACCTCAGTAAAGTCAAAATTCGGATTTGCAAGTCTCAGAATCATTTTCAATAAGAAAAATATACCCGAAGACTTTATTTTTATTGAAGTAAATAATGAATTTGAAAAACTTTCAGGTCTGAATAATTGCGAAATATTAAATAAAAGTGCAAAAGATATTTATTATAAGATTGACAATAAATTATATAAAATAATTGATATTTATAAAGAAATAGCTGTAAACGGAGGGTCTGAAATTATAGAACATTATCTGGAGAATACAGGACAATGGTATCATTTATATATTTACCAGTATAAAAATGAGTTTTTATTTACAGTTATTAATGACATAACTGAAATTAAAAAAGGTTGTGACATGTTTGATACTTTCATAAATGTCTCTTCTGAGTTATTATGCGTTACAGATTTTGACGGCAGATTTTTAAAAACGAATGAAGAGTGGGGCAATTTACTGGGATATGCCAAAAACACATTAAGTTCTTGCACTATTTTTAATTATATTCATCCTGAAGACAAACAAGTCACAATTGAAAAGTATGAAAAATTAAAAAATGGTTACACATTAACTAATTACATCAACAGATTCATAACAACAGGAGGTTCCTTTAAATATATTGAATGGAAATCCAGAGTTGACGGTGAATTTATTTATTCGTCAGGCAGAGTAATTACTTGCAGTAATTTTACTGAGACATCCTTGGAAGTGGGCGAAGAAAATTTTAAAACTTTCTTTAATACTGTAGACGATCTCTTTTTTGTTTTAGACAAAAACGGAAGAATATTAAAAATAAATGATTCAGTAATAAAGATCCTTGGCTATGAGGAGAAGGATCTTTGCGGGAAAAAATTATATACAATTCATCCGGTTGACAGGTGGAATGAGGCCAAAGAAATAATGGAAAGAATTATTAATAATGAGTTGAATATTTGTAATATACCAATCAGCTCCAAGGCTGGTGATATTATAATACTCCCCATCTTTCAACCACCGGGGATGTTTTTTATGTTTAAATCCTAT
>CAZFTS010000011.1:0-90186 GCA_964521685.1 uncultured Muribaculaceae bacterium
GTGAGTGTTGTTGTCTTTGAAAATAAAAACAGTACCGAAGCAATTGAAGCAGATATTTTCATAGATTGTACCGGTGATGCCGACCTGGCAGCCATGGCAGGAGTACCCATGCTGGGTGATGAAGATAAATCGCAACAACCGCTATCAACCTATTTTGTTTTAGGCGGAGTGGATACAGAGACAAAGTTGATAAAGGAGGCCATGCACCATAACAAGCAGGGAGAAAACTGTCACTGCATACCGGTTCGTGAAAAACTGCTTCACCTGAAGGATAAATTGGATATACCGGAATTTGGAGGTCCGTGGTTTTGTACGACCCTTCAACCGGGCACCGTTACTGTAAATATGACCCGAACATCAGGAAATGCTATAGATAACCGTGACTTTACCCGGGCTGAGTGTGAATTGCGTGAAGATGTATTCAAGATGGCCCGAATTCTTAAAGAGAATTTTGATGAATTCAAAAACAGCTTTGTAACGGCTGTGGCTGTGCATGGAGGAATTCGTGAAACTCGAAGGATAAAAGGGATTCATGTAATATCGGGCCAAGAGTATCTGGAAGCATATAACTACCATGACTCTATTTCCCGGGGAGCTCATCCGATAGACATACATGTTGCAAAAGGGGTTACTCAAAACATAACATTCCTTAAGACATCAGCTTTTGTACCCTATCGTGCCCTTATTGCAGAAACCCATCCAAACCTTTTGGTTGCGGGCCGATCAATAAGTGCAGATAAAATCGCATTTGCCTCCCTCAGGGTTCAGGCAAGCTGCATGGGAGTGGGACAGGCAGCAGGAGTAGCTGCAGCTATGTGTAAGAAAGATAATTGTACAGTACAAAATATCAAAACCGATAATCTCAGAGCCAGGCTCAGGACAATCGGTGCAGTGGTTTAATTAAGATAACTAACTGAAAACTTTATATATGGCTACACTGGACTACATAGTAATTTTATTTTATTTCATTGGCTTGATAGCCGTTAGCATTATTGTATCCCGAAAGATAAAAAGTTCGGAAGATATGTTTATTGCCGGACGTAACTCTTCGTGGTGGCTTTCAGGAATCTCATCTTATATGACAATATTCTCTGCAAGCACATTCGTGGTCTGGGGAGGTGTTGCATATAAATCGGGTATTGTTGCTGTCGTAGTAGCATTATGCCTTGGATTTGCATCATTGATTGTCGGAAAGTGGATATCGGGTAAATGGAGAAAGCTGCGTATAAAATCACCCGGAGAGTTCCTCACTGTCAGATTTGGACATAAAACGGTTCAGTTTTACACAATATCCGGGATTGTGGGCCGGGCAGTACATACTGCCATAGCACTTTATGCCGTAGCTGTAGTAATGTGCGGACTAATCAGAGTGCCTGATGGAAGTTTTCTTGCATCAACCGGGCTCCCGGGTGATGCGGCAGCCGGCTATTTAAGCATATGGTGGGCACTTATAATCCTTGGAGCGGTTACCCTGGTATATACTGTTGCCGGAGGATTCCTGGCTGTATTGATGACAGATGTGGTCCAATTCGGAGTATTGATTGTAGTGGTTATTTTTTTAATCCCGTTATCATTTAATGCTGTCGGAGGTGTGTCTGAATTTATTAGCAGGGCATCCGAAATCCCCGGATTTTTCTCGGGCACTTCTGAGAACTATACCTGGGTATGGCTTGTCCTGTGGCTGTTCCTCAATGTTGCCATGATAGGTGGAGACTGGCCTTTTGTCCAACGTTACATTAGTGTACCTACAATAAAGGATGCAAAGAAAAGTACATACCTCATAGGGATATTTTACTTTCTGACACCTCTTATATGGTATCTTCCTACAATGATATACAGGGTTATGGAACCAGGACTTGCTCTTGATGCCGATGTTGCCACCATGACTTACAACGGAGAGCATGCATACGTGAACATGAGTAAAATGGTGCTTATGAGCGGCATGGTGGGTATGATGCTGGCGGCGATGCTTTCTGCAACCCTCAGCAATGTATCGGGTATACTTAATGTTTATGCCAATGTTTTTACATATGAAATCTGGGGATACGCCAAAAAGAACAGAGAGGCCGATGAAAAGAGACGTATCAAGGTTGGCCGTGTTTTTACACTCATTTTTGGACTGGTGATAGTTGGAATATCAATGCTGGTTCCATTTGCAGGCGGAGCCGAAAGGGTAGTAGTGACGCTCTTAACAATGGTAATCTGTCCACTTTATATCCCTTCAATCTGGGGCCTGTTCTCAAAGAGACTAAGTGGAAACCAACTCCTTTGGTCTATGGCAATTACCTGGGTGGTTGGTTTCACGGCAAAATTCACGATACCTTCCAATATTCTCAGCGGAAGCCTGCTTGACTCTTTGAGCGGTTTGGTTTTCCCTGTACTCATTCTGCTCTTTATGGAGATCTGGTCTAAATACAAGGGTATTACAAATGTTGGATATGAGTCAATCAGTAAATATACCGATCCTACTGCCGATTCAGAACCCGGGGCAGATATCAAAAAAGCGGTTAAGGGTTATTCTCATATGGCTATGGATGTGTTTTGCATAACTCTGGCCGTTATTGCCCTAATGCTTGTAGGTCTTATGCTTGCAGAAGAGCCAAAAACAATGGCAGTGAAAAATATTGTGATATGGTTTGTCGCATCACTACTTGCAACAGTGGCAGCCTACTCTGTTTACAGGATATCAGATAGAAAAAGGAGATGAAAAAGCTTCTTTTAATTCTGACCCTCCTGCTGACTGTACCATATATTGCAAATGGACAGTTGCTGGTGGAACCCGAACAGGACTTCGATTGCTCCGTTTGGTTTGTAAAAGGGGGTATCCACAGCCAGCAGGGTAGGAAAATTAGTCAGCAGGGTATGGAAATGTGGGGAGATTATGTTTTCTCCCTTATGGATAAAGGCTACTGCAATGTTTATAGTTTTTCTACCCGCGACTCTCTTCCTTTGGCTAAATTCAAGCTAGCCTCGTTCAGAGATGACAATCATGCCAACAACGCAAGTTTTGGCACCGAAACCAAACAAGGAGCAAGTTTCCCCCTCATCTACATTACAAACGGTAAAGTGGGAAGTGAAATTGAATGGGTCTGTTTTGTGGAGAGTATTACCAGAAAGGGAGATCAATTCAGTTCAGAGATTGCTCAAACCATAATCCTTGACGGGAGCAATTGGGAATCTAAAGGTTTTACTGCCATTTTCGGAGCGCCATCCTGGATGATAGACCGGGAACGCGGATTCCTCTGGGTTTTTTCAGCACGTAAACGTACCATTTTAAAGGTAACCAGCAATGCATCGGAGAACCAGTATGTTGCTACCAAATTCAGAATTCCGTTATTATCAGAGGGAAAAGAGGTGCGTCTGACTGTTGCAGATATTCTCGACCAGGTAGTTTTTCCATTTGATGTATGGGCGACACAAGCGGGTAGTATTCACGATGGCAAGATTTACTATTGCTTCGGTTTTGGAAATAAATATGAGATAACCACATCTAAAATAAGAATTTACGATACAGATAAAAGATTAATCAGTAGCCGGTACGAACTGGAGCATGAAGTTCAGGAAGAGATGGAGGACCTTGTTGTAAGAGATGGCTGGATGTATGTTAATACAAACAGTCCGTTTATTTATAAAATATCAATGCCCAAGCCACGAGTGGGTGCAGGTGCCAATAAAAATAACTTATCAACACATAAACTATAACGGGAATGAAACTTAAAAAACTCATCCTTGCAGGTCTTGCGCTATTGACGCTTGTTTCCTGCCAGAAAGACCCAGAGCCGTTTATGACGCTTTCTTCAAAGAAAGTGAGCGTTGCTGACGAAGGAGGCTCATTGTCTTTTGACCTGTCTGCCAATGTGTACTATAGAGTACTGGTTGACGATAATTGGATCTCCATCGCGAACAAAACGGAAGCGGGAGATATTACGACCTATAACCTCACTGTCGCACCAAATGCCGAAACCACACCCAGAGTGGGTATAATCAGGTTCATCGGCGATGGTGTAACACCTCTAAAACTAACTGTTAACCAGTCCGGTATTGTTCCGCGGGGGGTGAACCCTTCTGCAATTACTGTCGATCCTGAAGTAACCAGCACCAAATTTACAATCCTTGGAGACAAGGCTTGGACTGCAAGCTGTTCAAAACCTGAATTCATTTTAAGCGCCGTTAGTGGTGTAGGAGAGATGGAGGTCAAAGTTACATTCCCGGCGAATGAAAGCTATACGGAGAAAATGGCTACTGTAACTGTTGTGATTGCCGGCGAGACCTATACTGTAGGTATCACTCAAAAGGCCTTGGGTAAACCTCAGGGAATTTTGGCAGATTGGGCTTTAGCTGAAATCAAAGCAACTACAACCGAGTTATTTACCGATGCCACTCTTCAGACAACACCCGGAACAGGAGGAAAGTATATTCCTGCGAGCACTGGTAACGGAAAGATTGAGTACTATGCATGTGAAAGGCCATTGGAATATGTTATAAAGAGTGGTTACAATTGCAAAAGGCTTGTGGGAGGCAACGGGGATCCATATGTTGAGGGAACCATCGTAGGAGACTACTGGTTTATAAGCGGTGAATATGTAAGAGATATTCCTAAAGGTACCGCCATAGACTTTTATTTTGTTACCAAATTCGGTACTTATGTGTCTAATTATTGGATGATTGAATTTCTGGACGGGAATACCTGGAAACCGGCTCTGCCTACCAGCAAGCTGACAGAGTCTGCAACCATTAGCGGAGCTACAGGAGAAAATCTTGCTACTCTTTATTCTGCAGAGATAACCTATAATGTTGCAGGTACATTTGACACCTCCGGCAATGGTGCATACATTGCAGTTCAGGGAACATTCACAACTTCTGTTGATATGAAGACTATTAAACTCAGGTTTAGCCCAAGTGGTCGGGTTGGTTTCAAGGATGGAAGGTATATAGATGTTATAAATCAAAGCTGCCAGTCCCGATTCTCGGCACAACACCCCAGCAATCCGGACGGAACGGCTGTCAAGGAATACAACGAGCATGTAACACTCAAATTCTCACAAAAATGATAAAGAGTAAAATATTAACAATAATCCTTGCTGTCATCATTCCTTTTTCAGCAATTGCTCAAGCGCCATTGAAAGGAACAGTTAAGGATGCAATTGGCCCAATCGCAGGTGCCATGGTTTTAAACCAAAAGAACGGAGTCAGGGTATCAACAGACCAGAATGGTGCTTACTCTATTTCAGGAGTGAGTAAAGGCGATATTCTGGAAGTTTCGTGTCTGGGTTATGCAACAAAAAGCATTGTCTGGAATGGCTCGGAACCTTTTGATATCATCATAGAAGAGAAAAGTTTTGAACTGAATGAAACGGTTGTTATAGGATATGGATCAGTAAAGAAAAAGGATCTTACCGGATCGGTTGGTATTTTGAACAGCAATATCCTTGGACAACAGAGCAAAACGCAGTTATCCCAGAGTTTACAGGGAACTATTCCCGGCCTTGTGGTTACCCGTTCCAGCAGTATGCCAGGGGCGAGTGCCTCAATACTGATCCGTGGGGTTACAACGATCTCCGACTCCAGCCCCCTTATTCTCGTAGACGGAATGGCTGTAAATAATATAGATAACGTTGCTGTGGAAGATGTTGAGCAGATGACCGTACTCAAAGATGCTGCTTCGGCATCTATCTATGGTGCGAGAGCTGCAGCAGGAGTCATCCTCATAACAACAAAATCTGCCAGGGAAGGGGATGTGCAGATTGGTTATAACGGTCAAGTGTCTGTTGTAAAGGCCACAGAATTTGCAAGTTACCTTACCGATCCTTACAACTATATGACCATGTTCAATGAATACAAATGGAATGATGCAGGAAATCCTTCCGGAGGTGATTACCAGCAGTATGCACAGAATTATATAGAAAATTACATCAGTAATCATGAAATGGATCCCATCACCTATCCCAATTTTGACTGGAAATCCAATATTCTTAAAAACCAGGCTATCCGCCATAGTCATAATTTAACCCTAACTTATGGGAATAAAGATGTAAAAACCAGGGCATCAGTGTCATATGACAAATCTGACGCGCTTTATCAAGGATCCAACCACGAGCGCCTGATGGCTCGTGTGCGTAATTCAATAAATTTTGCAAAAAACTGGACTGCATCGGTTGACTTTTCCCTCAAACATGCAGTAAAGAATGACCCCCAGTCGGGTAGTCCGATAAAAGCAGCGAATATGTACCCTTCAATCTATGCAGGTCTCTATCCTGATGGTCGTATTGCCGAGGGTAAAACCGGATCCAATACGCTTGGAGCTCTTCTGGAAGGGGGTAATCAAATAAACAGGAATGATTATGTAACAGGCAAAATCTCACTAAGCTGGAAACCATTCAAGGGCTTTGATCTCACCGGGAACATGACCCCTACATATAGTTTCACAAAGCAGAAAGAATTCATAAGGGCGGTTCCATATTATGATGCATATGATACAGATATCCTTCTCGGATATGTGAGCGGAAACACTGCAAATGGTCTGACCGAATTACGTGCCGATGCAAAAACACTGGAAACCCAGTTGATTGCAACCTATGATAAGTCATATGACAACTCCCACAATTTTAACCTTATGGCTGGTTACGAAGATTATATGTACACATATGAGGCAATGACTGCAAGCACCAACGATATGGAACTGGGTAATTATCCATATCTTGACCTTGCCAATACCAATAATCTGGGAGTAACCGGTGGTTCTTATCAAAACGCATACCGTTCTTTCTTTGGTCGCATTATGTACAACTACAAAGGACGTTATTATGCTCAGTTGAACGCAAGGGGAGATGCCTCTTCAAGGTTTCATAAAGATTACAGATGGGGATTCTTCCCATCTGCCTCGGTTGGTTGGGTTATATCAAATGAGAACTTTATGCAAAATATTACCCCTGTAAGCTATCTTAAATTGCGCGGATCGTTAGGATCTCTCGGTAATGAAAGGATTGGAAACTATCCATACCAGTCCAGCATCAACTTTAATAAGGCAATCATGTACGATTCAAATGGTTCAAATATTATTTCCCAGATGACAGGTGCCCAGATAAATTATGCAGTACGTGATATAACCTGGGAAACGACATACAGTTGGGATATTGGACTGGACGCAGCTTTGTTTGACAATCACCTTAATCTAACTGCAGATTACTACTTCAAGAAGACCAGGGATATGCTGCTTGCAGCTGAAATACCGACTTTCACAGGTTTTGAAGCTCCTGACCAGAATGTAGGGACAATGCATACCCGCGGCTGGGAGGTTAGTATTGGGTGGAAAGATAAAACCGGTGACTTCAGTTATTCGGTAAATGCCAACCTGTCTGACTACAAGTCTGTAATGGGAGACCTGAGAGGAAAGATGGTTTTCTATAGCGACGGAACTATCATAAAAGAGGGCGAAGAGTATCGTGCATGGTACGGTTATAAATCACAAGGATTATGGCAAACCGTACCTGCAGGAGGTGATGCCGTTATAATAGCTACAACTACGGCAGGAGATGTAAGGTATTCCGACATCTCCGGTAGCGAAGGGGCTCCTGATGGTAAGATAAATGCAACTTATGACCGTACTATACTTGGTAGCTCACTTCCTCATTTCGTATTTGGAGGCACTATAAACCTGGGTTGGAAAAACTTTGGAATATCTGTCCTGTTCAACGGTGTGGGTAAACAAAAAAGTATGGTTACTCAGGATATGGTACGTCCATTTGTCAGCCAATGGCTCTCTGCACCCGGAGTTCTCCATAAGGGTGACGGTACCAGAAATTATTGGAGTGTATACAATACTGAGGAGCAGAACCAGAATGTCCGCTATCCCCGTCTGAGCTACACTTCAGCCGAAAAGAGTAACTATGAAGTTTCAGACTACTGGCTCATGAATGGGGCGTACTTCCGTATAAAGAACATCAACATATCCTACACGCTTCCGCAAAGGGTTTTGGATAAGGCTGGAATAAAGGGCCTTAGAGTATTTTTAAATACCGACGATCCCCTCTGTTTTGATAACTATTTAAAAGGATGGGACCCCGAAGCTGGTCCAGCTACCTATATTGCAAAGACATTCACCCTTGGTGTTGACCTTAATTTCTAATGATCATGAAAAAGATTTTATATATTGTTACGGCAGCTCTGGTACTTTCAATAAGCCACTCCTGCGCAAAACTTGATCTCAATCCGCTTTCGGAGGCATCCAGTGAAAACTGGTATTCCGATCCTACCGAGCTTGTGATCTCTCTTAACGACTTTTACCGTGATTACCTTTGGGAGATTGAGAGTGGATACTGGACAGACCGTCGTACAGACGACTGGAACCAACGTGATTACATCTATGAGCTTTCAAACGGTAGTGCTGTAAGCACATGGAGTTATAACTCTTACTGGACAAACACATACAAAGGTATCAGCCGGGCAAACCGGATTCAGGAATCTGTCGGGAAGCTGAGGGGTAAATACTCCGACTCTGAATTAAATCCGCTTTTGGCAGAGGCCATGTTTTTTAGGGCCTACTTCTATTCCCGGCTCATTACTCTCTACGGAGATGTTCCGTTCTATACAGGTTATCTCTCGATAGAGGAGGCTTTTAAGATGGGAAGGATCTCTAAAGATATTATTATTGACCAAATATATGAAGACTTTGATTACGCAGCCCAATACCTTCCCGAGAATAACAATGCGAGAAGCGCTACACGCGTAAACAAAGGTGCTGCGCTGGCGCTCAAAGCCAGGTGGGCAATGCAGTTTGGTGATTACCAGACAGCACTGTCTGCTGCAGAGGCTTGCATAAACCTTGGCAGGTATAGCCTTCATCCTGACTTTGGGGCGTTGTTCCGCGACAAAAACATCAACTCCGAAATCATATTTGCAATCCCCCACTCTGCAAGCCTTGAACTAACCTCTTCAGGTCAGCCTAATGTTCAGAAAATAAATAGTTTTACCCTCAGAACAGCTGGTGGTACTGCTACTGCCCAGCCATCATGGGAACTGCTTGCTGCATTTGATTGTACAGATGGTAAACCTATTGACGAATCTCCTTTATTTGACCCGCACGATCCTTTCAAAAATCGCGATCCTCGTTGCAATGAGACATTTGCTGCACCGGGAACTACTGTTTACGGTATAGTTTTCGATCCAAGTCCGGGAACCATCAATGTGCTCAATGTCACTACAGGTGCGATGGTAAAAAATAAAGACAACAAAGTGAATGACCAATATGCAGCGTATAATAGCTGTTGTCTCAAAAAAGGGGCACAAGATGACTGGATATCAACCTACAATGAAAACCCTACTGTTATTATGCGATATGCCGAAGTCCTCCTTATTTATGCCGAAGCAAAAATTGAGCTTAACCAGATTGATGCAACTGTCCTCAATTCAATCAACGATGTACGCGCCCGTGCATACGGTGTCCCCAGAGGGCAGGTGAGTGCATACCCTGCTGTGACAGGAAACGATCAGACCGGACTTCGCCGTCAGCTGCGGAAAGAGAGAAGGGTTGAGTTCGCTTGGGAGGGACGTCGTTATTTTGACCTTCTTCGCTGGGGATGGCTGGAAAAAGCATATAGCCACAACATGTACGGACACCTTAACCAGGGAGCTATCAAGGCCTACTATACAGCAGGAAACTGGTTCTGGCCAGAGGCTCCCCAGATTGACGAGGATGGCTTTGCCAACTTTGCCCCGATGTTTGAAAAAGGGTATATAATGCAATACGGTATGCGCAAATTTGATCCAAAATCATATTTGTGGCCAATCCCTAATACAGACGTACTAATTAATACAAATATTAACCAAAACCCTGGATATTAGCAGTTATGAGTGTAGACGAAATACTGTTGAGGAGCAGATATTCTCCTTTGAAGAATATTCTTTCCTATGATATCTTCAATACCGGCCTTAACGGCTGGATGACATTAATGCCGAACTTTACAGAGTATCCCGACTTTGATGTTCCTAAAACACTTGTCTGCAAGGACCAGTGGCCCCCTGTTATGCTTAGTTCAGCAACTTACCGTTACCCCGGGACACATGGAGCGATGTCCGGCACCTATTCACTAAAGCTTTCAACTCGACCTGTTGCGGCACCATATACAGGGATCCCGGCTGAGGGGTGTCTGGGACACGCCATAAAAAGGATCTCCTTTTACCGCCCTGGTTGCAGGTACCTCCAGATAGAGTGCTGGTTCAGTTATACTGCCGAACAAGATGTAATGGATGAGGATAATCGCCCTCAGCCTGGTCTCCACGAGAATTCTATAAGGGATTTTGGTATGGGCTTCGATATACAGGTCAACGGTAAACGCTCACATGTTGGTCTACGTTACCTGAATGCCGTTGATGGACGGTTAGTCCAGAAGTGGCAATATGAGCTCTCAAAAGAGGGGATTTCCGATAAGGAATGGGCGTTTGGTCTGGAAGGAGACTGGTGTAAGAAGGGAGTGGATCCGTGGTGGTTCGGACGCCGGTACCCTAATGGAGACCACGATGGGTTCAAAGACCTTGCCGACGGAGATCAAAAGCTTATCTATAACGAGACTGACTGCAAACTAAACTGGCAGTACATGCGTCTCAAAGTAGATACTGAGAACCGTGAATATGTAGAGTTTCAATGCCAGGACAGAATATGGGACATGAGAGGGATAAAATCCGACTTGACAGACGCGTATAACCGTATAGATAATCTCATCAATCCTTTGTTTTGGGTTGGCACCGATACCAACAGACGAGTTTTCCTTTATATTGATTCAGTTGTAGTTTCTCAAGAGTAATATGAAAATGTTTAATGATTCCCACCTTGAGGTGAAAAAATTCTTCTCAGGTGCCTTCGAAACCCACCCGTACGAGGTGGGATGGGCCGACGAGGCCATATTCTTTGTGATGGTTCAAAAAGTCAAAGATGATCCAACCTTCACAGCCCAGGTTCAGTTGTCTCAGGATGGCGTTCATTGGGCCTCTGACGGCAGCGACCCTGTTTCATTTAAGGGACTGGGACTGCACATTATAAAAGTTCAGCCCAACTTTGGAAATTATCTACGTCTTGCTGTTAACATCAGTGGCGGAGAGATGTTCCTAAACTTACATATATCATGCAAAGGTTAAGGTTAATAGTTATTTCGTTAATTGTGTTGTTTCCGGTCTCCGGATGCGGGAAGGAGGGTGGTAAGCCCTCCCCTCCCGATATCCACCAGCCAGGTAACGGCTCGGAATTGGGAAAAGAGATCCCTGCATGGACCAATGGTGTTCTGGACATCCACTTCATAAATACAACGGATGGAGAAAGTGTATTTGTCATCTTTCCCGATAAAACACAGATGCTCATCGATTGTGCCAGCTCGGCAGCAACTACAGGCAAGGCAGAGATGGACAAGAGATGGGATCCGATAGAACCAGGCAGTACCTTGATTACATCGTACATCCGCAAATGCATGGAGTGGACAGGTAACAAAACTCTGGATTATGCAGTTTTGACCCACTTCCATAATGATCACTTTGGTGGCTTTGACACAAAATATTCAATGTCGCCTTCAGGTGGTAACTACAGACAGTATGGCTATGCCGAGATCCTGGATAAGTTCAATTCAGTTGAAGGATACAGAATAGGTAAGTTGGTGGACAGGGCTTATCCAAACTATAATTACCCTTTTGATCTGGTTTCAAAATCCAGCAATTACAACGGGGTCGCCAACTATGTCAATGCTGTAAGATGGCATGTGGCAAATAAGGGGATGAATGCAGAGATTTTCAGATCGGGTAGCAACAGCCAGTTTGTTCCACTCTATAACGCTGCTCAATATCCATCGTTTGAGGTCCGGAACATATGTGTTAACGGAGAGATCTGGACAGGTTCCGGGACCTCTGTTACAAAGACTTTTCCGGCTCTGGAGGATATACAGTGCACATTTGATGCCTACGGACGTGAAAATGTACAGAATGGAGACAATTGCCCTGAGGAAAACCACAATAGTGCTGTGATGAAGATCTCTTACGGTAAATTTGATTTTTATGCAGGTGCAGACATGCAGTACGATGGGAGATCGTCAAAAAGCTGGAAAGATATTGAACTTCCTGTGGCTAGTGTCGTAGGTCAGGTAGAGGTGATGAAGGCAAATCATCATGCAGTAACCAATACCAACCAGGATGCGGCAGTCCGGGCTCTTAATCCTCAGACAGTAGTGATTGCCAGCTGGCAGGACCTCCATCCGCGCACCCTTGTTCTGGAGTCAATGCTATTATCTGCACCAACAGCTGACTTCTTTGTAACCAACCTTGTCACAGCGCCAAGGTCCGACAAAGAGATTTCCAGTGCAGTTGCTGCCCGCATCAAGGGAAAAAACGGACATATATTGATCCGCGTATCGGAAAGAGGAGATGAATATAAAATTTATACACTGTCTGACTCAGACGGGAAGATGATAGTTAAAAATATATCCGGACCATACAAAAGCAGATAATGAAGGAATATGATGTTATTGTGGTTGGAGCTGGTCCGGCCGGGCTTTGTGCTGCCGTTGCAGCTTCCCGGCAAGGGGCACGGGTTGCTTTGATAGAGCGTTACGGGATTCTGGGCGGTAACCTTACATCTGGTTATGTTGGTCCAATCCTTGGGAGTGTTGGAAAGGGAACCATGAGGGACGAACTCTGCTCTCTCCTTGAGGTTATGGAAAATGACTGGATAGGAGAAAAGGGGGTAGCCCATGATTTTGAAATGGCAAAACTTGCTCTTGCAGAGTGGATTGCGTTGGAGGAAAGAGTTGACATATTTCTGCAAACCAGCATATTCGACGTGATCAGGATTGGTAATATTGTCAAAGGAGTTGTATGTGCTTCAAATGAAGGTCCTTTAAGGTTTGAGGCTTCTGTAACAGTTGATTGTTCGGGGGATGGTATTGTTGCGTTCCTGGCAGGTGCCCAGGTAGAGAAAGGCAGGGAAGATGGGTTGATGCAGCCTGTTACCCTGGAATTTACCATAGATGGTGTAGATGAGAGTAAGGGTCTGATTTGCATTGGCGATGTAGATAATGTCCAAATGAATGGAGTCCGTTTTCTTGATTGGTGCAAGCAAATGGCCGATCAGGGGAAGATTCCCCAAACCATTTCAGCCGTCCGGTTGCACCCATGTGTCCAAAAGGGACGTCGACAGGTTAATACGACTCAGGTTAACAAAGCAGATATGACATGTGTGGAGCAGATTTTTCCGGCAGATCTCGAACTACGTCAACAAATCCGTCTTCTGACCGGGTTCCTGAAGGAGCATTTACCGGGTTATCAGAACATCAACGTTATTGGAAGCGGATGTACCACGGGGGTTCGTGAGACCCGCCGCATAGTGGGTGACTATATAATAGATGCCCAGGAGCTTGCATCTGGGTGCCGTTTTGAAGATGTGATTGTACACAATGCCAATTTCATTGTGGACATCCATAATCCCGAGGGAGCCGGACAAGCAGATGACCATATCCAATATTGTAAACCCTACGATTTACCTTACCGGTGCTTTCTTCCCAAAGGTTTGGAAGGGATAATGGTTGCAGGCCGCTGTATCTCCGGCACACACCGGGCACACGCTTCGTATCGTGTAATGTCAATTTGTATGGCTATGGGTGAGGCAGTCGGAATAGCTTCGGCGATGTCTGCCAAATTTAAATGTATGCCAAGGGAGCTGGATGTAAAAAAATTACAAGGAGCTATGAAGAATTTGGGAATTGAGTTGTTTGATTGAAAATATAAATATAAATGAGACAGGTTGTTTTGATAAAGCCTAAGGAATTAGTGTTCCGGGAGGTTCCGGCACCAAGCGCAGAGGATTTAGGGGAGTATCAATTGCTTCTAAACATAAAGAGGATAGGGATATGTGGTTCAGAAATTCACTCCTACCACGGGCTGCACCCTGCTACATATTACCCCGTAGTTCAGGGTCATGAATACTCTGCTCGTGTTGCAGCAGTTGGAAAAGGGGTGAGTAGAGTAAAACCGGGTGATCATGTTACAGTGAGACCACAACTGGTATGTGGAGAGTGTAACCCTTGCCGTCGTGGGCAATACAATGTCTGCCAGCATTTGCGTGTACAGGCATTCCAGGCAGATGGGGCTGCACAGGATTTTTTTGTGGTTGACCAGGAGAGGGTGGTAAGACTACCCGATGGGTTCTCTCTGGATTACGGGGCAATGGTTGAACCTGCTGCCGTTGGTGCCCACTCCACAACTAAAGCCGGTGACTTGACCGGGAAAAATGTGGTTGTTACAGGAGCAGGAGCAATCGGCAACCTGGTTGCGCAATTTGCCTTTGCGCGGGGAGCTAAAAAGGTGCTCATAACCGACATCAGTGACCTTAGACTGGAGATTGCAAAAAAGTGTGGTATAACCAATACCCTTAATGTCGCCAGAACTCCTCTTAAAGAGGGGGTAAAGGAATTTTTCGGAGATGAGGGATTTCAGGTTGGTTTTGAAGTAGCAGGAGTGGAGTCATCTGCAAGATCATTGATGGAGTGCATAGAAAAGGGTAGTATTATTGTAATAGTGGCAGTTTTTGAGAAGGACCCGGCTTTGAGTATGTTCTATCTGGGTGAGCACGAATTGACCTTAACAGGTTCGATGATGTACAGGCATGAGGATTTTGAAACAGCTGTGGAGATGATTTCCCGTGGGGAGATCAATCTTGAACCACTTATCACGGACAGGTTTTCTTTTGAAGATTACGATAAGGCATATAACTTCATAGATCAAAATCGTGCTACATCTATGAAGGTCATAATTGATCTCGAAAAGTGATGGAATATAAAAAAATAGTTGGAATAGGAGAGATTGTTTGGGATATGCTCCCGGCAGGGAAACAGTTGGGAGGCGCCCCTTTGAATTTTGCATACTTTGCAAAGGAGCTTGGAGCAATGAGCTATGTTATAAGCGCAACAGGAGATGATGATCCTGGGAAAGAGGCCCTCCGGAAGTTATCTGCTACAGGTGTAGACATAAGCTTTCTCCAATGTAACCATCTCCCTACCGGTATGGTGCTGATATCAATTGATGGTGAAGGAATTCCTGACTACAAAATCATTGAAAATGTTGCCTGGGACCAGATTGAATGCTCCTCATGTGAACTTGAACTTTTAAGCAAAGCCGATGCTATATGTTGGGGCTCGCTGGCGCAACGTTCCGAAAAATCCAGAAAGAATATTATTAAGATGCTGGATGCGACTGCGGTAAATTGTCTCAGGGTTTTTGATATTAATATACGGCAACATTACTGTAACAAGGATATTGCAGAGGCGTCCCTGATAAGAGCAGGAATCCTCAAGCTAAACGACCAGGAGCTTTTGCCGGTAAGTGAAATGTTCGGGCTATCGGGAGACGAGGAGGGGAAATTGGTTTCCCTGATAAAAATGTTTGATCTGAAAGAGGTTATTTATACCCAAGGCGCCCTTTGCAGCGATGTGTATGACAGCTCAGGTTTGAGTTCAAGGATTATGACTCCAAGGGTAAAAGTAGCCGACACGATTGGAGCAGGAGATTCATTTACTGCTGCTTATATCGTTTCGCGAATCAATGGGAAAGATGTTAGAAGCTCCCATGAGAAGGCGGTTGAGGTCTCTGCCTTTGTTTGCACCCAGAGTGGTGCAATTAACCCTTTACCTCAAGAATTAATATAAAAAGTGATAATTAATGTACGATAGGAACACTCTCTCTTCCGGGATAGTCCATTTTGGTGTTGGAAATTTTCACCGGGCTCATCTCCAATATTATAATAATTTGCTCATGGAATACGATGACCAGAGGAACTGGGGTGTATTCGGATCCATGATAATGCCATCAGATGGCACATTGTATTCAGCATTGAAAAGTTCTGACTGTGTTTACAATTTAATTGTGTGTCATCCTTGCGGCAAAAGGGAGGTCCATACTATAAAGTCCCTGACGGGACTATGTTGGGGGGAAGAGAATCCATTACCAATTATTGAACAGATCGCCTCACCGGAAACAAAAATTATTACTCTCACCATAACCGAAGGAGGCTATGTTGTAAACCCGGAGCAACCCAGACCGGTTTTCTGGTATGTTGCACAGGGGTTAAGAAAAAGGATGTTAGCCGGACTGCCAATAACTATACTATCCTGTGATAATCTGCAGCATAATGGGGAGGCTGCAGCCAAAGCCTTTTTATCTTATTTCGATGCCTGTTGTCCCGATATTGCCGCATGGGTCAGGGAAAACGTCTCCTTTCCCAATTCAATGGTTGACAGGATAACACCTGCAACAAAGCCGGAGGAGACAACAGATGTTTATTGCGAAGACTATATACAGTGGGTTATTGAAGATAACTTTATTGCAGGGAGGCCTGCCTGGGAAAGGGTTGGAGTACAATTCACCAAAGATGTCTCACCATATGAAAATATGAAGCTCAGTTTACTAAATGCTTCCCACTCACTTTTGTGCTATCCTGCTTACCTTGAGGGATACAAAAAGGTAGATTCGGTGTTGGCAGATTCCCGTTACCGGAAACTCATCCGGGATTTCATGGAAGAGGATGTAACCCCTTTTGTCCCCGTTCCTGAGGGAACAGACCTTGGTGATTACAAGGAGAAGTTGTTGTTGAGGTTTTCAAATCCTGCTATCAGCGACCAGGTATCCCGACTTTGCGGAGATGGAATTTCTAAATTCGTCGTCTATATAGTACCTACCCTGGCAAAGATAATTACAGCTGGAAAGGATACCAGGCGGCTGGCATTCCTATTGGCAAGTTATTATAAATACCTCAGGAACGGCAAAACAGAGTCAGGGGAGGTTATAGATATTTTTGAACCACATATTACCGATAGCGATAAAATAATCCTGGAAGATGACTCCAATCTTGGGTTTTTAAACCTTTCCCCGTTTGCGACACTCGAACTCAGCAAGTATCCATTATTTGTTGTTCAATACGTATATTTTGTGAAACACAGTGTAGCCGAAGGTCTCGAATTCTGTAGTCTTAATTGATCCTGTATTTAGCTAAAATCTTCATTACGGGTCCTTTAATTGAGTTGCTCCATAATGAATAGCCATAGTCATCCGGATGTGTTCCATCTACCGAAGTTTCATGATTGTCAGACGCATTAGGTGTTATGAGGTATACATCTTTGTATCTGATTCTGTCTTTACCGTTTTTGATTTCATGGAACAACTCCTCTACTGCTTGTGCTTTTGCAGCTTCCCTGAAATCCAGCGCGGTGTCGAAGTTCCTTCTCTCACGGTAAATTGTACGTTGGAAAATCAACGGTTTGCCGGGATGAGCCTTGATTAGTCTTTCTATGAACGGTATCAGGCGTTCCCTGATAGTATCTGCATCGGGATTGGAAAAGGTGTCGAATATAAAGGCGTCGGCCTCAAGGGATTCAAGCACATTAGTGTAATAAGGCTGCATCATGCACCTCCCGCTTGCTGCAATCGATACAATTTGTAAGCCAGTGCTGCGCATGAACTGCATAGGCCAACTCATACCAGCCCGGCTGGTGCTTACTCCCTGGGTAAAAGATGAACCATAAACTGCGATACGATGGCGGAAGGGAGACTCAGCCGGCACTATAGATGCATCTGCATCAACACCTACTTTACATGAGAGCACCTCAGAGTACATGGGCATATAAAGCATAAAATCACGTTCATTCCCATCCATGTTTTCAATGAGGGTGAATATATCCCTTTCCCCTTTATTGTATTGCTTATTTGCACCACTGGCTGCATACTGCCACTCTCCCTTTCCATTTTTGATATAAAGGTCATATCCCTTAAAGGCAATAGGCATTGTTGAGACAGAATTGTAGACATAACCCCATTCTGTAGAGATGGTTATTTTTGTTGTGTTGCTTCTGAACAGCACCGCCATGCCAACCGGACATCTTACCTGCCGGTTTTCGGTGGTGTTGAATCCCTTGAAAATCATAGTGTCTATACGATGATATGGATTTGGAGTACCAGGGAAAGGTTTTCCAATAAGGTTAAGTTCACTTGCCTCGGTATATTTGATTTCCTGAGCTCCGAGTGAAATGAAAGTAGTAAGCAGAATAAATGACAGGAGAAATTTTTTCATTGCGAATATTTTGATAGTAAAGATAGTAACAATTCCGGTTGCAACCCTCATATAAATTGACAACTAAAGAAAATTTACACCAGTGGAGCAAATCATAAAAAGAGAAGCTGATTCAAAATAATTGTTACTAATTGTATTGACCTTAAAATAGGGGGGATATCAAAATCTGAATCAAATATATTTGCAAGCTGAGTAGCTTTCTCAAAATTTATATATGCGACCGATTTATACTCATTTTCCCAAACTCTTTTATTAATCAGACTTTGCCAACCTGAAACGAAAAAGCCTTTTCTTTAGCTGAGGTTAAGTGGACAGATCGCTTTTATAATAACCCGACAGAGTTGAAATCGCTAAATAAGTTTCTGGAATCTAATAAAGATATTCGCAAAATAATAGTTACAACAAAAAGTAAAACAGGCATATACGATTCTCCACAAGGGAAGATTCTATTTATTCCTGCGGCAATTTATGCATATTGGATCTCTGCATATCTTTATAACAATAAAAGAACTTCATTACTCATTCCTAATGATGTGTCATAATAAGCAAAAATAAAGCTCTTATTTTGCATTATGCTGCTAAAACATATGTAATCATGTGTTTATGCCTGTAAAATAAGAAAGGAATCTCATCGAAATGACCGATATCTAAACTTATTTTGGCCACTTGAGAAGAAAAATTTCCGAACCATTCTTAAGTAATCTGTAGTTGATTTTGAAGTTGGAAACTTGCTAGTTGATAAAAGTTCCCGTTTTTGTTGAATCAACCTTAATCCATCTGCCTGAATCTCTTTTCCAGGAGCTCTTTATACTTGGCAATCATCCCGGCAGATAAAAACGATTTATCAAGTAAGTCAGATGCTTTATGTGCCTCCCGTTTGAATCTGGTTAATATTCCGGTTATCTGTTTTTCAGATAATCCCATTCCCTTGCCCAGCTGTACAAAGTGCTCCCATTTAATCCTCTTTTTCTTCCCGGATAAAGTAAGCGCAAGCTCTTCGTCGTCTTTAGGAATCAGTATTGAAACATTGAGCAAATCATATGCAGGCGATAATACCCATCCTGATTTGCTCTCTATCATTGAAAAATTCTTCAGATGCATGTCATTATTGCCGGTGAGGAAAGAAAAGAGGGCCAGTTCCAGATATAAAATTTTATCAAGTAAAGTGTTGGAGGAGTAGGTGTCAATAGCTTTTCCCACCTTTTCCATCGAGCTTTTATATTTGTCAAATGCTTCGGTAATCTGAAACATATCAATCATGTGAATCTTCTCACCCGATTCAGTTCTGTCAACCCGTTTGGTAATGTAGGAAAGTTCGCCGGATGCCAGCTTTATCAGAGAGGATGGAGCCACTTTTATGCCGAATGCCTGGGCAATCCGCATAGTTACATGTTCGTTCTGCGGCATCTCAGGAAAGCGTACGGCAGGTGGTTTAAAAATATACTGTCGGCCTAACGCCCCCACAACGGTAAGCCTGGTGGATGATCTCTCCATCGCTCCGCGAACTATTGACATTGACAGTTTCGCCTGAACACCGGGAACAGCAATGCTCCGCTCTACAATGTTTTTAGCGAGCTCGTCCATCTGGTTAAGAGAATACTCTATCACAGGGGGAGTTGATGTTCCAAAGAATTCCAGTGAGCATTTTTCATGGAAATCAAGGCCTGCCTCAAGTGGCTTATAACAATACAGACATCTATTCTCCATCTTTTGCTGATATTGGTTCAACACTTACTGCTCCAATGCAGTTCCGGCAACATGCCAGTAACAATCCCATCCTGTCTTCCTTGTTGATTTTCCAGCTTTCAGAGGCTATGTTCAACAGCCAGCCTTCCGGAATGAGCCCTTCAAAAAAGGGGAAGAGGCGCTTATCTGTATATGGTGTGAGTGTCACGGGCATTGTGAAGGTGATGAATTTTTCAGGGTGATTTGCGACATATTTCTCATCATAACAGAATAGATATTCGCCATCATCTGTCTCAGTCAGGATGCCGGCAAACAGCTCTTTGTAATATACTTTTCCTTCTCTCATTCGCTTTAGTCTTTACATTTAACCGGACCTAGTTCGTGACCAAACATCTTTAGAACAAGGTTCACCTTATCCATATTCAGATTTGTTTTACCCTGTTCAATTTTGCGAACCACTGTCAGCGCTACACCAGCTCGCTCTGCAAACTCCTCCTGGGTAAGGTTTACCTCTTTTCTTCGCTCTTTGACAAATTCCGAAACTCGTTTCATTATATGCTTTTGAATATAATCATATGTAAATATATAAAATTATATGCAAATGAATATACTTTCATCATTATTTTTTAATTTATATCTATTTGCATATAGTACAAATACTGCCGCAGAATTGAACGAAGCAGAATTTACTCTCTCAAACAAGCCAACGGAATAACGTGAACGCCATCGTCCCTTGTATATCCATATTGTCCGCCAGTCAAAACAATCTTCAGGTCAGGTTCTCGAATAGGCATCTGCTTCTCGGTTTTGTTATGCTCGATTATAAGTTTATGGAGCTGAACCAGATGCTTTGCACCATCCTCAATATCTTTGCTACCAAGCTTACATTCAATCAGGGCATAGCGCCCATCGCCAAGATGCAACACAACATCCGCCTCCAGACCATAGCGGTCACGATAGTAGCCAACACTGGAGAAGAATCCGTATGAATATGCCTTCAGGTCACGAATGCACATCTGTTCAAAAATAAATCCGAAGGTTTTCAGCTGTTTTTGAAGTGATTCTGGTGTCAGACCCATCACACTAACCGCCACTGACGGGTCGCAGAAGCCATGTTTAGGACTGCTCCGGATGGCAGTCTTGCTGCGTATCGCCGGGCACCAGGCATCGATATCCTGTATAACGAACAGCTTTTCTAAAGCAGATACATAGTCATCAAACGTTGAGCGTGAGCATTCCATCTTATCGCTTGCAGTAACATCGGCCAGAATCGATGTAGTCTTCGCTACAGTAGATATATTCCTTGCGTATGAGTGAAGTATTTGCCTTGCCAATTTCTCGTTACGTCGGACACCATCCACGCGTGAAATATCCGTCTTACATACTGACTGTACATAATCTTTGGCTATCATCAGTTTTGCGTCCGGGTCGGTTACATTCAAAGATGCCGGCCAACCGCCACGGCAAGCAGAGAATATGATATCGTTCACATTCATTTCAGAAACAGCTTCCACCTCCTTTTCCGGATGGTCAAACAGTTCCTTGAGTGAAACACTGCCGTTTGACTCCTTTGATTCCCATAGCGACATCGTTGACATCTGCATACGCGAGATGCGTCCCGTTCCACTATGATAAATTTTCTTCTCATTCACGGCATTCGAACCCGTAAGAATAAACTGACCAGGATTACGACGTTTATCGCACATAGTGCGAACGGCATCCCATAGCACTGGAGCATCCTGCCACTCGTCGAGCAATCTGGGAGTTTCTCCTATCAAAAGATTTGAGGGCTTTACGGCCGCCGTTGCCAGATAATCATCACGGTTATCTGGATCTTGCATTCGCAGTACACTTCCCGCCTGCTGTTCGGCAGTTGTTGTCTTTCCACACCACTTCGGACCTTCAATCAACACAGCCCCCATCGCATTCAACCTGTCTTTCAGGTGTTTGTCGGCTATACGTTCCAAATAATTCATACAATTGGCTTGTTTATCAGTCATACAAAATTACTAATAATAAGGGAATTGCAAAAATATTATGAATAATTGTGGTGTTTTATCAGGAATATTTGTGGTAATTCATCAGGAATTCTTGTGGTACTTCATCCGGGGGGTGTAATAAATCCCGTAAATATCTGGGAACGCTGAAAGTGTCAAAATCCCCATTTTGTGTTAGACTCCCTAAAATTCAGACATAGTTTCACTCGACAAATTCAGTTGTTTTCAAACTAAAGTTTACTAGTAAAAATTGTTTTTCGGAGCGAAGCGACCTCCCCCTCCACGGAGGGGGCCAGGGGGTGGGACAAACAAAGGAGCTTGCCCTGCATCCTGCAAGCGACGGTACGAAAAAAGCAGGCAGAGATGCCTGCTTTTTTCGTACCCGGAGCCGTGTTTGAAATGTAAAATATTGCAATTTTTACCTTTAGCTGAAAAATAGTTAATTGATCAAATAATAAACATAAATACAATTATATATACCATGAATTACTTCTTTCATTAGATTGTATATAATTGCATAATCTTGAAATTAGGTTGACAATAATATTTGAATTTGTCAACCATTAATATATCTTTGTGGGAGCATATTAAAAATACTTCATATGGCAAAAATTACCATCACCCTATCCCCGAAAGTGGATAAGTTAATTGGGAAGTCCCCTTTATTACTTCGATTTGTAGGTGGCCGTGATTTTATTTTTAGAGTAAAGAGCGGCCTATATGTGAAGCCCTTACGCTGGAATGCGGAAAAGGAGGAAGCTATCGAGCCCCGGCTTGACACTCCTGAGAAGAAAGAAATTATTCATCTAAACAAGCAACTAGACGACCTCAAAAACACCATAATAGAGGCATTCGTTCACGCAGATAAATCGACCGTTAATAAGGCTTGGCTAGAACAAATCGTAGATATGTTCCATCATCCCCAGAAATACAGTGAAATAAAAAACGAGGGATTCTTTGAGGTTTTCGATGAGTTCCTCGAAAGGAGAAAGCTATCGAAAGTCCGTAAAAATAATTTTAAGGTCATTTACAGAGCGTTACTACGGTACGAATTATATGTTAGAACGACGATCGATAGCAAATATTCCCTGACGTTGGACGACATCAGAATAAACACTCTACAAGATTTTGAAAAGTACCTTAAGCATGAGCACCAGCTATGCCAAGAGGAAAGGTTCAGACATATCTATGAAGCTATCCCGGAGATCAGAAAGCCACAACCACGGGGACAAAACACTATAAACGACGTCTTTTCCAAGTTGCGAACTTTGTTTTTATGGGCAATAGATACTGGGAAGACAAACAATAATCCATTTAAATATTTCGTAGTTGAAGAATGTGTGTATGGGACGCCCTTCTACATTACCATCGATGAGCGGAACAAACTTTATCGGACTAATTTATCCCGACATCCTCAACTTGCCATCCAACGGGATATATTTGTTTTTCAGTGCCTAATTGGTTGCAGGGTCAGCGACCTCTATAGGATGACCTCTAGTAACATCATCAACGGCGCAGTTGAATACATCGCTCGGAAGACGAAAGAAGGGCGACCTATTACTGTGCGTGTCCCGCTCAACACCAACGCAAATGAGATACTTGATAGATACGCCAATTACAACGGCTCTACATTGTTCCCCTTCATCTCCGAGCAGAAATACAATGAAGCTATTAAAAAAGCGTTTCTGGCTGCACGATTGAGGCGACCTATTACAGTCGTAAACTCAGTAACCAGAGAGCAGGAGGTGAAGCCACTTAACAAGCTGGCATCGTCTCATCTTGCTCGGAGGTGTTTTGTTGGCAACCTATATAAACAAGTGAAAGATCCAAATCTTGTCGGTGCACTCTCTGGGCACAAGGAGGGAAGTAAAGCCTTTGCACGATATAGGGAAATTGATGAACAGATGAAAATCGATCTTGTAAAAATGCTGGAATAATTATGAATAAGATACATTGGAAAAAGGGTATGATTAAACCCCTTCCCGATTGGGAAGAATTAGTTTGGGCTGTTGATAAATTGCCGATTAAAAAGCAGTTAGAAGAATATTTAAAGTGGCTGAATGAATTTGAAGATAACGAAGCCTCAATAGTGAAGATCAAACCAGAGGAGTTGGAACTAATAGAGGATTGGGAGTTTGGTGCAAAATGCCAAGCGAAAATCAATGGAATAAAACGACTTATTGAATATAACATAGCAGGGTACACAGCCTGCGATAATGTAGATATAAACATGTCGAAATATTTGGGGATTGCTGAAGCCTTGAAAGAGTATATAAAAGGGGCTTCAGACAATGATTTAGAGCATATAATAATCTTAAAAGCACTGCCGTTAGGTGCATCAAAGAAAGAGTGGATAAAGTCAAATGCAGACGCTTGTCGTTTTGCAGACAGAATAAATATGACGTTCTCTGAATGGAATAAATGCTTTCTATTACCATCAAGAAAAAAGTTGAAACATAATATGAGAAGTAATACAAAATTATTAGTTGCTGATGGGAAATGTGAGTTACTAAATATACTTGCACGTTTCGAATAATAGTTATCGACTAAACCGACAAGTGAATGCTCCTGAAAGGGAGCTTTTTATTTGTCAAACATCGACCAACATCGACCAACATCGACTCTTTATAGTCGATTAAATACATTGAATATAAGTATAATGCAATTGATTTTCAGAATTAATTTTACACTCGAAATCTGACAGTAGGTGGCCACCCGAGAAGCAGGTTTATTATGTTAAATTTTGTAATAATTAAAGCTTTGAAAATAGCAGATATTTTAGAATCGGGAGGAAATATAACCCTATCGATAAATGCTAAAGACCTAAATGAGTTCGGACGCAAAATGCTAATGGAGGCAAAGGCTGAGTTTGAAGCAGCCATTCTTGCCGAGAACGAAGAACGATATCTATCTCCAGCGGAAACAGCGAAGATGCTGAGCGTGGACGAAAGTACCTTGTGGAGATGGCGGAAACAGCAATATTTTGTGCCTACCTACATTGGCGGGAAACCTCGCTACCGGCTTTCATCCATAAAAAAACTTTTGTCTGGAGGGGATTCTTTATGAAAGAAGAAACACGAAAACCTTCTCAAGCTACGGACGTACACCCTGAAGAAGTGGTATCTTCACTTAATTCGACAAACGAAGATACAGATAATTTGAGACGTGGACAAGAGCGTGGACATCCTGCCTATATTAGGCTGGGTTCTGAACTTATGAGGCTCGATATTTCAAAAATAAGAATGCTATATGAGGGACTTATTCTTGCGGCAGGTGTTTGGGCAATCGTTGGAGCTTCTGATACTTGTAAGTCGATGATATTACGGCAGTTGGCAATGTGTATTGCCGCTGGAAAGGAGTTTCTCGGCAAAAAGTTCAATGGCAAGCACAGGAGCGTTATAATCGTGTGCTCCGAAGACGATGAGGAGAGTATCGCATTTCTATTGAAGATGCAGAACATGACTCTCGGGTTATCTGAAGGGGAGCTGTCTCGTATTCGCTTTATTTTCGACACAACTGACCTCCAGCTGAAGTTACAGGAAGAACTTGAGCGTTGTCCAGCAGACCTTGTTATAATAGATGCATTTGCTGATGTATTCGATGGTAAGGACTTAAACCAAAATAACCAAGTGCGAGCATTCATCAATAATTACGCTAATATCGCAAAAAAGAATGGATGCTCGCTATGCTTCCTCCATCACACAGGTAAGCGCACGGAGGAACTTACTCCAAGTAAGAACAACACCATTGGATCACAGGGTTTCGAGGCAAAGATGCGATTAGTCGTAGAATTACGTATAGACGTTTCAGACGACTCATTAAGACACTTATGCATCGTCAAGGGTAACTATTTGCCAGGAGATGCTAAAAACGCCTCTTACGTGCTAAAAAAGGACGAAAACCTAACCTTTATCGACACCGGCCTTCGTGTTGCTTTTGAAGATTTATTGATGAAGAAAGAAAAGGGAAGTAACGACAAGAAGAAGTTAAGGCCATATGATTTTGAGAGTGATGAACACAAGAACTTTTTGTTGAAAGTCTATAATTTCCAAACGAACAAGTTCTCAGGGCGACAACTTACAGCGCAAATTATGAGGCATTTCGGAGTTTCAGACCAGAAAGCACGTCTGTTTGTAGATTACTATATCGAGCGCAAGTGGCTCATAGATAATAGCACTTCTTACAATCGCAAGGAGCTACATATCAACATTTCAGAAATGAAGTCTCTTTTTTAACTTAATCACTTGTGGTGTGGTGGCAAATATATAGAGATTTCAAGACCACACCACATAAACAACATTTTCAGTTATGAAAATAAACAACATTTTCATCATCAGGCAGATAAATATTAATGAGTTACTTGCCAATCTTGTCATTCATTACAAGATGGATAAAGGGCTTTACGGACAGGATCACAGTTCATTAAGGCAGGATGCCTCCCCAAGTTTAAATGTCAACAACAGGGAATATCTCAGGTGTGGTTTTGATATTATTGAATTAAGTACTTTCATCAACATTGCTAAAGAGTTGGAGGGCTACAGAATATTTCAGACAATAAGATTATTGGAAGAGGATTTTAACTTTAATGCCCAAATTCTAGTATTTGACCATTTACAGCCGGAAGGTTCAACGATGGAGAAAAGAGATTTAAAGAAGTTTCAATATTCAGAATTTCTAGATTATATAGGGATTCGGGAAGGAGGTGATGTTGCCGATAAAAACTATTTCGAAATTCACTATCTGCAAGTTAGAAAGAAATATTTTCTGATCGGATTTGCTAAAGAATCAGGAGGTATGGAGATCCGCGATTTCCACATAAAAAAGAGCGTCAGTTTAAAAGATATAACTATTCGAGATGGTGATTATGATAAAATTCTTGTATTCGAGGTGTTTATTTACTACTTATTTTATCTTATACTGAAAGGTGAGCTTTGCTTAGTAGCGAAAATTCTTATACTAAATTCCGCTGCGAACATAGTTAAAGCCCTACGGTTACTTAAAAAATCTTGCATTGAAATGCTGATTCTGAATAATGACAATGCTGGTCAATGTACGATGGCGGATATAAGAGTTCTCATACTGAAATCGAAATTGTACATTACATACCAGATAACATCCCTCATAAAGGCCTCAATTATTACCTTCTATCAATACTAAAATAATGAAGAAGAAACACAACAACAGCAACCAAGAGTTTTCATGTGGCGTGGGGAGGGTCAAACTTTTGCCCCGCCAACTCCGTCGAGACCGCATCGACCCAAAGACTCGCATCGCACTTATACTGAACTGCCTATGTGGCTATAATCAGTCAGAAGCATATGCTATTGCCTTTAATTTCAAAGGTTCGCATAAATCCCTTGCCCCAATTTCAAGCCGTTTTTTCAACTCCCCAGAGGTTCGAGAGTTTGCAGAACTTTTCTGTCGTTACTACTCAGATGAGATTTATTGCGTCAATGATAGGTACCTCAAATTTTAATATTCTGATGTGACAGAGTTAATATTTTCGTTCTTAATGTTAATTCCACAACAAAAATTAGAGATCTTTAAAAAAATCAGACATGCTGACCTTATGGATGTCAAGTATTGTCAGTAAGGTTTTGAGAGTTATGTTCGAGCCTTTTTCGATGCGCCAGTATTGTATTCTATTTATTTCATGATCCCAAGCGAAAGATTCATGACTTGTATATCCAGCCTTGATGCGTAGGTCTTTTAGCTTTGCCGCAATCTTTGCAATGCGAGGATCTAAAGCTTCGTCCTTACTATTTTTTGCCTCACCACTCATTTCGTACAATTATATTTTCACGAAATTAAGTGAGGTTCACCTTATTAATTACCTAATAAAATAAAACCTAATATTTGTAAATAAAATAATTCGTCATTAACTTTGTGGATATTGGTTGTATTCGAGTAGTTGCGAAATGTACCAACGGATGTAATGCAAAACTTAAATATTTTGGAAATTCATAAACCACAATTATGGTCATGAGAAAATTATTTTTACTATTTACAACTCTAATAGCTTTGTTTCTGTACGGATGCTCTAAGGATGAAGGAGTAGACAATCAGCTCGTAGGTACTTACTGGCAAACTCCCGATGTTGCTACATCATTATTGCTTTCCGGTAAGTGGTATCATGTTATTCATTTTATTTCACCGACGGAATATCAGTATTATCGAGAGCATAACGACAGCATGGAAAAATTTTTTCATCAAAGTCAATACTCACTTGATTATCCGAATTTAAACATAAACATGATGGGTGAATATACATTGATAAATTCAACTACATTTAGAAATAAGCTCGGAGATGGATATTATTCAACTTGGACAAAAAGATAAAAATCAACTAATAATCATGTGATAAATAAAGTTTTAATGTAGCAATTGTAGTACTTAATTTCTCCCGCAACCATGCAAAAGATGCCTAAAGTCATGTATCAAGGGAATATTATAGTAGTCTATACTGCTTAAATTGATTTGTTGAATTTCAACAGAAAGAATCAGCGTCTTATTAACAGAGTTGAGATCGGTGAGTTTTTTCAATAGATATCTGGACAGTATTAAATTACGATACTGACATTATGTTCCTTATCAAGGTGTTTCCAAAACTTACTTTGCCTTCCATCTTTCTGCTAGAGGATACTTGCCGGTGTCATTATAAACATCTATTTTGCATACGTTGATATTAATACATCTGTCTCGAGTTTATATAAGTATATACAATTATGAGGTTGATGAATACATTGAATGTAAGAACTTGCTGGAGCAGACGATCAGGAACAGGTATCCCCATTATTGAGGCTATTATAACTGAATCCCATTGCGTTTGTCAACTCAATTCATTTACATGAACGATTATTTTAAATATACTGAGAATTGTTTAACTTTTAAATAGATAAAAATATGTATGTGTATATAGTTATTTTTGTAATCGTAATTATTGGTTTGATAGCATCGCTCAAGCCTTATTTTTCTTCGAATAAAGAAGTTATGTTTACCGAGGATTTTGAATTAGAGGAAAAACTTCGAAACGCAAAATCCAAAGACAGACGAAGGGTAATTGATGAATATTATGAGAAAAAAGGCAAAGAATTTTTGAATTCTTTAAAGACTAAGTATGGTACATTAACCATTATTGTAGATCCTTTTGGAGGATCAGGTGATTTTTCTGAAGGCTCGCATTATATTATTGATATGCAAGAATCCAAAAAAATCCTTATCTGTGAGAAAATTCTCACTCCCATCGGGATACAGTATCTTAATAAAGATTTTCCTAAAATATTTGATTATAATGATATTATGGAATATGAGGTCTATGAAGAAGATGTGGCGATACTTCCAGACGATATTGCCTATACTTCAAAATCAAAAACTAATACTGCGAGCCTAATTAAACGTGCTACAGTTGGAGCTGTATTTGCCGGTGGAGTGGGCGCAATAATTGGGGGTACTACTGCTATAAAAGAGTCTGTTATAAGAAATAATTCGATGTCAGAGTATCTTCGATTTTGCTCTATAAAAATAGCAGTCAAAGGTCGGCGGGAATTCTTTTGCATAGATAGCTATAAAAATCATGATTTAATAAGTAAAAAAAATCATTACGATGAGTGGCAAAACTATATTCAAGCAATAGATTATGTTTTGGCGGATATTGTTGAGTTCAATTCGACTGAGCATGTTAAAGTTTGAGCTATAAATGTTTTTAGAGCTGATGGAGCTAGTAAAAATTTTAAAAAATTTCTAGCTATGACTAATGTATTTGTGAGACAGCTTTTCAGACTCCCTCCCCCCCTTCAACAATGAGAGTGTCAAAATTATTTTATCTTTGTAGTGTTATTAATATCATCAGGTATTTTTAATATGCTTAAAGCACCTCTGAGACTTTAGTTTTAGGGGTGTTTTTTCTTTAGATTGACATTTTGTTGACAAAACTATTAATTAAAAAACGCCAACAATCAGGGAAATAGATCATTAGCGTTTTTGAAAGTACCCGGAGCCGGGATCGAACCGGCACAGCCTTGCGGCCACTGGTGTTTGAGACCAGCGCGTCTACCGATTCCGCCATCCGGGCATTGAATTGATTCGGTAAAAGCTGGGCGTCAAAGGTAGATATTTTTTTTAAATGGGCAACTATCTGTTTACAATAATGGGTTTTCCCAATCCGGCAGATTCAATAAGTTTCAGTTGCGTTTTAGCATCCCCAACCACAACAATAACCATCTCATTTATATTGAGATTACGGGAGATTGCAGCTTTAGCCTCCTCGAGAGTCATGTTGTTGAGAATCTGCTCATGCTGCTTCACATAATCTTCCGGCAAATTGTAGTAGGAGATATTTGAGAGCATTTTCACAAGGGACCCGAGAGTCTCGAATGACGATGCCATGGCCTTGGTCATCGAGTTTTTAGTTTCGGAGAGCAGCTCATCGTTAAAGGCATTACCATATCCGCCAATAAGTTCCCTGAAGATCTTCACAGCCTCGGCAGTGGTACTTGCCTGGACACTTGAAGATGCCGAGAAGTTGTTGTAATATTTACCGGCTTCAAAGGTCGAAGAGGCTCCGTAAGTGAAACCGCGCTGCAGACGAAGAACATCAAACAGCATCCCCTGCGAGCCTGCGCCCAATCGGTAGTTTACAACGGTAGCAGGATAAAAATCAGGATCGTTGAAACTCAGACCTCTCTTACCCACAATAATCATAGACTGTGGAGAGCCTGGGTTATCAACGAAATAGATATGGCCCGCCTTGGCCGGAGTACCCTGTACAGGTTCAGGTACTGTTAAATCAGTCGTTTTCCAGTCCTTTGCAAGGGTGGCCAGGGCCGATTCACATGTGAGTTTATCGATGGATCCTGCAATATTCATGGTGGCAACCGAAGGAGAGAAAGCCAGTTTGTAGAACTCTTTAATGTCGTCAATTGTAATGGAATCAATGCTTTGAACTGTGCCGTAGATAGAGCGTGAAAGGGTACCGTCGGCTCCGTAGAGCAGAATATCACGGGTTCTTCTGGCCACGGCAGCAGGATCGGCAGATGATTGCTTGATGAGAGATTTTGTCTCCTGTTTAACTCTTGCCAGAGCATTTTCATCAAAACGAGGGTTGAGGAGGATCTCCTCCATAAGGGCAACAACTTTTGTAAAATTGCGGGTGAGTGAAGTTACATTTATGTTAACCCCCTCAACATCGGAAGAGACCGTGATTCTTGCACCAAGAAGCCCCATTGCACTCTCCAGCTCTTCGGCACTTTTGAGAGCAGAACCCTCATTCATCAGACGGGCATTCAGGTAAGAGAGCCCACCCTTTCCCGGAGGATCCATCATCATACCACCCCTTATGTTTATTGTAAACTGAACAACAGGAAGCTCCTTGTGAGTTATTCCGTAGATAGCCATACCGTTCGAGAGAGAGCTCTTCCACACCTGAGGAACATTAAATTCAGGGGTGTCAGGCAGATAGCCCGGCTCAACAGAACGGTCGAATGCCGATTGACTCTTTTCGTATGAGTCGTCGGTTATCTTCCCGCCAGATGATTTCATCTGCTGATCCTCAACTTTCTCCATAACAATATCGGCCATCCTTGAGTAGTTAACGGCAAGATCGGCCTTGCCGGCAGGAACCACGCTCAGGGCCAGATGGCTCTTATCCTTGAAATACTTCTCATAGACAGCCAGAATGGCTTCAGCGGTAACAGCACGGTACTTTTCGAGCTCCTTGAGCGAAAGATCAGGCGATCCGCCAAACTCATTATCACGAGCCATCATTATAGCCTTACCATTGATACTGCTCATACGGTTGTATAGATTCACCTCCTGCATCACCTTAAACTTCTCCAGCTCGGTAGCATCCACACCATCCTTCTCAAACTTTGCAAAGGCCTCCTGGATAGCGCCGTAGACAAAATTAAGATTCACATCTTCAAAAGCCCTTACAGAGATAGCGGCACTGCCGGCAACCTCACGGGACATATTCATAGCGTTGACATTCGGGGCAAGCCGCTTCTCCTCGACTAGAACCTTGTAGAGCGGAGATTTTTTTCCACCCGCAAACAGAGTTGTAAAGGCCTGCAGAGCGTACGAATCAGGATGGTACTGCTCGACAGTAGGGAAGGTAAGAGTCAGTTGCGGCAATTTTGCATAGGCATCTTCCCACATAACATGTTTTGTAACAGGGACAACCGGATTGATTACAACAGGCTTTTCAACATCGGCCCCCTTCGGGATCTCTCCGAAATATTTGTTCACCAGCTCTTTTACCAAAGCAACATCAAAATCTCCTGCAATAACCAGAGTAGCGTTGTTAGGAACATAAAAACGTTTATAAAACTCCTTCACATCTTCCAGAGTGGCACTTCTGAGATCGGCAATCTCTCCGATTGTGGTCCAGCTGTAAGGATGGCCGGCAGGGAAAAGCTCCTTCGCAATTATAATGCTGCTCTGCCCGTAAGGCTGGCTGTCGTAATTCTGCCTCTTCTCGTTTGAAACAATGTCAATCTCCCTCTCCAGACCCCCCTGGGTCACGGTATTTATGAAATAACCCATCCTGTCCGACTCCATCCAGAGAACCTTCTCCAGAGCATCCCTCGGAACAGTCTCATAGTAGTTTGTACCATCGGTGTTGGTAGATCCGTTAAAGGTACCACCCATCCGCGCAATTTTCTGAAAGAAGGCATTGCGGGTCAGATTCTCGGAACGCTGGAACAGCATATGCTCAAAAAAGTGAGCAAACCCTGTTTTGCCCGGCTTTTCCCTGCCGGAACCCACATGGTATTGAATTGCAACAGCAACAATAGGATCGGAAAGGTCCTGATGAAGAACAACTTCCAGCCCGTTCCCAAGAACGTATTTCTCGTAGCTTAGTTTAACGGAGCCATTTTTAGTACAGGAAAAAACCAGAAATAATGATGCAACAAGCACCGTGAATTTGAGTAGATTTTTCATAAAGTATGTTTAAGGAGGTTAGTTTTAAGCTTTCTCAACAAAGTTAAAAAAAGTTGTATTTCATAAATAATTTACTTTACCTTTGTTCCGTTCTACAGTTAAGGGAACTCCGTGAGAACCGGAGACAGTACCCGCTGCTGTGATGCTTACCCTACGGGGTTCTCCTCATTCGGGCCACTGCCATTAAGGCGGGAAGGCGCAGGAGGTAAAAGCTAAGTCAGAAGACCTGCTGTGCAGAACACTAATTTATTAATCGAACTTTCGGGAGATAGGGCGCGATGTACAAAAGGTTACATTATATTTATGCTTTTGCATTAATTATTTCCGGGGCTGTTTTTAACAAAACATCCGCACAAGGGCCTTTATTGTTCCCCGAAGAGTATTTTTCTGTTGATACACTTAAAAGACATAAGCTTGATTCTGTTCTGATAACCACAGGATTGAGGCGGGCACCATCGTCTGCCGGAACCTTTGCGGTGGGGTCAAACATCATATCTGTGGACAGTAAGGCACTTCAGAACTCAAAAATGAACTCGCTTGCCGACTATATCAGGGAGCAGAGTTCGGTATATCTTAAAGAGTATGGCAGGGGGATGAGTGCATTTATCTCTGTGCGAGGGACATCATCTTCACACACATCGCTCTCCTGGAACGGGATGTCGCTTGCCGTACCCACTCTCGGGCAGACCGACCTCTCCCATGTGCCGGTCTATTTCTTTGACAACATGAAACTTCATATCGGAGGGTCATCTTCACTCTATGGCGATGGAAGCATAGGCGGGAGCATACAGCTTTCAACTTCACCACTCTGGAAAAGAGGAATCAATGGCGATGTTACACTCTCGGCAGGCAGCTTCTCTACCCTCTTCACCGGGGCAACGGTCAGATACTCAAATGGAAAATCGGAGAGCAGAACCAGTATCTTCCGCTCTTCGGCACAAAACGACTATACCTTCCGTAACAATACAAAACCGGGAGAGCCAAAAGAGCGGCTCAAAAACTCCGGATACGAAAACTACGGGGTGATGCAGGAGCTGCACCGAAAATTCAGGGACTCTTCGCAGATATCATTCAATATGTGGTTCCTACAGTTTGACAGGCAGATACAACCTTCGGTATCCCTCAATGACCGTCCCGAAAGTTACGCCTCAATTCTGGACAGAAACTTCAGAGGGTCTCTCTCATACAGCGGAGGCCGGTCAAAGATATCTTACTCAGGTCGTGTTTCATATTCAAACGATTATGAGAGATATAAAAATGATGTAATTGCAGCCTCCAGGTTAGCAGCCAATGCCGAGGGGCAGTACAACAGTTCAAAGACAATTGTGAAACTTGGATTGTCGGCAGAGTACACTGTTCCATCTGTTGAGTCCTACACTTTTGCAGTGAAGGAACGGAGAGGATATATCTACCTGCTGGCAAGATATAATCCATTGACACATCTCTACATATCTGCCGGAGCAAGGGCAGGAGGTGTGACCTCAAGCGAGGTCCCATTCATGCCATCACTCGATATCAAATTCAATGCAATCAGGAGCGAAGGGCATAACCTATCTCTGAGGGCATCGGCATCCCGCAACAGCAAAATTCCCTCACTCAACGACAGATACTGGGGTGGCACCCACACCTATCTCAAGAGCGAAATATCATCTACCCTGGAGGGTGGAGCCGATTACTCCCTTTTCAGAGGGGTCTCTTCACTGGCCATATTTACAACCGTATATACGAGCAGAGTGAAAAACTGGATCAGGTGGCTCCCGGCAGGTCAGGTGTGGAGACCGCAGAATATACCGCTGGTCAGCTCGAAAGGGGTCGAGGCGGGAGTCACATACAACAGAAGAGCAGGCAGATGGGATCTTAAGGGAACCCTCTACTACAGCTATACCAATGTGAAAATGGTTCAGCCGCTATGGAGGGAGGATCCATCTGCCGGAAAACAGCTTGCCTACCAGCCGTTGCACTCATGGAGGGCATCGGCCGGGGCAGAGAGCGGACCAGTATCCTTCTCGGTAAATCTCTCATATACAGGCGAGAGAACAACCCTTGACATCTTTGATAAACTCCCGGACTACCTTCTCGCCGATGCCTCAATAACCTATAAAACCGCACTTTTGGGCAGGGAGGTGATCCTCTCCGGCGTGGTAAAAAATATAACGAATACCAGGTACCAGAATGTAAAATTCTATGCAATGGCTCCGCTCAACTATATGGTAAATGTGGTATACAGCTTTTAAAAAAATTTAAAATCAATTAAAAATGTTCAAAAAAAGTATTTTCAAATCTTTGCTTGTTGCAATCGCAACACTATCAATTATCTCTTGTTCCAAAGAGATCCCTCTTAATGTCATCACATTTGATAAAAAGGTTTTAGTTTTAAACCAGGGAAACTTTACCGAGCACTCGGCCAGCCTGTCGCTTTACGATGAGGTGACCGGCACAATGCAAAACCGTGTCTATGAAACTGCAAACGGGGTTTCGATTGGAGCAACAATAGTCTCTGCTGCAATTTCACCAACTAAAGAGGCCTATCTTGTTTGCAACAATCCCGACAAAATAGAGATCATTGATCCTCAAACGGCCAAAACGGCATCGACTCCAATTACATTGGCTCTCGAGTCACCGAGAAATACAATCATAACCAACAATAGAATTTATGTAAGCAACTGGGGATATGAGTATTCTGTTCTTCCAAGCGGATTTTGGGAGTACAACAAATCGTATATTGCTGTCTATGATCTCGCAACCAAAGCTCTTATCAAAAAGGTCCCGGCAGGCACCGATGCCGAGGGGATGGTTATCTTTGGAAACAGGTTATTCGTGGCTGTAAAAGAGGGAGTAAGGGTATTCGATATCTCCAATGACAACTTTAGTACAATTGCCACAGTAAGGCCTGCAGGAGTAACCGGTGCTGCAAAACATCTTGTTTTTGACGGTTCTGCAATGATATGGGCATCTTTCCCGGATAAGGGCATTGTAAGAATAGATCCAGTATATCTTTTTGTTAATAATGTTGTTGAGGTACCGGTAGATTATATGGACGGCTATATAACAACCGATGCCTATGGAACACAAATCTACACCTACAATACCACCTTTAATGCCAGCTATATGCCCGAAGAGGCCTCCATATACACTGTAAACTCACAGAACGGCACCGTTCGCAAACTCTTTACCGGAACCTACTTCTACGGTCTGGGCGTTAGCCCCTCAACCGGAAACATCTTCACCGCCGAGGTTAGCTTCACCTCAAACTCTCTTATGAAGGTAGTGGGCGCCGATGGCAACCTCAAAAGCACTGCCCCCGCCGGCGTCGGCACATTCAGATATATGTTTTTCTAGAGTCACTCCGGTAAATGATAAGTGATTGTCTTGATGATATCGGGGTGGATGCTGTTTGCTACGGGGCAGGTTTTCACGCTGGCCTCAATGAGCCTCATCTCCTTGGCAGAGTAGTCGTTGCGGGGCAGGTATATGTCCAGCTTAAGTTCGGCAACTCTTCGGGGATTTGAGGCCATAATCTTTTCGGTCTCGATGCGGGTACCTTCAACTGAGAAGCCGTGCGCCTGTGCCGATATGCCCATGATTGTGAGCATGCAGGAGCCCAGAGAGGTGGCAAACAGATCGGTTGGAGAGAACATAGAGCCCTTTCCATTGTTGTCTTCCGGAGCTTCGGTCATAAGTTTGCTGCCCGATTTAAGGTGCTCTGCCTCTGTTTTCAGTTCACCTATGTAGAATGTTCTGATCTTTGTCATATTGGTTGTTTTTAAGATTTTAGTTTAAAATTTAGTTCAAATCTAATTCAAAACCTCTCCCCGCAGGGTGGCACTTGAACATGATATAATGCGCACCTTCACATAGTCACCCACATTATGGTCGCCCGCCGGAAATACACACATCTTGTTCTGGGATGTTCTGCCCGAAAGCTCAAGCTTTGACCTCTTCGAGTGACCCTCAACCAAAACCTCGAACTCCTTTCCTACATCGGCCAGGTTACTCTGGTGCGACAACTCATTCTGCAGGGCAATTATCTCATTGAGGCGGCTGTTCTTCACATCGGCAGAGACATCATCGGCAAGCTTTTGCGCCGCAGTTGTGTCGGGGCGCTCAGAATACTGGAACATAAAGGCGGTGTAATAGCCCACCTCCTTCATAACAGAAAGCGTGTCATGATGGTCCTCTAAAGTCTCTCCCGAAAATCCGGCAATGATATCGGTACTTATCGAACACTCCGGCAAAAGAGTCTTAATCATATCTACCCTCGAAAGATACTCCTCACGGGTATATTTACGGTTCATCCGCTTTAGCATATTGTTGCTACCCGACTGAACCGGCAGGTGTATATGCCGGCAGATATTCTCATATTTGAGCATCGATCTTACCACCGACTCATCCATATCCTTCGGGTGGGAAGTTGAAAATCTGACCCTCAGAAGCGGACTGATGGCAGCAACCATCTCCAGCAACCCGGGGAAATTTATATCTTTCCATTTATATGAATTCACATTCTGCCCCAGCAGAGTCACCTCCCGGTACCCCTTCTCAAACACCTCTGTGGCCTCTCTCACAACGCTCTCGGGACTTCGGCTCCGCTCACGACCCCGCACATACGGAACAACACAGTACGAGCAGTAGTTATTGCACCCCCTCATAATTGATATAAAGGCAGATACTCCATTTTTGTCCATTCTCACCGGAGAGATATCTGCATAGGTCTCCTCCTGTGAAAGAAGTGTATTTATCTGTTTCTGACCGCCAGAGAGCCCATTAAGAAGATGAGGCAGATCTCTGTAGGAGTCAGGCCCTGCTACAAGATCAACGGTACCGTTTTCCAGCAGCCTCTCCTTAAGCCTTTCGGCCATACATCCCAGAATACCAACTCTCAGATCTCTGTTTTTACGTTTGAGCGAACGGAAATAATCGAGACGGGACCAGATTTTTGACTCGGCATTCTCCCTTATTGAGCAGGTGTTTACAAGAATCAGAGATGCGTCGGAAAGTTTGGAAGAGAGGGTGTAACCCTCATGTTCAAGGACGGAGAGCACCACTTCGCTGTCATTGACATTCATCTGACAGCCATAGGTCTCTATATATACTTGTTTAAGTTTAAGTTCGGAAACAGGTTTTACGGAATGGAATTTGTTTGTCATCAATAGGTGTAATTATTCGGCAAATATATGCTTTTTTATACCTTTGCAGTAATTCAAAATCTAAAATATGAACAGATTATTGTCTCTGGTACTGGTTCTCACTCTCTTTGCAACAAGCTGTACAAAGCTCAGGGAGGTAGATATTAAAAAGGTGGATATTAAAAGTTTTCAGCTTCTTAACACCTCGACGGCAAATATAGAACTGGAGTATCTAATCCAGAACCCTTCGGGGCGGAGGCTCATAATAGAGAGTGCAAGCGCACTCTTAAAAAGAAGCGGAGTGGACTTTGCAACAGCCACAATGATCAAGGCCGATACAATCCCCCCAAGAACCCAGAGCCTTTACAGAGCCTCCTTCAGAATTGAGGTATCCGACCCCCTTGCACTGCTCTCGATGGGGCTCAACCTCTCAAAATGGAGCTACAAAGATTTCCGGGTAGATGCCAGAGCAACTATCAAAGCCTCGGGCAGGGGTAAAAAAACTATTAAATTCAAGGATATTCCGCTTGAAAATCTGATTAACAGACTATAATCTACAAAGGAAATGGCAGGAAAAATCATAAAAACACTGGTTATAACACTACTCATTACAGCTATATCGCAGGCACTATCTGCGCAGAACAACGAAGAGGCTAAGCAGATACCTGACTCACTGTTTCGCACAGCACCGGTACTTGACTCTACATACCTGAACAGAGACATTTTCACAATACTCTCAGCTACAGGGTTAAACCGCAGTACCGTAAAAATAAACCAGAGCAGTGAGATAGAATCTGCAATGAGAAGTATCATTGCCAATGCAACCCAGAAGAGACTTAACGGATTCAGAATCAGGATATTTTTCGATAACAAACAGGATGCGAGAGTTAAATCGGAAAGTGTAAGGCAGTCATTTATAGAACAGTTCCCGGGAACCGGAGTCTACAGAACCTATGATAACCCATACTTCAAGGTAACTGTCGGGGATTTCCGCACCAAATCAGATGCAATGCGAATGCTCAAAAGGGTAGAGGGGCTCTATCCGTCGGCCTTTATTGTGCGGGAACACATCAATTTCCCACCGCTTTAGCGGTTTACAACCCCCACTCTTAGCGGTTTCTCCACCATTTTGGCTGGAACCGTTTGGCAAGCCTTCTCAGAGGAGTTATATACCTCTCAATCTTCTCCGGATAGATATCCGAAATACTCACCATTATTCCTGTCTCCTCAACTCCTCCGAACCCGTCATTTATCGAGGTTCCGAAAACTTTCATCGTAGGAGAGAGATTCATATAGGAGTTAATTAGCGGCGGGATATTCTCCCCAAGTCCGCGGATCTCCTTTGATAGCTGTTTATAGGCCTCTTTGTAATCAACTTCGGTGAAAAGCTCCTTGAAATATGGATTCTCCCTGTCAAAATCAAGGGCCGATATTGGAATAACCAGATTCTCCCTGTCGGCAAAATAGTAGTTCAGGAAGTAAAGCAATGTGTTTCTTGCCCTCATGTTGTAAGAGGAGTACATTGTGACCTTCCCGAAGAAATACTTTATATGCGGATATCTGAGAACAAGCGCCCCAAGACCATCCCACAGGTTATCCAGCGCATAGAGCCCCTTCCTTCTGATATTAGTACTCTGATAGTTGGGCTGGATAAAGGAGCGTCCCAGCTCTATGGTAAACGGCAGATACTCACTCAGAAATTTATCTGAAAATGAAAAGAGCTCACTGGTTGCCATATGGTGAACATCCAGACCGGAGCATTTGATATAGCGGTAACCGCCAATTATCTCATGGTCTTTGGGATCCCACACTATGAGTTGTTTGTACGGGTTCTTTGAGTCGGTATCGAACTCGTCCAGATCGACACTTTTACCTGTTCCTCCACCGGCAAGACGGAACGAGATCTCCCGTAACCGTGCAATCTCCCTCATGGTATGCGGGGAGTCGTGAGCCGTCACCTCATATAATTTATTGTCACCCTTTCGGGTGTTTCTTATAAACTTGTCGCTTGTAAGCTCATCTATAATTAATTTCCTGTCAACAGGTTGAATTACTGCTTCCATAATTGATTTTTTAAAGAGTAAACTCTCTCTCTTATTTTTTTATTCCAGTCGCCGGCCGGTGTCCCATCCGTCAACTCCTCATATCTCACCGGCTCCCCGATATAAACATCAAATGTAGAGTTTTGTTGCCTGAACATCTCATTCGGGAGCAAAACAATCTCAAAATTGAACTTAATTCCGATTCTCTTTCTCAGATTGGCAATTTTATAAAAGATACCTGAGTTTCTCCCCTCGAAAAAAACCGGAAGAATGTCCCGATTAAATTTAATTGCCTGTGTAATGTAGCTTTTCTTCCACTCCAGATCGGCTATGACTCCTTTTGTCATACGGGAGCATAACCCTGCCGGGAAGTACAGGATCTGATTTTCACTACTGTAACTCTCATTTATCATCCGCGCAACCTCCGGGCTCTGTCTCCCGAACTTATTAACGGGAATAAAGACTGGTTTCAATGGGTCAATACTGTAGAGAAGATCATTAACTACAAACTTCACATTCTCGAATATCTTTCCGAAGATGTCAATTAAAATTACACCATCAAGACCTCCCATGGGATGATTTGATGCAACTATATAGCTCCGCTCCTTGTCAATACTCTCCAGACCATGAACTTTGTATGTGATATTCATCCTCTTTATAACTGCATTTGCAAACTCAACCCCCTTAAGATGTCCGTACTCCGAAAGAATCTCATTTATGAAATCCTGACGGATAAGTCTCTTAAGCCATTTTATTACAAAACGTGGTATAATTCTAAGCAGCTTAGGGTTTTTGCCTGCTATTACACTTTCAACGTCTATCCTCATTTTTACTGCCTTCCGGCCCTTTTTTATGGTATTTTGCCATCTGCGAAGTTAAATAAAAATCATATCTTTGCATAAACGCTCCGAACAATATGTTAAAACAGGGATTACAACAAAAATTACTGCAAAAGCTATCTCCGCTTCAGATCCAAACTATCAAACTTTTAGAATTACCCACACTGGAACTGGAGCAGAGAATTAAGAAAGAACTTGAAGAGAATCCTGTGCTGGACGAGGTTTCCGACAGTGATGATATGGAGGATGGTCCGGGCGGAACAATCTCTTTGAGTGACTATTCATCTGATGATCAGATCCCTTCGTACAAGCTGTACACCAGTAATTCGGGGAAGGATCTCAAACCACAGTATAACATATTTTCTGTAAAGGAGAGTTTTCACCAGAGCCTTATCTCCCAACTCGGCTACAGCTCTCTCGACAACAGGGAGAAATCAATAGCAGCCTTCATAATTGGAAGTCTCGACGATGATGGCTACCTCAGGAGGGATCTGGATGCACTTGCCGATGATATAGTCTTTCGTCAGGGGATTGAGACTAACGAAAACGAGTTGGAACTCATATTAAAAAAGATTCAGGAGTTTGAACCTGTGGGGATTGGGGCAAGAGATTTGAGGGAGTGTCTTCTGTTGCAGATAAGATCTTATGAAGAGTCTGAATCACAAAAGCTTGCCGAGAGAATTCTGGAAGAACACTTTGTGGAGTTTACAAAAAAGCATTACCAAAAGATAATGTCCAGACTCTCTATTGATGAGGAGCAGTTAAAGAGTGCCATTGAAGAGATTGTACGGCTGAATCCACGCCCCGGAGGGCAGATAGATGATTCATATGCCGAACAGGCCCAGCAGGTTGTTCCCGATTTCATTCTGGAGCTTAAGGATGGTGAACTGGTAATGTCAATGCCAAGATTCTCTGTTCCGGAACTCAAAGTCAATAAACGTTATGCCGATATGCTAATGAGCTCTGCAAACTCCGACAGGGCAGGCAAGGAGGCGGCATCGTTTGTGAAGCAGAAGCTGGATTCGGCAAAGTGGTTTATCGAGGCAATCAGGCAGAGACACAACACTCTTCAGAACACAATGAATGCAATAATCGAGTTCCAGAGAGAGTTCTTCATCGAGGGTGATGAGACCAAACTAAAACCGATGGTACTCAAAAATATTGCCGAAAGAACCAATCTGGATATCTCAACCATCTCCAGGGTGGTGAACTGTAAGTATATACAGACACATTTCGGAATATATCCGCTTAAATACTTCTTCTCGGAGGGTTTGATGACCGATTCCGGCGAGGAGGTCTCTACAAGGGAGATCAAAAACATACTGGCAGAGAGTATTGATGCCGAAGATAAGAAGCGTCCTCTGACCGACGAGGAGCTTGTAACAGTTTTACACGACAAGGGCTATAATGTGGCCAGAAGAACTGTTGCCAAATACAGGGAGCAGCTGAACATCCCCATTGCCAGGCTTAGGAAAGAGCTTTAAAACTCTAAATATGAAAAACATAATCGCAGGATTTTTTCTAATGATCCTCATAACAGGCTGTACTATGAAAGAGCAGGCAGATCTTATTATTATAAATGCTAAAGTTTACACAGCAGACAGCACATTCTCTACATGCAGTGCAATTGCCGTAAAGCAGGGTTTGATCCTTGCAACAGGAGAGGATGACCAGATTCTCAACAGATATATGGCTCCTGTGGTAAAGGATATGAAAGGGGCGCCGCTCTATCCGGGATTCAACGATGCCCATTGCCACCTTTTTGGACTGGGGGTTTCGTTAAACAGAGTAGATCTGCGTGGTGCAGAGTCCTTTGAAGAGATTTTGCAAAGATTAAAAACCCGCTACGACAGTCTCAAACCCAAATATCTGGCAGGAGATGGCTGGGATCAGAACCTTTGGGAGAACAAGGAGTTTCCGGGAAATGAGAAACTCAATGAGCTATTCCCCGATATACCGGTTGTCCTGTCAAGAATAGATTTTCACGCAGTAATCGTTAACAATGCGGCAATCAATGCTCTGGGAATAACTCCGGGAGATCCCTCTCTTCCGAAAGGGGAGGCACTCATGAACGGTAGCAGATTCAAAGGAGTCTTTCTGGAGAATACCGCCGACCGGTTTAAAAACGTATTGCCTGAGCCCGACGAGAAGGAGTCAAGGGATATACTAATAAATGCCCAGAAGGAGTGTTTCAGATATGGGCTGACCTCTGTTTCAGATGCAGGAGAGTCGTTGAAAATCATAAATATTATAGATGATCTCCAGAAGGAGAAGGTACTGAAGTTAAGAACAGATATCTGGCTCACCCCCAATGAAGAGAATCTGACAAAATTTACTCAGCCATACCTGACAAACCGTATGCGCATCTCGACCATCAAACTCTATGTAGATGGAGCGCTCGGTTCAAGAGGTGCACTCATGATCTCGCCTTACAGCGACAGACCGGGGGAGAGGGGGATTCAGGTAATTACCCGTGAAGAGTTTGAGCGCCTTTGCAAATGGGCATACGATCATGGGTTTCAGGTTGCAACACACTGCATTGGGGATGCTGCAAACCGTGAGGCACTTACCGTCTATTCACGATTTCTTGAAGAGGGCAATGACCTTCGCTGGAGAATTGAGCATGCACAAGTGATTGACCGGGAAGATTTTAAACTATTCGGAAAATACTCGATTGTTCCATCAATCCAGCCAACCCATGCAACTTCCGATATGTTATGGGCCGACGAGCGCCTTGGCAGTCGCATAACAAATGCATACGCCTATAAGGATCTTCTTAACCAGCTGGGCTGGATTCCTGCCGGCACCGACTTTCCGATTGAAAATGTGAATCCTGTTTACACATTTTTTGCAGCAGTTTTCAGGAAAAATCTCGATTTTATACCTAAGGGAGGTTTTCAGACAGAGAATGCACTCACCAGAGAGGATGCACTCCGGGCAATGACAATCTGGGCGGCTAAAGCCTCGTTTGAAGAGCAGGTAAAAGGGAGCATAGAGCCGGGAAAATATGCCGATTTTGTAGTCCTCGACAGAGATATTATGACAGTTGAAGAGAGTCTGGTGCCCGGAACAAAGGTTCTTAAAACATTTGTAGCAGGAGAGGAGGTCTATAGCTTACTTCCGTAAGCCAGGTCACCTGCATCTCCCAACCCGGGAACAATATAGGATTTTATTGTTAGTTCCTCATCTATTGCACCTACCCAAAGTGTGGTCTTTTTGTGGGGCAGATGTTTTGAGAGGTATTCGATACCATCGGTACTTGCTATCGGGCAAATGAGGTGAGTATGTTCAGGAGCCTCGTTTTCACAGAGTTTGTTGTATGTAAGCACCAGGGATGAACCTGTTGCCAGCATTGTATCGGCAAGAAGCAGAGTCTTCCCCCCTACAGAAGGGCTGCTTGCATACTCCAGATGAATCACAAATTTGTTGTCTTTCCCGTACTTCCTGTAGGCAGCGATAAAGGCATTCTGCGCTTTGTCAAAAATATTGAGCATCCCATGGTGCAGAGGCAAGCCGGCCCTCATAATACTGGCAATAACAATGCTGTTGTCACAGGTGTTGCACTTGGCAATCCCAAGTGGGGTCTCCACCTCTTTAGTGCTGTAGTTAAGGACTTTGCTTATTTCGTAAGCAAAAACTTCACCTATCCTTTCAAGATTTCTCCGGAATCGCATGCTATCCTTTTGAATTGAGGAGTCTCTAATCTCGGCAATAAAATTGTTTAATGCCGAGTTTTCCTGGCCCAGATTTATGATTTTCATAGAGTGGAATTTGAGAAATTCTCCCAAAGATACAAAATTCTCAAATGATCCCATCGTCGGCAAAGCTGAAATATCCATCTCCGGCAATAATAAGATGATCCAGAAGAGCGATATCGAACAACGATGCGGCATCTTTCAGAATCCGCGTCTGAACCTTGTCATTCTCCCCGGGGGAGGGGTTTCCAGAAGGGTGGTTGTGAACCAGAATTATTGAACTGGCCAGCTTATCCAGCGCGTTCTTAATCACAATCTTCACATCTACAACCGTTGCAGATATCCCCCCTATACTCAGCCTCTCCTTTGAAATTAGTTTATTGGCACGGTTGAGATACATAACCCAGCACTCCTCATGGCTCAGATCACGCAACACCGGAGCAATTAACCCCGCAGCATATGCCGATGACTGAATTTTAGGTTTATCACTCCCCTGAGAACTCATTACTCTTCTGAAAAGCTCGAAGACCGAGAGTAAAGTGACAGCTTTTGCAGGCCCGATACCCTTTATATCTTTCAGCTTTTCGTATGAAAATTTTTGCAGCTCCCGCAGATTCTCTCCCGATGCCTGCAGCAGTTTTCTTGAGATATCAACTGCACTCTCCTCCCTGGTGCCCGACGATATTATTATTGCGAGCAGCTCCACATCGCTGAGCGATTCACTCCCTTTGGCAGTAAGCTTCTCTCTTGGCCTCTCATCTTCCCGCCAATCTTTAATTGACCTTCTCTCTCCCATAAAATATAATAAAAATGCTTCCCGAAATTGGGAAGCATTTTTAATACTTACGAGACAAATCGTAAAAATTAACTTAGTTTGTTAACATAGGCAGCAATACCGCTTTTTAGATTTGCCGCTTTGTTTTTATGGATAACATTAATTTTAGCCAATTTATCCAACATAGATGAAACTTTTGGTAACAACGCTACTGCTGCACTTTTATCTGTAGTATTACGCAATGCTTTGATGGCATTACGGGTTGTGCGTGCATAGTACTTGTTGTGAACCCTGCGCTTTGCGCTTTGGCGCGCGCGTTTTTCTGCTGATGCGTGATTTGCCATTTTGTCAATTTTTTTATTTGTAGTCCGTAGGGGAATCGAACCCCTATTGCAAGAATGAAAATCTTGAGTCCTAACCGTTAGACGAACGGACCGTTCAAAACCTGATAGATCTTTCCGTTACAGAAATACCCTTTCCGATCTTGGGAGTGCAAAGGTATGTTTTTTTTTTATTGCTGCAAAAAAATCTTAAAAAAATTCATAGGAGTATATAATTGACTCCACCTGCCTCAGATAATTCCGTTTATCGAACCTTGGAGCATATACAAAGCACTCAAGACCTATAACATTCTTACCCTCACGGTCGAGGAAGAAGTGGCTCACAAAAGGACCACCCATGAAATCGTTTTTTACATCCCATAATCCTTTAAGTTCTGCAAATACTCTTTTGTTATATTTTACCCATACCAATCCTATTGGCTCCTGGATATTTGTAGTCATATAGGATTTTTCTGCCCTGCTGGTTACATTTTTCCCTAAAATCTCATTCCTTTTTGCAACCAGATTTTCTTTAGAAAAAATGGTTGAATCACTGAACGGGAACTTATAGATAAAAACCCCCTGATTCGTATAGGTGGTCTCATATGAGATCCAGATAAAGTTATCTGTTCTCATTTTCAGACTGTAACCTTTAGGAAAATATGGAGAACCGCCAAAGTCCAATGTAACAACCTGTCTCAGGTTTTTCTCTTCATATCTCTTGGCATTCTGTATGTTGCGATTTCTTTCGGCCATCAGCAACGCATTCTTTATGCGGTTCTGCTGAGTGTTTACAAGCTCTGCAATCTGACGCTCATCCGATGCCGATATTGTTACCACAATCTGCGGTGCCGCCCACACGTTCTCCTGAAGAATCACCTTTGGCTCCTTAATATCTTTCAGAATTCTTACAATAACAATGTTCCGATGTGTCTGGAAGATACTGGAGAAGGCGTTCTCCGGAATATTGACAAGGTTGAACATTGGCTCCCTTTGGGGAAGATATGGCTCATCTACCGCCAGAAGTCCTCTGAGAGCGGCTCCGGCCTCACTCTCCCATGTGCCTTTGTTTATAACAACAACAATCTCCCCGGCCTTGCCGCTGATATTTGGCATTAACTGAGGGCCGCCGGTGCATTTGCACGAATAGAGCAAGATTGCAATAAAAGAGATCAGTAAAAAATTAAAAGCTCTCATTTCCAGATTATTTAAATAGTCGGTAAATATCATTTCCGAATGCCAGGAACATTATTCCGAAGAGGATGAACATCCCGGCAATCTGCGCATATTCCAGAAACTTGTCACTCGGTTTTCTTCCGGTTATCATCTCAAAGATAACAAACAGAATATGTCCCCCGTCAAGTGCCGGTATCGGAAGCAGATTGAGCACTGCAAGCATAATTGACAACCACGCAGTTATGTTCCAGAATATATCCCACTGCCATGTTGATGGGAATATTTTACCTATAGAGATAAAACTTCCGACAGATTTATAAGCCTCCGTTTTTGGTGAGAATATCAGCCCCAGCTCTTTGAAATAGTTACCTATGGTGGCTATACTCTTCTCGAAACCGGCCGGAATTGACTGAGCAAGAGAGTAATCCTGTGTAGTTACCTTAAAGAACTTGTTGATATCCCCCTCAAGAACTATGCCTAATTTTCCCTGTCCGTCTATTTGCAACCTTTTGATAATTATACTGTCTCCACGTTTTATCGAGAAGTCGGCATACCCCCCTGCATGTTGCGAGAGTAAAGACTGAACATCCTGAATGATAAAGGCTTCGGTTGAGTCAATTGCAACAATCCGGTCACCGGCCAAAAGCCCGGCAGCAGCATTCAGAGAAGAGTCGGGAACCGAGAGTATCTGGAATGGAACTCTCAGGGTAAACATCCCCGGAGTTGAGAGTATTGCGGGAAGGAACTCCTCGCCGATATTAACCGTAATCTGCTCACCATCTCTTATTACCGTTGCGCTTTTTGCCTGATTTCTTGCAAGAATAACCTGCAGCTCATGAAATTTCACCACCTCATTTCCATCAAATGATATGATTTTATCTCCGTTACGGAACCCTATCTCTTTTGCAAGGTCATTACACTGCACTCCATAAACTGCATCACTGTTTTTCAGATACTCCTCCCCCCATGTGAATAGTGTGGCAGAGTATACCAGGATAGCCAGGATAAAGTTGAAAAAGACACCGCCGAACATCACGAAAAACCTTTGCCATGCCGGTTTACTCCTGAACTCCCATGGTTTCGGCTCCTCTTTCATAGCCTCTTTGTCCATTGATTCATCTATCATCCCTGCAATTTTGCAATATCCGCCCAACGGCAGCCATCCTATTCCGTATTCAGTTTCGCTGTTTTTAGGTTTATATTTGAAAACAGAGAACCAGGGGTCAAAGAAGAGGTAGAATTTTTCCACTCTTATTTTAAAAAGCCGGGCGAAAAAATAGTGTCCGAATTCGTGTACCAGTATTAAGATTGAAAGCGCCAGTATTACCTGAACTATTTTAAGTATTGTCTCCATTTAATTTAGTTTGCTTATTTAGGGTTAATGGGTTTTTTTATTGCACTTATTGCATATTCTCTTGAAAGTTTGTCAGTTTCGTAGATATCCTTTAACGAAGGCTCTTTTATTAATTCAGTTTTATCTATTACTCTTTTAATGATTTCCGGAATTTTGAAAAAAGGGAGCTCCCTGCAGAGGAAACTCTCTACAGCAGCCTCATTGGCGGCATTCATTGCGCAGGGGATATTGCCCCCGGCTCCGATTGCATCATATGCAATTTTGATACAAGGGAACTTATCGTAATCCGGAGCAAAAAATGTAAGAGACTCAAGAAGCGGGAAATCAATCCTTTTTGTGTTCAGATCTACTCTGTATGGGTATGAAAAAGCATACTGGATAGGGAGTCTCATATCGGGGTTACTTAGCTGTGCAGTCACAGATCCGTCACTGAACTGAACCATTGAGTGGATTATGCTTTGCGGATGGATCACTATCTCTATCCGGGATGGATCGATATCAAAGAGCCAGCGCGCCTCGATGAGCTCCAGCCCCTTGTTCATCATACTTGCAGAATCGACCGTCACCTTGGGCCCCATCTTCCAACGTGGGTGATCAAGAGCCATTTCAATAGTTGCAGACTCTATCTCCTCCCTGGTTTTAGTAAAGAATGGGCCACCCGATGCCGTAAGAATGAGCTTTTCAACAGTAGCTATCTCTCCCTGAAGACACTGAAAGATTGCAGAGTGCTCGGAATCTACAGGGAAGATGGGAGAGCCGTACTCTTTTGCCAGCTTCATCACTATTGAACCGGCTGCAACAAGTGTCTCTTTGTTGGCAAGTGCAATTGGTTTTCCTGCCTTGATGGCCGAAATCACAGACTCCAGACCGCTGAAGCCAACCATAGCGGCAAGAACCATATCAACATTGCTGCCGCTTGCGAGAGAGCTTATTGATTCTATCCCGGTAAAGACCTTGATGTCATGGGGTGCCAGAGCCTCCCAAACCTCCCGGTACTTTGACTCATCGGCAATTACAACGGCATTAACCTTGTGTTCTACAGCCTGCTTAATGAGAAGCTCTGAATTAGAATTGGCTGTAAGTATTTCAGCACAAAAAAGGTCGGGATGCAGTGAGATCACCTCCAGGGCTTGTCTGCCGATTGAGCCTGTCGAGCCCAGGATAGCTATTCTTCTCTTCATCACGAATTATCAGAATTTGATATACTTGAGCGGATCAACCGGAACCCCTTTATGCCACAACTCAAAGTGCAGATGGTACCCTTTACTCAGGCTCCCGGTATTTCCGACAAGAGAGATGGCAGTTCCCGCCTTAACCTTGTCCCCCGATTTTTTAAGCAATTTTGAATTGTGTTTATAGATAGATATAAGATCGTTATCGTGTTGTATCTGAATAGTGTACCCTGTCTCTTCGGTCCATGCGGCCAGAACAACAGTTCCGTCAAGGACTGCAGATACCACCGAGTTTGCCTGAGCTGCTATATCCAGAAACGGGTGGTTGGTTGCCATATTGAAACCATCGGAGACAGCCCCCTTGACAGGAGGAAAGAAGTGCAGACCCTCAATCTGCTCGATCTTTCTCTCTCCGGAAGAGAGACTGAACTGCTCCTGTTTTAAAACCTCTTCCCTTAAAAGCGAATCCTCTTTGGAAACAGGAGCTGTCAGATCCGGGGTGTATGACGAGTCATTTTTAGAGGTTACGTTTGTGAGATTTTCAGGTTTAAGCGGCTCTTGTCCGGTGACTATCCTCTGAATATTACTCAGATGGAAATCCCACATCCTGATTACCTGCTCCAGAGAGTCGGCCTTGATTGCATTCTGAACAATTGCTCTTCTGGTCTGAGTGCTTGGATATCCCGGGATAAACTCCCTTAGCGGAGTGAACGAGATAAGCACCGTTACTGACCCTATTATCAGAATTATCGCAAGGGCAAGGCTCACAAGGGTCATCAATCCGTTTGCCCTGAAAACAAAAATCTCTTCGTGCGATATATCATTTGTAATGGAGAAGCGAAACTTGCTCCTCAATCTGTTTCTTCTCTCTTTCTTATTGCCTTTTCTAGCCATTGGTCAAAAATTACTCACCATCAACTTTTACAAAAACCTCTTCACTCATCCAGAGCCCGTGTTTATTGCAGTACGCCATAGCTGTCAGTCTCATACTCACTTTGGGTATAAAGGTAAATGAGGCCTCAACATGAACAGGGTCATCACCAAAGCTTGCCCTCTGAAGTTTTACCTCGGAAACCAGAGTTTCAAGATTCCAGAGCTGGATATATTCAAAATGGTGATCTTTTGCGTTCGGATGCTTTACCGTCATCCCTATCCTAACCTTCACATCAAACGGCTTGTTTCTTTCTGCCTCTGAATTACAGATAATTACCGGGCTGTGCTTGTCGGCATAGGTACGGACTTTATCGCTTCCGTTTGCAAAATCCCTGAATGAAAATAGTCTTGGCATAGTGATCAATAAACCTCCAAATGTACGAAAAAAAACTAACTTTGCACTATGGAGAGAATTGTCGGAATTGACTATGGCAAAAAGAGAACGGGGATTGCCGTAAGTGACCCCCTTGAGATTTTTGCAACAGCCCTTGAGACAGTTCCCTCTGCGGACATTGTGGGCTACCTCAAAAATTATACCCAAAAAGAGGGTATAAAGCTCTTTGTGGTTGGCTACCCGATGAACCTTAACAATAAACCTGCCGAGGGTGCAAGATTTGTAGATGTTCTTCTGAACATTCTGAAAAAACATTTTCCGCTCATCCCTGTTGTACTGGAAGATGAAAGGTTCACTTCAAAAATGGCCTTTCAGACCATGATTGACGGAGGTGTAAAGAAGATGGACAGGAGAGATAAGTCTATGGTAGACAAGATTAGTGCTGCCATAATACTTCAATCATATCTGGACAGAGTTGCAATCCGGAATAGCAGAAGTGAGTAAAATTTTTAAAAACTGGACAAATGGTATTGCCGATATTTGTTTATGGTGCCGATATTCTCAGAGAAAAGGCTAAACCCGTTGATACGTCTGAGGCGGGGATGAAGGAGAAGATTAAAGAGCTTGTTGCCAATATGTGGGACACAATGCATAATGCCGATGGTGTGGGGTTTGCCGCTCCGCAGATGGGTGTCTCGCTCAGGGTTCTTATAGTAGAGGGTGAACTGCTTTCGGATGAGATGCCGGAACTTAAAGATTTCAGAAGGGTTATGGTTAACCCACTGGTTGTCGAAGAGAGCCGGGAGACAATCGAATTCAATGAGGGTTGCCTCAGTATTCCGGATGTGAATGCAATTGTGGAGAGGCCGAAAATTATCAAAGTATCATATCTTGATGAAAACTTCGAACCGCATACAGAGGTGTTCGATGATTTTGCCTGCAGAATGGTACAACACGAGATGGATCATCTGGACGGGATCCTCTTTACCGACAAGGCAGCTCCCATCAGGAAGAAGATGCTTCAATCCAAATTGAATGGGATTAAGGCCGGGAAGGCACGCCCGTCATATAAGATAGTAAGGTATTAATAATTGTTGTAAAAAATTGGATATGGGCGCATTTCACGCGTATGACATAAGGGGGATCTATAATAAAGATTTCAATAAAGAGACTGTATATAAAATAGGGTTTTTCCTCCCTGAATTACTGAAAACCAACAAAATATTAATAGGGAGAGATGCCAGGGACTCCTCTCCCGAGATAAGGGAGTATCTCATTGCCGGGATTACCGATTCCGGAGCCGATGTGGTTGATCTTGGGTTAAGTACAACTCCTATGGTCTATTATGCTACAGGAAAATATGGATTCACGGCATCTGTTCAGATTACCGCCTCTCACAACCCTAAGGAGTACAACGGGCTTAAAGTTTCACGGGAAAACGCATTGCCTGTGGGGTTTGATACAGGACTAGGTACTCTTAAAGAGTGGACTGAGACAAGATCAATTACTCCTGCCTCCGGAAAAGGGAGTGTTACATATCTTGATATAAAAAAGGAGTATACAGAGTTTCTTCTTAAGTATAAAAAGGATCTTTCACATTTGAATATCGGGGTGGATGTATCGAACGGAATGGTGGCCCTTCTTATAAAGGATGTTCTTGGCCAGCAATCTGAAAATCTGCACTACGTATTTGATGAACTCGACGGGACATTTCCCAACCATGAGGCCAACCCTCTTGTGCCCGAAAACATAGTGGATCTGCAAAAGCTTGTTAAAGAAAAGGGTTGCGATGTGGGAGTTATCTTTGACGGTGATGGTGACAGGGTGATGTTTACCGATGAAAATGGCAGATTTATCTCGCCCGACCTTATGATTGCACTTCTTGGCCACTTTTTCCTGGAAGAGAGAGGTGAAAAAGGAGCAGTATTACAGGACATCAGAAGTTCAAAGGCTGTCGGAGAGTACCTTTTGCCTATGGGTGGAGAGATGCACACATGGCGTGTCGGAAGAGCTTTCGCAGCACACAAACTGAGGGAGATAAACGGAATCTACGGCGGAGAACTGGCCGGCCACTACTATTTCAGGGATTTCTTTTTCAGCGACTCGGGAATAATGGCGGCTCTTATAATACTGGGTATTATTGCAGGAAAGAGGAGTGAAGGGGTTAAACTTTCGCAACTTATTTCAGGGATAGAGAGATACAAAAACTCCGGGGAGATCAACTATAAAATTGAAAGGAAAAAAGAGGCGATGGACCTTGTGAGAGACCACTTCTTGTCGGGTGAAACTCCCATGGCGAGTTACGATTTTGATGGTTACAGGGTAGAGTTTAAAGATTGGTGGTTCAATATAAGACCTTCAAACACTGAACCATATTTGAGATTTATAGCCGAGGCCACTTCAGATGAACTGCTTTCGCAAAAGCTCTCCAAAGTAAACGAGTTACTGGAATCAGGCGGATTTTTTACCCGATGAGATTGCGGCTGACATATGCAATAATCCTCTTTTCCGGAGTTATACTTACAGCCCTGATTCCGGCTGGTCGGTTATATTCGCAGATATCAGAGAAAAGATTGGAATTCATAGGAATTATCCCTCAATCAAGGGTGGTAATCAATTACCCTGATGAGAGGCTCTTAAAAAAATCCCGGCAGACCAGAATAATCTTTTATGCCCTGCCTAATGGTAACTCCATTGAACAGACCGAAGGTGAAAACATAAGAGATTCAGTAGTTAAAGCAAAGGAGTGGAGGTATGATATCCAGCATATTGCAGCACAGGTAAGGTTTCTCAGGGAGAATGATAAACGTTATAACTATGTGGTTGTGTATCTTGAGAGCGAAACAAAAGCCTGGACAAGCCACGCATCTGCCTACCCCGATTCTCCGGCCCTCTATCGCAAACTGGTAGATTCAGTGAGAATTATGGTTGCACGGGAGATTCCTTGTATTGCCCCGTTACACAGACAAAGAGTTATTATGGCCAGCCACAGTGGGGGAGGGCGTTTTGTCTTTAACTTTATAATAGGATACGATTCAATTCCGACATTTGTCGAGAGGTTTGCATTTATTGACAGTAACTACGGATATGAGCCGGAGCTCCATTCCGGAAAGCTTTTCAACTGGTTAAAGGAGAAGCCCTCTGTGAGATATCTTGGGGTATATGCCTATGTAGATACTACTGTTATTCTTGACGGTAAGCGCATTGTAAGCTCAAAGGGAGGGACCGGTTACAGGGCTAACCTCCTTGCTGCAAATCTCAAATCCAAAGGGTTGAAAATGAAGGAGAGCAGGGACAGTGCATTTGTCTCTTACAGAGGCAGGGGAGTGGAGATATTGATAAAGGAGAATCCGCAGGGTAAGATCTACCATACTGTTCTTGTGGAGAGAAACGGTCTTATCCATATGTTGCTCTCGGGAAGCCACCTTGAAAAGAGGGGATACAGCTTCCGGGGAGATAGAAGCTATAGTCAATTCATTACGGAGAGTGCTCGTAATTAACATATTACTGACATGAAAAGATATCTTTCGCTCGATATTCTGAGGGGATTATCCATTTTCGGGATGGTCTTCTCTGCAATAATTCCGTTCGGGAATCTGCCCGCCTGGATGTACCATATCCAGAATCCGCCGCCCGATCATAAATTTGATATGTCAGTTTCAGGGATAAGCTGGGTAGATCTTGTCTTTCCAATTTTCATATTCTGTATGGGAGTAGCAATTCCTCTTGCAGGAAGGGTTAAATTACAGGTGTCTCAGAATGAAAATATTACAGGAAGTTTTATTAAAGGAGTTTTTGAGAGGTTCTTTATGCTTTGGATATTCTCTTACCTTTATGTGTTCCTGAACTTTTCGACTGCAAAGGGTTGGGATGCCCAACTGGCAACTGTTGCCGGATTTCTTGCACTTTTCCCGCTCTATTACAACTTTGGCAAAAACAGCCTTAAACGAAATGTGCTAATTAGCAGGGTAGTGGGCATTATACTCATTACTGTCCTCATACTCTTTGGCCATTACCGCTATAATGAGGTGATCTCAATAGGTAGGAGCGGTATTATTATCTTTTTACTGGCATTTCTATACCTCTCCGGAGCTCTCATCTGGTACTTTACCAGAGATAAACTAAGATCGAGAATATTGATATTCATACTAATTCTTGCTTTTACCGCCATAACAATACCATTGGGCATCCAGCCCAAACTCTATGCGATTGAGAGTATAAGATGGTTCTTTAATGCTGAGTATATCTACTTCCTCTTAATCCTGATCCCTGCCACATATGTTGGGGATCTGATATACAAACGGTTGAACGAAGAGAAGCAAATTAAAGGCAAAGAACAACCCGGGCTGTACATAGCAATAGTTCTGGCCATCCTATCGGCAATGTTTACCCTTTACAAAGGGTATCATATTGCAAATGTGGTAATATCTGCCCTCCTGGGAGCAACTGTTTACTACCTCTCAAAAGTTAAAGGAGCAAAATATGAAAAGGAGAGTCTGCTGGCTCTGGTGCTGTTTGTTGCAGGCTCGGTATTTCTGCTGGCAGAGGGGGCAATCACCAAATCGCCGTGTACAATATCCTACTGTTTTATTACCGGAGCAATCTCTATCTACCTGCTTATCTTAACTGACCGTATATCGGAGATGTTACCCGGCTCTCTCTTTACCCGGATCTTTGCGGGGGCAGGATCCAATCCGTTAACGAGTTATATTGCATTTGGAAGTTTTGTGATGCCGCTGTTCAAGCTTACAGGAATAATTTTTATTTATCAGGCGGCCTACCCCGACGGCTATCCATGGATCGGAGTATTGAGAGCGGCTGTTGCCGTTCTGTTTACAATGGCCCTGGTAGCGAAAATGAGTGAGAGGAAGATTTTCTGGAGGGCTTGATTTTTATTAAATTAAACAGATTATATGATGGATAACCTTGACTATGGAGTAATAGGTAATTGCAGGACAGCAGCGCTTATATCCAAATTCGGGAGTATAGACTGGCTCTGTCTGCCGGAGTTTGATTCGCCATCAATCTTTGCAGGAATTCTGGATAAAAAAAGGGGAGGATCTTTTTCTTTTGTTGTCAGTGATAGTTATAAAACTTCACAGAGATACATCAGTGGAACCAATATTTTATGTACAACATTTGAATCAGAAGAGGGGGCATTTGAGGTACTCGATTTTATGCCAAGGTATAAAACCGGTGAATATTCAGATGAGTATTATCTGCCGGCAGAGTTATACAGGTATATACGATTATTGAGAGGAGAACCTGTTTTTAATATAAATTATTCTCCTGCAATGGATTATGCAAGAGGAGAAACTAGTCACACCATAAAAAGCCGGTATGTAAGGTCAGGGCTTATTTCAAACCCAGACAACTCTGTTTATCTCTATTCCGGAATACCTTTAGACACTGTGGTAAATGGTTATCCTGTTAAGCTTGAGAAAGACAATTATCTGCTGCTTACATATAACCAGAAATTAATTGGGATTGATATTAAACGTGTTTATCTTGAATACTCCAGAACTAAGGTATACTGGCTCAACTGGACCAATCGTTCAAAACGGTATCCTCTTTTTGAACAGGAGGTTGAGAGGAGCATGCTTATTCTTAAACTGATGTCTTTTCAACCTACCGGCGCAGTACTTGCCGCTTTAACTACCAGTATTCCTGAAACAATAGGGGAAACAAGAAACTGGGATTATCGTTACTGTTGGTTGAGAGATGCTTCTATGTCAATAGATACTCTGTTATCAATGGGTCACCGTGGTGCTGCAAGGATATTTATCGGGTATGTTAAGAGTATTATCCGATCCAAAGATGATTCGTTTCAGATAATGTATGGAATAAGAGGTGAGAAAAATCTCAATGAACAGACTCTTCCGCATCTGTCGGGGTATGCCGGATCTGTACCTGTGCGGATTGGAAATGCAGCTTATATTCAAAAACAGAATGACTCTCTTGGATATCTTATGGATGTAATATTCAAGTATTACCAATATTTCCCCGGTACACTGGATGAGGTGGAGGAGATATGGGAGGTTGTTAAAAATATAGTAAGAACTGTTTATAAAGAGTGGAGACTTCCCGATCAGGGAATCTGGGAGATAAGAAACAGATCTGAACATTTTGTTTTTTCAAAGGTAATGTGTTGGGTCGCTCTGGACAGGGCTTGTAAAACAGCTCATTTACTCGGAATGAATGAGTATGAAGAGAGGTGGAGAAAAGAGGCGGAACTTATTCGGGAGGATGTAGAAATAAATGGATGGAATACAGAGATTGAAAGCTTTACTCAGTATTACGGATCAGATTCTCTGGACTCCTCTCTGTTACTGATGGAGGAGTATGGATTTATAAGTGCAAATGATCCAAAATATATTTCAACCCTAAAAGCGATAAAGAGAGAGCTATTTATGGACGGGCTGATGTACAGGTACAAAAACAGAGATGATTTCGGGATACCAAAATCGGCCTTTACAATTTGCACCTTTTGGTTAATAAAAGCTTTGTTTGTCACTGGAGAGAAGGATGAGGCAAGAGGCATTCTGGATCAGATGCTTAAGTACTCAAATCACCTTGGCCTCTTAAGTGAAGATCTGGATTTCAAAACAAAAAGACAGTTGGGTAATTTCCCTCAGGCATACTCTCATCTTGCACTTGTAAATACCATTAAGCTCTTTTCCGATGAGAAAGAGAGATCAAGATTTATAAGACCTTGATCGTTAGTCTTTTCTGCCCATAAATATAAGTCTGTTAAGAAACGGGAGAGTATCTGATTGATTTAATAGATTATATCTTGCATTTTCGGAAATAACGCCAATTTTTATGGTATAAGCTTCGGCAGGCAAAGACATAAACATATCTTCGTCTGTTACATCATCTCCTAAAGCAAGGATAAAATCATAACTCTCTCTTCTTAAAAGTCTTTTCACCTCAGATCCCTTTGTATATTCCGGCCTTTTTATCTCTACTATCTTATTCCCTTTAACCACTATTAACTGTTTTTTTGAACATGGAGTAACAAGGGCATCCAATAGTTGTCTGACTCTCATAGATGTCAGCCACTCATCTACTTTCCTGTAGTGCCAGACAAGAGCAGTCTCTTTTATCTCCAGAGACGATCGGGGTGTTTTATCTACATAAAGCTGGAGTATATTGAGGATGTCAGTATCATTTATAGAAGATATTTCGTTTTTGAGCCAAACTCCGTCATCTTTATAGAAGGCACCGTGTTCGGCTGCCAATCCAATATTAAGAAATCCAAACCAGTTTTCAAGTGTTTTGGGATCTCTTCCGCTACTTATGACAACTCTGTTTTTATTATCGGATATAAGAATCTCCAGGGTCTTTATTATTTCTAAAGTAGGTACTGCCTCCTCCGGTTTTTGCCGGAATGGTGAAAGAGTTCCGTCATAGTCCAGGATTATTAGTCTTTTAGAAGAATTTGCATAATTCCTGCCGATCTCATCCTCAATCTCTTTGTTCATCTTCTTTAGTAAGAGAGGATTATTACTCTCACCTATATTCTTTAACTCATTAATGAAGTTGTTTGCCCAGTTGTTTACATTATGTTTGGATACTCTGCGTTGCATCCATAACATTCTATCCATTTTTTCCTCTTCAGGCATTGTCAGTGCTCTGAGAATAGCACTCTCTATTTGAACCGGGTCATTGGGATTGATAATAATTGCATCAGGAAGTTCTATTGATGCTCCTGCCATTTCGCTAAGAATAAGGACTCCAGCAGTATCCCGTTTGGTGGCAATATACTCTTTTGCTACCAGGTTCATTCCATCTCTTAGAGGCGTTACAAGTGCAATATCGGCAATATAGTAAAGTGCACATAGCTCATCAAAAGAGAATCCGTGGTAAAAGTAGTGAACCGGAGTCCAGTTCATATTTGAATATATCCCGTTTATTGAGCCGATTGTTTCATCGATTTTTGTTTTCAGTTCGGAGTAGCTCTCTACTTTGTCTCTGGACGGTACAATTATCATGAAAAGAGAGACGACTCCCCTGTATTCAGGGTGTTTTTCCAAAAACATATTATATCCTTTCAACCGGTTTAATATCCCTTTACTGTAATCAAGACGGTCTACAGATAGAATTATACTATGGTCTTTATAGTTATGTTTTAGTTTTTCTGCAATTTTGGCAATCTTAGGATTGTTAACAGCATTATAGAAAAGATCAAAATTTATTCCCATTGGCATTGCACTAACCCTTGTAAACCTGTCAGTCAATTTAATCTGATCCAATTCGAAATTGAGGTCAAGGACTCTCTCAACGGCGCTTATAAAGTGCCTCATATACTCATGGGTGTGAAAAGCTATGAGATCGGCACCAAGCAGCCCTTCAAGTATTTCGGCTCTCTCTGGTAAAACCCTGAACAACTCGTAAGATGGAAAGGGAATATGGTGGAAATATCCGATATTTACATCTGAACTTTTATCCCGAATCATCTTTGGTACCAGCATAAGCTGATAGTCGTGAACCCAAACGGTGTCGCCATCTTCAATAATCTTAAGTGCAGCCTCTGCAAACATTCTGTTCACCTTTTGATAAGTCTCCCAATGTTCCGGTTCATGTTGAATCAGCGTAAAGAAATAGTGACACAAAGGCCATATTTTACTATTGCTGTAGCCTTCATAATACTGTTCAACCTCATTACTTTCCAGAAATACAGGTATCAGATTTTTTTTGTTGAGACCAGCTTCAATTGCTTGTTTTTCTTTATCACTCTCCGGAACAACTCCGGGCCAACCAATCCAGCACTTTTTTATTTCAATATCAAGAGAGTCAAGTCCGGTTGTAAGCCCTCCTTCACTTTTGTTAAATCTGAACTGATTTTTGGTTTTAACTGCTTTTACGGGTAAGCGATTAGATATAATTATAAGCTTCATTCCCGCAATTTAACCTTTTTAACACTTAAATGCAAAAATTAAATTAGTTTTTAGGTTGAAAATTCACTCTTATCGGGTAAATTTGTAGTAAATGGAAGATGAAATTTAACGTCATTACGACAATTGTATATGAAGAAAAAAAAATTGTTCAATTTATTGTTATTCAGTATCATTATTGTAGTTGCATTAATGATTGTTATTCCGGTAGCCTATTCAGATAAAGTTATCTCAGGGTGTCAGGATCTTATAAATAACAATATCAATGGGAAAGTAGATTTTAAAAACCCCCGTCTCTCTTTTTTCAGAAAGTTTCCACTGCTTACTTTGGCGGTAAAAGACTTTTCTATATCAGAAATACCGGGTTATGAGAAGGATACTCTTCTAAAAGGGAGTGAACTAAGTATTGGAATTAACCTTTTTTCTATTTTCGGTGACAATATTGTTGTTGATAAAATTTATGGCAATAATGTAAGATTGAACATAGTTATGGGCCGGGGAGGGAAGACAAACTTCGATATTATACCACAAAAGGAATCCCAAACTGAAACAAATGTAAATGAGGATGAAACTATAAAAGCTGCTTCAAATGGTAGTATATCAATTAATAAGATAGCTTTTAAGAACAGTAGCTTAAGCTTTACGGAGGAGTCTATGAATCTTAAGGCTGTTGCATCTGGTTTTAATCTTGATGGCAATCTCTCGGGTAGTGGTGATAATTTTGAGGTAAAATGCAATCTCGATGTCCGGACTCTTACTGTTGTTTACGATAGTGTAAAATACATCTCAAACAAAAATGTGAGTTCCAGGCTGCTTTTACAAATCAAAAACGATATGACTCAGCTTCTTTTTGATGGTAGCAGAATCAAACTTGGAACCCTTGAAGCAGTGATGGCTGGAGTAATTGATATTCCGGATAAAGGGTATAACATAGATCTTACCCTGACCTCGCGGAAATCGGATTTCAAAGATATCTTCTCGGCAATACCGGAAGATATTATAGCGATAGGTAAAAACGTCACCCTTAAAGGGCTGGTATCCTTTGAAGTGAAGATTAAAGACAGTGATACTCCAGGTAGAGTCGGAGGTGTTTTTGCAACAATGGGAGTTAAGAAGGGGTTCATTAAAGCAGAGGAGGCTCCGGTTCCACTCTCTGAAATTGAGATGATGGGGAGTTTCACAATGCCGTCTTTCTCACTCTCCGAAGCAACTCTCAATCTGAATAAATTGTCGTTCAATCTGGATAATAAACAGAGTAGCGCTTCTCTTATAATCAAAGGATTTGAAACGCCTCAAATAAAATCCGACTTTGGAGGAGAGCTGAATCTGAATCTGCTTACACAGGCACTGGGGCTGGAGGGATATAAATTTGACGGACTCCTCACCTTCAAAGGAGCTGTTGACGGAAAATACGATGCATCCACCGGATCAATACCTGTGACAGATATAACATTATCATTGCAAAAGGGTACTCTTTCAACTCCTTACATAAATGAGCCACTTAATAATATCAATACTTCAATTGCGATTAAATCAAAAGAGGGTAAAATGGATGATCTTTCTGTCGAAATTGCTCCTCTTGAGTTTAGCTTTGCTGATGGTCCGTTTTATTTGGATTGTAAATTTGAAAATTTTAAAAGCCCTACCTATGCAATAAATTCCAGAGGAGTTCTAAACCTTAACAGAATCTGGCAACTTTTTGGAGTTGACAATGCGAAAGTTAAGGGTCTCATGACAGCTGATCTCTCACTCCGTGGTGAGGTAATGCCTGATGGTTCTGCTAATTTTGAAAAAACAGACGGAAACGGATCTCTTGGTCTTAAAGGTTTTGAGTATGTGAGTGATAATTACAAATATCCCTTCATAATCCCTGAATCTGTTTTCCAGTTTGAAAAGGAGAGGGCAATCTTAAAAAACACGAAACTTGAGTATGGATCAAACATAATCTCCATGGGTGGTTATGCATCCGACTTCATAAGCTACTATATCAGTAAAGGAACAGTAAAGGGAAGTCTTACAGTAAAATCTGACCTGATAAATCTCTCAGATTTTATTGCAATGATCCCTGTGAACGATTCTGTTGCACAACCTTCCGACGGTGTGATAATGATCCCGGACAGGATGAACCTCTTTCTCAAAACAGATATTAAAAGAGTAGATTTTGAATCTCTTACGGCAAAAAACTTTAACGGAGAGGTGGCAATCAGCGATAAAACATTCTTTATAAATGGTACCGGGGTCAACATTGCAGGTGCAAGATTCCTGTTGGATGCAGTCTACAGGCCCGTTAATGAAAGATTGGCCGATGTTCAGCTTCATGCCCGGGCCGATTCATTCGATATTGGAAGGGCCTACAAAGAGATCCCTATGATAAGGGAGCTCTTTACGACAGCAAAAAACATGGATGGAATCATATCTATGGATTATAAAATTGATGCAAAGCTGGATGCCTCAATGATGCCGCTCTATCCATCTGTGAAGGGGAGTGGTTTTGTAAGGCTGGAGAACGTTAACATTAAGGGTCTTAAGGTTCTTGGTGCTATCAGCAGGGCAACCGGAAAAGATAGCCTCGAAAACCCTAATCTGAAAGCTGTTTTAATTAAGACCAAGATTGAAAACAACATAATGAAGATAGAGCGAACCAAAATGAGGATTTTGGGATTCAGACCAAGATTTGAGGGGGAGACTTCGCTTGATGGCAAACTAAATTTGAACTTCAGGTTGGGCCTTCCACCATTCGGATTAATAGGAATTCCTCTTACAATAACCGGGACATTTGACAATCCCATTGTGGAGGTGAGGCGTGGTAAAGAGGGCGATAAACTTGAAGAGGAGGAGTATGAAGAGGAGAAGACAGAGGCGGAGACCGGAAAAATGGAGAAGAACGAGTCAAACAGGTCAGAAACAAAATAACATAATCTTATATGAACATTCTTCTTGTTGCTATCTACCTGCTAACACCTGCCGGAGTTCTCTGGCTTTGCAGAAAAATCCCCTTCCTCAATAAGATAGGACCGGTTTTGCTGCTCTATCTTTTAGGAATAATACTGGGAAACACACCGATTGTATCCGAAGAGACATTTAAGTTGCAGGATTTGCTGGTTACCATAATAATACCGTTGGCTATCCCACTGATGCTCTTCTCCTCCAATTTTATGAAGTGGGATATGAAAAAGGCTGTAATGGCACTTGTTACCGGGGTTATTGCAGTTATTTGCGCTATAGTTGCCGGCTACTTCATTTTTGAACCTTTAATTGGAAAGGATCCCGTAATCGGAAGCCAGATGAACAAGATTGCCGGGATGCTTGCCGGGGTTTATACCGGCGGAACGCCCAATCTGGCTGCAATAAAAATAATGCTCAACGTTCCGAACGAAACTTATATAATGATCCACTCTTACGACATGTTAATAAGCTTGTTGTATCTCACATTTGTACTATCGGCCGGAATTACACTTTTCAGAAAATTTCTGGGCAGAGGAACTCAAACTAAAAGTCCGGATAGAGACTCCTCTGAAACGGATATTCCCGAATCGGAGCTTAATCCGTACAAAGGCTTTTTTAAATTGTCGAACCTGAAGGAGGTGGGAGTTGCCGTAGCTCTCTCTGTTCTTATATTCGCAGTTGCCGGCGGTCTCTCTATGGTTTTGCCAAAAAGTTTGCAGATGGTTGTGGTGATTCTGACAATCACAACCCTTGGTATTGCAGCCTCCTTTATTAAAAAGGTTAGAGAGATTAAGAGCAGTTACGACTCGGGGATGTATCTGGTCTATATATTCAGTATTGTAGTTGCCTCAATGGCAAACCTTAGCAAGCTCAATATTGCAGGAGGTATCTACCTGCTTCTCTACATTGCATTTGCAATCTTTGTCTCTCTCGCAATTCAGCTAATACTTGCAAAGATCTTTAAGATTGATGCCGATACTGTTCTTATATCATCTGTATCTTTAATAAACTCGCCACCATTTGTGCCGCTCATTGCCACAGCAATGAAAAACAGGTCGGTCATTATCACAGGATTGACAGTTGGTCTGGTTGGGTATGCAATCGGAAACTATTTAGGTTACATCATATCGCTTTTTTTACAATAATTTAAACTTGAAACCATGAAAAATCTCATCTGCAAAAAGGGCACTTTCCTGGCAATTATTCTACTCTCTTTTGCCACATCACTTACCGGACAACAGATCAAGAAGGGCTGGAACTTCGGGCCACTACCAGCCGTTAGCTTTAACAGCGATCAGGGATTCCAGTACGGAGCGCTTTGCGATATCTACTGGTTTGGCGATGGATCGACCTATCCGAATTACATTCACAAATTCAATGTAGAGATTTCAAGATATACCAAAGGGTCGGGTATCTACCACCTCTTTTATGATTCGGAATATCTTATAAAAGGTCTTCGAACAACTCTGGATATAAGTTACTTGACCGACAAGATGATGGACTTCTACGGGTTTGACGGATACGTATCGGCATATAATAACAACATGGGTAATGCCTATTATAAGTTTGATAGGAATCTTTTCAGAACCACTCTCGATTTACAGGGAAATATTACCAAAAATCTGGGATGGGTTGCAGGTGCCGGTATCTACAGCTATAAGACAGGAGCGGTAACAGATGAGGAGTATACAAGCGAACCAAGCCTGTTCAAAAAGTATGTGGATGCAGGAATAATCTCACCTCTTGAGAAGGATGGCGGAACGAGAGTTGAACTGAAACTTGGAACTGTCTATGATACCAGAGATAATGAAGCAGATCCGTACAGAGGTGTGAAAGGTGAGGCAATAGCAGTCTTTTCACCTGGTAGTGACAAGAGCGGCTACACAAAACTCTACCTCTCGGCATCGGGCTTTCTTCCGGTTTACAAGGAGAAACTTACATTTGCAGCGAGAGCAACATACCAAGGGACACTCTCAGGAACACAGCCATACTATATGCTGCAGAATATTACCACGCTCTATTTCAGACAGATTACCAGTGAGGGGCTGGGTGGCTTGAACACAATCAGAGGGGTGCTCAGAAATCGTGTAACAGGCTCGGGAGTGTTAATGGGCAATGCAGAGCTGAGATATCGTTTTGCACCTTTTATGTTTCTCAGACAAAACTGGTATCTGGTTCTTAACCCTTTCATTGACGCAGGCAGGGTAGTGCAGTATTACAAAAGAAATCAATTGCTTCTCTCGTCGAACAGTAACGTTCTGGAGATGATTGATGACGGAGAGCTTGATCCCGCAATCGATGACTCATTCCACATAAGTACCGGCTTAGGTTTTAAAGCAGTGATGAACCGCAACTTCATAATCTCGGCAGAGTGGGGCAAACCATTTGACAGCCGTGACGGAAAAAGCGGTCTTAACATCGGTCTCAATTTTATATTCTGATCTGTAACAAAAATTCCTCTTATTCGTCTTCTATTCGGAATGACACCACAGGAGTTTAACATAGTAGTAGGTAAGCTTAGGCCACGGCTTATAAACTTTGCAAGCGGATTTGTAAAGGATGGTGCATCCACAGCCGACGATATGGTACAGGAGGCAATTATAAAGCTCTGGAAGTCAAACGAAATTCAAGAGGTAAGAAATCCTGAGGCACTAACGATGCACATTCTGAAGAACGTTTGCCTGGACTATCTTAAGCTTAAAAAAAACAGTATGGAGTCGCTCAATCCAAACTTCAGAATCTATACCGATTCCGACCCCTCTTCATCCATTGAGCGTAAAGATGAAGTTTGCAGCATAAACAGCTATCTGAGCATCCTGCCCAACGATCAGATGATTGCAGTAAGATTGAGAGATATAATGGGTTATGAGATGGAGGAGATAGCAAAAATATTAGATACCACCGAGGGCAATGTGAGAACGCTGTTATCGAGGGCAAGACAAAAACTAAGAGAAAAACTTTTGGCAGATGGAAAAGATAAACGAGGTTAAAGATCTTCTGGGGAAGTACTTTAACGCAGAGACAACACTAAAGGAGGAGCAGATTCTGAGAGATTTCTTTAAGGGAGAGGTTTCAGATGAAGAGCTGATTGTGTACAAGCCTATGTTTAACTGTTTTACTGAGGAGATTGAAAAGATGGAGACGGAAAGCAGTGTTGGCACTGCTTCAGACATTGAATATATTGCTCCTTTAAGGGTTAAAAAACAGGTTCATTTCCGCTGGATTTCAGTAGCAGCAGCAGCAGCTTTGGCTCTCTTCACATTTGTCTTTATGCCGGAGAGAGGAGACTCTCTAAAACTAATGATTGACGGAGTAAACATAAATAACAAAGAGCTTGCGCTTAACAAAGCCGAAAATCAGATGAGCCAGATTAACTCTATGATGCAAAAATTTAGCAAGGGCTCCGATCAGCTTGAGGGGTTAGGGAAAATGGGGAGTGCACTCTCTCCGCTGAACTCTCTTGGCAGGGTTCTGACACAAAACGACTAGGATGGTCGTCTTAAAACTGAGAACTTAACTTAAACTACCAGTAATATTAAATCTCAAAGTGATGAAAAAACTATTAATACTAATGTTTGCAGCAATCCTTCCCATAGCGGCATTAGGGCAGACAAAACAGGTAAATGAAATCCTGGACAAATATGAGAAGAAAAAAAATGTAGAGTCAATTCTTATTTCGCCATCTCTGCTCCAGATTGCAGGAACCTCCAATGTCGACGCCTCTACAAAGGATCTGCTCTCAAAAATTACCGAAATGAGGATAATCAACATCAAAGCTTCGGCTACAGAGAACGGAACTCCCGTATGGTTATCTTTAAAGGGTGATCTTGAAACCCTTACAAATGGAGAACTCTTTACCAGAATTGTGAAAATTATGGAGGGCGACGAGCTGCTGGAGATGTACATAACAAAGAACAGTCAGGGTGCACTCCTCTTCCTGAGCACAACACCAAAAGAGTTTTCGGTGATATCAATTTTCGGCAACATTGACAAGACAGTTGTAAATGCAGCCATGACAGGAGGAATCAAAGTAAAATAATCAAACGAATTACATCTATGAAAAATATTATAAAACTGGCAGTTGCAACATTAATACTGCCCGCAGCAATGATAGTGACGCCTCAGGAGGCATCTGCACAGACAGTAGTTAAAATCGGTCAGGCCGAGATAGCAATCCAATCTCCAATCAGCCTAAGAAAAAAAGATACACTTGAGAAGATCAAAAGTTGGGCCGGAGGTAATGCTGAGCATGTTACAAAAAAGTCAAAATATCCGAGAAGTTTCGAAGATTTCCACATTGGCTTATCAATGGCGGTACCAACAAACGAAGAGGAGTTCATGCCAATAAAATATGGAAGTTCATACAACCTTGAGGCCGGCTTTAAATACTTTTACCGCCCCGGAAGCAGATATGCAATAGGTTCACTCTTCCAGTACACCTGCAACACCTTTGAACTGATAGATGCCGCTCAAAACGAGACCTTTGTATCCGATGTGCCGGGAACGGTAAGAAGAGAGTACTACAGAACCAGTAATCTGGGAACAGGAATTATCAACAGATTCTACTTCTTCCCTAAGAGCAGTAAGCCATTCCTTCTGGAGCTTGGTGCCTATGCCGACTACTCATTCAGTAAGAGGTATAATGTAAAGACAATCGAGAACGGAGAGAAGAACAAGTATAAATACAGAGATGGTTCAAAATTCAGTCCACTGCATGCCGGTCTGTACGGAGCGGTAGGTAAAGGAAAATATCTCCTGTTTGCACGCTACAGACTTACAAACCTCTTCTATGAAAGCGCTTCGTTACCTGAATTACCAAGGTTCAGCATTGGAATTCAGATTACAACAGATTAGTTATTAAACAACTATTTTAAATATCGAGCAGACCCTCGGGAATATGTGCAACCAGCACCTTTTTCCGGGGGTCAATTTTTTGAATAATATCTTCATGGGCAGGAAGTAGGATCTCCCTTTCCCCCCCGTCACTCTTTTTAATTCCGAAGCATGGATTTCCCGGGTAGTCGTAAAAATCAGAGACGGTACCTATTAAAACGCCATTTGGGTCAGTCACTGTGAACCCTATAATATCTGATATCTGGCTCTTAGCTGCACCACGCTTCCCTTTTTGCTCAATTAAGATCAACTCACCGGTAATCTCCTTAACCATTTGTTCATTATTGATCCCGCTAAGCTTGACCAAAGCCTGATCTACCCCTTTGCCTGTGATTGATTCAATAAAAAAAGGGACCGGTAACCCATCGTAAGCGATGAACACCGGTCTCTTTTCATCAAGATCACCCTGGAACGAGGGAGAATATCTGATGATCATCTCCCCTTTTACTCCGAAGGATTTTATAACCTTAGCGACAGGCAGCAAAATATTTGCCGATGCCGTCATTTCAATTACTCTTGATTTGGAGTCTCTTCAGTTGCAGGAGCCTCTGTTTCAACAGCAGCCTCTTTTGCAGCTTTTTCTGCCTCTTCTCTCTTCTTCTTAGCTATCTCCTCGGCTCTGGTAACATTAACTTTTGCCTCTGCCTCAATAGCCGATTTCTTTGCAGAACGGCTATTCTGAGCAAGTTCAGATTTTTTAGCACTAACTTTTGACTCTTTTTCAGCCATCCATGCACCCCATTTGGCATCGGCAACCTCCTGAGTAAGTGCCCCTTTCTTAACTCCTTCAAGAAGGTGTTTCTTAAGAAGCACACCCTTGTAAGAGAGAATTCTGCGGCAAGTGTCAGATGGTTGAGCACCATTGTTGATCCATGTCAACGCTTTCTCGTTGTCAAGTTCAATTGTTGCAGGGTTAGTGTTTGGATTGTATGAGCCAATACGCTCAATGAAGCGACCATCGCGTGGTGCACGACTGTCTGCCACTACGATATGGAAGAATGCGAAATTCTTTTTACCGTGTCTTGCAAGACGAATTTTTACAGCCATAATACTGTGATTTTTAAGTTTTTATTATTTTAACTTCCTTAACTTCCCGAGAAAAGGCCCGCAAATATACGATCTTTTTTATTAATAGCAAAATGAAAAAGAGAGGCATCGCCTGTTTATGACGATGCCTGTCCTGTTACTTAACCTAAAACTTAAACTATGAAAAAACTTCTCGACTATTTAAAATACAAATCATGTGCCAAAGTTTTATTTTCATAGATAAAAATGTTCTCAAAATTCGCCTCTATTTTATTGCCCTCAGATAGTGGTACTGTAATAATAACGGAGGTAAGTTTCGGGAGGTTGTAAACCTCTTTTCCTATCTTTATTTTGTATGGAACCGATCCCAGATTGGTGATATTAACCCAGTTGGTCTTGTCGTCACTTTTGGTACGGGTGAGAGTTAAATTTGCATCTACAAAGAGCTTTGCAACCTCCTCTTTTGCCGCAAGCATATTCTGGAAATAGGCGAGTGTTCTTCGGTTATCAAGAGCTTCACGGATGCCCGCCTGGGATCTCTCTTTTGCAAGAACCAGAGTCATTGGCCTGTCAAACCCGAATTCACGAAGGATTCCGCTCTCTACATTTCCGTGAACGTCGCTGGCTGCAATCATTGTAAGACCCATATCCACAGCCCATGAAACTACCCGCGGGTAGAATTCACTGTTATTAAACACCTCGATTCCATCAATGAGTTTATCTTTGAAAAGATCGGCCTGAAACTCCTTAATGTATGTAGAATCTACAGCCCAGCCGGGGTGGTTCCAGATAATAAATCCGCCCTGCTTTTTCGCCTCAGTTATGGATGCTTTGGGGTCATCAACAGCAATTGGATTAACATCTTTTACAAACAGAGCATTGTAATGACCAAGTGTTTTTTGGGTACGTGTGATTTCGGTACCCTTTATAAGAATAAGCCCTGCCTTTTCTGCCTCGGGCAGAGCTATCTCATATGAGGTATTATGGTCATTGTTTGTGTATTTCCGGTATGGTCTGTACTCAATATGGTCTGTTATTGAGAGGGCGTCAAGCCCGCCTGCCCAGGCTTCGGCAACTCTGAGGGTTGGCCATACAAGCCCGTCAGAAAACATTGTATGCGAGTGGAAATCGCAGGTTACCACGGTAAACTCCTTAACCTTCGGAAAGATAAAGTTGTTCCGGTAATTTTGGCTGTACTCCTGGTATGTTACCTTGTTCGGATTCAGATTCTGTGCCTCTGCGCTGTTGAAAAACAGGGAGATAAGTAAACCTGATAATATTAGTGATATGATTCTTTTCATTTTTTATTCAGGATTTTAAAGGATTATTTCAGTATTATTTAAGTATTATTTCAGTTTTTCAAGATCTTCAAAGGAGATGTCCATCAGTTTATATTTATCCCTTCCCTTAATATTGAAGTGCCACCACTCATATTCGTAGAATGTGAAACCGTTCTCTGTCATGATTTTGTAGAGCTTATCCCTGTTTGCCAGAACCTCTTCAGGCAAATCTTTAAAGTGGTATGAGGCCTTCTCCGAGAACTCGTCAAACGGGGTTGGCATTGGAAGCTCCTCTCCTGTTGCAAGGTTTATCAATGTAAGATCGACTGCACATCCTCGGTTGTGAATCGAGCCCTTCCATGGGGCAGCAACAAATGTGGTGTCTCCGTAAACTTCATAAAAGTATAGCGTTCCTGCATAGGGGCGGTAGGCATCGAAAATCTTCAGCCCCAACCCGTCACCGGAAAGAATCTGTTGAATTTTCAGCAGGGAGTCGGCGGCGCTTTTCCTTAACCAGGCTTTTGGTGCGGTATAGATTTTTTTGCCGGTGAAGTTGTTTTCGGTTGCATACCTTATGTCCAGGACAACTCCGGGTATGTACTTTTCAAGATCTATCAGCAGGTTTGAACTATCTGCCTCAACGGAGGCCCTGTAATCTTCAATTGTATTCACAATGTCCAGCCCGTAAGGATTCCGGGGATCTGCCTTCTCCTTACACCCCATAATACTCAAACTCACCACCGTAACGGCAGTGAGCAGAGATATGGTTAAAAAGTTTTTTACCTTTTCAAGTTTCATTTTATGATCTGTTTACCGGTTTATAATTACCGGTCTAAGTTAAGCTTTTTATTGGAGCGGAGCAACAACTTCAATCAATTCGGGCAGATCCATTCCTATAGCTTTAAGGTGTTCAACCTTAGGCACTCCGTTTTTGTTCCAACCTCTGCGATGATAGACAGCATCGAGCAATTTTTCATACCTGTCTTCACGGTACTCCCGGTGTTTTGCCATCTTCTCCGGAAGTGACATTTTCGCCGGATCGAGACCCATAAGATCAATCAGCTGTTTGTCATATCTCTCCTGCCTGCTCAGGTACTCCTCTTCCGTTACCGGACCGGCAGCCCTGTATGGCTGTTTGTCAAACTCCCTTGTCCCGAACCCAAGCCTTATATTGAATATCTTCTGGAAGTTATATACCCTTTCGGACATTCTTATCATCTCCTCCTTGTCAAATTCACGGCCTGTAACAGCCTTGAAAATTGTCACATAATTATCTACATGCTCGGGAACCTTATTTGGCTCAGAATGAGAAGCGTTATCGGCAGGTTCAACATCGTTCCAGCAGAGTTTGCAGAATCCGGCAAGTCCGAACCATGTACGGAAATATGGGAAGTAGTGAAGCGCCTCGGCCTTATTTTCAAATGTAGGAATCATGTTGTTCACCATATCCATGAAGATAAGCCATGCCTCATCATGCTGAGGCCCTTTATTTGTCATAGCATAGCCACCCTGCTGTGCAAGAGACTCTTTGGAGAGGTACATTGAGTACTCAAGCCCCTTGTTCTCCATTGCGATGTCGGTGATAAACTGAGCATCACCCCAACCATTCTCTATGAATACCTCTTTCAGTTTCTTAACCCCCAGGCCGGCAGTAACCCCGAAACCCTCACCTCGAGCCATCTGATGCAATAGCTCCAGAGAGGCATCTGCATTACCCCATGAGAGATCTACACCTCCAGTCCTTTCGGAGTTAAGAATACCGTTCTCCCAGCACTCCATAAGGAATCCAACAATGTTACCCCATGTGATTGTACAAACCCCGTATGTGTCGCAATAGAAGTTCTGTTCAATAATTGCAAGCGGGTCAAATATAGCAAGATTGGAACCAAGTCCCGCTGCATTTTCATATTCAGGACCGTCAACAATCACCTTCGAACCTTTGTAAGGGCCGGTTCTGAGTTCGAAATCATCCACACCCTTTGCACAGGACATATTACAACCAATCCAGCAACCATCGGGAACCCCCTGGGTAAATAATTTCCGCCAAACATTCATATCTATTTTTGGACAATCTTTATGGTCGCCATATTTGAAGTTCATAACAGGCAGAATATCATACTTTTCCAGAACACCCATAAGGTGTGCTGTTCCAAGTTGTTTCATTTGACACTGAATATCATCGAGATCACGCATCTCCTTGTTGAACCTCTTTCCTCTCTCCATTATTGGTTCAAGCTGGTCAACATTATTGAAATTTCCCGTCACCTTTGGAACCTTAGCAACAATCGCCCTCACCCCTTTTTGTCTCAAAAGGGTTCCTATTCCACCCCTACCGGCCTGTTTCAGCCTCACTTTACCTCTCTTCATATCGTAGAAAGTAAAGTTGAGCATCCCTATAAGGGAGTGTTCTGCAGCTTTACCCGATGCAACAACCGAAACATTTATCTTATCCTTTTCACTATCGGCAAACATCTCCAGAAGCTCCTCGCCAAGAAGATGGGAGTCATAACTTAACCCTGCCGGAGTTTCAAAAATCTCAACAACATGATCAACCCCGTTTATGTAAACAATCACATCTCTGTCCGAGATCCCCTGTAACTCAAGTGCATCAAAGCCTGCAATCTTAAGATGAGGCCCGAAGTGGCCGCCTACGTTGCTGTCAATTATCTTCTCAGTTTGCGGTGAGATAGCCACAACTATAGATTTCCCTGAACCTGAGTACTGGGTAATCCCGCAGCATGGGCCTCCAGATATGACTATCTCATTCTCAGGATCATTCCATTTAGTGGTTGGTGTAACTGCATCCCAGAGCATCCTCAACCCGTAACCCTTTCCTCCGATAAATTTCTCTTTTGTCTCCGGTGCAATATTTCTCACCTCCATTTTCCTCTCTCCTACGTTTACATAAAGAGAGACATCGCTGTATCCTTTTATCATAGGTCTCCACTCATAAGGAAAAGAGGTGATAATTTTTCTGTTGATTTTAATCTCCTGAAAGTTCATTTAATAGTTTTTTTTTATGTTTTGCAATAGAAATGGTAAATTTACGAAAATTTGAAACTTAATCAACCCGATTTATGCCAAACTTTAATCAAATTAAAACAATTTTATCAAAAAAAGTGGTTGGAATAGCCGGTGCTGGCGGGCTGGGCTCCAATTGTGCCGCATCTCTGGTCAGGAGCGGAATAGGGAAATTGATAATTGCCGATTTTGATACTGTTTCGGAGGCGAATCTTAACCGCCAGTTCTATTTCCACGAACAGATAGGGATGAACAAGGCCGATGCTTTAAGGGAAAATCTTCTGAGAATAAATCCAATGGCGCTGTTACAGATTCATAACACAAAGGTAACTCCAGATAATATTTCGCTCCTCTTCTCTGTATGTGACGTTGTGGTTGAGGCTTTTGACGATGCAGCCCAAAAACAGATACTCATCGAATATATGCTTCTCAACCATCCGCACATACCTCTTGTTGCAGCATCGGGAATGGCAGGATACGGAAAGAGAGAGCAGTTAGTAGTTTTAAAGTCAGATAATTTCTATATTTGCGGCGATGGCTCCTCAGAGGTATCAGAAGTGAATCCCCCTTTGGCTCCGAGAGTGGGTATAGTTTCAAATATGGAGGCAGATGTTGTAATCGAAATTCTATTGAATAAAGCGGTGAATGATGAAGATATTACTGAATAACAGAAGCGAAGAGTTTAACGGAGATTCACTCACAATCTCCCGGATTATGGAGATTAAATCTTTTCATTTTAAAATGCTGGTAGTAAGGCTAAATGATACCCTTGTAAAAAAAGAAGAGTACCCGACCACCACTGTAAAGGATGGTGATGATCTCAAAATCATTCATCTTGTAAGTGGGGGTTAAATTATTTTATAAACACTTAAAAACTAACTTTTAACATGAAAAATTTAAATCTGTTCAAAAAGATGACTCCTTCAGGAAGGAGATTCATCAGGCTTACTGCTATTATCTCTCTCTTTACACTTGCTGCTGTTATCCCTCTAAGTGCAATTTTAAGTAATTCAGGGGAAGATCACATTGTAGAGATAGATTGGGATAAATGCACTAAATGTGGTAGTTGTATTGAGAGTATCCCTGAAGGAACTTTAATTATGCTCGAAGGTGGCCCGGCAGTACTTGTAGGATATAACTTTGAGCATTTGAAATTTGCTGCAGATGAGTGTCCGGTTGAAGCTATAGATATTAAAAGATAATGGTCGAAATCAAGATTTCAAAATTCCGGATATCAGCTATAATTATCTTTTTATTACTCTCTTGTTCAGGAAAACCCGAGAAAGGCTCAATAATTCTCAAGGAGATAGATGTTGAATCAAGCGTTGGAGGGGGTAAAATTGTGCCTTTGTCAGAAATTGCAAGTGAAATACAATACATAAAACTTGAAACAACAGACAGTTCTCTTATTGAATATAACAATTCTGTTTTTGTTGAAAATGACAGAATTTATGTGAAAAGCGGTCCAAGGAAGCATCTAACGGTATTCGATATGCAGGGGAGATTCCATTTCCGGTTCGACAGGAGGGGTAGAGGAGCAGAAGAGTATTCACATGTTCAGAGTGTAGATATTGAGCCGGGTACAGGAAATATTCTCATAAGTGATTACACCAATCTGAAACTCTATGATAGGGACGGGAAGTTTCTTAAAATAATTGAGTACCCCAAGATTGACAAGTCATATTTTACCAATGCCGGTTTTTTATCCAAAGATACCCTTATCGCAGCACCAAAAAATGCATCTCCTGATTCAAAGTCCTTTGTTATATTCAACAAAGAGTCTGAAGTTCTGAAGACGCTTCCGATGCCGGCACTACCGGCGGAAATAACCAGGGTAAACTTTGTTACCTCCAATGCTGTGGCATATAGTACCTCGGGTGGTAGTAACATTGTAAGAGGTAAAGATCGCTCAATTATCTACTATTCAGAATGTGATACCCTGTTCTCACTGGATAAAAAGCTTAACTACATCCCTGTATATAAACTTAAATTCGGAAGATTTATTAATAGAAAGTCCAGAAGAATGGATGTGGACAGAATTTCCGGCAAACATGTTTCGTTATCAACAATAAAGATGAATCAGGCTGTATTTGAAACGCCGGATTATCTCTGCATCTTATATAATCTAAGGGATTATGCTAATGAGAAATACATCTTTGAAGTTAAATCCAGTAAAAAGGAGATCTATCTTTCGGAATGTATCTCTCTGTATAACAAACGAACAGAGACTTTCACATTTCTGAACCATCCGCAAAAGGGGAGGTCAGGTTTTAAAGAGGATTTCTGCAACGGTCCGGCGTTTTTCCCTATGACTACTACTTCCGGCAACTCTATTGTGTCATTATTAACTGCCAGACAGATAATTGAATATGCGTCGGAAAATGCTGTTGAGGGAGTCCTCAAGGAGATTGTTGAAACTTTAAAGGAGAGCGATAATCCGGTTGTTGCTATAGCTAAACTTAAGAATTAAACATGAAGAGTTTGTTACCGCCTATTGAAAATTTCAATTTGCTGTCTGACAGACTCTTCATGTATAGCTTCCAGTATTAATTTTATAAATTCTTCATCTACCATAAGCTCGGCAGCCTGCGAAACACGTCGGGTTACCATTTTGTCGTACCTTAGGGGCTGGAGTACGGGAATATTGTTTTCCATTTTATACCGACCTATCTCTCTTGAGATTGCCATTCTTTTTGAGAGGATATCCAACAGCCTTTCATCCATCTCATCCATCTCCCTTCTGAGTTCATTCAGAGTGTCTGAACTGTCGGAACGCTCTCTCACAACAAGTACCTTCAGTATCTTCTCGAGCAGCCCGGGGGTAATTTGCTGCTCTTTGTCACTCAGGGCAGATGCTGGATCATTATGGCTCTCTATCATAAGACCATCAAAACCCATATCAAGTGCCTGCTGAGAAAGGGGGTAAATCAGATCGGTTCTTCCACCTATATGGCTTGGGTCACAGATCATTACAATTGATGGCATCCTTCTCTTCACCTCAATCGGGATATGCCATTGCGGGATGTTCCTGAAGAGACCCTTTTCATATGTGCTGAACCCTCTGTGAACTGCAGCAACCTCAGTGATTCCGCTGTTTTTAAGCCTCTCTATGGCACCCATCCAGAGATCGGGATCGGCATTCATCGGATTCTTAACCAGCACAGGGATCTCCTTACCCCTTAATGCATCTGCAATCTCCTGAACAGCAAATGGATTACCTGTAGTCCTTGCGCCAATCCATAAAACATCCACCCCACCTTTGAGAGCCTCCCGAACATGTTTTGAATTTGCCACCTCTGTTGCTGTGAGCATTCCGGTCCTCTCTTTAACCTCTCTGAGCCAGTTGAGTCCCTCTTTACCAACCCCTTCGAAACCACCCGGTTTGGTTCTGGGCTTCCAGATCCCGGCCCTGAAAACTTTGACTCCGAATGATGCAAGTTGCTGAGCGGTATTGATTATCTGCTCCCTGCTCTCTGCACTGCACGGACCGGCAATTACCAGAGGTTTCTCCTTAACCAGATCGTCTGTTTTAATTACGAGGTTGCTCATTTTACCTTACAGGTGTTTTCTTATGGATAAATTCTTCCCAAAATTAACAGTTTTTGTCTATTTTTGACATCCCCATAATTAAACAACTTTATTATGATTAAGTTTCACAGATCTGTTCTACTGTTTTCAATTGCAATAGCCCTCACATCCTGCCGGTTTTTTAACACCGATGCTTTTTCGGGATCCACTTTAATATGGAAATCGGGAGCCAATAACTATTTCAACAGAGAGAGTCCGCATTCGCTGGAGTTCCCGGATAAGATTCTGGTGACGGGAGAGGTGGAGAGTGACCAGATTGTTGAGATGAAATCTCTTCCATGGCGTTCGGTTGCGGTAAAAGAGGCAGTCATCTCAGGTGATTCAATCTTGTTTAAAGGGGCATTCCGGTATGATGGTTATGCATTGTGCGATATTTTAAGTAATGTGAAGGTAGATAAATGGAAGAAAGAGGAGTTTTATCCGCCTGTAGATCTTTATGTTGAGGTATGGAATGAGAAAGGGGAGTCTGCAGTTTTCAGCTGGGGGGAGCTCTTCTATTCTGCAGATCCCTACAACATTATCATTGCAAAAAACGTAACAAGGGTTATTCCTGGTAAAACCAAAGAGATGTGGAAATTACCTGAAGGTGCAAAGCTTGTGGCCGGTTGTGACAGGTATTCGGAAAGGAACATTTTTAATCCGGTTAAGATTGTTATCAGGTCCCTCAGAGGAGATTTTAAAGTTGACAGAGATCCGGAGGTTTTTATCTCAAACAATCTTGAAATCAGAGATGGAGACTCTGCAGGAGTAATTTATAATTCTTTACCCGAAGGAGTTGTTACCGAAAGCAAAAGAACTATCTTTTACGGACAGAGTATGGGTTATAAGGGGGAGAAGATATTTAAGGGGGTATCAATAGATCAATTGTTAGATAAAAATATTCCTGCAACAGCTGCAAACCTCAGAGGGGGGATCGTTTGTGTCGAGGCAACCGACGGTTACAGGGCCTCATTCTCGCTGTCAGAACTTGTTAACAGGTCCGATTTCAAAGAGCCGCTGGTAATGTCAGGAGGGGATGAGAAGGGAAGGCAGGGTTTCTCGCTTTTCTGCCCCGGAGATATGTTTGCCGACAGAGCCATAAAGAGCGTAAACAGAATAACACTTGTTAAAAGAGCAGAGGAGCTTAAAGGTGACCTTATTGTATTTCATGCCGGCTCTTTATCAATGCCTTTTAAGGCTATAGCCGATACCTTTACAATGCTTAACCCAAAGGTGAAGATTCTTGCCGAATCTTCTGGGAGTCTTGATGCTGCAAGAAAGGTGACCGAACTTAAAAGGGATTGCGATATAGTTGCATTGGCCGATTATACCGTTATAGATAAGCTGCTTATTCCGGAATACGGGGTTGAAAACATTAAATTTGCCACAAACGAGATGGCGCTTGTATTCAATGAGAAATCTAAGTATTCAAAAGAGATAGATACCCTTAACTGGTTGTCGGTAATCTCGGAAAGAGATGTTTCGATTGGGCGTTCCGATCCTGACTCCGATCCATGCGGTTACAGAACTCTGTTAACCCTTGAGCTTGCAAAAAAATACTATGTGAATAAAAAGGATCTGCCTGAAAATATAGATAAAATATTGAATTCAAGTAAAAGGAATATCCGGCCAAAAGAGGTCGATCTTCTGGCTCTTCTGGATGCCGGCGCAGTAGATTATATATTCCTGTATAAATCGGTTGCCATACAGCATGATCTGAAATATCTGGAGCTACCTGAAAAGATCAATCTGGGAAATCCGCTCTATAATGATTTTTACTCAGGTGCAGAGGTAAAGGTCAGAGGGTCAAAACCGGGTGAGACAATCGCAATGAAGGGAGAGGCTATGGTTTATGGGATAACTCAAATAAAAAATGCCCCAAACAAAGCTGTTGCAGAGGCATTTATAAAATTTGTACTGGATGAAAACGGTGGCAGGAAGATCCTAAAGCGAATGGGGCAGGAGCCCGTCGGGAGACCAGATTAACTCCTCAAGCCGCCTCTTGGGAACGTGGTGAACCCCTTCGCCATCTCTCCAGTATTTAACATCTCCATCCTTAATATCGTCAATTACAACCACCTCTTTGGGTTTTCCCAAAGCGATAACCATTATTATCTCCATATGAGCTGGCACTCTGAGCAACTCCGAAAGAACCTCTTTTTTAAAGGTTGCAATCATACATCCCCCGAATCCCAGTTCAACCGCTCTCAAAAGTATACTCTGGGCAAAAATCCCGTTATCGCAGGAGTACCCTGCAGAGATGTTTTTATCATGCAGTAATATTACATAAGCAGAAGGTCTCTCACCCTCTTTTGGTCCGTCCCAATCCTTAAGGTAACCTGCCCAACCCAGATTAGGGAATATCCGGGAGTTCAACTCCCTGTCATTACATATAAAGAATTTTAAAGGCTGCGCATTTCTGGAAGAGGGAGATAACCTTGCAGCATCTATCATAGATTTTAAATCTTCTGTTGAGATATCCACACTCTGGTGGTACCTCCGGTAGCTTCTGTTTTCTCTGAATGGTATCATAGTTATTCAAATAGATGGATTAATTTTTCGATTGAATCGATTCTTACAAGATTGGGGTGTTCTATCTCCTCTGCAACTTCATGTGCCCATATAATATCAGAAGGAACATAAACAGCATTGCCTCCAATATCCAGAACAGGAAGTATATCCGATTTAAACGAGTTACCGACCATGAGAAAGTTCTCAGGTTCAATTTTATATCTTTTGATGATCGAGAGATAGGCATCATTGTTCTTTTCACTCATGATCTCTATATGGGAAAAGTATTTCTTTAATCCCGACCGCTCTATCTTGGATTCCTGTTCCTTAAGATCTCCTTTTGTTGCAAGTAGAAGTGGATAATTGACTGCTAGTCCTGTAAGCACCTCTTTCACCTTAGGATAGAGTTCGATCTTTTGTCCAATGGTGTCCTTCCCAATTGAGATAATTTTAAGAATATCATCATTTGATACTCTCCCGCCACTCAACTCTATACCACACTCTATCATTGATATAATAAAGGGCTTTGAACCGTAGCCCAAAAGCGGAAGGTTTGCCTTCTCGATTCTCAACAGGGTGTCGTTTGCCCTTTTACCGTCGCACCAGGGTGCCATCAACTCCGAAAACCTCTCCTCAGCCTTTCTGTAGTGATACTCATTGACCCATAATGTATCATCGGCATCAAAGGCTATTAACTTAATTTTCTGTTCAAATCTTTTCACAACTGAGTAATTTTTCCGGCTCCAAAGATAATCAATATCTCCTGAATGAGATGAACTCTCCGTTTTGAGTCACACCCTGAAGATCAATATTGAATCGAGTCTTTCTGTCTGAGGTGTAAAAAGTAACCTCTGCAACTCCGTTCTCATCGGTGGTAATCTTAGGATTCCAGTACAGAACCGTACGGGAATCGAATACAACAGAGCTGTTATCCCTCTCCTGAGAGTAATCGGGAGAGTAGAATTTCGTTGGCTTCTGCCACCCGAGCGGATTGAGCAATTTTGTATTGTAGTACCAGTTTGTATTGGTACTTATTGCTGCTTTTCTGAGTGTTACCAGAATTACACCCGAAAGGGTCCGGAACATAAATCCATCACTTCCCTTCAGAAATGCCACATTTTCAACATCGTCTACAGTGTACATGTCAAGATCTCCGGTGCTCTGTACCTGCGCCCTGTTAATATAAACTAAAGGAGTGCCCTTCTCGCCGGTAATATTGAAACTCCTTGTAGAGACAACCGATCTTAATCCATCTTCACCCTGAGGTCCGTACATCAAGCCGGGAAAGTTCCCCACAACATAGTCGAGCAGCGACATCCCTGTATACAGATCCAGATCGCTCCTCTCTCTCAGCTGTTTCCTTTCAAAATACTGGTTAAAAGGAGAGGGGTTGTACTTTGGCTTTATCTGTGGACTTGAAGATACTACAGCGGCGTTCAGGGTAACAGGTGCCGTGCCGCCAGATTCGTAAAAGAGCTGCGAATAGACCATCATCCGTGTTTTATCGGCAGGAGTTCCAACCTTGGTTACGAACCGCTTATGAAAAGGGGCGGGAAACCTCATCTCTTCAAGCTCAACATAGTAACCCTTTTGACCATCTTTTCCTGTACATGAGACAATAAAGTTTGTACTGTCAGGGAAATCAATATCTGTTACGGTAAATCTTCCGTTACTTGTAAGATTCTCGCCTGCTGCAAGATTTATCTCAGGTGCCAGAACAGATAGGATTGCCCTCTTTGTGTTGCGGAATGTGCTTGTAACCCTGCCACTTATCTGCTGGTTATACTCCTTTTCAAACCATCTCTTTTGTGTCTGTGCAGCCTTTTTAGTAACACTCTCTGTTCTCTCCCGGCCGCTTAATACCGCAGGAATATCATAGTATCTCCACCCCTGTACCATCATCAACAGCTCCATTGCCCGGTTACGCTCCTGACTCTCCTCTCCGAAATAGTATGCAGGATCTTCGATAACTCCCTTCAGTTCAGAGTTTAGTAACATATATGATTTTATGTTGTCGCTCAGAGAGTCGGCAGGTGCCAGAAAATGATCGGTAACCGACAACGAGAACTCGCCCTTCAAAGGATTTCCGGATGAATCTGTGAGTTTAAAAAATAGATGAGCCTTCTCCCTCATTCCCCTGACCTCATCCTCTTTGTCAGATGATAAGGTGATGTCTGAGCTCTCTTTACCGTAAATAAAGATTAACCTTTCGCAAAGGATATTGGCATTGTTATCGGTTATTAAAATGTGATTTATTCCGGGAGAGAATTTATCTTCGCCAAAAACCAGAAGCTTCTGTTCCCCCTTAATATCCTCGGCAAAGAAGATCTCAGAGCCGTCGTGAATAAATATCTTCGCACCGTTTTCAGAGATATCAAGGCCAAGTGTTGCGCTCAGGTAGTACTTTCCATCCCTGTTCCTTACATTGAGCATGGCACCTGTATTTACAGGATCGGGCAGATCAAACCGGAGATAGCCACCTTTACCGTCAGGTACCTTAACGTGGTATTTATCACCGGAAACCGGGTAGAACATTATCACCCCCATGCCGTTATGCTGAGTTGTAAACTTTGTCAGAAGAGAGTCGGATTTATTGAATAAATCACCTTGAACATTAAATCCGCCACCGTTGGAACCGGTTGCTTTAAAGCCGATTACTGCAAAACGATCGGACATATAGTGACCGCTCTCGGGGTAGAAATCAAATGATGAGAGTGTATCGGAATTCTTGCCGCCTACCTTTTCTGTTACAGTGTTGAGCTTTTCGCTCACCCTGTCGGATGGATTAATTATTGTTATCTGTTTGTGAAACATATAATCGGGATGGGAGTTCATCATCCAGGTGGTGTATCCTCTCACTTGATATTCACCTGATAAAAGCTTATGATTTAATGGTAAATTTCCGCTAAAACCCTCATTGGTCCGCTTAATCTTCACTCTGGAGATAACGGTATCCCGGCACAGCTCGACATAAATAAAGTTACTCTCGGGTAGCAGGCTCAGTTCAGAACTGTTTTTCAGATACCCTTTGAACCACACATATTCACCGGCAATGTAGAGCTCTTTATCGGTATGTATAAAGAGCTTCTCCGGCGATGAATTTCCGGAAAACCTTGAATATCTGGCTACTATTGAATCTTTTGACTCTTGAGAAAAAAGTTTGTTACCGGTAAAAACCGATGAGGCTGTTATAATTGCAAACGCCAGAAGTCTTTTCAGAGAGTGTCTCATCCCGTTTGGTTTTAGGTTATATTAATTTGAAGTTTCAAAACAATCTGTCAGAATGAAAAAAGGGTGCCAGACTGACACCCTTTATTTAAAATTTTATAAAAATCGATAAATCTAAATTCTTACTTAGCAACTCTTTCAAGCCATTTTAACATGGCAAGCATTGTTCCCATTGAGATCAGACAAGCGACAACAAATACAGTCCATGTCATCCAGATTGGAATACTTTCGTAGAAAATTGCACCAATGAAGAGGAGCTGGTTACCCAGTGCTGTTGCACCAAGCCATCCGCCTTGCATAATACCCTGATATTGAGGAGGAGCAACTTTTGAAACAAATGAAATTCCAAGCGGGCTGATAAACAGCTCTGCAACGGTTAGTATGAAATATGTACCAACAAGCAGGAACGGAGTCACCCTTTGTGCATCAGGAAGACCGCCAAGCTCTACAACCTCTTTGTGGAGAGGTAATCCGAATGAACCAAGCGCCATTACAACAAAACCTAAAGAGGCAATCAACATACCTATTGCAATCTTCTTAGGTGTAGAAGGCTCTATACCTCTTGCTCTCAGCCATCCGAAGAGACCCATAATGATTGGAGTCAGAAGCACAACAAAGAGCGGGTTGATTGACTGGAATATCTCTGCTCCCTTAATTGTGACAAATCCGAGGTTAATGGCAATTCCGCTAAGATCGGTGTACTCCTTGGCAAACATTGTGAGGGTAAGACCATTCTGGTGGAATGAGAACCAGAAGAAGATTACAACTCCGAAAACTGCAAACAGAGCGTAGATACGCTGACGTATCTCCTGAACCGACATCTGAATCTCTCCTGCAGTTGCTTTTGCGCCACCTTTTGCACTCTTCTCTATTCCCGGGAATTTTGATTTGTTCGCAATGTAAATTGTGAGGGAGATAAGCATTGCAATGATAGCAATACCAAATGCATAGTGATATCCGGTTGTAAATACATTCAGATACTCATTTGCGAAGGTTGTGAGATCTGTAACAGGTGTTCCGGATACAGAGTTAGCAAGTTCACTGAACCTTGTTGCAGCATCGGCAGAGAGGGTACCCTCAAGTTGTCCGTGGCAAAGTGCAGGAAGGTCTACATTGTACTGAAAACCATTGTGATTCACCCACCAGTTGCGGATACCTACAGCGAAAAGCGGAGCGAAAATGGCACCAACATTGATGAACATATAGAAAAGAGAAAAACCGGAGTCTCTCATTTTACTGTACTCGTTGTTGTCATACATTTTACCTACAAGCGCCTGAAGGTTTCCTTTAAAGAGACCATTACCAAAAGCGATTACAAACAAACCTGTACATACCAGAATCAGGAACAGGGTTTTGTTTGGAACCGGAGTAGGGGTCGGAACAGAAAGGATAAGATAACCGATTGCCATTACAACAATACCGGTGAAGATAGTGCCTTTGTAATTCCTTGTTTTATCGGCAATTAAACCTCCGACAAGCGCCAGAATATAAATTGAGGCATAGAAGATGGAGTAGATAAGACCTGCACTCTTTCCGTCAAGACCAAATTTTGCCTGAAGAAAGAGAACGAGGATAGCCATCATCGTGTAAAATCCAAAGCGCTCGCCCATATTTGCCAGGGCAGCGGCAAGGAGTCCTTTTGGGTGATTTTTAAACATATTAATTATAGTTTTAGATAAAATTTAACGCACAAGTTCACAAAAATAGTAAAATTTGGATAACTTTGTTAAAAAGCTAAAGCAGTCGATGTCAAAAATTCTCTTTTTATTACTTAGCGGTCCAATATACCTTGTTTCACTTCTCCCGTTAAGCGTACACTATTTCTTTTCTGATATTTTTACATTTTTCACAGGCAGGGTTCTGGGTTACAGAAGGTCAGTTGTTACAGTGAATATCTCACGCTCTTTTCCGGAATTCAGATATAATAAAGTTGATGAGACTGTAAAAAAATTCTATAAACATTTTTCAGAGGTTATTGCAGAGAGTATTTGGATGATATCTGCCTCAGAGCGGCAGATTGCAAAAATTGTTAAGATAGAGAATCCGGAAATTTTAAGATATTTTTACGAAAAGGGGCAATCGGTGCTGTTATGCGGGGGGCATATAGGAAACTGGGAGCTTTACTCCAGGCTGTACAGCTTTGAAGGAGCCCGGAATTTAGGCTATCCGAGGGGAAAACATAAGTTTGCCTACAAAAAGCAGCACTCTAAACTCTCTGACATGATTTCAAAATGGTCCAGAGGCAATGGCAGGGATATAATACTCATAGAATCAAATTCTATGGCAAGAGCCATCCTGAAAAACAGAGCAGATATAACATGTTATTACCTGCTTGCCGATCAGTCGCCGATGCCTGGCTCAAAATTTGCGGCAACCTTTATGAACCAGCAGACTCTAATGATAAACGGGCCGGAGGTTATCTCCAGGAGTGCCGGAATGCCGGTGGTCTATTTTGAAATGATGAGGCTTAAAAGGGGTAGATACAGTGTGAGATTTACCTCAGTTACAGAAAATGCAAAAGAGACTCCCGAGGGGTTTATTACGAAGAAATTCGCATCTTTGATGGAGGAATCAATAAAATCAAATCCATCAAACTGGTTGTGGACACATAAAAGATGGAAAAGAGGGGTGGAGGAGAATATTTTTAAAAATTAACGGAACAGGAAATTAAGAGATGATTAAAACTTTACTAAAAACAACCCTTACAGCACTTTTAATGTGCGGGGTTAATGAGGCAAGATCGCAATTCATAAACCCCGGTGATAAAATACCTGCCGGAGCTATTGTTTACTCACTTCCAATCACATCTCTGCATATTATTGCGGGGGTGACTTTCGAGAATTTTACTGCAGGTCCATTTGCCAGATTCTCTCAAAAATATCTGGGTGTTCAGGCTAAAGAGGAGAGTTCTGTCTCCTGCAGCCTGAGTTCGGTAGAGATAATTCCATACATTGAGGCTGATCCTAATGCCAACATCGCATTGAATCTGGGCAACAGCAAGAACGGGTCGGCCAACTTCCTTGAGATGATTAACCAGGGTATTATTATGTGGTCGGACTCCTACACCGGCAAAAATAATAAACTAAGATTTCCCGATTTAAGAAGTAATACCCAGTTTGTAAAAGAGATGTCAACATCCAATCTGACCAGCGAAAAAACCACGCTATACAAAACAACTCAGACTACTGTAGGTGCTGAACGTGCTGCAGTCCAGCAGAGTCAGGTGGTGGAAAAGAGTCTGGAAAAGAGGGCCGAAGAGACTGCCTCCATGATATTCAAGCTTAGGGCTAAAAGACTTGAAATCATTACCGGAGAGACCGATGCCACATTCAGCGGTGAGGCATTAACTGCTGCTGTGGCGGAGATAAACCGTCTGGAAGATGAGTACCTTACACTCTTTTTCGGGAAAAAAAGCAGTGGGACTCAAACGATGACTTTTGATGTCGTTCCAAGAGCCGATAATGAGAAACAGATATACATAGCTTTCAGAATATCTGAAACTTCAGGTCTTCTCCCTGTTAATAACCTCTCCGGCAGACCAATTGTTATGGAGCTATCAAAAGAGGAGAGTTCATCTCAAATCAATATGGATGTAACTGCCGGCAAGGGAAAGGTGATATACAGAAAACCGGCCGTTATGAATGTCAGGTTGATGGATGGACAGAATATGCTTATACAGTCAAGAATTCCGGTATATCAACTGGGAACACTGCTCTCTTTCCCGCTTGATATTGCAACCGGCAAATTGTAATTAGAATAAATAATCAATTAAATATCTTATATTATGAATATTAAAGAACTAAAGCCTGAAAGGGTATGGAATCACTTCCACTCGCTTACACAAATTCCTCGTCCTTCAAAGTTTGAGGAGAAAGCAGGACTTTTCCTGGAGAAATTCGGTAAAGATCTGGGTCTGGAGACTATTAAAGATGAACTTGGAAACATTATAATCAGAAAACCTGCATCTAAGGGGATGGAGAACAGGAAAGGGATTATCTTCCAGGCTCATATAGATATGGTACCACAGAAAAACAGTGATAAGGTTCACGATTTTGAAAAAGATCCTATAGTTCCCCGTATCGTGGATGGTTGGGTATATGCAACAGGAACAACACTAGGAGCAGATAATGGTCTTGGTGTTGCAGTTGCAATGTCTGTTCTTGAAGATAAAAATATGGTTCATGGTCCTGTTGAAGCACTTTTCACAATCGATGAAGAAACTGGAATGACAGGGGCCAGAGGTCTTAAGCCTGGCCTTTTGAAGGGCGATATTCTCATCAACCTTGACTCTGAAGATGAGGGTGAACTCTATGTGGGTTGTGCCGGAGGTCTGGACGCTACTGCAAAATTCAAATACAATGAAGAGAAAACTCCGGCAGGAACAGAAGGGTATAAACTAACTATTGCCGGCCTTAAGGGAGGACACTCGGGTATGGATATAATCCTTGGAAGAGGAAATGCAAACAAGGCTCTTGCCAGAATACTTCTGCCATTAATGAAAGATATGGGGGCTTCACTTGCATCAATTGAGGGCGGAAGCCTTCGTAATGCGATTCCGAGAGAGGGTTTTGCAACTCTGGCAATACCTGCAGGCAAGGTTAATGATGCCAAAGCGTTAGTAGAGAAGCATTTTCATGAAATGAAGAGTGAGCTTGAGGCTCATGAGCCAAATCTGAAGGTTACATTTGAGAAATGTGATACACCTGCTGTTGTAATTGATAGAAAGAGTGCCCTCAATGTTGTAATGGCTGTTTACGGTTGCCCTAACGGTGTTGAAAGAATGAGCGATGCAATGCCTGGCCTTGTAGAGACATCCAACAATCTTGCAATTGTAAAGTCTTCTGATGGTGTTGCTGAGATCAAATGTCTGTTAAGAAGCTCTGTAGACTCAGCTAAGGATGTTCTTGCAGCTGCAATTTCATCGGTATTTGAACTGGCAGGAGCTGAGGTTACACTTACCGGCGGATATCCGGGATGGAAACCTAATATTGACTCGGACATCCTCAAAACTATGAAGGTTGTTTATAAAAAACTGTATGGCAATGAACCTGAGGTTAAAGCTATCCATGCAGGTCTTGAGTGCGGTATTCTTGGCGGAAACTATCCAAACTGGGATATGATCTCTTGTGGCCCTACTATCCGCTCTCCTCACTCTCCGGATGAGAGAGTTGAGATTGCTACAGTGGAAAAGTGGTGGAACTATATTGTTGAAGTACTTAAGAATGCGCCGGTAAAATAGTTGCATTAAAAAATAATTTGGAGGGCTGGGAATATTAAGTTATATTTGCAGCCCTTTTTTAATTATTAAAGTTTATTACAAAAGCATGTTAAAACATTACGAAACCGTTTTCATTGCAACTCCCGTTTTATCTGATGTTCAGATAAAGGAAGCGGTAAAGAAATTCCGTGACTTCATCACCGACAATGGTGGCGAAATAGTTCACGAAGAGGATTGGGGCCTGAAAAAGCTCGCCTATCCTATTCAGAAAAAAACTACAGGTTTTTACCATCTGATTCAGTTTATGTCTGAACCTGAAAACATCATCAAGCTTGAGACACAGTATCGCCGTGATGAGAGAATTATCCGTTTTCTCACATTTGCTCTCGACAAGCATGCTGTTGCTTATGCAGAAAGGAGACGTATGAACAAATCGGAAAATAAAGCTAAGGAGGTTTAATTATGGCAAGTCAGTCAAACAACGAAATCCGTTATCTGAATCCTCCTACAGTTGAGGTAAAGAAGAAGAAATACTGCCGTTTTAAGAAGGCAGGTATTAAGTATATCGACTACAAGGATGCTGAATTCCTTAAGAAATTCCTGAACGAGCAGGGTAAAATTCTTCCACGCCGTCTTACAGGTACATCTTTGAAGTTCCAGAAGAAAGTTTCGCAGGCTGTAAAACGTGCAAGACACCTTGCTTTGCTGCCATATGTTACAGATTTATTGAAATAAGCTAAGGAGGAGATACAAATGGAAATTATACTGAAACAGGACGTACCAAATCTGGGGCATAAAGATGATGTAGTGATAGTGAAAAACGGATACGCTACAAACTATCTTATACCTAAAGGCTTTGCAACAATGGCAACTCCTTCTGCAAAGAAAATGCATGCAGAAAATCTGAGACAAAGGGCTCACAAAGAGGCTAAGATCAGAGAAGAGGCATCTGCAATGGCTGCTAAGGTTGAGGGTTTACAGGTAACTATTGCAACAAAGGTAAGCTCTACCGGAAAGATCTTCGGTTCTGTAAACAATATTCAGGTTGCAGAGGCATTAGCTGCCAAAGGTTTTGAAATCGACAGAAGAAACATAACAATCATAGGCGAAGACTCTGTTAAAGAGGTTGGATTATACGACGTTGTTGTTAAGTTCCACAAGGATATCAAAGCTAATATTAAAATAGAAATTGTAGGAGAAGAGTAATCTTGCGATTGAAATATATTAAAAAGGTCTCATTTTGAGACCTTTTTTTTAATAGAGAAAATATTTTTACTATATTTGAACATTACTACCAAAATACATCTGATATGACTAAGAAATTTTTGACTGTTATGATTTTACTGATCTCTGTTGCGGGTTATGCTCAGGGACAGAACGAGGGTAACAAATACGGCCCTTATGTTACCAATAAGTTTTTCGATAACTGGTTTATTTCTGTAGGGGGCGGTGTTCAGGTCCTTTATGGCGAGCACGATAACGTTGCCTCTTTCGGAAAAAGATTGACACCGGCTATGGATATTTCTCTTGGTAAGTGGATTACTCCTACAATCGGAGTCAGAGGTCAGTTTGCAGGTTTTTCTGCAAAAGGTTTGGCCGGAAGCGCTCTTGCTAAATTCAAAGAGGGTGCATCTTCCGAGCATACCGGTTACTGGGATGAGAAGTTCAGTTTCTTCAATCTTCACGGAGATCTGATGTGGAATATTTCCAATACAATTGGCGGTTACAGATCTGACCGTACATGGGAATTTATTCCTTTCCTTGGTGTTGGCTATGCAAAATCATGGAAAGAGAATGTTAACCCTACATACAAAGAGGCTACTGCATCTACAGGTGTTATTAACAAGATAAGACTTTCGGATGCATTTAACTTCAATATTGAACTAAGAGCACTTCTTGTAAATGACAGGTTCGACGGTTTTGAAATCGGACAGGGAATCGAAGAGATTGTATCTGCAACAGTTGGCTTTACATACAACTTCCCTAGAAGAGGTTTTGACAAATACAAAGAGCCGATTATTCCGGATTACACTCCTTACACAACTAAGATTACAGATCTTGAAAAACAGATTGCCGATACAGATGCAAAAGCTAAGAAACTTGCTGCCGATCTTAACGCTGAAAAGAACAGAAAACCTGAAATCGTAAAATCTGTAGAGTACATTGCTTCACCGCTTGCTATCTTCTTCCCTATCAGTCAATCAAAACTTACCGATATGGATCTTATCAACCTTGGCAACTTTGCAGAGGCTGTTAAGAAATCGGGCAAGAAGTACAAAATTCTTGGTTCAGCCGATAAAGCAACAGGAAGTAAGAAGATTAACATGAAGATCAGCCAGGATCGCGCTAATGCAGTTTACAATGCTCTTGTTAACAAATTTGGTGTGAATGCTTCTCAACTTGAAGTGATTGCTAAAGGTGACGAAAACGAACCATTCGGCAAACCTGTACTTAACAGAGTTGTAATTCTCGAGTAATACCATTTTAAAGATTTTTAAATTAAGGCTGGCCATTTGGTCAGCCTTTTTGCTTTGCTAAAGTTCCCCACATCAGGGCAACAGAGTTTCATCTGACAGAATAGGTGTATAACACTGATTGTTAATTATATATGTTTTATAAAATATGCAATTTCCAAAACACCAAAATGAATCTATCTAATATATAACACATTGCACAAGATTCTGTCAGATGGTACCGTTATAAAAATTTGCATTGAATAACTCGTTAGCAGCTGCTAGTGTGGATAATGAGTTCGATTGCCAGAGTTTGGTATAATTTTCTGTATACCTAAATGTTATAAAATACAGTTTTCCAATTTTGGAAAATTGATGTTTGTATGTCACTGTAAATTAATAATTTGTATCAATCTCTGGCAAAGCATCAATAATTATAAAGAGTCGCCTATTTGTTTAATATAAGCGACCCTTTATAATGTGTTAAATATTAATGGCTTTTAAAAAACACTGTCAGAGTGATGTTTTGCCGGATTATCATGATATAAAAAGGTGTGATTTGCATTTATTTGATATGTAGGCGATTATCGTGCTTCCCTTCAAATTGCTCCAGGTGGGGAACTTTAGGAGGTGCCGCCCGGTGTGTGAACGGGATTATTATAAGCCCG